>NZ_AP014879.1:600000-1200000 GCF_002355735.1 Sulfuricaulis limicola | reverse complement strand
TCACGCCGATGGCAAGGCTGGTCAGCAGCGCCAGCGACAGCGGCCCGCTCCATTTCAGACCGAAATAATAGTTGAGCTCGATCACCTGCTTGTTCTGGATGGCAAAGGCAATGCCGATGAGCAGGACGAGAATCGCCAGAAACGTGTAGATGATCCGCTTCATGATGCCTCCTTGGGTAACAATGCCGGGCGCCGCCGTGGCGGCGGTCAGTTTGGCTTATTTTGGGTCATAAAAAAACGACATGGGTGACCCGCATGCCGTTTTGTGCTCCGCCGCCGGAAAAGTCGCGTCACTCCGTGCCGTTATTGACGCGCTCCCGCAATTCCTTGCCAGGTTTGAAGTGGGGAACAAACTTGTCCGGCACCTGCACCGCCGCCCCGGTCTTGGGATTGCGGCCGGTCCGCGGCGGACGGTAATGCAGGGAAAAGCTGCCAAAACCCCGGACCTCGATGCGATCGCCCGAGGACAGCGCGGCGGACATCTGCTCCAGGAGTTCCTTGACCGCCAGCTCCACGTCCCGGTAGTCGAGTTGTGGCTGCTTGGCCGCGAGCAAACTGATTAGTTCTGATTTTGTCATATCTCACTCTACCTATAGAAAATAAGTAGAAAGATTTCAAGGACTTTTGGCGGGGATGGGACAGAATATCCCCGCCAGGGTCCTGGCCAAAAACCGCCGAATCATCCCCCGAATCATCCAATTAACCCGTGCCAGCACGCGAATTCCGGCTGATTCAGGCGAATTGCCACAAAACCCGGGCTAGGTGTCCGAGCTGTCATGCCCGCCGAGCTTCTCCTTGAGCTTGTCGCCCAGGGATGAGGTGGCCGAACCGCCCTTGCGCGCGTATTCCTGCACCGCCTCGTTCTCCTCCTCCATGTCCTTGGCCCGGACGGAAAGCGAGATCTTGCGGTTCTTGCGGTCGATGGTGGTGATCTTGGCCTCGACCTCGTCGCCGTCCTTCAGCGCGGAACGGGCATCCTCGATGCGCTCGCGCGCGATGTCGGAGGCGCGCAGATAGCCCTCGACCTCGTCCGCCAGCTTGATCACCGCGCCCTTGGCTTCCACGCTGGTGACGGTGCCCTTCACGACCGAGCCCTTGCCGTGCACGGCGACATAGCTCGCGAACGGATCGCCGTCCAGCTGTTTCACGCCGAGGGAAATACGCTCGCGCTCGGGGTCCACGGCCAGAATGACGGCCTCGATCTCGTCGCCCTTCTTGTAATTGCGCACCGCCTCTTCGCCCGGCATGGCCCAGGACAGGTCGGACAGGTGAATGAGCCCGTCGATACCGCCGTCCAGGCCGACAAAGATGCCGAAGTCGGTAATGGACTTGATCTTGCCGCTGACCTTGTCGTTCTTGTTGTGGTTGGAGGCGAACTCTTCCCACGGATTCGGCTGGCACTGCTTCATGCCCAGCGAAATGCGGCGGCGCTCGGTGTCGATGTCGAGGATCATCACCTCGACCTCGTCGCCCAGCTGCACCACCTTGGTCGGGTGGATGTTCTTGTTGGTCCAGTCCATTTCGGAAACGTGCACCAGGCCTTCCACGCCCGGCTCGATTTCCACGAATGCGCCGTAGTCGGTGATGTTGGTGACCTTGCCGAACAGGCGCGTGCCTTCCGGATAACGGCGCTGGATGTCGACCCACGGATCGTCGCCCAACTGCTTCAGGCCGAGCGAAACGCGGTTGCGTTCGCGGTCGTAGCGCAGCACCTTGGCCTCGATCTCGTCGCCGATCTTGAGCACTTCGCTCGGATGCTTGACGCGCTTCCACGCCAGGTCGGTGATGTGCAGCAGGCCGTCGATGCCGCCGAGGTCGATGAACGCACCGTAATCGGTGAGGTTCTTGACCACGCCCTTGACGGTCTGGCCTTCTTCCAGGCCCGAGAGCAGCGCCTCGCGCTCGGCGGAGATTTCCTTCTCCACCACGGCGCGACGCGACACCACCACGTTGTTGCGCTTGCGGTCGATCTTGATGACCTTGAATTCGAGTTCCTTGCCTTCGAGGTAGCTCGGATCGCGCACCGGGCGGACGTCGACCAGCGAGCTGGGGAGGAAGGCGCGGATGGTGTTCATGGCGACGGTGTAACCGCCCTTGACCTTGCCGGTCATGACGCCGGTGACGATGGATTGGACTTCGAACGCCTTCTCGAGATCTTCCCACGCCTTGGCGCGGCAGGCCTTCTCGCGCGACAGGCGGGTCTCGCCGGAGCCGTCTTCGAGCATTTCGATCACGACTTCCACGGTGTCGCCGACCTTGACGGTCACTTCACCGCGGGCGTCCTGGAACTCGGCCACGGGAATCACGGCTTCGGACTTGAGTCCGGCGTAGACGACGACGATGTTTTCATCCACGTGCACGACTTCGCCGGTGATCAGCTCGCCGGACCGCAGGTGGACTTTATTCAGGCTTTCTTCAAATAGTTGCGCGAAACTTTCAGTCATAAAGGTCAAGGTTGGTTCCCGTCACCGGTCACGTGGCGTGACCCGGCGACTTCGTTACTCGGGTTGGTTTAAAAGGGAGATCCAGCACCCTGTCCGTTCCCTGGAAAGGTAGAATTACCCCGGCCGATGCCGCTCACGCAGCAGGCCATGCACACGCTCAACCACCCCGGAAATGTCGAGCTGAGAGGTATCCAGAATGCACGCATCTTCCGCCGGCTTGAGCGGTGAAACCGCCCGCCCGGCGTCGCGCGCATCGCGCTCACGGATCTCGTCCAAAAGCCGCGGGAGATTAACATCGAATCCCTTTTCCATCAACTGTTTATGTCGCCTCGCGGCGCGCACCTCGGGGCTGGCGGTAAGAAATACCTTAAGTATCGCGTCGGGGAACACCGTGGACCCCATGTCCCGGCCGTCCGCCACCAGGCCGGGCGGCTGGCGAAACGAGTGCTGTTTCTGCAACAGGGCCTGGCGCACCTCGGGGATGGCTGCGACGAGGGATGCCAGCCGGCCGCTCGTTTCCGTCCGCAGCTGGTCGCCAATCTCCGCACCATGCAGCAGCACGACCGCCGGAGCCCCGTCGGCCCGGGGGACAAAACGGATATCCATGGACGTGGCCAGGCGCACCAGCGCCGGCCGGTCCTCGAAGCTGACCCCGGCCTGTTCCGCCGCCACCCCCAGCGCCCGGTAGAGGGCGCCGCTGTCGAGGAAATGCCAGCCGAGCCGCTGCGCCAGGACCTGCCCGACCGTGCCCTTCCCCGACCCGCTGGGGCCGTCGATGGTCAGTACCGGAATCGTGATATCGCTCATATAGAAAAATAGAATGGACAGGATTTACAGGATTAACAGGATTTTTAAAAAAGCGATTGAAGAATCTTCATGCATTTATCTTTAATCCTGTAAATCCTGTTAATCCTGTCTATTTAGCTTCTAGTGTCAGCCCGGCATGTCGGGCAAGCTCGACGAAGCCCGGAAACGAGGTATCCACGTTCTTGCAGTCGCGCACCTTAATAGAGCCGGCGGCCACCAGCCCGGCCATGGCAAATGACATGGCAATGCGGTGATCGCCGTGACTGTCGATCTCGCCACCCTGCAGGCGGCCGCCTTTAATAATGATTCCATCCGGGGTTTCGCGGGCATCGATACCGAGCCATTTAAGGCCCTGTGCCATGACCGCGATGCGATCCGATTCCTTGACCCGCAATTCATGCGCGCCGGTCAGCACGGTTTCACCGGAGGCGCAGGCGGCGGCGATGAATAGCGCCGGGAATTCGTCGATGGCGAGCGGCACCTGGTCCTCCGGAATGCGGATGCCGCGCAGCTGCGCCGCGCGCACGCGGATATCCGCCACCGGTTCGCCACCGACTTCACGCGTATTCAATAATTCGAGATTCGCGCCCATGAGTCTCAGGATATTGAGCACGCCGATGCGCGTCGGGTTGATGCCGACATGCTCCAGCAGCAGATCGGAACCGGCGGCGATGCTGGCGCCGACGAGAAAGAACGTGGCCGAAGAAATATCTGCCGGGACATCGATGCTGCACGCCTTGAGCCTGCCGCCGCCGCGCAGGCTGATACGCGCGCCTCCGGTTTTCACGCCATAGTCGAAACCGCGCAGCATGCGCTCGGTGTGATCGCGCGTCGGCGCCGGTTCGGTGACCGAAGTCTCGCCCTCGGCATACAGTCCTGCCAACAGCAATGAAGACTTCACCTGCGCGCTGGCGACCGGCATCGGATATTCAATGCCGCGCAGTTTGTGACCGCCCCTGATCCGCAACGGTGGCCGCCCGCCTTCCGCGGTTTCGATGACGGCGCCCATGCGACCGAGCGGCTCGGACACGCGCTTCATCGGCCGCTTGCTCAGCGATTCGTCACCGATCAATTCCGAATCGAATGACTGTCCCGCGAGGATACCGGCCATGAGACGCATGGCGGTGCCGGAATTGCCCATGTCGAGCGGCTTCGCCGGCGCTTTCAGGCCATGCAGGCCGGCGCCCTGGATCACCAGCTTGCCCTGGACCGGGCCTTCGGCGCGCACGCCCATGGCGCGAAACGCGCCCAGCGTGGACAACACGTCCTCGCCCTCCAGCAGGCCGGTCACGCGCGTCTCGCCCTCCGCGAGCGAACCCAGCATGACGGAACGATGCGAAATGGATTTGTCACCCGGCACGCGGATACGTCCCGTGAGCTTCCCGCCGGGCTGAATCAGATAATCGATGGACTTGGTCATATTAATATTGAAACCGCGGCGTTCATCCGCGGTTCCCAAATCTTATAATTTCCTGTTCACGCTATCGCGCGCGTGCTTGGCGCGCGTGAAGGTCTCGCACAGCCACTTCGCATCGCCCTTCTCGACTGCCTCGACGAACGCGCCGAGATCGGCATGGTACTGGCGCAGGGCGTCGAGCAAGGCGTCGCGGTTGGCGAGACAGATGTCGCGCCACATCACCGGATCGCTGGCCGCGATGCGCGTGGTGTCACTGAAGCCGCCGCCGGAATTTTCCAGGATGGCGCGGTAATCGTCGTGCCGCACCACCATGTCCATCAGGCAGTAGGCCAGCATGTGCGGCAGATGGCTGCTCACTGCCAGGATGCGGTCATGATCCACGGCCGTGAGCATCGCCACCTGCGCGCCCGCGGCCTCCCACATGGCGCGCACGCGCGCCAGCGCATCGCTGTCGGTTTCGGCTTCGGGAGTCAGGATCACGCGCCGGCGCTGGAACAAATCCGGCAGCGATGCCGCCACGCCCGATTGTTCGGTGCCGGCAATGGGGTGGCCTGCGACGAAATGCGTGAAGCGCGCGCCCAGCGCCGCGCGCGCGGCGGCAATCACACTGCCTTTGACGCTGCCAACGTCGGTCACGACGGCGTTGTCCGGCAATACCGGAGCAAGCGTATTCAAAATATCAGCCATGTTGCCAACCGGCACGGCCAGCACGATCATGCCGGCGCCGCGCACGGCGTCCGGCAGCGACACTTCCGCGCGGTCGATGACGCCGAGTTCCACCGCCTGCTGCAGATTGCCGACGCTGCGCCCGTAGCCGATGATTTCGCGCACGGTGCCGGCATCGCGCAACGCGCGCGCCAGCGAGCCGCCGATCAGGCCGATGCCGATGATGCAGAGCTTATCGATCACGCACGATTTTCCTCAGTGCTTCAATGAAACGCCGGTTTTCTTCCGGCAGTCCCACGGTAATGCGCAAATGATTTGGCATGC
This sequence comes from Sulfuricaulis limicola, assembly GCF_002355735.1. GTDB lineage: Bacteria > Pseudomonadota > Gammaproteobacteria > Acidiferrobacterales > Sulfurifustaceae > Sulfuricaulis > Sulfuricaulis limicola. Next base: position 1,194,342 of record NZ_AP014879.1, on the reverse strand, counting down.
CGTAATTGGCGATCGGCCGGACGATCACGCCCTGGCGCAACAAGGCCTCGTACATCGCCGCCGCCGGCCGTTTGAAATCCACGCAGATGAAATTTCCCGCCGAGGGAATGTATTCCAGCCCCAACTCCGTGAAGGCCTCGATCAACTGGCCCATGCCGTCGCGGTTGGTTTGCACGGCACGCGCGACGTGCGCCGTATCCTCCAGCGCCGCCGTGGCGGCCGCCAGCGCCACGCTGTTCACGTTGAACGGCTGGCGCACCCGGTTCAGGACATCGGCCACCGCCGGGCTGGAAACGCCATAGCCGACGCGCAATCCGGCCAGCCCGTAGGCCTTGGAAAAGGTGCGCGCCGTGACGAGGTTCGGGTATTTCGCGGTCCAGCCAATAGTGTTCGGGTATTCCCGTTCCTCAACGTATTCGAAATAGGCCTCGTCCACCGCCACCAGCACATGCGCCGGCATGGCGCCGATGAACGCTTCAAGTTCATCGGCCTTGAGCCAGGTGCCGGTGGGATTGTTGGGGTTGGCGATGAAAACCAGGCGGGTGCGCGCATTCACCGCCGCGCGCATGGCCGCCAGATCGTGACCCCAGTTTTTCGCCGGGATGACGACGGCTTTGGCGTCGACCGCGCGCGTAACGATGGGATAGACCGCGAAGGCATGCTCCGAGAATATGACTTCGTTTTCCGGCAGCACGAAGGCGCGCGCCAGAAATTCCAGAATATCGTTGGAGCCGTTGCCGAGGGTGATGCATTCCGGCGCGATGCCGTGTTTGCGCGCCAGCGCGCTTTTCAGCACGAAGCCGTTGCCGTCGGGATAACGGTGAATGTCCGCCAGCGCCGCGCGCGCCGCGGCCAGCGCGCGCGGGCTCGGGCCGAGGGGGTTTTCGTTGCTGGCGAGCTTGATCGCGCCGGTGACGCCGTATTCGCGTTCCAGTTCCTCGATCGGCTTGCCCGGTTGATAGGGCGAGAGCCCCTGCACACCGGGAGTAGCCAGGCGCAGGATATCCGCCACCGTGGCTGTCACAGCACGGCCTTGGGATAGGAACCGAGCCGTTTCAGGAATGCCGCCTCCTTTTCCAGATCGGCGAGCGCCTTGGCGACCTTGCGATCCTTCATGTGGCCGTCGATGTCGACGAAGAAGACATACTCCCACATGCTCTGGCGCGAGGGACGCGACTCGATGCGCGTCATGTTGATCTTGTTCTTCGCCAGCGGCGCGAGCAGGCGCTGCAGGGCGCCGGGGCGGTTGCGGCTCGACAGCAGCAGGCTGGTCTTGTCGTTGCCGCTCGGCACGGTTTCGAGCGTGCCGATCACGAGGAAGCGTGTGGTGTTGTCCGGGCGATCCTCTATGTTGCTGGCGAACATGTGCAGGCCGTAAAGCTGCGCCGCCGTGTCACCAGCGATGGCGAGCGTGCCGACGTCCGCCGCTGCCAGCCGCGCCGCCTCGGCGTTGCTCGCCACCGGCACGCGCTTCACGCCCGGCAGGTTGGCGTCGAGCCATTCGCGGCACTGCGCCAGCGACTGCTGGTGCGACACCACGCTGTGCGCACCCTGCGGATCGTTGCCCTTGCCGAGCAGATGATGATGGATGCGCAAGGCCACCTCGCCGCAGATCTTGAGCGGCGAGGCCATGAACATGTCGAGCGTGTGATTGATCACGCCTTCGGTGGAGTTCTCCACCGGCACCACGCCGAAATGGGCGTTGCCCGACTCGACCTCGCGGAACACCTCGTCGATGGCCGCCAGCGGCGCGGTTTCCACGGCGTGGCCGAATTGCTTGAGCGCCGCTTCCTGGGTAAAGGTGCCCTCCGGCCCGAGAAACGCGATGCGCAGGCGCGATTCCAGCGCCAGGCAGGCGGACATGATCTCGCGGAACAGCCGCGCCATGGCTTCTTCCGAAAGCGGCCCCTGGTTGCGCGCCAGCACGTTGCGCAACACCTCGGCTTCGCGCTCGGGGCGGTAAAAGTTGTTGCTGCCTTCCTGCTGCTTGGTTTCGGCGACTGCCAGCGCCAGCCGTGCGCGTTCGCTGATCAGCGCCTGGATTTTTACGTCCAGCGCGTCAATCTGCTCGCGCAGTTTCTTTATCTGCGCCTCGGCCCCGCCGTTTTTGCTCTTCTTAACAGTCACCTCAAATATCCTAAAGAATCTCTAATAAAATGGATATGATTTTGAACCGCCAAGACGCCAAGATCGCCAAGAAAAGCTGTTTTTAAAGATAAAAAACTTGGCGTTCTTGGCGTCTTGGCGGTTAATCTTATTTTTTGAGCCGTCAAATAATACGCGCCATCAGCACGCCGTTGATGCCCGCGATCTTCTGGCGCACGTCTTCCGGCACCGGGCTGTCGAGATCGACCACGGTGTAGGCGTAGTCGCCGCGCGAGCGGTTGACCATGTCATGAATGTTCAGCTTGGCGTTGCCCAGCGTCTCGGAAATCAGGCCGAGCATGTTGGGCATGTTGGCATTGGCCGCCACCAGACGATACGCCGTCTCGCGCGCCATCACCACGTCCGGGTAATTCACCGAGTTACGGATGTTGCCGTTCTGGAGAAAATCCTTCACCTGTTCCGCCACCATGATGGCGCAGTTGTCCTCGGCCTCGGCGGTCGAGGCGCCCAGGTGCGGCAGCGTGATCACGTGCTCGTGATTTTTCAGGAGATTGCTCGGAAAGTCGCAGACATAGCCGTAGACCTTGCCGGCCTTGATGGCGGCGCTGACCGCGGCGTCGTCCACGATGCCCTCGCGCGCGAAGTTGAGGATGATGACGCCATCTTTCATGGCCTTGAGGCGCTCGGCGTTAATGAGGTTTTTGGTCGCGTCAACGAGCGGCACGTGGAAGGTCACGAAATCCGCCACGCGCAGCGCCTCGTCCACACTGTTGGCCTTCTTCACGTCGGCCGACAGCTGCCACGCGCCTTCCACCGTCAGGCCCGGATCGAAACCGACCACCTTCATCCCGAGCGCGATACCCATGTTGGCGACGTTGCGCCCGATGGCGCCGAGACCGATGACCGCGAGCGTGCGGCCCGGCAGCTCGAAGCCGGCGAAGTTCTTCTTGCCCGCCTCCACCGCCTTGCTGATCTCGGGGTCGGAGCCGGACAAGCCACGCGCGAACTCCCACGATGCCGGGATGTGACGGCACGCCAGCAGCATGCCGGCCAGCACCAGTTCCTTCACCGCGTTGGCGTTGGCACCGGGCGCGTTGAACACCGGGATGCCCAGCTTGGTCAGCTTCTCGACCGGGATGTTGTTCACACCCGCGCCGGCGCGGCCGACGGCCTTGAGCGACTTCGGGATTTCCATGTCGTGCATCTTGAACGAGCGCAGCAGGATGCCGTCTGGCTCTTTCATGTCGGCGGAAACCTGGAACTCCTCCCTCGGCAGGCGCGCCAGCCCGAGCGGAGAGATGTTGTTGAGCGTCAGTATCTTGTGCATTTTTCCAATCTTAACTGCATTGATAAATAATTCTTACCGCTAAAAAAAGACTTCCGCAGAAATCCCTTGTCGCCCACTGACGTCATGCCAGCGAAAGCCGGCATCCAGTTGCATACCAATACTGCATTAATATCTGGATGGCGGAATACATCCCTGTATTCCGCCCTTCGGGCCAGCCTTCGGCTGTCCAAAATCGCTCCCGGCGATTTTGTCCGGCTTTCGCCGGAATGACGGCACTTTTAGACAGATCAACCATTTTTGCTCATAAAGTCCCGCATGTAGGCGATCAACGCATCAATGCCCGCCTCGGGCATGGCGTTGTAGATGGAGGCGCGCATGCCGCCGACCGAGCGGTGGCCCTTGAGCTGTACCAGACCCGCGCTCTTCGCGCCCTTGAGGAAGGGCTCGTTGAGCGCCTCGCTCTTGAGGGTAAATGGCACATTCATCCATGAACGGCTGGGTTTTTCCACCGGGTTCTTGTAGAAACCGCCGCTGGCATCGATGAAGGCATACAGCTTGTCGGCCTTGCGCTTGTTGATTTCGGCCATGGCCTTGAGGCCGCCCTTCTTCTTGAGCAGGTCGAACACCAGCCCGGCGATGTACCAGGCATAGGTCGGCGGGGTGTTGTACATCGAGGCGTTTTCGGCGTGGATCTTGTAATCGAACATCGAAGGCGTGCCGGCCGGCGCGCCGCCGATCAGATCCTCGCGCACGATCACGATGGTCAGCCCGGCGGGGCCGATGTTCTTCTGTGCGCCGGCGTAGATCAGCCCGTATTGCGTCACGTCCACCGGACGCGACAGGATGGTCGAGGACATGTCGGCCACCAGCGGCACGTTGCCGGTCTGCGGCACGAAGCTGAACTCGACGCCGCCGATGGTTTCATTCGGCGTGTAATGCAGGTAGGCCGCGTCCGGGTCGAGCTTCCAGTCCTTCTGCGGCGGCACGGTGCTGAAGTTGGTCGCTTCCGCGGTGGCCGCGACGTTCACGCCGCCGAATTTCTTGGCTTCCTTGATGGCCTTCTTCGACCACTCGCCGGTGTTGATGTAGTCGGCGGATTTCTTGCCGCGCAGCAGGTTCATCGGCACCATGGCGAACTGCGCCGAGGCGCCGCCTTGCAGGAACAGCACCTTGTAGTTCGCCGGGATGTTCATCAGCTCGCGCAGGTCGGCCTCGGCCTTCTCGGCGATGGCGATGAATTCCTTGCCGCGATGGCTCATCTCCATCACCGACATGCCACTGCCGTGCCAGTCGAGCAGTTCCGCCTGCGCCTGCTTCAGGACTTCTTCCGGCAACACCGCCGGGCCCGCACTGAAATTGAATATTCTGGTCATTACAGTCGCACCTTATAAAAAAACAAAAAACTTGAATGGACAGGATTAACAGGATTTACAGGATTAAATCTGAACTGTTATCTTTTTAATCCTGTTAGTCCTGTTAATCCTGTCTATTAATCTTCTTCCTCGGACTCGGCCACGCGTTCCAGGCCGGCGAGATGCTCGCCTTCCTCGGTCCCGATCAAACGCACGCCCTGGGTGTTGCGGCCGACGATGGAGATTTCCTTCACGCGCGTGCGGATCATGGTGCCGCCACTGGTGATCAGCATCGCCTGATCGTCGTCGCCGACGACGCAGGCGCTGACCACGGGTCCGTTGCGCTCGTTCACCTGGATCGAGATCACGCCCTGGCCGCCGCGGCGGTGTTTCGGGTAATCCTCGAGCGGCGTACGCTTGCCGTAACCGTTCTTCGTCGCCGTCAGCACCGTCATGGCCTTGCCCGCCTGATCCGGGCAAGAGATGATCAGCGCGATCACCGACTGGTCCGGTTTCAGCATGAGGCCGCGCACGCCGCGCGCCGTCCGCCCCATCTCGCGCACGTCGTCTTCCCCGAAGCGCACCACCTTGCCGGCGTTGCTGAAGAGCAATATGTCACACTTGCCGTCGGTCAGGCCGACGCCGATCAGCTGGTTGCCGGGCTTCAACTCGATCGCGCGGATGCCGGTGGAACGCGGGCGCGTGAATTCGACCAACTCGGTCTTCTTGACCGTGCCGTCGGAGGTGGCCATGAACACATAACCGCCCTTGTCGAAGTCCTTCACCGGCAGGATGGCGCTGATCTGCTCGCCCTCCTCCAGCGACAGCAGGTTCACGATCGGCTTACCGCGCGCGCCGCGCCCGGCCTGCGGAATCTCGTACACCTTCTTCCAGAAAACCTTGCCCAGGCTGGTGAAACACAGGATCGTGGCGTGGGTGTTGGCGATCAACAGTTTGTCGACGAAATCCTCTTCCTTCATGCTGGTCGCGGTCTTACCGCGCCCGCCGCGGCGCTGGGCGCGATAGGCCGCGAGCGGTTGTGACTTGATGTAGCCGGCGTGCGACAGGGTCACGACCACGTCCTCGTCGGCGATCAGGTCTTCCATGCTGAGGCTCACGCGGCTCTGCACGATCTCGGTGCGACGCTTGTCGCCGTACTGCTCGCGGATCGCGATCAGCTCGTCGCGAATGACCTGCATCAGGCGTCCGGGATTGCCGAGGATGTCGAGCAGGTCAGCAATGGTTTTGAGAATGTCGCCGTATTCACTGCGCAGTTTTTCCTGCTCCAGCCCGGTCAGGCGGTGCAACCGCAGGTCGAGAATCGCCTGTGCCTGCACTTCCGTCAGGCGATAGCCCTTGGGCGTCAGGCCGAAGGCCTTGTCCAGTCCTTCCGGCCGCGTCAGGTCGGCGTCGCCCGCGGACAACATCTTGGTCACCATTTTCGCCGGCCATGTGCGCGCCAGCATTTTCACGCGCGCCTCGTCCGGGTCCTTGGCGGCCTTGATGAGCGCGATCATCTCGTCGATGCTCTCGAGCGCGACCGCCAGGCCTTCCAAAATATGCGCGCGCTCGCGCGACTTGCGCAGGTCATAGATCGAACGCCGCGTGACCACCTCGCGCCGGTGGCGCAGGAAGGCGTCGATCAGTTCCTTGAGATTGAGCAGGCGCGGCTGGCCGTTGACCAGCGCCACCGCATTGATGCCGAACACGCTCTGCATCGCGGTGTGTTCGTACAGGTTGTTCAGGATCACGTCGGCGACCGCGCCGCGCTTGAGGTCGATCACCATGCGCATGCCGGACTTGTCCGACTCGTCGCGCAGCTCGGCGATGTCCTCGATCTTGCCATCGTGCACCAGCTCGGCGATGCGTTCCAGCAGCAGCGCCTTGTTCACCTGGTACGGCAGCTCGGTGACGATGATGGACTGGCGCCCGCGCTTCTCGTCGGTTTCGATCTCCACCCGCGCGCGCACGTACACGCGCCCGCGCCCGGTGCGATAGGCCTCGTGGATGCCGTCGACGCCGGTGATGATGCCCGCCGTCGGGAAATCCGGGCCGGGCACATGCTTCATCAGGTCGTCGATGGTCGCGTCCGGGTTGTCGATGAGCGCGACGCAGGCGTTGACGACTTCGTTCAGGTTGTGCGGCGGGATGTTGGTCGCCATGCCGACGGCGATGCCGGAGGAGCCGTTCACCAGCAGGTTCGGCACCCGCGCCGGCAGCACCACCGGCTCGTGCTCCGAGCCGTCGTAGTTGGGCGAGAAATCGACGGTTTCCTTGTCGAGGTCGGCCAGCATCTCGTGCGCCATGCGCGCCATGCGGATTTCGGTGTAGCGCATGGCCGCCGGGGCGTCGCCGTCCACCGAGCCGAAGTTGCCCTGGCCGTCGATGATGGGGTAGCGCATGGAGAAGTCCTGCGCCATGCGCACGATGGTGTCGTACACCGCGGTGTCGCCGTGGGGGTGGTATTTACCGATGACGTCACCGACCACGCGCGCGGATTTCTTGTAGGCCTTGTTCCAGTCGTTGCCGAGCTCGTGCATGGCGAACAGCACGCGCCGGTGCACCGGCTTCAGGCCGTCGCGCACGTCCGGCAGCGCCCGGCCCACGATCACGCTCATGGCGTAATCGAGGTAGGAGCGGCGCATCTCGTCTTCGAGATTGACCGGAATGGTTTCTTTGGCGAATTGTTCCATAAGAAATCAGTTACCCTATCGTGGATAACTTATTGATAAGTAACTGATAAGTAGTTATTTTTTCAGCCTGTTTTGAGACTGGAGAAGCACGGAATTCTAGCATGCTTACCCCCCTAACTGCACTTAAAAACCGGGGGCAGAGACGGCGCGAGAGGCGGTAAAAACAGGCTTAAAACAAGGTGTTTTCTAAGCAGATTTCATCATCGCGACCAGCTTGTCGCGGGTGGGCTTTGTGACCACGCCTTTTTCGGTCACGATGGCATCGATCAGCTCGGCCGGGGTGATATCGAAGGCCGGATTCCAGGCCTGTATGCCCTCCGGAGCAGTGCGGGTGCCGCCGAAACCGAGCACCTCGGCCTCGGCCCGGGTCTCGATGGGGATGGCCGCGCCGTCGGGGGTTTTCATGTCCACGGTGCTGGTAGGCGCCACCACCATGAATTTAACCCCATGGTGGCGTGCCGCCACCGCCGTCATGTAGGTGCCGATCTTGTTGGCAGTGTCGCCATTGGCGGCGATGCGGTCCGCGCCCACGATCACCCACGCCACCTTGCCCTGCTTCATTAAATACGTTGCGGCGCTGTCGGCGATCAGGGTCGCCGGGATCCCTTCCTGCACCAGCTCCCACGCCGTCAGGCGCGCGCCCTGGAGCCAGGGGCGGGTTTCGTCGGCATAAACACTTTTGATTCTGCCGGCGGCGTAGCCGGCGCGCACCACCCCCAGCGCCGTGCCATAACCGCCCGTGGCCAGCGCCCCGGTGTTGCAGTGCGTCAAAACGCCGCTGCCTGTCTCGATCAGCGCCGCGCCCAGCTCGCCCATGCGCCGGTTGGCGGCGATGTCGTCGGCGTGGATACGCTGTGCTTCGGAAAGCAGCCGCATCAGCGGATTGCCCGGGATACCGGCATTGATGAGGCCGCGCATATGCTCCACCGCCCAACGCAAATTCACCGCCGTCGGGCGCGCCTCGGCCAGCAGATCCAGATCCGCCTGAATCGCCTTGTGCCAGCCGTTGGGGTTTTCCTTGTATCGGTCGCGCGCCGCCAGCACCACGGCATAGGCCGCCGTGACGCCGATCGCCGGCGCCCCGCGCACCACCATGTCGGTAATGGCCTTGGCACTTTCCGGAAGATGATCGAGGTATAGATGTTCGAATTTGCCGGGGAGGAGGCGCTGGTCAATCAGCTTCAGCCGGCCGTTTTCCCATTCCACCGCGCGGATTTTGTCGTAAAGGATGGCATTGGATGGGGCGTTCGCCATGGCGGGCAAAGTATATCTTATGTCCCCGATTCGCGCCCTAGTACCCGGCATTGACGCCCCCGCCGCTGGGGCGCCTGGATCAACTGCATAAGCAGTAAAGATTTCCGTTGTATCGGCCTCCGGCTGCCAATACTAATCAGGGGGATCACGTCATGAAACGACAAAAAACTTTTTACGCGTTGGTTTGCGTTTTATTGCCGGTTATCAGAATACTTTTTCTATCAGCGAAAACACCAGCCTGAGCGAGGTTTTCAAATTATTAAACTTATTTATATCTCTGTATGTGCGACAGCGCACAGCATCGCATGGGGCACATGGGGACAATGACCGTCAGGAACAAAAGGTGCAAAGCCGAATTTTATTGAAACTTTGCGCGAAACAGGCGTCTAATGTTGAAGGCAGAAATTTCCCTGCTGCCGTCAGTAACAAGCAACACAATAACGCTTCTCCACGTTCGCGATGTTTTAATGAATCATTCGCGTGGAGCTTTCCTCATTGCATAAAGGAGAACTGACATGGAACTGAAAAAATTAATACTGGCAACCCTGGTATCGGGCGGATGCATCTTTTCTGCCTCGCAAAGTTTCGCCGCCTCGGACCTCATGAGCAGCGGCTATGCCCATGACGCCTCGGGAGTTGTCGTGCGTGACAACAGCGGTAATTGCGTGCGCACTTCAAACTGGACTGCGCAGTCGGCAACCAGGGAATGCGACGCCCATCTGATGCCGCCGCCCGTCGCCGCCGCACCGGCCCCGGAACCTGTAGCGACTCCGGCACCTGCCGAAATCGCTGCCATCGAACCTCAGAGGGAACCCATCAACATCTCCGAGAAAGCCGGGTTCGATTTTGATCAGGCGGTGCTGCGGGCGGAAGACAAGCAACGGCTCGATGCCGCGGTTGCCCAGCTGAAGACGCTTCCGGAAGACGCGACCATCCGGGTCACGGGCTACACCGACAGCGTCGGCAGCGAGAAATACAATCAGGAGTTGTCGATGCGCCGCGCCCAGGCCGCCAAGGACTATCTGGTCAGTAACGGCGTGGCCGAGAATCGCATTGTGCTTTCGGGCATGGGCGAGTCGAATCCGATAGCCAGCAATGACACCGCCGAAGGCCGCGCGATGAACCGTCGTGTCGAGGTTGCTGCCGAGTCGAAGTAAGCAGGAATCGTCAATAACTAGTTATTCGCAGTCTGCGCTGGCTGAAAATCTAATCGTGGGGTGGTGTATCACCCCACGACATCTTTTGTTGTTTCAATCAAACTGATTATGCTTTCGCGGGACGCGGGGCAACCGGCTTCGATTCCGCGCTGCGAATGACGCTCATTACTGAAGCGATGGTTCCCGAGATATCCGATAGCGTCGACGGCACGATCAGGGTATTGCCGGCCTTGGCCAACTCCTCGAACGCTTCAATGTAACGTTCCGCGACCTTGAGATTTGCCGCGGCATCGCCTCCGCTGCCGATGAGCGATTCACCGACGGCCTTGATACCCTTGGCGTTCGCCTCGGCGACGGCGAGAATCGCCTTGGCCTCGCCCTCGGCGCGGTTGATCATGGCCTGCCTTTCTCCTTCCGAGCGCTTGATAGCCGCCTGCCGTTCGCCATCGGCAATGTTGATTTGCTCCTGGCGCTCGCCTTCGGACTTGGCGATCAACGCGCGTTTCTCGCGTTCAGCGGTGATCTGCGCCTGCATGGCATGCAGGATCGCCGCAGGCGGGGTAATGTCCTTGATCTCATAGCGCAAGACCTTGACACCCCAAGTCACGGCCGCTGTATCGAGGACACCAATGACAGCGCGGTTCAGATGCTCGCGTTCCTCGAAGGTCTTATCGAGTTCGAGCTTGCCAATCTCCGAGCGCAACGTCGTCTGCGCGAGCTGACTGATGGCCGCCACGTAATTCTCCGCGCCGTAGCTTGCCATCTTGGCATCGGTCACCTGGTAGTAGAGAACTCCATCAACGTTGATTTGCGTGTTGTCCCTCGTAATGCAAATCTGCGGCGCGATATCCATCGCAACCTCTTTGAGCGAGTGTCGGTAGGCAAGGCGATCGACGAAGGGAATAATGAGGTTCAGGCCAGGGTTCAGCACGGCATGATAACGCCCAAGACGCTCAACGACGTAGGCGCTCTGCTGCGGGACGATCTTCACGCCAAGGAAAATAAAGATGATCGCAACGATCAGGATTATTCCAAAGGGCAGCATCGATTTTCTCCTTTTTTTCGGAATGCTCAGTTTGGTTTTTCAGACGTGACAACAAGACTTGTGCCACGCACTTCCTTCACGTAAAGCGGACCGTTCCAGTCGAGCCCGGGACGATCGGAATCTGCCGTCCACACCGCACCACGGTAGTTCACCTCCGCCCGGAGATTGGAGAGCACCTTGACCAGCTCTACGCGTCCACCGCTATCGAGCGGGATGGTGGCGCCCACGGGCTCCCGTTTCTTCAGACGAACCGCCACGACATAGCCCGCGATGCATGCCAATGTCGCTACCAGCAGTTGAGCCCACATTGGAGCACTGAACCAGGCGACAATCGAAGCTATGAGAGCAGCGACACCGAGAATAAGCAGCACGAACATCGGACTGCCTATAAAAAGTTCCGCAGCGATTAGAGCCCCTGCCACGATAAGCCAGTACTGCCATGCGCTCATTTCACCCACACGTCTTCTCCTTTAACGCCTAGCGGCGTCTGGTGTGCTGAATCGGCTGTTTTCTCGTTCGATAGCAATTAAAAATAGATCACAACTTTTGTATTAGCGAACACTGTGATCTGACCCCAATTTTTCCCAATTTTTCTAACGCTGGGTCCCCGCCTCTGCAGGGACAACCCCTATCATCTCAGCTTTCACGAGGATGAGGGAGGTCGGTTATACTCCCCCAACTAAAATAACCCCCTCCCCCATGCAAACCATCGACACCTTAATAAACGCCCGCTGGGTGATACCCGTCGAGCCCGACGGGCTGACGCTGAACCACCACAGCATCGCCGTCCACGGCGGGAAAATCGTCGAAGTCCTGCCCACGAATGACGCCGCGAAGAAATACCACGCCACGGAAACCGTCGATCTCAAAACCCATGCCGTCATCCCCGGCCTGGTGAACGCACACACCCACGCCGCCATGAGCCTGTTCCGCGGGCTGGCGGACGATCTGCCGCTCATGGACTGGCTGAACAATCACATCTGGCCGGCAGAGGCGAAGTGGGTCAGCCCCGATTTCGTGCGCGACGGCACCGAGCTCGCCATCGCCGAGATGCTGAAGAGCGGCACCACCTGCTTCAGTGACATGTATTTCTTCCCCGACGTTACCGCGCGCGTCTGCCACGATGCCGGCATGCGCGCCTGCATCGGGCTGATCATGATCGACTTCCCCAGCGCCTGGGCGCAGAACGCCGACGAATACCTGCACAAGGGCCTGAAGCTGCACGACGAGCTGCGCAACAGCGAACTCATCAGCACCGCCTTCGCCCCGCACGCGCCCTACACCGTCTCCGACGCGCCGTTCGAAAAAATCCGCATGTACGCCGACGAGCTGGATATTCCGATCCACATGCACGTGCATGAAACCGCGCAGGAGGTGGAGGCCAGCGTGAAGCAGCACGGCATGCGCCCGCTGGCGCGGCTCGCCAAACTCGGCCTGCTCGGCCCGCGCCTGATCGCGGTGCACATGACCCAGTTGCTGCCGGAGGAGATCAAATTACTGGCGCAGGACAATGTCAGTGTGGTGCACTGCCCGGAATCGAACCTCAAGCTGGCGAGCGGTTTCTGCCCGGTGCACGCGCTAACGAAAGCCGGTGTGAACGTGGCGCTCGGTACCGACGGCGCGGCCAGCAACAACAATCTCGACATGCTGGAGGAAATCCGCATCGCCGCCCTGCTTGCCAAGGGCGCGAGCGGTGACGCCACGGCGGTCCCGGCGCATACTGCACTGCGCATGGCGACCCTTAACGGTGCCAAGGCGCTTGGGATCGAGGCGCGCACCGGTTCGCTTACCGCCGGCAAAGCAGCGGATATTACGGCCATCGATCTTTCCGCCATCAGCAGCCAGCCGGTGTACGACCCGGTGTCGCAGATCGTCTATACCGCCACGCGCGACCAGGTCTCGGACGTGTGGGTCAACGGCAAACATCTGCTCGCGAAACACCAGCTGACCGGGATGGACGAGGCGGCGCTGCGGGAGAAGGCCATCGAGTGGCATGGTAAGATAAAGGCCAGTTAAGGAATTTGCCGTCATGCCGGCGGAAGCCGGCATCCAGCATCTTAATATCTGGATTCCCGCTTTCGCGGGAATGACGACTACGTTGATCAGGGTCGCTTGTTAAACACTTTCTGAGTTTCTATGTCCCATACCGCCCAAAACGTCGATCCCGAAGAAATCGCCAAGTTCGAATCCCTGGCCGCGCGCTGGTGGGACCCGCACAGCGAGTTCAAGCCGCTGCACGACATCAACCCGCTGCGCCTCAACTATATAAATGATCGCGTCGGGCTCCAGGGCAAGACCGTGCTCGACATCGGCTGCGGCGGCGGCATTCTCGCCGAGAGCATGGCGGCGCACGGCGCCACGGTCACCGGCATTGACCTGGGCGACGCCCCACTCGCGGTGGCCAAACTGCATCTCAAGGAATCCGGCCAGAAGGTCGAATACCGCAAGATCAGCGCCGAGGACATGGCGCGCGAACGGCCCGAATCCTTCGACGTCGTGACTTGCATGGAAATGCTGGAACATGTGCCCGACCCGGCGTCCACGGTCGCGGCCTGCGCCAAGCTGGTCAAACCCGGCGGCAGGGTGTTCTTCTCCACTATCAACCGCAACCCGAAGTCATGGCTGTTCGCCATTGTCGGCGCCGAATACGTGCTGAACCTGCTGCCGAAGGGCACCCACGAATACATGAAATTCATCAAGCCGTCCGAGCTGGAACGCTGGACACGGCACGCGGGCCTGACGCTGCATGAGCTGATCGGCATGCATTACAACCCGCTGACGCGCCAGTACCGCCTCGGGCGCGGGGTGGACGTCAACTACATCGCCTACACCACGCGCGGTGACTAAGATCCGCACGGTTTTATTTGATCTCGACGGCACGCTGGCCGACACCGCGCCGGACTTGGCGCATGCGCTGAACCTGCTGCTGGTCGAGGAAGGCAAAACCGCCCTGCTCTACGAAACCATCCGTCCCGAGGTGTCGCACGGCGCCTCGGCGCTGGTCACGCTCGGCTTCGGCAAGAAACCGGGAGATGCGGATTTCGACCGCCTGCGCCAGCGCTTCCTTGTGCTGTACACCGAAAATCTCTGCCGCCACACGCGCCTGTTCGACGGCATCCCGGCGCTGCTGCAGACGCTGAAGAAACAGGGCATGAACTGGGGCGTGGTCACGAACAAGCCGGCCTTCCTCACCGATCCGCTGATGGCGCAACTGCGGCCCGATCCCGCGCCGGCCTGCGTGGTCAGCGGCGACACCGTGGCCAACCGCAAGCCGCATCCGGAACCGATGCTGCACGCCTGCACCGCGGCCGGCAGCCGCCCGGAGCAATGCCTGTACGTCGGCGACGCCGAGCGCGACATCCTGGCCGGCCGGCACGCCGGCATGAAAACGCTGGTGGCGCTGTTCGGGTACATTAACGGCCATGAAACCCCCGAACGCTGGGGCGCGGACGGCATGATCCGCGCGCCGGGCGAGATTCTCGACTGGCTGAAACAGGATGAGTAACGCCGTCACACTTATTATTGTCGCCATCGTCATCCTGCTGGCGGGAGGGCTCGGTTGGTTCGTCGCGCAACTGCGCACCCAGAAGCGCCTCGCGGAACTCGCCACCACGCTGGAACTGGAACGCAAGGCGGCGCAGGAAAAGCTCGCCGGCCTGGAACAGAACTTCATCGCCCTGTCCCAGCGCGCGCTCAAGGAAAACAACGCCGCGTTCCTGCAACTGGCGCAGGAATCACTCAAGCAATTCCACGTGCAGGCCAAGGGCGACCTGGAGCTGAAGGAAAAGGCGGTCGAGAACCTGATCAAGCCGGTGCGCGAGGCGCTGGAAAAGGCCGAGCAGCAGATACGCCTGATGGAGAACGAGCGCAAGGAAGCCTACGGCTCGCTCACCAAGCATCTCGAAACCATGGTCCAGACCCAGCAACTGTTGCAGGGCGAGACGCGCAACCTGGTGCAGGCGCTGCGCCGGCCCGAGGTGCGCGGCCAGTGGGGCGAGATGACGCTGAAGCGCCTCGCCGAACTGGCCGGCATGGTCGAGCACTGCGACTTCTACGAACAGGAAAATACCGACACCGAAGCCGGCCGCATGCGTCCCGACATGATCGTGCGCATGCCCGACGGGCGCGAGATCGTGGTGGACGTGAAAACCCCGCTCGATGCCTATCTCAGCGCGGTCGAGGCAACCGACGACGAGACGCGCCGCAAGCACCTGGAGCATCACGCGCGCAAAGTGCGCGAGCGCGTGCGCGAACTGTCCAGCAAGGCCTACTGGACGCAATTCAAGAGCGCGCCCGACTTCGTGATCCTGTTCATCCCCGGCGACCAGTTTCTGGGCGCCGCGCTCGACATGGATCGCAGCCTGCTGGAAGACGCGCTGAAGCAGAAGGTCATCCTCACCACCCCGACCAGCTTCGTGGCCCTGCTGCGCGCCGTGGCTTACGGCTGGCGCCAGGAAAGCCTGACGGCCAACGCCGAGCACATCCGCGACGTCGGCGAGGAGCTCTACGGCCGGCTCATGACCTTCAGCGAACACCTCGTGAAGCTCGGCCGCAGCCTGAACAGCACCGTGGCCGATTACAACAGGACGGTGGGCTCCTTCGAGACCAAGCTGCTGCCGGGGGCGCGCAAGTTCTCGGAGATGGGCGTGGGCGGCGGGGACAAGGCGCTGGCAGAACCCGAGCAAATTGATAAGGCAGTCCGCGACGTTCAGCCGGGCTGACCGGCCCGATGGCCGGGCCCCGGCATGCTATATTTTCAGCAGACATGGCTCATTCCGAGCGATGCGGACACCCTAGCCGTGAAGCCTGAACCGTCCAAGAAAACCGAACCGCTCCCGCTCCTGCTGCTGGTCGAAGACTCCCAGACGACCACGGCGTTGCTGTCCAAATACCTGGGGCACACCTATCGCCTGCTGCACGCGAAGGACGGCGTGCAGGCCTGGGACGTGCTCGAGAAAAACCCGGATATCGCCATCGTCATCACCGACATCCACATGCCGAACATGAGCGGGCACCAGCTGCTGGTCAAGATCCGCAAAAGCGACGGCGCGCACCACAAGAACATGCCGGTCATCGTCATGACCACGGCCGAGGACAACGTCGACCGCAACCTGGCCTTCCTCAACGGCGCCAACGATTTCATCACCAAACCCATCGACGAGATGGAACTGGTGGCGCGCCTGAACGTGCATTACCGGCTGGCACGCACCATTCGCGAGCTGGAGGCGAGCAAGAAGGCGCTGGCGGAACAGGCCACCACGGATTCCCTGACCAAGCTCAAGAACCGGCGCGCTTTTTTCGAAAACGGCACCAAGGCCGTGGCGCTGGCGCGGCGTTACGTGTCGGACCTGTCGGTGCTCCTGCTCGACATCGACCACTTCAAGAAGATCAACGATACCTACGGACACGCCGCGGGCGACGACGCGCTGATGGTGGTGGCGAACATCCTGCTGGAAATGTCGCGCACCGAGGACACGGTGGCGCGCATCGGCGGCGAGGAATTCGCACTGCTGCTGCCGGACACCAACCGTCTCGGCACCGCGGTGCTGGCGGAACGCATCCGTTCCGCCATCGAGCGCGAGCAATTCATCGTCGGCGACAAGATCGTGCCGATCACGGTCAGCATCGGCATCGCCACCTTCGGGGTGGACCCGGCGGACAGCATCGATCAGCTGCTGGGGGTGGCGGACAACCGCCTGTACCTGGCCAAGAACGCCGGGCGCAACCGCATTTGCGTCAACGACGAAGGCAAGACCACCTTCGCCTGACGTCCTGCGTCACGGTTGTTATTTCTGCAATTTTTCCTGCACCGGCTTGGTGGCGTCGTGGATCACCTCTTTGGTCTCCTTGAGCACTTCGCCGGTGCGTTCCTTGATCTGCTCGGCAATATCCGGCTTGGCGGCGAACGGGTTGCTCAGCAAGGGCTTATCCTTGCCGAAATTGATCCCCAACGGGAAAGCCACGATCAGGCCAACTACCAAACCAATAAAGAATTTCTTCATGACGTCCTCTCTGTCTTGAGTCGCGTCACATGATAACCACGAACACCACACTTGGCCACTGCATGGCCGGCTGCGTTACGTTACAATTCGCGCCGGTCCTGCCGCCCTCGAATCCGCCATGAAACCCTACACGCCCGCCCCCGACCTGCTGACTTCGCGCCGCATCCTGATCACCGGCGCCGGCGACGGCATCGGGCGCGCCGCGGCGCTGGCCTGCGCGCAACACGGGGCCAGCGTCATCCTGCTCGGTCGGACCGCCAAAAAACTGGAAAAGGTCTACGACGAAATCGAGCACCGTGGCTGGCCGCAGCCGGCGCTGTTGCCGCTCGATCTGGCCACGGCCACGCCTTCGCATTACGAGCAGGTGGCGCAAACCATCGAACGGGAATTCGGCGGCCTCGACGGCCTGCTGCACAACGCCGCCGATGCCGGCACTCTCACGCCGCTGGAGCATTACACGCCGGAAATGTGGTTCCGCCTGATGCAGGTGAATCTGAATGCCGCCTGGCTGCTGACGCGCGCCTGTCTGCCGCTATTGAATAAATCCGCGGATGCCTCCATCGTTTTCACCACCGCCGACGTCGGCCGCCAGGGCCGCGCCTACTGGGGCGCCTATGGCGTTTCCTGTTTCGGGCTGGAAGGCCTGATGCAGATACTCGCGGATGAGTGCGCCGCCGAGAAACGCATTCGCGTCAACAGCCTCGACCCCGGCGTGGTTCGTACCGGCATGCGCTCACGCCTCTACCCCGGCGAGGACCGCGACGCCCTGCCCGCACCGGAAACCCTCATGCCGGCCTATCTGTACCTGCTCGGTCCCGACAGCCGGGGCGTGAACGGGCAGGCTCTGAGCGCCAAAGATTTCATGTAGGTTGGGGTGAGGCGTGAAACGCCGAACCCCAACATCGTTCGCCTTCATGTTGGGGTTCGCTCCGCTCACCCCAACCTACATAAAATGATCCAAATCGTGCACGCCCTACCCTCCGTGCACCGGGAGAGTGCAAACATCCTGCCCTCCCCGGTGCTCGCGTAACTCACAGCGTTTTCAATTCAACAAGTTATCTCTGTGTTCGCGTGCGCGGAAGCTGGCACGCCGGTTGCTATGTGGGCGATAGCGCAAAACTATTTCAGCACCACGGAGCCTATGCAAAAAGAAAAGCTGGTATTGGTCGGCAATGGCATGGCCGGCATGCGCACGCTCGAGGAGTTGCTCAAGACCGCGCCGGACATGTATGACATCACCGTGTTCGGCTCCGAGCCGTACGGGAACTACAACCGCATCCTGCTCTCGCCCGTGCTCGCGGGCGAAAAGGCCTTTCCCGACATCCTGCTGAACGACGAACCGTGGTACCAAGCCAACGGCATCAAACTGCACAAGAACTGCGAAGTCACCGGGATCGACCGGCGGGCACGGAAAGTCGTCGCCCGGGATGGCACCGCCGCCGAATATGACCGGCTGCTGCTGGCCACCGGTTCCCATCCGTTCATTATCCCGGTGCCGGGCAGCACTTTGCCCGGCGTCATCACCTTCCGCGACATGAACGACGTGGACACCATGATCAGTGCGTCCAAGTCGCTGCGCCATGCCGTCGTCATCGGCGGCGGGCTGCTGGGCCTGGAGGCGGCGAATGGATTGAAGCAGCGCGGCATGCACGTCACGGTGGTGCATCTTTCCAAGACGCTGATGGACCGTCAGCTGGACGAAGTGGCCGGAGGCATGCTGCACCGCTCGCTCGAGGAGCGTGGCGTGGAATTCCTGCTCGGTGCGGAAACCGCGGAGATCATCGGCAAGAAACGCGTGCAGGGCGTGCGCTTCAAGGACGGACGCGAAACCACCGCCGACCTCGTGGTCATGGCGGTCGGCATACGTCCGAACATCGATCTCGCGAAAAAATCCGGGATTTACTGCGAGCGCGGCATCATCGTCAACGACACCATGCAAACCTACGACCCGAGCGTGTATGCCGTGGGCGAGTGCGTGCAGCACCGGCGCCAAACGTATGGGCTGGTGGCGCCACTGTTCGAGCAGGCCAAGGTCTGTTCCGATCACCTGGCCCGGCTCGGCATCCGCCGCTATCAGGGCTCGGTCACCTCGACCAAGCTCAAGGTCACCGGCATCGACGTGTTCTCCGCCGGCGATTTCACCGGCAACGACCAGACCGAAAGCATCGTGCTGCAGGATCCGGGCGCGGGCGTGTACAAGAAGGTCGTGCTCAAGGACAACCGCATCCAGGGCGCGGTCATGGTGGGCGATACCGTGGACGGCGCCTGGTATTTCCAGCTGATGCGCGAGGGCACGGACGTCAGCGCCTTCCGCACGCGCCTGCTGCACGGCCAGGCGCACCTGGGCGACGCCGGTCACGGCGGCGCCAACGCCGTCGCGGCCATGGACGACAAGGCCGAAATTTGTGGCTGCAACGGCGTGTGCAAGGGTGAAATCGTCCAGGCCATCGTCGGCAAAAAACTCTTCACCCTCGAGGACGTGCGCGCCCACACCAAGGCCTCTTCCTCCTGCGGTTCCTGCACCGGGCTGGTGGAACAGATACTCGCAATAACGCTCGGCGGCGATTACTCCGCCGCGCCCCAGGCCAAACCGCTGTGCAAATGCACCGAATACACCCACGACGAGGTGCGCGCGCAGATCCGCGAGCGCCGTCTGACCAGCATCGCAACGGTGATGCAGGAACTGGAATGGAAGAATCCGGACGGCTGCGCCACCTGCCGCCCGGCGCTGAACTATTACCTGATCGCCACCTGGCCGGCGGAGGTGAAGGACGATTACCAGTCGCGCTTCATCAATGAGCGCGTGCACGCCAACATCCAGAAAGATGGCACCTACTCCGTGGTGCCGCGCATGTGGGGCGGCGTGACCACGCCGGCGGAGCTGCGCGCCATCGCCGACGTCGCGGAAAAATTCAAGGTGCCCGAGGTCAAGGTCACCGGCGGCCAGCGCATCGACCTGCTGGGGATAAAGAAGGAACAACTGCCCGCCGTCTGGGGCGAGCTCGGCAAGGCCGGGCTGGTTTCCGGCCACGCCTACGGCAAGGCCATTCGCACCGTGAAGACCTGTGTCGGCTCGGAATGGTGCCGCTTCGGGGTGCAGGATTCGACCGGCATGGGCATTCAACTCGAAAGAATGACCTGGGGCTCATGGACGCCGCACAAATTCAAGCTGGCGGTGTCGGGCTGCCCGCGCAACTGCGCCGAGGCCACCATCAAGGACTTCGGCGTGGTCGCGGTGGACTCCGGCTGGGAACTGCACGTCGGCGGCAACGGCGGCGTGAAGGTGCGCGTCACCGACCTGCTGTGCAAGGTCGTGACACCCGAGGAAGTACTGGAGCATTGCGGCGCCTTCCTGCAACTCTATCGCGAAGACGCGCGCTATCTGGAACGCACCGCGCCGTGGGTCGAGCGCGTGGGACTGGCCATGATCAAACAGAAAGTCGTCGAAAACACCGCCGGGAGAAAAGCGCTGTACGCGCGCTTCCTGGAATCCCAGAAATACGCGCAGGTGGATCCCTGGGCCGAGCGCGCGCAAAACAGCGTCGACCGGCACGAATTCATGCCCCTCAAACAAATTGCCTGATGACTCTCATGAACGACTGGATCGAAATTGGCCGCATCGAGGATATTCCCCCGCAGGGCGCGCGCGTGATATGCACGGCGCAGGGCGACATCGCGGTTTTCCGCACCGCCACGGATGAAATCTTCGCCCTGCGCGACCGCTGCCCGCACAAGGGCGGACCGCTGTCGCAGGGCATCGTGTCCGGCAAAACCGTCACCTGCCCTCTGCATAACTGGAACATCGCCCTCGACACTGGCGAGGCGGTGGCGCCGGATGAAGGTTGTGCCGGGCATTTTCCCGTCAGGGTCGTGGAGGGAAGAATCTCGCTCCTGCTTTCGACGGAACGGGTGAAACTCGCCGTTGTCTGCTGAACGCCCTCGCACGATTCCGGTCTGACGTCGTAACCTAATCACATACAGTTTCAGGGGTGTACCGCACGACGCGGTACTCTTATAGTGTCGCGCATGGAACCCGGACTGGTCGACCCGTTCAACCGCAGAATCGAATACGTTCGCGTGTCGGTCACCGACCGCTGCGATCTGCGTTGCACCTATTGCCTGCCGCCGGGCCATCACGATTTCATCGAACCCGAGCATTGGCTCACCTTCGATGAAATCGAGCGTGTGATACGCGCCTTCACCGAACTCGGTGTTTACCGCGTGCGCCTTACCGGCGGAGAGCCGCTGACGCGCCACAAACTCCCGGAGCTGGCCGCGCGCCTGAATGCACTGCCCCGTCTCGAAGACCTGTCGCTCAGCACCAATGGCGTGCAGCTGAAAAAACAGGCCCAGGCGCTGTGGCAGGCTGGCGTAAAACGCATCAACGTCAGTCTCGATTCATTGCAGCCCGCGCGCTTCGCCGCCATCACCGGCGGCGGCAAGCTCGACAAGGTCCTCGACGGCCTTGCCGCCGCCAGCGCGGCCGGACTGCATCCGGTCAAGATCAACATGGTGGTGATGAATGGCGTCAACGACGACGAAGTCGAGGACATGGTGCGCTACTGCATCGAGCACGACTTCACGTTGCGCCTGATCGAGACCATGCCCATGGGCGACACCGGGCGTACGGCCAGCAGTCACTATCTCGACCTGGAAGTGGTGCGCCGCCGTCTGGAAGAACGCTTCGAGCTGGTTCCGGCGGTCATGCCGGGCGGTCGCTCCCGGCGTCCTGCCTCCCGCGACACTGGTACGTCCATGTACGGCGGCGGGCCGGCGCGTTACGTGGGCATCGCCGGGACCAATCTGCGCATCGGCTTCATCACTCCGATCTCGCGTCACTTCTGCGAAACCTGCAATCGCGTGCGCCTGTCCGCCGATGGCGCGCTGTATTTATGTCTCGGTCAGGACGACAAGGTTGAATTGCGGCCGTTGCTGCGGGCAGGCATCGGCGACGGGGATTTGAAGGACACGATCCGCGCCGCCATCGCGCGCAAACCGGAGCGGCACGAGTTCCGCGAACAGCCGCAGAAGATTGTCAGATTTATGTCCCGAACGGGAGGTTAAATGAAAAACAAGAATTGGACAGGATTTACAGGATTAACAGGATTCTGAAATATGAAAAATTCCGTTTTGTCTTTTTTTAATCCTGTTAATCCTGTCCATATCATTTTGTAAAAAACTCTCAGTGCAGATGCCGGATGAGCTTGTCTTCGAGCTCGATGCGGGCGGCGAGTTCCTCGCCCAAGCGGGAAAGATCGTCGCTGAGTGACGCGGAGATTTCGCAGTTGTCACTGCAATCGTATTTGTCGTTGAAGTCCAGCGCCACTTCGGTGGATTTGGCGATGCGGGGATAGAGTTTCTCGGCCAGATCGGAAATCTGCTGGCGGCGTTCGGTGCCGTTGACGACGCGTTCATACAGGCTGAAATGCCCGGCGGCGATGTAATCGACCAGCACCTGGCAGAACTTCTGGAGCAATTCCTGCGAGTGCTTGGCGCGCGAATTCTTGCCGTTTCCGTACGTCTCCAGCCCCGCCAGCTGACAGTACAGGGACAGCATCTCGGTGCGTTCGGCCACCAGTTTCTGCACCAGCTCCTGGCTTCCGGCGCGACGCTCCTTGGCCCTGTTTTCCTGTGGTGACGTCTCTCTGTGGTGCTCCGTTGTCATGATCCCGTCTTCCGTCTGTTCTCTGAATAGGTGGGGGAACTATACGCCCTGAGCCTGCATTTGTTAACAGCGTCAATCCCGCGAATAACCGGTGATTACAGGAATATGAAAAAAATATTCAACCGGGCAAGCCCGGCAAGCGCCCCTTGACATCGCGCAACATCCGTTGCAATCCGCCCTTGCCCATGCGCTTCATCACCTTCTGCATCTGATCGAATTGCTTCAGCAGGCGATTGACATCCTGCACCTGCGTGCCCGAACCGGCGGCGATGCGCCGCTTGCGCGAACCGCGGATCGTGTCCGGGTGGCTGCGTTCCGCCGGCGTCATGGAATTGATGATGGCCACCAGCCGCTTCACCTGCCGGTCACCCAATTGTGACTTGGCCGCTTCGCTGACCTCGCCAACACCCGGCAGTTTTTCCATGAGGCTGGCCAAGCCGCCCATTTTTTCCATCTGTAACATCTGATCCCGGAAATCCTCGAGATCGAAGCCCTTGCCTTTGGCGAGCTTCTGGGCGAATTCCTGCGCCTTTTCCCTGTCAGCGGCCTGGCTCGCCTGTTCCACCAGCCCCAGCACGTCGCCCATGCCGAGGATGCGCGCGGCCACGCGATCCGGATAAAACGGCTCCAGCGCGGCGGGCTTCTCGCCCACGCCCATGAACTTGATCGGCTTGCCGGTCACCTGCCGGATCGAGAGCGCCGCGCCGCCGCGCGCATCGCCGTCGGTCTTGGTCAGGATCACGCCGGTGAGAGGCAGCGCCTCGTTGAAGGCCCTGGCCGTGTTCACCGCATCCTGGCCGGTCATGCTGTCCACCACGAATAGCGTCTCGACCGGTTCAATTGCCGCGTGCACGGCGCGGATCTCCTGCATCATCGGCTCGTCCACGTGCAGGCGGCCGGCGCTGTCGACGATCAGCACGTCCATCATGCGCTTGCGCGCCTCCTCGACGGCGTGGCGCGCGATGTCCACCGGCTTCTGGTCGGGATGGCTGGGGAAAAATTCCGCGCCCACCGCAGCGGCCAGTTTGTGCAACTGTTCGATGGCTGCCGGGCGATAGACGTCCGCGCTCACCACCATGACGGATTTGTTGTCGCGCTCGCGCAGGAAGCGCGCCAGCTTGGCCACGGTCGTGGTCTTGCCGGAGCCCTGCAAGCCCGCCACCAGGATCACGGCGGGCGGGCGGGTCGCCAAGTTGAGTTTTTCATTGGCCGCGCCCATGAGAGCGACCAGCTCGTCGTGCACGACCTTGATCAGCGCCTGTCCCGGCGTCAGGCTCGCGAGCACCTCCTGGCCGGCGGCCTTGACGCGCACGTGCTCGATGAAGTCCTTGACCACCGGCAGCGCCACGTCGGCTTCGAGCAGCGCCATGCGCACCTCGCGCAGGGCCTCGCGTGTGTTTTCCTCGGTGAGCCGCCCCTGCCCGCGCAGGCGCTTGAGGGTGACCTGTAATCTCTGGCTTAAATTGTCGAACATGGCTGTTTAAATAAGATTCCCGAACCGCGGCAAAAGATATTCATTCACGCTGTGAATCGCTCTTCAAAGGCAGGACAACCTGTGCCATCATGCGCCCGTATTATATGGTCGGACGAGCGAAGCAGGGCGACCTGTTTTATGACCAGCTGAATGCAGCAGAGCATCATTAAATAATTATGACCAATCCCGTCATGAATTTCCTCGCCCTGGCGCTGTACTTCATCGCCGGCGGACTCCTGGGTCAGCGCCTGCTGCGCGGGCAGGTCGTCACCGGCGGCGCCAAAATCGGCATTTTCAGTCTCGGTCTCGGCGCGGTGGTGCTGCACGCCGCGCTGCTCTATTCCAGCCTGTGGACAGCGGCCGGGATCAATCTGGCCCTGACACCCGCTTTCTCGCTCATCGCCTGGGTCGTGGCCATATTATATCTCGCTACCTCGCTCATTCGTCCGGTGGACAATCTGGGCATCCTCATCCTGCCCATCGCCGGCCTCACGCTGCTGGTCGAATGGCTGTGGCCCGGCCACATGTCCCTGACGCTCACTTCGAGCGTGTCGGCGGCGCACATCATCATCTCGGTCCTGGCCTACAGCCTGCTGTGCCTGGCCGCGGTGCAGAGCCTGATGCTGCTGATGCAGGAGCGGCATCTGCACGGCAAGCACCCGGGCGGATTCATCCGCGCCCTGCCGCCGATGCAGACCATGGAAGGCGTGATGTTCCAGATGATCGGCCTGGGTTTCATTCTGCTTACCTTCACGCTGATCAGCGGCGTGTTCTTTTCCGAAACGACTTCCGGCCAACCGCTCAGGTTCACGCATCATATGGTGCTGGCGGTGCTCGCCTGGATCGTGTACGCCATCCTGCTTGTCGGTCGCTGGCGCCTCGGCTGGCGCGGACGCCCGGCCATCCACTGGACCCTGGGCGGCTTCGCGCTGCTGCTGCTGGCCTACTTCGGCAGCAAGTTCGTGCTGGAAGTGCTGCTGCATCGCGGCTGAACACTGGCGGCGTCTGCGGGAACCCGTTAAAATCGCGGCGTTTCGCAAATTCTGAAAGACGCTGATCCGCGCCGCTTGCGATCAGTCCGCTTCCACCGGGCCTTTCATGCAGCAGACTGTGACGACCACGCCATACTGCAACACCTTCTGGACCAAGATCTTCCCGTTTCTGCGCTGGTGGCCGATGGTCACGCGCGCGACCGTCAAGGCCGATTTCATGGCCGGCCTGACCGGTGCCGTGGTGGTCCTGCCGCAGGGCGTGGCCTTCGCCATGATCGCGGGGCTGCCGCCGGTCTACGGACTGTACACGGCCATGGTGCCGGCGATCGTCGCCGGCCTGTTCGGTTCCTCGCGTCACCTGATCTCCGGCCCCACGACCGCGATCTCGATCGTGGTGTTTGCGGCGGTCTCGAAGTTCGCCGAGCCCGGCAGCGCCCAGTTTGTCCAGCTGGCGCTGACACTCACCTTCCTGGCCGGCGTCTACCAACTGGCGCTCGGTCTGGCGCGCATGGGCGCGCTGGTCAACTTTATCTCGCACTCGGTAGTCGTCGGTTTCACCGCCGGCGCCGCGGTGCTGATCGCCACCAGCCAGCTCAAGCACTATTTCGGCATGCACATCCCCTCGGGGGAGTCGTTCATCCACACCTGGCGTGACCTGATCGCGCAGTTGCCCGAAACCAACCCGTACGTGGCCGGCATTGCCACCCTGACCCTGGTCATCCTCATCGTGCTCATGAAGCTCAAGCCGCGCTGGCCGGTGATGCTGATCGGCATGGTGCTCGGCAGCCTGGCCGCGGCCTTTGCCGGCGGCGAGAGCGAGGGCATCAGGCTGGTCGGCAAGCTGCCGTCCGATCTGCCGCCGCTCAGCATGCCGGACCTGCACCTGGCGGCGGTCAAACAGCTCGGCAGCGCCGCGCTGGCCGTGGCCATGCTCGGCCTGGTGGAGGCGGTGTCGATCGCGCGTTCGGTGGCGTCGAAATCCGGCCAGCGCATCAATGGCAACCAGGAGTTCATCGGTCAGGGTCTGGCCAACGCCGTCGGCAGTTTCTTCTCGAGCTATGCCTCATCCGGCTCGTTCACCCGCAGCGGCCTGAACTACACCGCCGGCGCGGTCACCCCGCTGTCGGCGGTGTTCGCGGCGGTATCGCTGGCGCTGATCGTGCTGCTGGTGGCGCCGCTGGCCGCGCACCTGCCGATCGCCGCCATGGCGGCCGTGCTGCTGGTGGTGGCTTACCGGCTGATCGACTTCCACCACATCAAGACCATCATATCGACCAGCAAGCGCGAAACCGCGGTGCTGGCGACCACGTTCTTCGCCACCCTGTTCGTCGAGCTCGAATTCGCGATCTACGTCGGCGTGATGCTGTCGCTGATCATCTACCTGATGCGCACCGCGCAGCCGAGAGTCGCCGACATTGTGCCGGATCCGAACACCCAGCAGCGTAATTTCGTCATCGACAAGAAGCTGCCGGAATGCCCGCAGCTCAAGGTCATCCGCATCGATGGCTCGATCTACTTCGGCGCCGTCGACCATGTCGGCGAACGCCTGCACAGCTTCGCTGAGGCCAATCCCGCGCAAAAGCACCTGCTGGTGGTCGGCACCGGCGTGAACTTCATCGATCTCGCAGGCGCCGAACTGCTGGCGGCCGAGGCGCGCCGGCGTCGCGCACAGGGCGGCGACCTGTACCTCGCCAAGGTCAAGCCCGAAGCCTGCGAGACGCTGCGACGCGGCGGTTTCCGGGACCTGATCGGCGCCTACAACATCTTCCCCGGCAAAGCCAGCGCCATTGCCAATATCTTTCAGCGCCTCGACCACGCGATCTGTGCGCGCTGCGACAAACGCATTTTTGGCGAATGCGCGCAGGTTCGCCCGATATTGCCGGGCGCCGCGGCGCCCGCGGCCCCGGAGTTCGGCGCCCTGCCGCGCGTCGAACGTCTGCTCGTGGCGAGCGATGATTCCGAGTACACCGCCGGCGCCATCCACGAGGCCCTGCGCATCGCCAAAAAGAGCGGCGCCCGGGTGCGGGTGATCCACATGATCCCCCGCACCGATAACGAGCTGACGGCGGGTACCGAGGAGATTCCGGAAGCGCTGCTGGCGCGGGCACGCGCGCATCTCAACGATGTCGAACGCGAGGCGATAGCCGCCGGCGTCACTTGCGACACCGAAGTCATATACACGAGCCTGCGTCTGTATCAGGAGATCGTCAATCAGGCTGACCAGATGAAGGCGGATCTCATCGTCATGGGCCGGCGCGGACGACGCGGGCTGGCGCGTGTGCGTCTCGGTCAGGCGACTGCCAAGGTGATCGGCCATGCGCACTGCGCCGTGCTGATCGTGCCGCGCAACGCCGAGATCACCGGACAGCGCCTGGTGCTCGCCACGGACGGTTCCGTCTATGCCGATGCCGCAACGGCCATGGCCGGCAGTCTCGCCAAGATATTCGCGGCACCGGTGTCGGCACTGTCGGTGACGCTCCCGAGCCAGTCGGACCGGCGCCACGAAGAAGCCCGTGTCGCGGCCAATCGCGCCGCCGCGTTCCTCAGAAGCCACGAACTCGACGCGGAGGCGGTGGTGTACCACGGCCGTCCCGACGAGGTCATCGTCGAAACCACGATGGCGAAAAAGGCCGACCTGATCGTGATCGGCAGCCACGGCCGCACCGGGCTCGATCGCGTCATGCTGGGCAGCGTCTCTGAACGCGTGATCGACGCCACCTCGACCGCGGTGCTGGTCGCCAAAATTTCCTGACGGCTGCCGCGCCCCGAAGCGAACGTGCCCGCCAACCGGCTCAGTGCGCCGGCTGTACCGCGACCGGTGCCGCCGTCTCCGCCTTGTGTGGCGTGTGCGGATGCCAGCCCACCACTGCCAGCATGAAGAAGAATCCGATCACGTAAGCCAGCGCCACGTGCCAACCGCCCTTGAGCCAGGCCCCGACCGATTTGGCCTCCGGGAACAGGCTGGATAACGCCACCCCGGCCGACGAACCGAACCAGACCATGGAGCCGCCGAATCCGACGGCATAAGCCAGCACGCCCCAGTCATATCCGCCCTGGGTCAGCGCCAGCGCCGTCAGCGGGATATTGTCGAATACCGCCGAAATGAAACCGAGGCCGAAGCTGGTCTGCCAGGACGCCGGCGGCAGTTTCTCCACCGGCATCATGGACGCGCACATCACGAGCGACAACAGGAAAATGCTGCCCTTGAGCGCGTCCGGCAACAGGCTCCACTCGGCTTTGCGCAATGGCGCGGCCAGAACGATGGCCACCCACACCGCCGCACCCAGAAACGGGAAGGAATCGGAGATTTCCGGAAAGCGGGTGTTGACCGTGACGTTGGTGACGATCGCCGCCGCCAAAATCCAGGTAACAATGCCCAGCCGTACCCAGTCCACGTGCTTGCCGGCGCTGGCGTCTTTCTGGATCGGCTGCCAGGCCTGCTGCTGACGCGCCGCAATCAGCCCGAACACCATCAAGGCAACCACGGCCGCCACATAGGCGTGGGTGACGTCCAGTGGCGCCACCCCGTCGATCCACATCATGGTCGTGGTGGTGTCGCCCACCACGCTGCCCGAGCCGCCGGCGTTGGACGCGGCCACGATGGCGGCGAGGTAGCCAATGTGCACGCGGCGCCTGAACACGGTGGCGGCCACGGTGCCGCCGATCAACGCCGCGGCAATGTTGTCCAGGAACGACGACAGCACGAACACCATCACCAGCAGCACGAAGGCGCCCTTCCAGTCATCCGGCAGGAAGCGCGGCAGGACGTGCGGCACGCCGCTGTCCTCGAAGTGGCGTGCCAGCAGCGCGAAACCGACCAGCAGACCGAGCAGGTTGGTGAGCACCACCCATTCGTGCTGCAGATGCGCGAGCCACCCGGTCACACCTGCCCCTTCATTGAAGCCGGTGAAGCCGATTTTATAAAGCGAGATCACCGCCAAACCGGTGAGCGCGACCTTGAGGGTATGGTGGTGAAACAGCGCCACGCCCAGCAGGGTCAGCGCGAACAGGATGAAGTCCACCGGGATGCCGGATACCGCCGGCAACCCGGCGGCGTGCGCCGGAACGGCGACCAGCAATCCAGGGACAGCCCGGTACCAGCATGCTTTCATGGTCGAGGCTTTTCTTGTCTTTTATTTGACGAGCGTCACCGGTATCTTCGTGAGGTGCAGGACCTTCACCGCCACCGAACCGAGCAACAGATCGCCCAGCGCGGAATGGCCGCGCGTGCCCATCACGATCTGATTGCAACCGAGTTCCTCGGCCAGGCGCGCGATGGTCGGGGCGATTTCACCTTGCGCGACATGATCGACACAGGCGATCCTGGCCGCCTTGAGGATCGTGCGCGCCGGAGCCAGGGCCGACTCGCTCCACTCCCGTTCCATCTTCACGAGTTCCTCGGGCTTGATCGTGCGCCGCACCATCCAGTCGTCGCCCAGCGGCTGCACGTTGACCAGATGCACTTCCAGGTCCTTCGCCATGGCGGCGATGCCGGCGACATGGCGGGCGGCGCGCGCCGAGCCTTCCGAACCGTCGACGGGAAGCAGGATCTTGTGACGCATGGCCGGCTCCTTGTTCACTTGTTGACCAGAATGGGCATGCCCGGCAACGGCCAGCCGGCGACAACCACCAGCTTCAAAGGCGGGACAAGCGGCGCCATCTTGCAGCAATATTATGACCAAACGGGCGAAGCAGGGCGACCTGTTTTATGCCCGGATGAACGAAGCAGCGCATCGATATGATGCCGGCGCCTCGCGTCGGCGCGGACGCCCCGCCATCCTCCGGGTCCTGGGCGGCTGCACTGCTCCTGCGCGCCCACTTCGGCAGCACGCTCGCGCCGGAAGTCAGCCTGAACCGTTGAGCCTGCGGTTTCCGCCGTCTTACCAGCACGGCGTAAACATCATATATAATCGCGTCGGCGGGCTTTCCGCCATGGATCGTTTAGGTGACGATGCTGGTCGGACATTGGTACAGGGGATGGCGCGAATGCCTGGCCATGCACGCGACCCGCGTCGGATTTTTTCTGCTTATGCTGGCATACTTCGGTAGCAAGTTGGTGCTGGAAATACTGCTTAAGCGTGGCTGATGCAGCACGGTTAACCGGATGATAATAATCAAAGGATAACTTGCCGCACGAAACAAGGGGCTGACATGACTGATCCGACTTCGCACAGCGGCGGCAAGATGATAACGCGCGTCGCCATCTACGGATTCATATCGCTGGCGTTATATTTTCTGCTGTACTTTTTCGAGGACCCCATCCTCGCCTTCACCTCGCAGGGCGGCTGGTACTTCATCGCTCCTGTCGTGCTCGCCTTCGTGTTCTCCTATTTCCACGGATCCTTTACCTCCCATTTTTGGGACACCCTTGGCATCAAGGCCAAGAAATAAGGCAGCAGCGTGGATCTGGCAACGGCAACCAATTTCATTCCCCTCAACGCGCTCGACGTAACCTATCTTCTGGTCGTCGGCTTCATCGGCGGCCTGGTCAGCGGTTTCATCGGATCCGGCGGCGCCTTCGTGCTCACGCCGGCCATGATGAGCATGGGCGTGCCCGGCATCGTCGCGGTGGCCTCCAACATGTGCCACAAGTTCCCCAAGGCCCTTGTCGGCGCCATCAAGCGCGCCAAGTACGGTCAGGTGGACGTGAAGCTCGGGCTCGTGATCGGCGTTTCGGCCGAGGCCGGGGTGCTCTACGGAGCACATATCCAGCAAATGATTCATGAAAGCTTCGGTGATGCCGGTTCGAACCTGTATGTCAGCCTCGCCTTCGTTGTCTCTCTTGGCGTCATAGGCAGTTACGTGCTGTGGGACGCAATAAAAATGCGCCGCGACACCAGCGACGAACCGGAGAAGGTTGCGCGTCTCGCCCGCTGGGTCCAGTCGATCCATGTTCCCGGCACGATGGTTTACTTCAAGAGCCTCAATGCCCGCGTCTCGGTCCTGTTTACCATCCCGCTTGGATTCGCCACCGGCATGCTCGCGGCAACCATCGCCGTAGGCGGCTTTATAGGTGTCCCGGCCATGCACTACGTGCTCGGGGCGCCCTCGCTCATGGCCTCCGCCACCGAACTGGTGACTGCTTTCGTCATGGGCGTGGGCGGCACGCTGAAGTTTTCCTGGAGCGGGCTGGTGGATATCCGCCTCGCCATGATCATCCTTGCCGGGTCTCTGTTCGGCATCCAGCTCGGCGCGATCGGAACCACCTACGTCAAGCCGCACATGATCAAGATGGTCATGGGCGTGATCATGATACTGGTGCTGGTTTCGCGCGCGATCGCCATCCCTGTCTATCTTTCCGAACTGGAGCTCATCGAACCGCTGGCGCCCCATCTGCCCGGCGCCCTGCGCAACATCAGTTTCGTGGTGCTGATTGGCGCGCTGGCGGCCGGCGCGGCGATCGTGTTCGCGTCGCTGTGGAGCGGCATCAGCGCCTCACGCCGTGAGGCGGCGCTGACCACTTCAGCCGACGTGGCGTTCGCGCCGGACACGGTGGCGGCCCCGGCCAGCCCGCAACTGTCGCCAGTCGGCCGTTTCGAGCGATTCCTGCTTGCCTCCGACGGCTCGGAGTACAGCGCCGGCGCCGTGCGCGAAGCCTTGCGCATGGCGAGCAAGTGCGGTGCCCGCGTGCGCGCGGTCAGCGTGGTCGCCGGCGGCGATGCCGAACTTTATGCCATGGGTGAACAGCTGATCACCAAAGAGCTGAATTCCGCCCGCGCCTGCCTCGACGACGTGCACCTGCTGGCATCGTCCGCCGGCGTGGCCTATGAGAGCGTGGCTACCCAGGGCAACCAGGTTTACCAGGAAATCGTCGGTCAGGCGGAAAAAATGCAGGCCGATCTCATTATCATGGGCCGGCGAGGACGCCACGGACTGGCGCGGCTGATGGTCGGCCCGTCGACCGTGCGCGTCATCGGTCACGCGCGATGCAACGTGCTCGTTGTCCCGCGTCTTGCGAACATCACCGGGCGGCACTTCGTCGTCGCCTCCGACGGTTCACGCTTCGGCGACAACGCCGCGCACACGGCGGCGCGGCTCGCAAAACTGTACGACACGCCGGTCACCGTGGTCTCGGTCACCCGGCCGGAACACAGCGAGGAGCGGCGTCGCGAAGCACACCAGATCGTGAACCGGCTCCTTTCCTTCCTGAAGCAGGAAGGAGTCAAGGTGGAAGGAATGGTTCCGCACGGCCGGCCAGACGAAATGATCGTCAAGACAGCAAACGAAAAAAACGCAGATTTGATCATCCTGGGCAGTCGTGGGCGCACGGGCCTGGAGCGGGTTCTGCTGGGCAATACATCGGAGCGCGTCATCGACGAAACCCGGTGCGCCGTGCTCGTCGTCAAGTAGGCATCAGGGCCAGATGAGCCAGCACCACCGCCTGCCATCATGTCGACGGACCGCGTACCGGTGAAAGAATTGGCATGATCCATAAATTGTGGTCCCCACCCAGCTTGCAACGATTCCTGCCGTTCCTGGCCTGGATCGGCGAGATCCGCAACAGCCAGGTGCTGCGTGCCGACCTGATTGCCGGAATCACCGTGGCGCTGGTGCTGGTCCCGCAATCCATGGCCTATGCGCAACTTGCCGGGATGCCGGCTTATTATGGACTGTATGCTGCATTTCTCCCGCCCATGGTCGCCGCGTTGTTCGGCTCCTCGCGTCAACTCGCCACCGGACCGGTGGCGGTGGTCTCGCTGCTCACGGCCGCGGCGCTGGAACCCATCGCAGCCAGCGGCAGCCCGGGGTACGTGGCTTATGCCATCACCCTGTCCCTGATCGTCGGCCTGTTTCAGATGAGTCTCGGGCTGTTGCGGCTTGGCGTGGTGGTCAACTTCCTGTCGCACCCGGTGATCATCGGTTTCACCAACGCTGCGGCGATCATCATCGCCACCTCGCAACTCGACAAGATCTTCGGCGTGCGCGCCGACAAGGCCGAGCACCATTACGAAACCGTGTGGAACACCATTGCCGCTGTCCCCACGCAGATACACTGGCCCACGTTCTTCATTGCCGCGGGCGCCTTCGCCATCATGATCCTGCTGCGGCGCCTCAATCCGCGCATTCCCAACGTGCTCATCGCCGTGGCCATCACCACAGCCCTTTCCTGGCTGATCCACTTCGAGCACCTGGAGACGGTGACGCTCAGCCAGATCGGGAACAAGTCCGTGCAAGAGGTGGTGCGCGATGAGATCACCCTCAAGCGCGAAATTCCGGAACTCGACAAGGCGATTGCCGATGCGGAAAAAACCTACCAGGAGGCACATAAAAAGTATGGCACCGACGACTCGCGAACCCTGCTCGCCCAGCACATGTTTGACACCCTCAAACTGAAACGCGAACGCCGCATCAAGACCGTCAAAGCCGACGTCGAGGAAATCAAGAAAACCCGTTTCGACCATGTCCCGCAGCCCGATGGCGCCACAGGCACGTTCTACCTGCGTGGCCACGTGCCGGAAGGCGCCGAAAGCGATGGGCGCCTGTGGCGCATACGCAGCGTGGACGGCGAGCAACTCGTCATGAACGGCGGCGGCAACGTGGTCGCCACCGTTCCCAAGGGTCTGCCGTCCCTGGCACTGCCGAAGTTTGACGTCGGCGTTATGTTGCAGCTGCTCTCCGCGGGAATCACCATCTCGCTGCTCGGCTTCATGGAAGCGATCTCGATCGCCAAGGCCATGGCCACCAAGACCCGCCAGAAACTCGACGCCAACCAGGAGCTGATCGGTCAGGGGCTGGCCAACATCGCCGGCAGTCTTTCGCTGAGTTACCCCACTTCCGGCTCGTTCTCGCGCTCCGCGGTCAACATCAATGCCGGCGCCGTGACCGGATTTTCGTCCGTGGTAACCAGCGCCATCGTCATCATCACCCTGCTGTGGCTGACGCCGCTGCTGTATCACCTGCCGCAGGCGACCCTGGCGGCGGTAATCATGATGGCCGTGGTCGGCCTGATCAACGTCAAGGCCGTCCAGCATGCCTGGAAGGCGCAGCGCCAGGACGGCATCGTCGCCATTGTTTCGTTCGTGCTGACGCTGGCATTCGCCCCGCATCTCGACAAGGGCATCCTGATCGGCGCCGGCCTCGCCCTGATTCTTTATCTGTACCGCACCATGCAGCCGCGCGTGGCGGTGCTGGCGCGGCACCCTGATGGCACCCTGCGCGACGCCGAGATGTTCGGCCTCGACACCTGCAAGAACATCACCATGATCCGCTTCGACGGTTCGCTCTACTTCGCCAATACCAGCTATTTCGAGGACAAGATCCAGGAGCGCGTCGCCACCAGACCGGAACTCAAATACGTGATCGTGCTGGCCGACGGCATCAACCAGGTCGACGCCACGGGCGAGGAGATGCTCTCGCACCTGGGCGAGCGGCTGCATGCGGCCGGTATCGAGATTCTGTTCGCCGGCCTGAAAAAACAGGTGATGGACGTGTTCCAGCGCACCGGTCTTTATCAAAGTCTCGGCGCCGAACGCTTTTTCCGCACGGAAGAACAGGCGCTGGATCACGTCTGGAAGAAACTCGGCAACAACCATGAGGTCGATTGCCCGCTCAATATCGTCTGTCAGGTGACACCGTCGAAATAATTGCGTCTCGGACTGCGCGGTGCACGGCCAATCAACGCCGTTCCCCCGCCGACGGGTTGTCTGGTGCATCGACTCGGATTTTCCGCGCCGGCGAGCCATATAAGACCATCTTTTAAAAACGAATCTGCTAACCAATACCCGCCATGAACCAGCTTGCCGCTCAGAATCAAAACTCCATTTGGCAGCGTCTTTTTCCGTTCCTGCACTGGTGGCCGCAGGTCAACCGGCATACGCTGAAGGACGACCTGATCGCAGGTCTGACGGTGGCGCTCGTCGCCATACCGCAATCCCTGGCCTACGCGCAATTGTCCGGTGTGCCGGCCTATTACGGGCTGTACGCGGCACTCATACCGGTGATCATCGGCGTGCTTTTCGGTTCGTCGATGCTGTTGTCCACCGGGCCGGTAGCCATGACATCGCTGCTTACCGCGGCAAGCATCATGCCGCTCGCCACCTACGGAACACAACAGTTTTATGCCTATGTCATCCTGATGGCGCTGCTGTCCGGCCTGGTCCAGATCGGCATGGGGGTGGCGCGCATGGGCGTGCTGCTCAATTTTCTGTCCTACCCGGTGTTGCGCGGTTTCATCAACGCCGCCGCCATCATCATTGGTCTGGCGCAGCTCCCCGCCATGGTCGGCCTGCCGCTGAAAAACAGCCAGCATTTCATGACCGACATCCTGCATGTCATTGAAAACCTCGACGCCATGCACGTCGAATCGCTGTTCTTCGGCCTCGGCTCGCTCGCGCTGATGGCGCTGATGAAGAAATTCGCGCCCAGACTCCCGGGCGTGCTTATCACGGTGGCACTGACCACCTACATCAGTTACGCCATCGGCTTCGAGGAGCTCGGTGGCCGCATCGTCGGCGCCATTCCCCAGGGTCTCCCCGGCATCAGCATACCGCCGGTGGACTGGAAAGCGAGCATGCACATGCTCCCGACGGCGTTCGTGATTGCGCTCATCAGTTTCATGGAAGCCATGTCGAGCTCCAAAATCATCGCCATCAAGACCCGCACTCAATGGGACGAAAACCAGGAATTGATCGGCCAGGGTCTGGCGAAAGTCGCGGCGGCATTCAGCCACGCCATGCCGGTGAGCGGTTCGTTTTCGCGTTCGGCACTCAATCTCGCCGCCGGAGCCAGGACCGGGATGTCCTCGATATTCTCGGCGATCGCCGTGTTGCTGACGCTGCTGTTCTTCACGCCATTGCTGCACCACCTGCCCAAACCGGTACTGGCAGCCATCATCATGATGGCGGTTATCGGCCTCATCAGCTTCAAGACCATCAAGGAGTCATGGGTCGCCGGCAAACAGGACGGCATTGCCGCGATCATCACTTTCATCGCCACCCTGGTGTTCGCCCCGAACATCCAGAACGGCATTCTCACCGGCATCCTCCTGTCCCTGGCGCTGTTTCTTTTCCGCACCATGAAGCCGCGCATCGTGTTGCTGGGTCTCGACAAGGACGGAATGCTGCGGAACGCCGAGCGGTTCAATCTGCCGAAACTGCACCCCCAGGTGACGGCGATCCGCTTCGACGGCCAGCTTTACTTCGCCAACGTAAACTATTTCGAGGAGTCCACGCTGTATCTTGTCAGCAACGATCCGGACCTGAAATACATTCTGGTGGTGGGCAGCGGAATCAACGGACTCGACGCCTCGGGCGTGGAAATGCTGAGAAATCTTCTGGACCGGCTGAGCCAGAACAAAATCGAGCTGGTCTTCTGCAGCATCAAGGGCAACGTGATCGACGTCATGCAGCGAACCGGATTGATCGACAGGATCGGCCGGGACAACATCTTTGCCTCGGAGGATGTGGCGCTGAAGGAAATCACGCAACGCCTTGCGCGCGCCGAGCTGGATTCCGATGGAGCACGCGCCACGCCCCAGACACCCGCGTAAATACATATACGCATGCCGGCATGGATTGTCCGCCCAATATCGCGCGCAGGATAACACCGTTAAAATAATCGAAAATTCCTTTATCTGGCGTTGAATTAGGGAAGACATGACAATGATGCTAGTATCGTTTTTCCGCATGTTGACGAGGCATACAGTCCTTGGCTGACATCTCCACCGGCGTTCTGATCGGCGCGCTGGCCTTCCTGGTATTCCTCTCCGCCTTTTTCTCGGCTGCCGAGATCGCGATGGTGAGCCTCAACCGCCACCGCTTGCGTCATCTCGCGGGCTCCGGCCGCCGTGGCGCGCGCATCGCCGAACGATTGCTGGCTCGCCCCGACCGTCTGATCGGCGTGATTCTGCTCGGCAGCAACACGGTCAATGCCCTGTTCTCGGCGCTCACCACGGTCACCGTCATCCGGTTCTGGGGCGAGGATGAAGGCGCGGTCGGCATTGCCACCGTCATCATCGCCCTGGTGATCCTGATACTCACCGATTTGGCGCCGAAAACGCTCGCCGCGCTGCATCCGGAGCGTATCGCCTTGCCCAGCGCCTTCGTGTTGCGGCCGATGCTGTGGCTCATCTACCCGGTGGTGTGGGTGGTCAACGGCATGGCCAACGGCCTGTTGCGTCTCGTGGGAGTGCGGATCCAGGCCAAACCGGCCGACCAGGTGAGCCCGGAGGAGCTGCGCGCCATCATCATGGAGGCCGGTGTGCTGATTCCGGAAAGCCATCAGGACATGTTGCTGGCGATTCTCGACCTGGAAAAGATCAGCGTCGATGACGTCATGGTGCCGCGCGGGAAAATCGAGGGCGTCAACCTCGACACGGAATGGGATGAAATCGTGACCCAGCTCACCGGCAGTCGCTACACCCGGCTGCCGGTCTACCGCGGCAGCCTCGACAACGTCAGCGGCATGATCCATGTGCGCCGGGTGCTGAACCTGATGCGCGAGGGCAAGCTCGACAAGGAATCGCTGGAACAGGCCATCGTCGAGCCCTACTTCATTCCCGCCGGCACGACGCTCACGACGCAACTGCTCAACTTCCGGCAGGTGAAACGCCGCATCGGTTTCGTGGTAGACGAATACGGCGATATCCAGGGGCTGGTCACGCTGGACGAGATCCTCGAAGAGATCGTCGGCGATTTCACCGCCCACACCATGGGCCGGATCGAAGATGTAACTCCTCAGAGCGACGGCAGCTATCTCATCCGCGGCACCGTCAGCCTGCGCGACCTGAACCGGCAGCTCGACTGGAAACTGCCCACCGACGATTCCCGTACCCTGAACGGACTGATCGTGGAATACCTGGAAGACATCCCGGCACCCGGCACCAGCCTGATGATCCACGGCTACCTGGTGGAAATCCTGCGCACCCGCGGCACTGCGATCGAGGTCGCGCGGGTGCGACCGGCCGCTGAAACCGTGTCCGAATCAACCCCGGCCTCGTCCGAATAACCGCAACGTTTAACCGCCGAGCCCGTGGAACGCATCGTCTTTCTCGACCGCGACAGCATCCAGGCCGACGTACGCCGGCCCGGTTTTGCGCACGAGTGGCGGGATTATCCCGCCACCTCGGTGTCGCAGGTCAGCGAGCGCCTGAACAACGCGAGCATCGCCATCAGCAACAAGGTCCCGCTCATGGCCGCCAGTCTCGCGCTGCTCAAGGATCTCAAGATGATCGCCGTGTGCGCGACGGGAACCAATAATGTTGACCTCGATTATTGTCGCGCGCATGGCATCGTCGTTTCCAATATCCGGAATTACGCCATGCACACCGTGCCGGAGCATGTTTTCGCCATGGTGCTGGCGTTGCGACGCAATCTGGTCGGTTATCGCGAGGACGTGGCCGGCGGGCTGTGGCAGAAGGCCGAGCAGTTCTGCCTGTTCACCCGCCCCATCCTGGATTTGCACGGCGGCACGCTGGGCGTGATAGGCAACGGGGCACTGGGCCAGGCCACGGCAAAACTGGGCGCGGCCTTCGGCATGCGCGTGCTCATCTCCGAACACAAAGGCGCCGCGCTAACCCGGCCCGGTTATACGTCCTTCGAAACGGTCCTGGCGGAGAGTGACGTGATCACCCTGCACTGCCCGCTCACGCCCGCCACGCAGAACCTGATCGGGGCACCGGAGTTCCGGAAAATGCGCCGTCACGCCCTGCTCATTAACACCGCCCGCGGCGGCCTGGTGGATGAAGCGGCGCTGGTCGAGGCGCTCCAGCAAGGCGTGATCGGCGGAGCGGGATTCGATGTGCTGACCACGGAACCGCCGCGCGCCGGCAATCCGCTGCTGGACCTGCGTCTGCCCAACTTCATCCTGACGCCGCATGTCGCCTGGGCCAGCCGCAACGCCATGCAGATCATGGCGGATCAGCTGATCGACAACATCGAGGCCTTCGTCCGCGGCGCACCGCGGAACCGGGTCGTCTGACCGCCGCAACAAGACTACAATCGCACAGGCATGACGACCGCCAAATCCCAGCGTACCGTGTTTTTCGTCTCTGACCGCACCGGCATCACCGCCGAGCTGCTGGGCAAAACGCTGCTGACGCAGTTCCCCGGCATCGAGTTCCTCAAGCGTACCTTTCCCTTCGTGGATTCCGTGGACAAGGCGAAATCGGTGCTCGCGAAGATCCATGACACCGCGCAGAAGGAGGATCGGCCGCCGATTGTATTCAGCACCCTGATCAACGAGGAGGTGCGCGCGGCGCTGGCGTCCGACAGGGCCCTGATCATCGACCTGTTCGCGGACTTCATCCGGCGTCTCGAGACGGAGCTGGGGCAGGAATCCACCCATGCCCTCGGCCTCAGTCACGGCATTGGCGATGAACTGGTCTACCAGAAGCGCATGGACGCGTTGAACTACACGCTGTCGCATGACGACGGCATGCATACCGCCAACTACGACCGGGCCGACGTGATCCTGGTCGGCGTGTCGCGCACCGGCAAAACGCCCACCTGTCTATACCTGGCGATGCAGTACGGCATTTGCGCCGCCAATTACCCGCTGACGCCCGATGATTTCAACGAACTGGCACTGCCGAAACCGCTGCAGCCGCAGCGCGCCAAGCTGCATGGCCTGACGATCCAGCCGGAACGGCTGGCAAAAATCCGCCACGAACGCAAACCGGAGAGCCGTTATGCCTCGCTGGAAAACTGCCAAGGCGAAATCCGCGCCGCCGAGGCCCTGCTGCGGCAAGCGCATATCCCCATCCTCGACACCAGCTCGATGTCCATCGAGGAAATCGCCATCTCGATCCTGTATGGCACGGGGCTGATCAAGCGTGTAAAAACCTAGAGA
Organism: Sulfuricaulis limicola; assembly: GCF_002355735.1. Taxonomy (GTDB): domain Bacteria; phylum Pseudomonadota; class Gammaproteobacteria; order Acidiferrobacterales; family Sulfurifustaceae; genus Sulfuricaulis; species Sulfuricaulis limicola. Next base: position 1,154,527 of record NZ_AP014879.1, on the reverse strand, counting down.
ACGCGCTCAGGGTTTGACCTGCTTCACCGCTATGTCGTCACGCACATACACCGGCAGCGCCAGTTCCGCGGATATGGCCTTGCCTGCCTGAACCGTCGCGGCTCCCAGCCGGCCTACGTCGCGTGCATGCGGGTAAGCCTGCTCGTGCCAGTTACTGACATGCTCCTTCAGATGTTCCAGCAAAACGGCATGATACTGATCCCAGCCGTTGCCGGCGCCGATCCATCCATTGCCTCCGGGTAATGGCACTTCGGACGGCACCGCCACGCTTTCAGCGCCGACCAGCTCGACAATGCCCTGCGGGTTTCTCGCATAGGCGGCGCTGTATACCTGATTCATGCGCGCATCGAAGGCCGCCAGCACCCGTGGCGCGTCCACGCCCTGCGCCAGCGCCGCCAGCGACGAGATTGGCGTTACCGGGATGTCCACGCCGAAGGCAAGGCCCTGGGCCACGCCCGCGCCGATACGCAGGCCCGTGAACGATCCCGGGCCACGGCCGAAGGCGATCGCATCGAACTGCGTCAGAGCAAGGCCGGTTTCTGCCAGCAACCCGTCCACCATGGCGAGGAGGCGTTCGGAGTGCTGGTTGCCGTATTCGAAACGTTCCGCCACGGCGCCGTCCGTCAAGATTGCGACGGAACAGGCTTCGGTGGAGGTATCCAGGGCGAGAATATTCACATCAATATTGCCGGGGAGATGCGGGGAGAAATCAATGACGCGGGCCGGAAACGGCCTCAGACCGGCATCGGCTTGTCATCGATCAGGTTCAGCCAGCCCTTGGCGATGCGGTAGATGAACCACAGGGCATTGGCGCAGAGAATGAACCAGCCGATGACGATGACGAATGTCAGGCCGCCCAGCACGATCCACAGCAGCGTGAACCAGAAGGTGCGTATCTGCCAGCGGAAATGCGACTCGAGCCAGGTGCCCTGCGCGTCATCGCGCTTGATGTAGCTGATGATGATGGCCACGAAATAGGTGATGGGAAGCACAAAGGTGGCAGCCTGCAGAGCGTACACCGCAATGCTGACGTTTTTCAGGCGCTGAAGATCGGCTTGTGGCTTGCTATCTGCTGTCAGCGGTGTATTCATGGTGCCCTCGGTCCCAGGCGCTGCCCGGTTGGTTTGTCCTCCGGCGGGAGACAGGCACGACAGCCCGGGCGGAAAATCGAATAATAGCGGAAATACACGAACACCCATACCGGCAGCAGGCCGATCCACAGCCATTCCCAAGGGCCGGCTGCCAACTCGCCTTTCCACCAGGCCACCGTCACGATGATGGAATACAGGAAAGCGAAGGCGAACATCATCCATGACACAAACGCGACGAACATTTTCCGTCCCATGGCGCTGTCCGTCTCAACCAAGACTGTCGCCCAGGCAACGCTTGAGCTGTTCGATCAACCTCGAACGGTCCACGGACGCGGCACGGACGTTGCGCCTGCGTGCGGCCCACACCGGATCAGGAAAGTGCGCATCATCGGCAAAGCGTGGAATGACGTGCCAGTGCAGATGCGGCACCTGGTTCCCCAATGAAGCCAGATTTATTTTGTCAGGTCGCAGTACTTCCTTCAGGACCTTTTCCACCGAGAAAACCACGGCCATCAGCCGCACCTGCTCCGGCTCCGTGAGATCGGTCATCTCCTTCACATGCCCGCTCCAGATCACGCGGCAGAAGCCGGGATAATCGGCGTCATCGACCAGGATCACGCGACAACGCTCATCCTGCCACAGGACGGTTTCATTCGTGGGATGACACAGCGGACAGGTTTCCATAAAGAATTAATGGACAGGATTAACAGGATTAAGGAAAAAGAAATTCGAAATATATTTTTCAATCCTGTTAATCCTGTAAATCCTGTCTATCTCAGTTTTCATGCTTTTACCGGTCTGACCTTCGAAGCCACGAGCTTGGCGCGGGCGCGGGCCTCGTTCGTGTCGGCACCGTTTGCGAGCGCCACGCCCATGCGCCGGCGTGTGAACGCCTCAGGCTTGCCAAATAACCGGATATCCGACTGGGGAACACGCAGTGCCTCGTCCACGCCTTCGAAGGCGATGCCCTTGGCTTCCATGCCACCGTAAATCACCGCGCTCGCGCCGGGCGCGCGCATGGCGACCGACACCGGCAGACCCAGAATGGCGCGAGCGTGCAATTCAAACTCGTTTTGAATCTGGCTGATCATGGTCACCATGCCGGTGTCGTGCGGGCGCGGACTGACCTCGCTGAACCAGACATGATCGCCCTTGACGAACAGCTCCACGCCGAAAATGCCGCGGCCGCCGAGATTGTCCGTGACTTTCTGCGCGATCTCGCGTGATCGCGCAAGCGCCTTCGGGCTCATCGCCTGTGGCTGCCAGGACTCGACATAATCGCCCTTGACCTGCACGTGACCGATGGGATCGCAGAAAAATGTCTCGACCTTGCCGGAATCGCCGATGGCACGCACCGTGAGTTGCGTGATTTCATAATCGAACTTGATGGTCTCCTCGACGATCACCCGCGTCTGGTTCACGCGCGCCCCGCTCATGGCGTATTCCCAGGCCTTGGCAACGTCTTCCGGCGTGTTCACCGTGGATTGCCCCTTGCCCGAAGACGACATCACCGGCTTGATGATGCAGGGATAGCCGATGCCGCCGTCAATGGCCTCCTTGAGCTCCGTCTCGCTGGCGGCAAAGGCGTAGCGCGAGGTCGGCAATTCCAGGGTCTCGGCCGCGAGCCGCCGGATGCCCTCGCGGTTCATGGTGAGCTGCGTCGCCCGCGCCACGGGGATCACCTCGGCCAGCTTGTCGCGTTCGATCTCGGCCAGCATGTCCGTGGCGATGGCCTCGATCTCGGGCACGATGATGTGCGGCCGCTCCTTTTCCACCAACGCGCGCAGGGCGGCGGCGTCGGCCATGTTGATCACATGCGCGCGGTGCGCCACCTGGTGTCCCGGCGCATCGGGATAGCGATCCACGGCGATGACCTCGACGCCAAACCGTTGCAGGGCAATGATGACTTCTTTCCCCAGCTCTCCCGCCCCCAGCAGCATGACGCGCGTGGCGCCGGGGCTCAGTGGTGTGCCGATTTTCATGTGTTCCCTTTTTAATTGTTTGCAAAATGGTCATGGCCGCTCTGGCGCGGCTGATAGGGCTTGCCGGATTCATCCACGATGCGCAGGCCCGGTTCCGCCTCGATGACGCCGATGGGGTGAAATCCGCAGGCAGGTCGCAGCTTTTCCAGTGCCGCGGCATGCTGTTCCGGCACGGTAAAGCACAGTTCGTAATCATCGCCGTTCGCCAGCACCATGTCCCAGCCGGTTTCACCGATATGCGACCGGCAAACCGGCGATACGGGTATTTTATCCAGGCTAATCCGCGCGCCGACCCGGCTCATTTCCAGGATATGGCCCAAGTCCGCCAGCAGCCCGTCGGAAATATCGATGGCGCTGTGCGCAATGCTCCGCAGCGTCATGCCCTCGCGCACACGCGGCACGGGACGGTCCATCCGGCCGGCAACCGCCGCCAGGTCGTGTTCCGGCAAACGAATACCGCCAAGTCGATGGCGCAGCGCCAGCGCGGCGTCGCCCAGCGTCCCGGTGACATAGATGCGGTCACCCGCCTTCGCCCCCGAGCGTCGCAACGCCTGTCCCGGCGGCACGAAACCATGCGCCTCGATGGCAATGGTCAGTGGCCCGCGCGAGGTGTCGCCACCCACGAGCTGCACATGGTGTTCACGCGCCAGCTCGAACATCCCGTTGCAAAACGGCTGAAGCCAGTTGGCATCGGCCTTGGGCAGTGCGAGGTTCAGCATGAACCAGGCCGGCTCCGCGCCCATGGCGGCGAGATCGCTGAGATTCACGGCCAGCGCCTTGTGGCCGAGGGAAAACGGATCGGCATCGGGAAGGAAATGCACGCCGGAGACCAGCAGGTCGGAGGTCACCGCCAGTTGCTGGCCGGCGGGTGGCTGCAACAGCGCAGCATCGTCGCCGATGCCGGCAACGACATCGGCGCGCGCGACATCCTGGCGCGCGAAGAAGGTGCGAATCAGTTCGAACTCCGTCATATAGGATTTATTACCGACTCCCCCTCTCCCTGTTGAGGGAGAGGGTAAGGGGAGAGGGTGGCAGACTCACGATTGGCATGCGGTATCAATAAGCAGGGATATAATGTGATGCCCCCTCTCCCTGACCCTCTCCCCCAAAGGGGAGAGGGAAACCGTATCAGATTCCTCGTCAGGCCGTGGAACGCTCGGCCTTGATTTCGCGCGAACGCAGACCCGTGGCGACCTTGTCGAGAATGGCGTTGACGTACTTGTGGCCGTGCTCGGCGCCGAAAGTCTTGGCCAGCTCCACGGCTTCGTTCAGGATGACCTTGTAGGGGATCTCGGGGTGAAACTCGAATTCGTAGGTGCCGATGCGCAGGCACGCCAGCTCGACCGGGTCGACGTCATTCAGCTTGCGGTCCAGATGCGGGGAAATGTGATCGTCCAGTTCGTGCAGGTGCAGCGGAATCTCGCGCACCAGGTGATGGAAATAGTCGAGGTCGACGTCATTCATCTCGTGATCGAGGATGAAATGCGCCTCGATTTCGCGCGGCGCTTGCTCGGTGAGCTGCCACTGATACAGGGCCTGCACGGCGGCGCGGCGTGCCTTGTGACGACTGCCCTTGACCATAAACCCTCCGTCAGACGCGCAGTTTCTTGAGCAGGTTCACCATCTCGATGGCGGTGAGCGCGGCGTCCACGCCCTTGTTGCCGCTCTTGGTGCCGGCGCGCTCGATGGCCTGCTCGATCGTATCCACCGTCAGCACGCCAAAAGCGACCGGCAGGTCGAATTGCATGCCGACTTGCGAAATACCTTTGGCGCATTCGCCGGCGACGTATTCAAAATGCGGCGTCGCGCCGCGAATCACCGCGCCGAGCGCGATCAGTGCATCGTATTTTCCGCTGGCCGCCATGGTTTTCAGGGCCAGCGGCATTTCGAAAGCGCCCGGTACGCGAACGACTTCTATGTTAACAGCTTCGGCACCGTGGCGCACCAGCGTGTCAATCGCGCCTTCCAGCAAACGCTCGCCGATAAAACTGTTGAAACGTCCGAGAGCAATTCCAAAACGTGCGCTGCGCGCGATCAGATCGCCGTCAATGCTTTTTACGTCATTCATCCGGATACCTTTTTCTCTTTGTTGTGTTTGCGAAGAGTACCTGAGAGTTGCGCTGGGTCGTTTTCAATGTATTCCACGATCTCCAGCCCGAAACCGGACAGGCCAGGCGCCTTCATGGCATGGCCCAGCACGCGCATTTTGCTCACGCCGAGATCGGCCAGGATCTGGCTACCCAGACCGTAGGTGCGCATTTCCTGGTGACCACGCTTGCCTCCCGCCGATTCTAATGCCTTGCCTTGCCCCTGAAAATGCCGGATGCGCTGCACCAGATCCACGGGCTTCTCCTGTTGTTGCAGGATCACCATCACGCCAGCGCCTTCCCCCGCCACGTGCGCGAGCGCCTCGTGCAACGACCAGGTCCCGGCGCGATGCGCCGTGGTGACGAGGTCGAGCAGGCTCTCCTGCATGTGCACGCGCACCAGCGTCGGCCGGTCGCCGCGGATATCGCCCCGGACCAGTGCCAGGTGCACCGAATCGCTGATGTCATCGTGATAGGCCAGCACGCGGAAGTCGCCGAATTCCGTCGGCATCACGCACTCGCCGACACGCTGAATGGTGGACTCATGCTCGGTGCGGTAGCGGATGAGATCGGCGATGGTGCCGATCTTCAGTCCATGCTGCGCGGCGAACTCCTTCAACTCCGGCAGGCGCGCCATGGTGCCGTCTTCGTTCATGATCTCGCAGATGACGCTCGCGGGCTCGAGCCCGGCGAGACGCGCCAGGTCGCAGCCGGCTTCGGTGTGTCCGGCGCGCGCCAGCACGCCGCCACGCTGCGCCATCAGCGGAAACACATGGCCGGGTTGCACCAGGTCACTCGGTATGGCATCCGGTTTTACCGCGGCCTGGATGGTGCGGGCGCGATCGGCGGCGGAGATGCCGGTGGTCACGCCTTCCGTGGCTTCGATGGTGACGGTGAAATTGGTCGATTGCCGGTGCTGCGTGTCGCTCACCATGAGCGGTAACCGCAGCTGACGACACCGTTCCGGGGTCAGAGTGAGACAGATCAGGCCGCGTCCATAACGCGCCATGAAGTTGATGTCCTCGGCACGCGCATGCGCGCCGGCCATCACCAGGTCACCCTCGTTCTCGCGGTCCTCGTCGTCCATCAGGACGACCATGCGGCCGCGTCTAATCTCGTCGATAATCTCGGTTATGGGGCTGATTGGCATAAAACCACGGTAAAAGCCTGAATCGGGCGTGCATTATCACCTATTTTTGCGCCGGATGCCCTGATCCGGGCCGGACCCCGGGTTTCGGCATGGTTCGCCGCCTGTCGGGTAGCCCCCGGCTTTTATCCCGGCATTCCTCGCCCGTTTCGGTTCCACGACCATACTCCTTATATAGAAGCGGGTACTGCCAAGGGGGGTGGCATCCGCGGTCATTTATCAATACGGGTGCCCATAATCATGTCAGCCAAAGCCAACAAGGCCGACAAACTGCAAAGCACAGTCATCATTTCCGACCGCTTTACCGAACGCCGGGCGCAGCTTTCCGCGCGCCCCGCCGAGGATCCGGTCACGGAGCCGCTCGAGCCCGGCAGCATGGTCGGCCGCTACCTGACCCTGAGCCGGATCGGCGTGGGCGGCATGGGCATCGTATACCGCGCCCACGATAGCGAACTCAATCGCACGGTGGCGCTCAAGGTGCTGCCGCCTGCCCTCAGCAAGTACCCGGAATATCTGAAACGGTTTCATACCGAGGCCCAGGCCCAGGCCCGGCTGAACAGCCCTCACGTCGTCACGCTGTACGAGATGATGGACCATCCCGTGGGGCAGGTCCTGGTGCTCGAATACGTCGAGGGCGAGACGCTCGAAAGCCGCCTGCGCCACTATGGACCGCTGACCGTGTCCGAGGCCGTGAGCGTCTTCGAGCAGGCCATGCGCGGCGTGGACCACATCCACCGCATGGGCGTGGTGCACCGCGACCTCAAGCCCAGCAATATTTTCATCACGCGCGACGGCGAGATCAAGCTGATGGACTTCGGCATTGCCCGCCTCATGGACAACCACGACCCGTCGCAGAACGGGGCCATGGTCGGCACGCTGCTGTACATCTCGCCGGAACAGATCAACGGCCGCGAAACCGACGGCCGCTCCGACGTCTACACGCTGGGCATCAGCCTGTTCGAGTCCGTCACCGGGCGGCTGCCGTTCGAGCGCCGCACCGACTACGCCCTGATGCACGCGCATGTCCAGGAAAACCCGCCCAGCCCCAAGGAATTCCAGCGCCGGCTGCCGCGCGAACTGGAGGCCGTTATTCTCAAGGCCATCGCGAAGGACCCGAGCCGGCGTTTCCAGACCGTGGCGGAGTTCCGCGCCGCCTTGCTGGAACTGGGGCTGGTGGAACGCCGGCAGTCATCCATCGCCAACGGCTTTCCGGGCATGCGTGGCCGGCGCCGCAACACCGAAGATTCGCCGCGTCGCATCTGGGGCGGCGCCTGGCTGGATTTTTCCATGGTGACGGCGGCGTTTCTGCTGGCGCTGGCACTGGGAGTTTTTCCCGCGAATCTCGGACCTGCGCGGAATGGCGCCGACGAAATGACGCGCACGCAAACAGTAAAATGGAAAAAACCCCAGCCCGCCAGGAAAGAGGCGGTGTCACGCAAGACAGACACGGACACGCCGCCAAAGGTCATTGAGCGCAAGGACAAATACGACGCGCTGCGCCAGGCCTGGGGCGGCTGATTCAACTCGGGGCGATTTTTCCAGGATTGGCCATGCACATATTATTGCGTCACCCATGGATGGGCGTACGTTTCATCATCATGCTCGGTCTGGGCCTGCTGGCGAGCGGGTGCGCCACGTTTCAAAAGGAAGGTTGCGCGCAGTTCGAGGAACGTCAGGATGACGCGGACTACGCCACGCAATACCGCTACTCCGATTCCGATTCGGAAACCGCCGCCGGTAATTTCAAATCGCTTCCCCGCGGCAAGAACGCGGTTGTGCGTTCGTACAAGATGCATATCGAACCGGTGAAGATCAAGCCGTGCCGCCATCTCACCATCCGCAAGGAAATTTACCTTCAGCGAACCACCAAAGCCAATCTGATACTGGAAGAAGTGCGGGAATTTTATGCCGGTAACGACATGTTGATCACCACCAAAATCGAATCCGTCGGCAGCCAGTTGCGCACCACCGGCTACTACGCCAGCAACAGCCTGCTGCCAATTCCCGAGACCGCCCCGCCGGGAAAATATCGCATTGTCAGCAAGCTGATGCTCAAGACGAAAAACGGGTCGCGCCCCGTACAGTTGGCCAAAACCAGCGTCAACTTCCAGATTCTGCCGCGAAATTAGAACTGTTTATTTGATAACCCCGTGTTGCGCGAGAAATTCACGCGTGATGCTCGACCCGTCTTTGACCGTGCCTTGACCGAGCATGAGCCTCTCGAGATAACGCGCCAGCAGATCGACTTCCAGATTTACTTTTGAGCCCGGCTGAAAACTGCCCAGCGTGGTTTCTGCCAGCGTGTGCGGCACGATGTTCACGTCGAACTGCGCGCCGTTGACGGCGTTGACCGTGAGACTCACGCCATCCACGCAGATGGAACCCTTTTCGGCGATATAGCGAGCCAGCGCGTCCGGCGCCTGGAATCGGAACCGCACCGATCTCGCTTCTGCTTCACGGCTGATGACCGTCCCCACCCCGTCCACATGACCACTGACCAAGTGCCCTCCGAGCGGGGTGTTGAGCGTCAGGGCTTTTTCCAGGTTCACGTCATCGCCGGGGCGCCGCTGACTCAGCGTCGTGCGCGCCAGCGTCTCCCCCGAGACATCGGCGGTGAATCCGGACGCGGAATGCTCCACGGCCGTCAGGCACACGCCGCTGACCGCGATACTGTCGCCGGTATTCACGTTCGACATGTCGAGCCCGCCGGTATCGATGCGCAGACGCGCATCGCCGCCCTTTTGCTCGATGGCGGCGATTTTTCCCACGGCCTGAATGATTCCGGTGAACATTTTCAGTCCTGTTTTTCGCTTACTTTCGCCATAACGCGCCAATCCTTTCCCAGCGCCCGCGTATCCGTAATTTCCACGTTAATGCGATCAGACATGCGCAACAGCGGTGGCAACACGAACATGCCGCGCTCGGCATTGCCCATGATATGCGGCGCATAATACAGCACCAGCTCATCCACGAGCCCGGCCCGCAGCAGCGCGCCGCACAGGGTGGCGCCGGCCTCGACCAGCACTTCGTTTACTTCCAGCCAGGCCAGATGCTTGAGCAGCGCGGCGAGATCCACGGTCCTCTCCGGCGTGGAGATATGTGCCACCTCGGCGCCGGCCTTCTTCAGGGCTTCCGCCAGCGCCGCGTCTCCGCTGGCCGTCACGATGAGTGTCTTGCCCTCGTTGCGCAGCATGCGCGCCCGGGGCGGCATGCGCAGACGGCTGTCCAGCACCACGCGCAACGGCTGGCGTCCGGTCTTGAAATCACGCACGTTGAGCGACGGATCGTCCGCCAGCACGGTGCCCACGCCGGTCAGGATCGCCGAACTGCGCGCGCGCCATTTCTGCACGTCCGCGCGCGCCGCCTCACTGGTGATCCATTTGCTGTCGCCGTTGGCCATGCCGGTGCGGCCGTCGAGACTGGCGGCCAGCTTGACGCGCACAAAGGGCCGGCCGCGTTTCATGCGGCTGATGAATCCGGGATTCAGCGCCGCGGCTTCCGCTTCCATCAGCCCGACCTCCGTCTGGATGCCGTGGCCTTCGATCTCCTTGAGCCCCTTGCCCGCCACCAGTGGATTGGGATCGCGCATGGCCGCCACCACGCGCCGCACGCCGGCCCTGATCAGCGCCTGGGTGCAGGGCGGTGTGCGCCCCTGATGGCAACAGGGCTCCAGCGTCAGGTACACACCGGCGCTGTGGGTGTTCATCTTGCCGGCCTGGTTGAGGGCGTTGATCTCGGCGTGCGGCTCGCCGGCGCGCTCGTGCCAGCCTTCGCCGACGATCTTGCCGTCCTTGACGACCACGCAGCCGACCCGCGGATTGGGATCGGTGGTGTACAGGCCACGGCGCGCCAGTTGCAGCGCGCGCGCCATGAACCGCGCATCGGCAGCCGAGGTGGTCATGGTTTCTTTCCGGGTGGCTTGCGGGCGCCGGCGGCCGGCTTGACCGGCGTTTCCGGCTCCGGGATCAGCGAGAGTTGTTTGCGCCGCAACTCGGCGCTGGGCTCATTCTGCAGGCGCTGCACCTCGTCGCGAAAGGCGTTCAGGTCGTCGAAGCTGCGATACACCGAGGCGAAGCGCACATACGCCACCGGATCAAGCTCCTTCAGTTCTTCCATCACCCATTCGCCGATCTGGCGCGAGGGAACCTCGCCCTCCCCGCTCGCCATCAGCTTGTGACGGATGCGCCCGATGATCTTTTCGACCGCGTCGGTATCCACCGGGCGCTTTTCCAGCGCGCGTGAAAGCCCGTTGTTCAGTTTCTTTTCGTTGAAAGGTTCGCGCCGGCCGTCGGACTTGATCACCTGCGGCAGGCGCAGCTCGGCGCGCTCGAAGGTGGTGAAGCGCTCGCCGCAGACCTCGCATTCGCGCCGCCGGCGCACGGAATCGCCGTCATCGGACAGGCGCGAGTCCACGACGCGGGTTTCATCGGCGGAGCAGAACGGGCAGCGCATAGCGGAATAGTAGCAAGCGGCGCATCAAAGGCGAACGTCCCGCCCCGCGGTCCCTTACGGCCGGGACGCCTCGTACACCGGGAATCGGCGGCAAATCTCCTCCGCCTTAGCCTTCACCGCCGCCCGCACGGAGGCATCGCCCAGACGGTCGAGGATGTCGCAGATCCAGCCAGCCAGCTCGCGCGACTCCTTCTCGCCGAAGCCGCGCGTGGTGATGGCCGGGGTGCCGATGCGGATGCCGCTGGTAATGAACGGAGACTGCGGGTCGTTCGGCACGGCGTTCTTGTTGACCGTGATGTGCGCCTCTCCCAGCGCCGCCTCAACATCCTTGCCGGTGATGCCCTTGTCGATGAAGCTCACCAGGAACAAATGGTTATCGGTACCGTTGGACACGACCTGGTAACCGCGATCCATCATGACCTTCGCCATGGCACGCGAATTGTTCAACACCTGCTGTTGATAGGTCTTGAATGCCGGATCCAGCGCCTCCTTGAAGGCCACCGCCTTGGCGGCGATGACGTGCATCAGTGGGCCGCCCTGAGTCCCGGGGAAGATCATTGAATTCAGCTTCTTCTCGATCTCGGGATTGGTCTTGGCCAAAATGATGCCGCCGCGCGGACCACGCAGGGTCTTGTGCGTCGTGGTCGTGGTGACGTCGGCGATTGAAACCGGGTTGGGATAGATGCCCGCCGCCACCAGTCCCGCCACATGCGCCATGTCCACGAACAGATACGCACCGACCTTGTCGGCGATCTCGCGGAAGCGCTGCCAGTCCACCACGCGCGAGTAGGCGGAGAAACCGGCGACGATCATTTTGGGCTTGTGTTCCTGCGCCAGGCGCTCGACCTGCGCGTAATCGATCTCGCCGGTCTTTTCGTTCAGGCCATACTGCGCCGCGTTGTAGATCTTGCCGGAGAAATTCACCTTGGCGCCGTGGGTGAGATGCCCGCCGTGCGCGAGGCTCATGCCGAGGACGTGATCGCCCGGGTTGAGCAACGCCATGTATACCGCGGCGTTGGCCTGCGAGCCCGAATGCGGCTGCACGTTGGCGTAGGCCGCGCCGAACAACTGCTTGGCGCGCTCGATGGCGAGGCGCTCGGCCACGTCCACGTATTCGCATCCGCCGTAGTAGCGCTTGCCGGGATAGCCTTCGGCGTATTTATTGGTGAGCTGCGAGCCCTGAGCCTCCAGTACCCGGGGGCTGGCGTAATTCTCGGAGGCGATCAGCTCGATATGGTCTTCCTGTCGACGGTTTTCGTTCTGGATGGCGGTCCACAGCTCATCGTCGAAACCCTTGATGGTCATGTCTTTGGTGAACATTAAATTCCGGACTCCTGTCTGTGGCGCCCGCCCCTTCCCGGCCCGAAAGAGGATCGCGGCTGCCTGAAAAGCGGCTAAGGATATACGATTCCGGCGGGTGATGCATAACCCTGTGGCAAGCCGTCACAGCCTGCCGGTATTTGTGCGCGATAATTCCGGGCGCGGCGGTTTTTTCCGGTTCTGAAGGTGTAAATCAGCGGCGTCTGGCCTATTCTTATTCTTGAATCAAGCAACAACATCAGTCGTCGCAACACGCACGTCAATGAGCGACACTCGATCCGGCGGTACCGAAGACACGGCCACCAACCCCGGAGCCTCCCTGCGCCACAAAAACCGCTCCCTCAGGGTTTTTTTCCGGTCCGGGGCCGCGCTGTTCTTTCTCGCGCTGATCACGGCCAATGCCGTCATGCTTTTCAATCTCTACAAGGCGCTGCGCCTGACCGACGAGGTCGTGGAGCACTCCATCGTCGAGATGCACCACGCCATGCGGCTGCAGATGTCGCTGGCGCAGGCGGCAATGCCGCCCAACGACTACCTCATTCACGGTGACCCGAAGGCGCGCGACGAATTCCAGGCGCACGCCACCGAGGTTGGGCGGAATTTCGAAACCCTTGCGCCCATGACGGCGATGACAGACACGCAGCACCAGGTGTTGACTGCGGCGCGACGCGACTGGGAACACGCGCGCGTGATAGGTGAAGCGATCCTGAAAACAGCGTCGCCGGTCGGCAACATGAAAAGCGCCGCGAAGATGGAGGAATTCGACAAACTGATCGAAAACATCATCACCCGGCTCAACGCCATACACCACGTGGCCCATACGGAAACGGAAGAATCACACAAGATACTGCATGACCTCAAACTGGAGGCCACCACCGTCGTGCTGGTGTTTCTGGCCGCCGGTCTCGCGATCGCCGTCGCCGGCTTCGTCCTGTTGAACCGCCAGCTGTTCCCGCCACTGCAAGACCTGTCCCGCGGTATGCGCTTGTTCAGCGAAGGACGGCATGGGCACCGCATCGGCGGGAACATGCCGGTGGAGCTGCGGGAGCTGGCCGAAGGCTTCAATGCCATGGCGGCAAACCTGCAAGCGCAACATGCCGAGCTCGTAAAAACCTCGACTCATGACGCCCTCACCGGCTGCCTCAATCACCGGCAGTTCACCCTGGATTTCGACCGGGAATTCCTGCGCGTGAGCCGCTATCAGGGCAACCTGTCGCTGCTGATGGTGGACCTCGACAACTTCAAGTCCGTCAACGACACCTACGGCCACCCCGCCGGTGACCGGGTGCTGCAGAAAGTGGCGGAGGCGATGAACTCGCAGCTGCGCGCGAGCGACACGCTGTATCGTTACGGCGGCGAGGAGTTCGTCATCCTGCTGCCGGAAACGGACCGGCACGGTGCCTTGACGGTGGCCGAATCCATCCGCCACAAAGTCGCCACCACCGCCATTATCGTGGACGACAACGAGACGGTTACCATCACCGTCAGTATCGGCGTGGCCTGCTTCCCGCAGGACACGAAAGAGCAGGAAGATTTGCTGAAAAAAGCCGACCAGGCGGTTTACGCCGCGAAGAACAACGGACGCAACCGCGTGTGTCACCTTTAAGATGTAGGTTGGGGTGAGGCGTGAAACGCCGAACCCCAACGTTGATAATTTTTGTTGGGGTTCATTTCATTCACCCCAACCTACCATAACTTTCCACCCATCGAGCAGCCGTCACCCCGGCGAAAGCCGGGGTCCAGATAATAAGGCCGTAAGATTTTTAACTAACTGGATTCCGGCTTTCGCCGGAATGACGAAACAATAAACTCTCATTTCCCCTGCGGCCGCAACCGCACCACCGCACTGGCATCGAACGGCATCTGGGTATGCGCGTTCGGAAACGAGGCGTAATTGGTCCAGATGTCACCGTTCTCGGTAAAGCTCACGGTGCGCGTGTACGCACCCCGGCGCGGCAGACGGTAAATCGTGAATTGCTTCGTCTTCGGTTCCAGCCGGTAAAGGCTGTCGGAACCCGAGCCGGTGATCCAGAAATCGCCGGTATAGCGGTTGCGCCGGATGCCGTAGGGAAAATCCCCCGGGATCGGCAGCGCGATCCGGTCCGTGACCTTGCGTTTGCGCGTGTCGTAGACGGTGATCTTCCCGGTCGCGAGCTCCGGTATCCACAGCACGTCATCCTTGTCGATGGCGAGACGCTTCGGTCCAACGGATTTCTGCTCCATGTCCTGCTCCCAGGCCGTGCCAGTTTTGGGGTCGAGCATGCCGAGACGGTTGCCGTGGGTCTCGGTGTACCAGAGATTGCCCTGGCCGTCGGCCACCGCCGCGTACAAATGCACGCCCTTCTCCGGCAGGCTCGTGGTGCGCGGGGTCGTGAAGTTACTCACCTTGCCTGTCTTCGGATCGAGGCGGGTCAGGAATTCACGCGAGAAGTTGGTCATCCAGATGCCGCCATCCGCGTCCTCGTGGATGTAACGCTCGGCGTCCATCACGAAATACTGGATGTTCGCGCCCTTCTGGAAATCCGAATAAACCTTGAATTCCTTCTTGCCGGGATCAAAGCGGATCACCTGCTCCGACTTGGTGAAGGTCATCCAGATCATGCCGTCGCGCGTGGTGTCGATCTGGTGCGCCCCGCCCGGCTTGCCCGGCTCGACCGTCACCGGAATATCGAAGCTCTCCACCGCGCCGCTCTCGATATCGGTGCCGTAGAGCTTGTTGCCGAAGTAATCCGCCGTCCAGGCCCGGCCGCCGCTCACCGTCATGTCATGATAGAAACCGGTCTTGGCCCCGGCCGGGTATTCGCGGATGTCCGCCTTCGCCGTCTCGAAGTAACGCCCGTGCTTGGGCATTTTGGCGTTGGCCGTGAGCCACTGCGCCAATTCCTCGGTTTCCAGCCGGATCAGATTGAGCTCCAGGCTGTCATCGGTCTTTTTCATGCGCGCAATCACCTCGCGCCATTCCTCGATCGATTTGCGATAGGCCACCGGCGGGCCCATCTGATGGCACGGCGTACAACCCAATATCACCTGCCGCCGGGTCTCGCCCTCGGGCAGCATGGCGATCCAGTCCGCCGACCGCACCGGCTCGGCCTGCGAGCGCTCATCTTCGGGGTAAATGAATTTTTCGGAACAGCCGGAGATCAGAAACAGAAACAATAGAAAAAACCCCAGCCGCACCCGCGTAAATCCGTGGATCATCGCCATCTCCTCGCTTGTAGTGGAAAGCACCCGCGCTGGGCCGCGGGTGAAGGAATTATTTCACAGTGGCAAAAGTGAATCTACACAGCTGCTAGAAACTTTTTAGTTTTTTTGCCACCCACTCTGCGCATTCTCGCGGCTTGGCCTGCATCAAAAAGTGGGGGCCTTCCATTGATTCCACTACGCAACCATCAAAGTGTTGCTGGAACCAATTTTTCGCGCTAGGCGGAACCAACCGATCTTGGTTTGCCTGAAGGTAATAGCATGGAATTTGAAAACGTATCTTTTCAAAAGACAGGCATTCCGAAATGAGCTTCAGGCGATGAGTGAGTACTTCAGGGGATACCGTCAAGAGCGCTTCCCGCAGCAGTGACAATTCTTGGGTGTCTGCATTCCTGCCAAGGCAAAATTGCCGCAAGAAAAAAGATGGGGCCAAGCGCATAACAGAACCAATCCATGACACCTTCGAAGCAAAGCGAAGCATCTGCGGACGAGGCGGTTCCGCGAAGGACGCAACAAAGAGAACGCCTCTTATATGTGGCAATCCCCGAGCCAGGAGCGCCAAGGCAACCAAACCAGAGAAAGACTCGGCTAACAATACAACCTCTTCACGCGGTAACTCCTGTGCAACGAGCTGGGCAAGCTCAGAAAGAGAAAACTTCTGATTTGGGGGATAGGTAATGACCTTGGGCCGGATGTCCTTTGGCAACGAAGCCAACAGTGAGCGGAAGAGAATGCCCGTACCGTCGAGACCTGGCAGCAAGACAAGCTTTGGTGGGTTAGATACGCTCTGGACTTCCCCCAAATTCATGGACACCGGCTCAAGCAACTTGGTTCATCGCCTCGAACTCGGCCGGTGAACGGTAGCCGAGGGTCGAATGACGACGTTGCCGATTGTAGAACACTTCGATGTATTCGAAGATGTCCTGTTTCGCTTCTTCCCGCGTGAGATAGCGCCGGTCGTGGATCAGCTCCTTCTTGAGCGTGCCGAAGAAACTCTCGACGCAGGCGTTGTCCCAGCAGTTCGCCTTGCGGCTCATCGAACACGTCATGCCGGCGCGGCCGAGCAGTCCCTGGTAATCGCCGCTCGCATACTGCACGCCGCGATCGGAGTGATGCAGCAGCCCCTTGGCCGGTTTGCGCCGCCACAGCGCCATGGTCAGTGCCTGGGTGGCGAGATCGGCGGTGAGCCGCGGCCCCATCGCCCAGCCGATCACGGCCCGCGAGTAGAGATCGAGCACCACGGCGAGATACA
The DNA here is from genome assembly GCF_002355735.1 of Sulfuricaulis limicola. Classification (GTDB taxonomy): domain Bacteria; phylum Pseudomonadota; class Gammaproteobacteria; order Acidiferrobacterales; family Sulfurifustaceae; genus Sulfuricaulis; species Sulfuricaulis limicola. The sequence continues at coordinate 1,137,995 of NZ_AP014879.1, read as the reverse complement.
GCCAGCCTTCCCGCGTCCAGACGTAGGTGATGTCACCGGCCCACACCCGGTTCGGTTCGTCGACCGCAAACCGCCGATCGAGTGTGTTGGCGGCCACCGGCAGTTTATGGCCGGAATCGGTCGTGGCCTTCCACTTTTTCACCGTTTTGGCCCGGATGCCGTGGAGGCGCATCAGCCGCGCCACGCGATTTTCGCCGATCCGGTGCCCGCGTTTCTGCAGTGCATCGCAGATGCTGGGGCTGCCATAGGTGCAGCGGCTCCCGGCGTGGATCGCCCGAATCGAGACCAACAACGCCCGGTTATGCACCGCGCGTTGGCTCTCCGGCCGGGTGTGCCAGGCGTAGTAGCCGGCCGCCGAGACCTTCAGGGCCCGGCACATCAGGCGCACGGGGAAGCGGCGGACGTTCTCCCGGATGGCGCGGTATCTCATGACCGCTCCCTCGCGAAGAACGCCGCCGCACGCTTTAAAAAATCACGCTCCTTTCTCACGGTGTCGAGCTCGCGGCGAAGACACGTCAGCTCTTCGTGCTCGGCCTTGAGGTTCGTCCGCGTGGTCCCGAGGCGACGTGCGTTATGTTCCTCGGTTCGCCAGCGGTACAGCAGATTCTCCGCGATGCCGAGCTCCCGTGCGATCTCGGCCACGGGTTTACCACTTTCCTGCACCAGGCGCACGGCCTCGGTCTTGAACTCCTCGGTGTATTGACGTCGTTTTTGTGCTGACATAGGGTCCTCCGATTTCGGTATTGTCCACCTTAACGGGGTGTCCACGAAATCGGGGGAGGTTCACTCAATCATTGCTGCTCTTAAAAAAACTAACGTAGGATCAAGATTTCGCAAATATTAGCGGAAACTGTGATCTGGACTGACCCATTTTTAGAGACCAAATTTCTTCAATAGCCACTGTGGATTTGCTATAGCAACAACTATCAAACTGCCCCAGAACACAATACCAAGCATATAGAACCCCGTATGCATGGCAGTGACGACACCATTCCATGCTGTGGTTTCTGGAAACCGTACTTTTTCCTTTAGCAATTCCGTTACGACCTGATCTTTCAAGATGTGTTCACGGAACCACATAAGCCAGAGCATAACCGTCACAAATGTAATTAGGAACGCAAGCACAGTTACCCAAGAAATAATCTGTTGGGGAGGTATATCACTCCGCATGAGCACGAACAGTCCTGCCAAACCAGCGATTGTCACCGTTATGTGAAAACCGAGAAGCATGAAACTTATCGACGGGTATCCTGACAGGATGCGTTGATAGTTGTAGAAATCGCGGTCCTGCATCGTTAGGCTTTATGATTAGAGGATTTATTGATTGGTATAACGATATACCACCGACGTGGTCGGTGGGAATCCCAGCCTAGAATAGCTGGATTCCTGCCCTCGACTAACACATTCGAGGGCAGGCTCTGCGTGGAATAACAGCAGATTCAGACATACAACTCCCCGGCCCGGGCGAGGAATTCGGCGTAATTAAGGTAATGACTGCCGTCGCAGGAGAAGTTGAGGCCGACGAGGCCGTTGACCACGTTGAGCGAGCCGGCGCGCAGATAGATGTGGTTGTCCAGCGTGCGCAGGCGCTTGAACTCGGTCAGCACCCGGGAAATTTCCGGCGAAGGCACGAGGGCTTCATTAGTGTAGGGTTGGCGCCGGTAGATGTTGCACAGATCGGGGTCGAGGAACTCTTCCTTGACGTGCACGCGGTAGCGCAGCGGGTCGTTGAGCAGCCACAGCGTCACCTGGCCGGTGGAGAAATGCACCTTGGCGTGAAACACGCCGTGCCCCAGCAGCAGCACCTCGACGCGCGCCAGCACTTCGTCGATGTGCCGGTCGAATTCGTTCGCCACGCGCGCCTGCTCGAACACGAACTGGCGCACCGAGGGATCGCCACGGATTTGCAGCCACCGCGGGCGCATGTCTTGCTACTCCTGTTTCAGCTTCCTGACCTCATGGATACCGCGCGCCAGCACCACCAGCATCCAATACCATCCGACCTTGAGCGCGCCCAGATTCTGCATCATGGTTTGCGTGAACATGGTTCCCTTTAACTCGACCCGTAGGTTGGGGTGAGCGCAGCGAACCCCAACGAAAAATACCCAAACTGCTGTTGGGCTTCGCTTCGCTCAGCCCAACCTACATTACTATCCATTGCTATCATTCCCGCGGAAGCGGGAATCCAGTGCTGTTTATGTCATCGCGCGCAAAGCGCGCGATACCATGCAAACCCTGGATGCCCGCTTCCGCGGGCATGACGACAAATAAAAATCTTCCATGTGCCTTTGAATCAAGCCGCCTTGACCTCGCGCGCGTACAGGAACTTGAGCACCTCGCCGCGCAGGCGCAGGTAATGCGCGTCCTGCACCAGCTCCAGCCGCGCGCGCGGGCGCGGCAGGTCGATCTCCAGAATCTCGCCGATGGTCGCCGCCGGGCCGTTGGTCATCATGACGATGCGGTCCGACAGCAGCACGGCCTCGTCCACGTCGTGCGTCACCATGAGCGTGGTGCTGCCGACGGTCGCGACGAGGCGCATCAGCTCGTCCTGAAGGTTGGCGCGGGTGAGCGCGTCGAGCGCACCCAGCGGTTCGTCGAGCAGCAGCACCTTGGGCTGCATCGACAGGGCGCGCGCGATGCCGACGCGTTGCTTCATGCCGCCGGAAATCTCGTGCGGGTACTTCTGCTCCGCGTGCGTCAAGCCGACCAGCGCCAGCGCCTCGCGCGTGCGCCGTTTCAGGTCGGCGCGGGTTTCGGTGTCGCCGAACACGCGTTCGACGGCGAGATAGACATTGCCGAAACAGGTCAGCCACGGCAACAGCGAATGGTTCTGGAACACCACGGCGCGGTCCGGGCCGGGGCCGGCGATCTCGCGGTCGTTGGCGAGCAGCACGCCAGACGTCGGCGCGAACAGCCCCGCCACCAGGTTCAGCAACGTTGATTTGCCGCAACCGGAGTGGCCGATGATGGAAACGAATTCGCCCTGCCGGATGTTGAGGCTCACGTTATCCAGCGCCACGTAGCGGCCGCCGCGCGTGTTGAACACCATGTGCACGTTTTCGATTTGTACGAATTTTTCCATGATTTTCTCCATATATCACCTCAGTTACCCCTCTCCCTCATTCCCTCTCCCGCACGCGGGAGAGGGAAGCGGGCCGAAGTGCGCGCTTCGCGCGCACACCTCTTAATATCGGAACCGGCGCGCCACCAGCAGGATCGCCTGTTCCAGCAGCAGGCCGACGATGCCGACGACGAAGATGGCGATGATGATGTGTTCGACGTTCAGGTTGTTCCATTCGTCCCACACCCAGAAGCCGAGGCCGATGCCGCCGGTGAGCATCTCGGCCGCCACGATCACGAGCCAGGCGACGCCGATGGACAGGCGCACGCCGGTGAGCATGTACGGCAGCACCGCCGGGAACAGGATGCGGCTGAACATCTTCCACGGCGACAGTTTGAGCACGCGCGCGACGTTGAGATAATCCTGCGGCACTTGGGTCACGCCGGAGGCGGTGTTGAGCACCATCGGCCACAGGCTCGAAATGAAAATCACCCAGATGGCCGCCGGCTGCGCCTGCTTGAACACGTACAAGCCGATCGGCAGCCACGCGAGCGGCGAGACCGGCCGCAGCACGCTTATGATCGGCGCCATCATGCGGTTCAGGAATCCGGAATAGCCGATCAGGAACCCGAGCGGGATGCCCACCAGCGCCGCCAGGCCGAAACCGATGCCGACGCGCCCGAGCGAGTGCAGGATATTCCAGCCGATACCCTGATCGTTCGGCCCCTGATCGTAGAACGGATCGCTGAACACCTTGACCGCGGAATCGAAGGTCTTGACCGGGCCCGGCAGATCGCTGGAGACGGACACCACCGACCACAGCAACACGAAGACCACCAACCCGAACAGCGGTGGCATCACGTTGCGCTGGAACATCTGTGCCGCCAGCTGCCAGCGGTTCGGGCCCGCCACTGGTGACGGCGCAGGCACGGCAGGCGCTGACACGGTGGCTGACTCGGCAGCCGGCGTCTCCACGACTTCAGAGACTTCCGGCTTCGCCGGTTTCTTTTGCTTGCTCATGCTTATCACGTTCATGGCGACCTCCTATCGTCAGGCCTTGATCTTGAAACCCGCGGCATAGGCCTTGGGGTCCTTGCCGTCCCACACCACGCCGTCGATGAGTTTGCTGGTGCGCATCGGGCTGGCCGGCACCGCCACCTTGACCTGCGCCGCGACCTGCTTGTAAAGCTCGATCTGGTTTACCTGTTTCGCCACGGCGAGGTAGTCCGGGTCCTGCTTGAGCAGGCCCCAGCGCTTGTGTTGCGTCAGGAACCACATGCCATCCGACAGGTGCGGATAGTTGACGTATCCGTCGTTATAAAACTTCATGTAGTTGGGGTCCTTCCAGGTCTTGCCGTTGCCGTTGTCGTAGTTGCCGAGGAAGCGCCCGAGAATCACCTCTTCCGGCGCGTTGACGTAGGACTTGCTGGCGATGATCTGCGCCACCTTCGCGCGATTGGCGGTAGCGTCGATGAACTTCGAAGCCTCCAGCACCGCCGCCATCATGGCGCGCGTGGTGTTCGGATATTTCTGCACGAACTCGAGGCTGGTGCCGAGCACTTTTTCCGGGTGATCCTTCCACAACTCCTGGGTAGTGACGGCGGTGAAACCGATCTTGTCGTAGATGGCGCGCGCGCCCCAGGGCTCGCCGACGCAGAAGCCGTCCATGTTGCCGACGCGCATGTTGGCCACCATCTGCGGCGGCGGCACGACGATGGTCTTCACGTCGGCCATCGGATTGATGCCGTAGGTCGCGAGCCAGTAGTACAGCTCCATGGCATGCGTGCCGGTAGGAAAGGTCTGGGCAAAGGTGTACTCGCGCTTTTCCTTGCCGATGAGCGCCTTGAGGCTGGCGCCGTCAGTGACGCCCTTGTCCTTCAGCTGATTCGAGAGGCTGATGGCCTGGCCGTTGTGGTTGATGCCCATGAGCACGGCCATGTCCTTCTTCGGGCCGCCGATGCCGAGTTGCACGCCGTAGATCAGGCCGTAGAGCACGTGCGAGGCATCGAGTTCGCCATTCACCAGCTTGTCGCGCACCGCGGCCCAGCTGGCTTCCTTCGAAGGCGTGATCTTGATGCCGTATTTCTTGTCGAAACCCATTTCCGAGGCGATCACGACGCTGGCGCAGTCGGTCAGCGGGATGAAACCGATTTTCACCTCGGTTTTCTCGGGCGCGTCCGAGCCCGCGGCCCAGGCGCTGGTGCGCCAGCCGGCCAGACCCGCGGCCGCGCCGGCGGCGCCCAACCGCAGAAAATCCCGGCGCGACAACCCGCGCGCCGCCTTGTTGCCTGCTGCCAACTTCTTGCGTTGCATAGTGTTCTCCTGTGTTTAAGCCATAAAAAAGGCGTCCATCGGCCCGAGGTTCCCTCGGACCCATGGACGCCGTTGTCCAATCAGCGGACCGCCATTGGCCCGCCCGAAAATCTTGATCTTCAGCCCTGCGCCAGCGCTTCTTCCGCCGTCACGATGCTTTCCGCCACTTCGGCCAGGCGCTTGCCCCGGTCCATCGCCATCTTGCGCAGCGCGGTATAGGCCACGTTCTCCGGCAGGTTACGCCGGCGCATCAAAATACCCTTGGCGCGCTCGACGAGCTTGCGCTCGGCCAGTTCCATAACCGCGGCGTCACGCTCCTGGCGCAGCGCCTGAAATTCGCGAAACCGCGCCAATGCCGTTTGCAACACCGGCTCGACGCGCTCCGCCTCCAGGCCGTCCACCACGTAGGCGCTGACGCCGGCCTTGACGGCGGCGCGCAGCGGCGCGTTATCGCTGCGTTCGGTAAACACCACGACCGGCAAGGGGCATTCACGCGACAATTGTTCCAGCTGCTGCACCACCGCCGGGTCGGGCGCCGCCAGCGACGCCACGACAGCATCGGGGCGGGCCTGGCGCGCGTAGAAACACAGGTCGTCGTCCGGGCGAATGACCGTCACGACATGATGCCGGGCCGCGCTGAGCGCATGCTCGATCAGCACCGTGCTATCGGGTTGATCAGTCATCAAAAGTATTCGAAGTCGCATCGTTTCCGGCTCGTATGTCACGCGTGATATAGCAACCGCTGTGCCATGATGCCTGGAAGCGCTAACCGCTTGATTCGGCGGGAAACAAACGCATGACAACGCTCTGCGCGAACGTATGGATGCACAGCGATGGTGAATGCGAGGGAGAAATGCCCGCGTTTGGTGCGCCGCGGGCGAGGGATGTAACTCTTTAACGAAATGAAATAGACAGGATTAACAGGATTTTTCAGGATTTACAGGATTAATTTCTAAATTTAAAGCAGTTTGAATCCTGTAAATCCTGTGAAATATTTATTAGGGGGTTCAGGGACGGCCGTCTTCGAGCGTGTCTTTCTTGGTCGGCATGAGGTCCTCGCGCGACACGCCGAGCCACATGACGATGGGGCTGGCCACCAGCACCGAGGAATAGATGCCGAACAGGATGCCGATGGTGAGCGCGAGGGCGAAATAATGCAGCGTTTCGCCGCCGAAGAACAGCATCGCCAGCACCGCCATCTGGGTGCTGCCGTGGGTGATGATGGTGCGCGACATGGTGCGCGTGATGGCGTTGTCGATGATCTGCACCGTGGTGCTCTTGCGCAGCTTGCGGAAATTTTCCCGCACGCGGTCGAACACCACCACCGATTCGTTCACCGAGTAACCGAGAATGGCCAGCACCGCCGCCAGCACCGGCAGCGAGAAATCCCACTGGAACAGGGCGAAGCAGCCGAGAATGATCACGATGTCATGCAGGTTGGCGATGATCGCGGCCACGCCGAACTTCCACTCGAAGCGGAACCACAGGTACAACACGATACCGATTGAGACGAACAGCAGCGCCAGCGCGCCGTTCTCCACCAGTTCCTTGCCTACCTGGGGACCGACGAATTCCACGCGGCGCAATTCGACCGTGGGGTCGGCCTGCCGCAGGCCTTGCATGACGTTCTCGGACTGCTGGGCGCTGGAGATGCCTTCTTTCAGCGGCAGGCGTACCAGCACGTCGCGTGCGGTGCCGAAATTCTGCACCGCCACGTCCTGGAAGCCCAATTTGGCGAGCGAATCGCGGATTTTCGGGACGTCGGCCGGCTGGCTGTAGCTGATTTCCATCACCGTGCCGCCGGTGAAATCGACGCCGAAATTCAGGCCTTTCGTGATCAGGAAAAACACCGCGAGGAGGAACGTAATGACGGAAATCACGTTGAACACCAGCGCGTAGCGCATGAACGGGATGTCTTTCCTGATCTTGAAGAATTCCATGGCGCGTCTTTATCCCTGAGCCAGACTGGTCTCTTTCCAGGCGGTATTGCCGATGGGCAGTTTTTCGAGCTTGCGCCGGCTGCCGTACAACAGGTTGACCATGGCGCGCGACACCATCACCGCGCTGAACATCGAGGTCAGGATGCCGAGGCACAGCACGACCGCGAACCCGCGCACCGCCCCGGAACCGAAACCGAACAGCACCAGGCCCGCGATCAGCGTGGTGACGTTGGAATCGAGAATGGTGCCGAACGCACGTTCATAGCCGGCGTAGATACTGGCCTGCGGGGTGTTGCCATTGCGCAATTCCTCACGAATGCGCTCGTTGATGAGCACGTTGGCGTCGATCGCCATGCCGACGGTCAGCGCGATCGCGGCCATGCCGGGCAGGGTCAGCGTGGCCTGGAGCATGGACAGCAGGGCCACCAGCAACACCACGTTGACGGCCAGTGCCGCCACCGAGATGAACCCGAAGACGACGTAATAGATGATCATGAAGACCGCGATCATCGCGAAACCGACCCAGATCGACTGATAACCCTTGGCGATGTTGTCGGCACCGAGGCTCGGACCCACGGTGCGCTCCTCGATGATTTCGACCGGCGCGGCAAAGGCGCCGGCGCGCAGCAGCAGCGACAGTTCGTTCGCCTCTTGCACCGAGTCCAGGCCTTCGATCTGGAAACGCTTGCCCAGCTGCGAGCGAATCACCGGCGCGGTGATCACCTCTTCCACGCGTTTGCTCACGCGCAACGGACGCCCGTTCGCATCCAGCACCGGTTTCCCGTGCTCGTCGAGCTTCGGGTCGGATTTGATTTCGATGTAGATCACCGCCATGCGCTTGCCGACATTTTCCCCGGTGATCCGCTGGTTGATGGCCGCTCCGCGGGCGTCGAGCGTGATGGAAACGATCGGGGTGTTGCTCTGGCTCTCGAAGCCGGGGGCGGAATCAATGATGTTGTCGCCCGAATAAATCAGCCGGTTCTTGAGCAGGATCGGACGTCCGTCGCGCATTTTGTAGAGTTTCGAGCCGGCCGGCACCGCGCCCGACAGCGCGCCCGCGACGTCGTGCTCCTCGTCCACCATCATGATTTCGAGGGTCGCCGTGCGTCCGAGGATTTCCTTGGCCTTGGCCGTATCCTGCACGCCGGGCAACTGCACCACGATGCGATCCTGCCCCTGCTGCTGGATGATCGGCTCGGCCACGCCCAGCTCGTTCACGCGGTTCTGCAGCGAGGTGATGTTCTGTTCCAGCGCGAAACGGCCCTTGTCCATGACCGCCGCGGGTTTCATTTTGGCGCCGATGATGAAATCGCCGCTGCGCTCGATTTCGGCGAATTCGAGATCGGGCAGTTCCTTGCGCACGACCTCCAGACCCTTTTCGCGCTCGGCTTGGTCGCGGAAACGGATTTCGATGCCGCCGCGCTCCAGCCGGCTGACCGTCAAGTACTGCACCTTTTTCTCGCGCAGGACGCGGCGCATGTCGTCGGTGTAGTTCTCCTCGGCCTTCTTGAGCACCGCCGCCGTGTCCACCTGCATCAGGAAATGCACGCCGCCGCGCAGGTCGAGACCGAGATACATCGGCTTGGCGTTGATCGCCGCCAGCCAGGCCGGTGTCGCCGGCAGCAGGTTGAGCGCCACCACGTAGTTGTCGCCCAGCGCCTTCTGGATCAGGTCGCGCGCGTGAAGCTGGGTCTCGGTATCGGTGAAACGAATCCGCGCTCCCTGTTCATCCAGTGCCGCGCCGGTATAGGCGATATTTGCCTGCTTCAGCTGTCCCTCGACGAGCGTCAGCAGCGGCTGGTCCACCTTGGTAGTGCGCGTCGGGGAAATCTGGACCGCCGGATATTCGCCATAGATGTTCGGCAAGGCGTAAACGAAGCCGACCACCACGACGACGAGGACCAGCAGGTATTTCCAGAGCGGATATCTGTTCATTTAATATTTTTTTGCCACAGAGAACACAGAGATCACAGAGAAAAGCAAATATACAATTGCCTGCTTTTATTTTTTAACTCTGTGTTCTCTGTGGCTCAAATTCTTATGTGTCAGGCCGATTTGATCGTGCCCTTGGGGAGAACGGTCTGCACCGCCTGGCGCTGTACCTTGATCTCGACGCCCTTGGCGATGTCCACCGTGACGTAGCCTTCACCGAGTTCCGTGACCTTGCCCAGCACGCCGCCGGCGGTGACGATCTCGTCTCCCTTGGCCAGCGCTGCGATCATGGCCTTGTGTTCCTTGGCGCGCTTGGCCTGCGGGCGGATGAGAATGAAGTAAAACGCGGCGAACAGCACGCCGAGCATGATCAGCGTCATGAAGGGGCTGCCCTGCGGTGGGGCGCCTGCGGCAGCAGCCGGGGCCTCGGCCAAGGCGTCGGAAATTAAGAAGTTCATTGATAATTCCTCAAAATAAAAATTCACAGGATTAACAGGATTGTTCAAGATTAACAGGATTTAATTCAGATCGGGTTTAATCCTGTAAATCCTGAGAAATCCTGTCAATCCTGTCTATTCTTTCAGTTCTCAGGGCCGTCCGGGGGCTCCGGCCGGCGCATACGATAAAACTTCTCGACGAAATCATCCAGTTCTTTTTCGGCGATGGCCTGGCGCAATCCCCGCATCAGGCACTGGTAATAGTGCAGATTGTGGATCGTGGCCAGCCGGGCGCCCAGAATCTCGTTGGCCTGCTGCAAGTGGCGCAGATAGGCGCGGCTGTAATGGCGGCAGGTATAACAGTCGCACAGCGGGTCCACCGGGCCGGTGTCGCGGGCATAACGGCTGTTCTTGATCTTGACCGCGCCGTCATGGGTGAAAAGCCAGCCATTGCGCGCATTGCGCGTGGGCAGCACGCAATCGAACATGTCCATGCCGCGGCGCACGGCCTCGACTAGGTCTTCCGGCGTGCCCACGCCCATGAGGTAGCGCGGTTTATCGGCGGGCATCTGCGGGGCCAGGTGATCGAGAATGCGGAGCATTTCTTCCTTGGTTTCCCCCACGGACAGGCCGCCGATGGCATAGCCGTCGAACCCGATCTGCTTGAGCCCGATGAGCGAGATATCGCGCAGGTGCTCGTACATCCCGCCCTGCACGATGCCGAACAAGGCGGAAGGGTGATCGGCATGCGCGATTTTCGAGCGCTCGGCCCAGCGCAGCGACAACTCCATGGAGGCGCGCGCCTCGGGCTCGGTGGCCGGATGATGCGTGCACTCGTCGAAAATCATGATGATGTCGGCGTCAAGTGCCTGCTGCACCGCCATGGACTCTTCCGGACCGAGAAAAATCTTCGCGCCATCCACCGGTGACTGGAACAGCACGCCCTTCTCGCTCAGCTTGCGCAACTGCCCCAGGCTCCATACCTGAAACCCGCCGGAGTCGGTGAGGATGGGACCGTCCCAGTGCATGAAACGGTGCAGTCCGCCGTGGGCCTTGATGACTTCCGTGCCCGGCCGCAGCATCAAGTGAAAGGTATTACCCAGAATAATCTCGGCGCCGGTCTCGCGCAGTTCTTCCGGCGTCATGCCCTTGACCGTGCCGTAGGTGCCGACCGGCATGAAGGCCGGCGTTTCGACGGTCCCGCGCTCAAACACCATGCGTCCGCGGCGGGCGGCGCCGTCGTTCGCCAGCAGTTCGAATTTCATGCCCATGTCAAGCGGCGATGGTAGCACAGCCGCAATGCTCACCCGTTGCTCGCCACACAACAACTACCGTGGCAACAGAGGGTTCCATTTAGGGTTCCATTTATGGACATAAAGAGGTTACAAAACAGCTGTTTCCCCGGCTCGAGTGAAATGTGCGGCGATACCTGATTGAACCCTTTAATCGCGCTGTGTCAGAATACCCGGACACTACAAAGCTCCTTGACGCAAGGGAGTGGGAGGAGGGTCATGAAAGTCTCGCGCGCTGTTCCCTGCATAGCTTCTTTCTGTCGCCGGTATTTCCACGGCCGGATGTATCTGCGCGCCATGGCCTGCGCCGTCCTGGCGTCAGTCCTCTCCCCGCCTCTTCTTGCGGCAAATACGATCGTGCGCATTGAAACCAACGTCGGCGGGTTCAATGTGGAACTTTACGATACCGATACCCCGTTGACCGTTGGCAACTTTCTCGGCTACGTCAATCGTAATGACTACGACAACAGTGTTATTCATCGCCATGCGACGCTCGAAAAGGACGGATTAGCTGTCATACAGGGGGGTGTGACAGAAAACCGGGTCAGAGAGGAATTTTCGCTAATATACTTAATCAATGTAATACACCCCGGCTTCCTCCTCTGCGCGTGGTCGGCCGGGTAGTCCGAGCCGGGTCTGCCGCTGTGTCATGGTCTCGATCTTGTCCTTGAAGTAAGAACGTCCGAGGACCAGCTCATGGTTGAGGGCCTCTCGAATTTCGTGCAACAAGGCATTGTCCATGTGATGCCGAAACAATTCCCGGTAGGCATGCTGGCGATCGGCCGCGGTGGCTCCGAGCGCGGTATACAGCGGATGCGGTGACAGCCGTGCATCGGCTCGCCCTTGGGCATTGGCACCGTAGCTGGACCATTTGTATTCCCCGGCGTGGTTCACCATCTCGGCCCGCAACGGGTTGAGTTCGATATAACGCATGCAGGTCAGCAAATAGGCTTCCGAGTCGATCAGGCTGGCCTTGTAACGTCCTTCCCACAAGGTACCGGTGCGTCGATAGGTCTTGTTGATGTAATACACGTAGCGCCGGCCCAGGGCCTGCATCATCTCGGCAATTCCCTGTTCCTGCATCGGTGTGACCAACAAATGTACGTGGTTGGTCATGAGGACGTAGGCGTGGAGACGACAATCGTATTTCTCGGCGCAGGCTTGCAGGTCTTCGAGATAGCGGCGGTAATCTTGCTCAGCGAAAAAACAGGGTTCGCGGTTGTTGCCGCGTTGGATCACGTGCTGAGGCACACCGGACAGGGTGAAGCGGGGTTTGCGGGGCATGGTGGTCGTTTCTCTCGGGGACGCAAAGACGGGAAAATATTAGCAAGTCGGAATATTAGCGAAAATTCCTCTCTGACCCGGTTTTCCGCGCGGGATCACGATGCGCGGCAGGCGGGCCATGAAGTTTTTCTATGTTGAATATGCTGGCTACGCTAAAGTGGCGGATGATAGTTTTCAAGGACTCTGACCCCTTGATTCGGGTTTTTCAGTCGGTCCACGTTTCAACTCGATGACCAAGATACTCCAATGCCCTCTGCGCATTGGCATACACATCATTTAGGCGCGAATCGGATACGTAAGCGCGTCGCCGATACAGAAGTATTCGCGGCGGATTTACCAGCCATTCAGAATCAATCAGTATGTCCCCGATGGCATCGTGATAATGCACGCCTCCGGCGAATTTCACTTCAACAGTGAATCCTTGTGAGCTGGTCACGGTGTTTAATCCAGTTTTTTGAAACTCATGGTTCATGACCAGCTCACTTGGGGCAAAATATTGTACAAATTGTTTCCCCGCCCATATTCAGAATGTCGTATGTAATACCTGTAACATTCGGATTCCCCATTAGGGCGGGGTACTCCGTAGTTGCCCAGATACTGTTGACTGGAACAAACGACGCTGACTGGAATACGGTGACGTTCCCCCTTGCACTTTGCGCGAATGCTAAACTCGCACTCTGTACGGCTTGGGGCGTTGCTGTCGCGCCCACGGCATATTGACTCATGGATAAAGTTTGTCCGCCATTGGCTCGTGCCCAGCTTTCCGCCACCCCCTGCGTGCCGCGGCCCGACCAAAAAACTGATTGAGTACTGGTCGCAGTACGCCCCACTCTCCCCATCCCCAGGAGCCGGGTAGGAGCGAAGATGGTACCAAAATCCACCGTCGCGCTTCCCAACGCCGACCATAAGTTCCCATTCGCGGCCTGGTCGAACGCGCTCACGAAAGGAATGGTGTTGATCCAGCTTGAACTGCTGCTCGGTGTACCTGTGCTCCATCCCGCCCCTAGCGTATTGTAGCTTGAGACGTACCCGCCGTAGCCCCCGGAGCTATACGAGGTGTTGTAGCTTGTCTGGGAGAGGCCGCCGCTACCGAAAGAACCCAGCGAGGAGCTGGAATTCCAGGAATCCCAACTGGAGTTCCAGCTCGAATAAGAACCGTAGTGACTGACGCGTTGCGTGCCAATGTTGCCATAGTCATCGAGGATCCATTGGTCGTAACCGCCGGCGGTGCCGACATAGCGGTTTTCGCCAATGCCCGATCCCCATTGCCAGCCGGTGAAATCGACAAAACTCGTCCCCGTCGGATCGGTATATTTGAGGGGGTTGTTGTTCGCATACGCATACGGGTGCGGGTCGCCCATTTCCTTCAAGGGGTCGGGCTGGAGGAAACGCCCCAGGAGCGGATCGTACTCGCGCGCCTTCATGTTGATAAGGGCGAGCTCGTCGTCGTGTTCCTGGGCGGTGTAACCGAGCTTTATCGGCGCGATAATGGCGGCGGTGGCGTCGGTGCCGTCGGCGTTTCTTCGCTTGCCCCAGACATCGTACGACAAGCGTCGCCGTATGTTTCCCGCGGGATCGGTGATGGCTTCCGTTGAGCCCAACGGGTCCGCGTGCAGATAGCTTACGGTCGGATCGCCCGCGCCGCCGCCGATCGTGGCAAAAGTATACAGTGCGACCGGCGTCTGTCCGGCATAAATGTAATGGCGATGAGTGGTGGTGGCGCCGCTAATCGTGGCTTCGTAGCGGCCACTGTCCATGTAGTGGGTAGGAATGTTGTTCGTTATCTTGCTGACGCGCTTGAAATTGGCGTCATAGCTGAACGTCGCGGTACTGGCGCCGCTGGCAATCGTGGCCGGCTGGTTGAAGGAGGTATAAGCGACGCTTTTTCCGCTTCCCGAAAGCATGTTGCCATTTGCGTCATAAGTGAAGTTCGCGCTTATGCCTCCGACGATGGAATCCACGGCGTGTGGACGGGCATTGCCGTTGACGAGATAGCTGTAGGTTCCGACATCGGATTTGTAGGTAAGGTTGCTGATGGCGTCGTATCGATAGGTCTTGCTTGCAGGACCGGTAACGCTTCTCAGCCGATTGAGGCTGTCATAGCCGAAAGTTTCCATAAAGTAGCTGCTGCCGCTATATGACATCCGCAGCGAGAGATTACCGCCGTTGTTCCACATGTAGTAGCCATAACGAACCTGGCCCGCGGGACTTGTGGTATAGCTGTACTCAGGCAAACCGGTTTCCGGGTAATAGCTATGGGTCGTAACCGTGGTGCCGCCCGCCAGCTGCTCTTCAGTGAGCCGACCGCGCGCATCGGCCGAGACAGCCTTCCAGAAACTTTGGTTATTTTGCGCATCCCTTAATTCGACAAGATTGCCGACGGTGTCGTAGAGGTGTTTCAAGGTGTAACCGCTGGGATATGTCAGGATATCGAGCCTTGAATAAGCATCAAAGGTCCGGGTGGACTTCCCCCAAATTCATGGACACCGGCTCAAGCAACTTGGTTCATCGCCTCGAACTCGGCCGGTGAACGGTAGCCGAGGGTCGAATGACGACGTTGCCGATTGTAGAACACTTCGATGTATTCGAAGATGTCCTGTTTCGCTTCTTCCCGCGTGAGATAGCGCCGGTCGTGGATCAGCTCCTTCTTGAGCGTGCCGAAGAAACTCTCGACGCAGGCGTTGTCCCAGCAGTTCGCCTTGCGGCTCATCGAACACGTCATGCCGGCGCGGCCGAGCAGTCCCTGGTAATCGCCGCTCGCATACTGCACGCCGCGATCGGAGTGATGCAGCAGCCCCTTGGCCGGTTTGCGCCGCCACAGCGCCATGGTCAGTGCCTGGGTGGCGAGATCGGCGGTGAGCCGCGGCCCCATCGCCCAGCCGATCACGGCCCGCGAGTAGAGATCGAGCACCACGGCGAGATACAGCCAGCCTTCCCGCGTCCAGACGTAGGTGATGTCACCGGCCCACACCCGGTTCGGTTCGTCGACCGCAAACCGCCGATCGAGTGTGTTGGCGGCCACCGGCAGTTTATGGCCGGAATCGGTCGTGGCCTTCCACTTTTTCACCGTTTTGGCCCGGATGCCGTGGAGGCGCATCAGCCGCGCCACGCGATTTTCGCCGATCCGGTGCCCGCGTTTCTGCAGTGCATCGCAGATGCTGGGGCTGCCATAGGTGCAGCGGCTCCCGGCGTGGATCGCCCGAATCGAGACCAACAACGCCCGGTTATGCACCGCGCGTTGGCTCTCCGGCCGGGTGTGCCAGGCGTAGTAGCCGGCCGCCGAGACCTTCAGGGCCCGGCACATCAGGCGCACGGGGAAGCGGCGGACGTTCTCCCGGATGGCGCGGTATCTCATGACCGCTCCCTCGCGAAGAACGCCGCCGCACGCTTTAAAAAATCACGCTCCTTTCTCACGGTGTCGAGCTCGCGGCGAAGACACGTCAGCTCTTCGTGCTCGGCCTTGAGGTTCGTCCGCGTGGTCCCGAGGCGACGTGCGTTATGTTCCTCGGTTCGCCAGCGGTACAGCAGATTCTCCGCGATGCCGAGCTCCCGTGCGATCTCGGCCACGGGTTTACCACTTTCCTGCACCAGGCGCACGGCCTCGGTCTTGAACTCCTCGGTGTATTGACGTCGTTTTTGTGCTGACATAGGGTCCTCCGATTTCGGTATTGTCCACCTTAACGGGGTGTCCACGAAATCGGGGGAGGTTCATATCAATGGCGCTGACACAGGACGAGTTTGGCAACCTGCTCCCAGACAGCGCAACCAGCGAGTGGTTTATCAACCTCAACGATAACTCCATTGGTCTTGTTGGATACACCGTTTTTGGCCATGTGATCGGTTCGGGAATGAATGTCGTGGATGCGATCGCCGCCTTGCCGCGCTCACCGTTATTTTTTTCCCCGTTTCAAGCCCCAACTCTCAATGGTGCCTATATATATACATCTCGGGTATGTGTAAACAATGACGCAGATGCCGCCTGCCCGCAAACCGAAGACATGGCACCCAACGGCGACGGGAATGGCGATGGCATTCCGGACCGCGATCAGGCAAACGTGACAACAATCCAGACTGTGTCGGGTGGTGGCACATCCACGATTTCCGCGGCCCCCGGCATGACAATCAACAACTTCAGAACAGTGAACCTGGGTTCCACGCGCTTCAACAATGGAATGTTCACCTGGAAGCTATCAGGGATAATGGGCACTGCGGGTGTTGTTGTAACACTGTATGACGGTGCCGCCACGCGCCCCGACTCCTACTATGCCTACGGTCCGACGCCCAATAACCCGACACCTCACTGGTACGACTTCACGTTCGACGGCGAAACTGGCGCCGAGATAAGTGGCGACAAGATTATCCTGCACTTCGTTGATGGAAAACGCGGTGATGACGATCTCGTCGCAAACAACAGCATTGCACACACGGGAGCCCAAGCGGTATTGGCAACATTCACCTCCACCTCGACCCAGGATCAACCTCAGTCCGGGGGATGCTCAATTACCACTGAATCATCGCAAGCATTACAAAGCGGCGACTGGATTCTTGTCGCCCTGTTCCTGACCATGCTTGCTCTTGTGCGCAGACGTGCCCGTGGAGATCGGGACCGGAACGCTATAAGCGATTAATCGACGAACATCGCATCTCCATAGCTGTAAAAACGGTAGCGGCCCTCGACCGCGTGACGGTAGGCATTGAGCACGTTTTCCGTTCCACCGAAGGCGCACACCAGCATGAGCAAGGTCGAGCCCGGCAGGTGGAAATTGGTCAGCAGCGCGTCGACGATCTGGAAACGGTATCCGGGGTAAATAAAAATATCGGTCTCGCCCTCAAAAGGGTCCAGGCGCCCGTCCCTCGCGGCCGTTTCCAGCGCCCTGACCACCGTGGTGCCAACTGCCACCACGCGACGCCCCTCTTTTTTTGCTGAATTGATTTTATCGCTGTCGCCCGGTAGCACGCGCACATATTCCGCGTGCATGCGGTGCTCGCGGATATCCTCCACCCGCAGCGGCTGGAACGTGCCAGCACCGACGTGCAAGGTGACGAAAGCGCTGTCCACGCCCATCTCCTTCAGCCGTCCGAGCATGGCCTCGTCGAAGTGCAGCCCGGCCGTCGGCGCCGCCACGGCGCCGCGATGCCGCGCGTACACCGTCTGGTAGCGTTCGCGGTCGGCGCCTTCATCCGCGCGAGCGATATACGGCGGCAGCGGCACGTGGCCGATGCGATCGAGGATTTCTGTAACCGATTCGTCGACCCCCTCTCCCTTTCCCTCTCCCTCTCCCCCTTTCAGGGGGAGAGGGGATTCTTTTAATTTCACGCCGATTTCGAACTCCAGTACATAAAACTCGCCCTCGCGGCCCTGCACTACCGCCGTGGCGCCGCCATCCAGGATCAATTTCTGTCCCGGCCGGGGAGGCTTGCTGGACCGCACCTGAGCCAACACGCGATGCACATCCAGCAGACGCTCGATCAGCACCTCGATACGTCCGCCGCTGTCCTTGTACCCGAGGAGCCGCGCCGGAATCACGCACGTGTCGTTGAACACCAGCAGATCGCCGGCCCGCAACAGCGCCGGCAGATCGGCAAATTTCATATCGCGGCACGCGCCGCTTGCACCATCGAGGTGCAGCAGACGGCTGGCGCTGCGCGGCGACGCCGGATATTGCGCCACCAGTTCCGGAGGCAGGGAATAATTAAAATCGGATTTACGCATGATGTTGCCGGGACGCCGCATTCACCGCTGTAAGCAACACAGTCACCCTGAACGGGCCGTCATACTATACTATGTAGCCTGAGATTGTCTCCGAACGAAGAGAGCTTATGCCCGGCACACGCTACACACTCGAAGTACAACCGGTCCTTCCGGAGCGCCTGAAACGGCTGAAGGAACTGGCCAACGATCTGCTTTACAGCTGGGACCGCGAGGTGCGCGCGCTGTTCTTCCGTCTCGACCGCGAGCTGTGGGAATCCTGCGGACACAACCCCAAGGTGTTCCTGCGGCGTGTGGCGCAAAAGCGGATCAACGAAGCCGCCGAGGACCGCGTGTTCATGGAGGACTACAACCGCGTCCTCTCGGTCTACGATACGTATCATCAGGAAACCGCGCGCGCCGACATCCTGCAGCACCTGGACCCGAAAGAAGACCTGGTGGCCTATTTCTGCGCCGAATTCGGCCTGCATGAAAGCTTCCAGATCTATTCCGGCGGCCTCGGCATTCTGGCCGGCGATCACTGCAAGGCAGCGAGTGATCTCAACCTCCCCTTCGTGGCCGTGGGCATGCTCTACCGCCAGGGTTACTTCACCCAGACCATCGACGCGCGCGGCAGCCAGGTGGCGCATTACCACCCGATGCACTTCGCCGACCTGCCGGTGGACCCGGCGCTGGATGCGAACGGCAAGGAAATCCACGTGGATGTGGATATGTCGGGCAAGCGCGTCATTCTCAAGGTATGGAAGGCCAAGGCCGGCCATATCACGCTCTACCTGCTCGACAGCGATCTGCCGGAAAACGACGAGGCCGACCGGCGCATCACTTACCAGCTATACGGCGGCGACATCAACACGCGCATCCAGCAGGAAATCGTGCTCGGCATCGGCGGTGTGCGCGCACTCGGCGCCGTGGGGCTCAAGCCAACGGTATGGCACATCAACGAAGGCCACGCCGCGTTCCAGATCCTCGAGCGCTGCCGCGAAGCCGTCGCCCAGGGCCTGGATTTCGACAGCGCGCTGGAGCTGGTCGCCGCCAACACCATCTTCACCACCCACACTCCCGTGCCGGCCGGCCATGACATCTTCGATTATGCGCTGATGGAGCGATATTTCGGCAGTCAGCTGAAGGCGCTGGGCCTGGACAAGGAAAAACTGTTTTCCCTCGGCTCCAGCCCGGACAGCCAGGGCGGTTTCAACATGACGGCGCTGGCCCTGCGCGGCTCGCGCTTTCGCAACGGCGTTTCGCGCATTCACGGCGGCGTGGCCTCGCGCATGGACGCCTACATCTGGCCGCAAATTCCCCCGGAGGAAAACCCGGTCGGATGCATCACCAACGGCGTGCACGTGCCGACGTTCCTGGCGCGTGAATGGGCCAACCTGTTCGACATGCGCTTCGGCGGCGGCTGGCGCAACGAGCTGCTCAACGAGGAATTCTGGAAACACATTGACGACATTCCCGATCACAGTTACTGGAGCCTGCACCAGTCGCTCAAGGCGGAGATGCTGGCCGAAGTCAAACGCCGGGTCATCCATCAGCACCGCCGCAATGGCACCAGCGAGGCCCTGATCGAACGTTATGTCCAGTATCTCACGCCGCATGATGCGGACGTGCTCACGGTGGGTTTCGCGCGGCGCTTCGCCACCTACAAGCGCGCCACGCTGCTGTTTTCCGACCCGGTACGGCTGGCGCGTCTGCTGAACGACCCGAAACGCCGCATGCTGCTGATATTCGCCGGCAAGGCGCACCCGCACGACCTGCCGGCACAACGGCTGATCGAGGTCATCCACGAATATTCGCGCCGTCCGGAATTCGAAGGCAAGCTCATCCTGCTGGAAGGATACGATCTTTCGCTCGCGCGCAAACTCGTTACCAGCGTTGACGTCTGGCTCAACACGCCGGAGTATCCGCTGGAAGCGAGCGGCACCTCCGGGGAAAAGGCCGGCATCAACGGCGTCATCAACCTGAGCGTGCTCGACGGCTGGTGGGGCGAAGGCTACAACGGCGAGAACGGCTGGGCCATCACGCCGCACGGCGCGCAGTACGACAGCGCCTATCGCGACCGCGAGGAGGCCCAGGAGTTGCTGGACATCATGGAAAAGCAGGTCATTCCGCTTTATTACCACCGCAATGGCCACGGCTATTCGGAACAGTGGGTGAAAAAATCCAAGAATTCGATGAAGTCGCTGATTCCGCGCTTCAACTCCCAGCGCATGGTGATGGATTACGTGCGCAACTATTACGCGCCGGCCAAGCGCCAGCGCCTGATGATGCTGGGCAACAACTTCGCGCGCGCCAAGGAGATCGCGGCCTGGCGCAAGCGGCTCGACCAGAGCTGGCCGAAAGTCAGCGCCTGGCGCGTGGATGACGGCCTGGCTGAAATCCGCTCCGGTGAAGCCCTGGCGCTGCGCGTAAAGGCGCGCCTGAATGGCCTGCACCCGGATGACGTGCTGGTCGAATGCCTGGTGGGTTACGAATCGGATAACAACGAGTTCATAAGGCTGGACAGCCATATTTTTGCGGCCGAAGGAACGGACGAGTCGGGCGAAACCCGGTTCAAGCTGGACCTCTACCCGCGGCTGCCGGGATTGCAGTATTACAAAATCCGCCTGTTCCCGTTCCACCCCGCCCTGTCGCACCGCTTCGAGTCGGGGTACATGATCTGGTTGTGAGAAATCATTAACAAACAGTTATTGCTCCACTGCCAGGAGCGAAGTTGCCGGGAATGCTGGACACCGGCGTCTGCGTGATCTGCATGTCGTAATCGTCAGCAGCTGACGTGGCGCCGGTGGGTCGATACCGGCGGAATCCCGAGTTGCCGGGCAAAGGACGCTGCCCCGAGCTGCCCTTGCCCGCGCCGAACGTCTTTAACGGCAATAACGCGGCCAAGACCCCAGCCGCGCTTAACGCACCCGGTGCCTTCACTACTTCACGCCTGAACCAGGATAGCTCCTCGTTTTCCTGGTCGTCGTTTTCCGTGGCACGCTTATGGATCGGAAAAAACGCGGGGGGTGTGGAGATGCATGCAGTAACTGCGCAAAATCTGTCACAAACAAAAAAAGGCGCCGGGAAAAACCCGGCGCCTCACGGCCGGTCAGGAATCAGTGACGAGGGAGAGAGGCCTGCCACCATGCCCGGAACCGGGCAGGAACCTGAGATGCTTCCCAAACGGGTGTCTATTGCTTCAGGCTCCACAACTCACAATCTACATGAGCCGTGACAACGGTGTCTGTTACAAACGTTACACAATTTAATCGCGCGAGAGTCGCTCCAAAGCCTCCGAAGACAACAACTCGATCTGGCCCCGCTGCAAACGTATGCATCCCATGCGCTCGAATTCCTTGAGCATCCGGCTTATCACGACGCGTGTCGTGCCCAATTCACGCGCCAATTCCTCGTGAGTCATCGAAATAGCGGCCGACTTGTTGCGCTCGAAAAGCTGGCCGAGCAGGCAGGCGAGACGCAAATCGAGGCGCTGGAAGGTGACCTGTTCCACCACCCGCATAACATCGCTCAGACGGCGCGCGAGCGTGGCCATGATGAAGTTGCGGAAGGCTTCGGAATGCGCCATGGCGTGCTGGAAAAACGGCATGGGAATCATGACCGCCCTTACCTCGTCCTCGGTCACGGCTTCGGCGGCATAGTCGGCGCCGGAAAGCAGGTTGTTCAGCGTCAGGATACAGATATCGCCGCCGTGGGTGCGATAGAGCGCAATCTCGCGCCCGCCTTCCGAACTTTCGTATACGCGCACCGTGCCTCTCACCAGCAGGAGGAAATTCTGACACGGATCGCCGCGACGGATGACCACTGCTTTGGGAGGGATGGTTATTTCCCTGGCAGCGTGCAACGCCTCCAGCCAGGCATCATCCTGGATTTCCGCGAGTCCCGGAAAAAATGAAAGCCATTTTGGGGCAGCAGATAATGCAGCGCTATTCATGACATTCTCCTCCCATCCAGACGGTATTTTCTCTGGCCAAAACGGATTCAGGGCAATGCCGGCGCTTGATTTTTATTCTATCTGTTCCGGCGAGTAACCCGATGATCGCAGGTACGTACTGCGACAAGTCCAGACCATTCATTCAAACCCATCAGAAGGAACTGCGCAACCGTTTTACCAATGTTCCTGAATGTACCTAAAGTTACATAACACGACGTAAGCGGGTCACGATAAAGAATCGGCAGGCAGGGATTGTCCGCACCGCTGTCGAAGGCGAACTGCAATATTTCCATGCCGGGCAATTCATATAAAACCCGCCAAATAACGGCATATCGCTATTCGCTACCCCGCGGTGCGGCCGTACATGGCTGTCATTCGCTTCAGCCGCTCACCGAGATCCGGCGCGATCTGTTCCCAGTGGAAACGCCAGCGCCAGTTGCCATCGGTCGTGCCCGGGGTGTTCATGCGCTGCCCACGGCCGAGCGCCAGGATATCCTGCATCGGCACGATCGCCAGTTGCGAGACCGAGGCCAACGCCGCACGCACCAGCGGCCATGGCATCGGTTCATGCGGGTAACCGAGGTATTCCACCACGCGCAATTGCCGTTCCGCCGGCAGGTTCTCGAACCAGCCCAATGTGGTGTCGTTGTCATGCGTGCCGGTGTAAACCACGCCCAGCTTGCGGTGATTGTGCGGCAGGTAGGGATTGTCCGCGCCGCTGTCGAAGGCGAACTGCAATATTTCCATGCCGGGAAAGTCGAAGCGGTCGCGCAACGCCAGCACCTCCGGCGTGATCATCCCGAGGTCCTCGGCCACCAGCGGCAGGCTGCCGAAATGCCGCAGCAGGGATTCGAACAACGCCTCGCCCGGGACCCGGACCCAGCGTCCGTTCACTGCGGTCGCATCCGCCGCCGGTATTTCCCAGCACGCCTCGAATCCGCGGAAGTGGTCCACGCGCAGCAGATCGAAGCGCCTGAATTCGGTGGTCATGCGCGCCATCCACCAGCGAAAACCGTCTGCCTGCATGCGCTCCCAGCGGTACAGAGGATTGCCCCAGCGCTGGCCCTGCGCGGAAAAATAATCCGGCGGCACACCCGCCACGGCCGTGGGCTGGCCGCTGTCATCGAGCCGGAAATATTCACGCTGCATCCAGACGTCGACGCTGTCGTGCGCCACGAAAATAGGCATGTCTCCGAACAGCAGCAGGTTGCGCTGCTCCGCATGTGAACGCAGCGCCTCCCACTGGCGCGCAAAAACGAACTGTTCGAAACACACCTGCTCCAGCTCATCGCTGAGGCGCACGCGCGCCGTGGCCAGCGCGTCCGGATCGCGATCGCGCAATGGTGCCGGCCACTGGAACCAGGCCTGACCGGAATATTCGCGCCGCAGGGCGCGATACAGCGCGTAGTCCTCGAGCCAGTGCGCTTCGCGGTTGATGAAGGCCGCGAAATCCCGCTGATCGGAATCCGTGGCGCGCTGCATGAATTTCTTGTACGACTGCGCCAGCCGCTCGACACGGTAAGCCGCCACGTTCACCGCGGCACCGGGCCGGTCCGGCTCCAGCCAGCCCCATTCGACCAGCCGGTCGAGACTGATGAGCATGGGATTTCCGGCATGCAGCGACAACGCATGATAGGGTGAACCGTCGCGATGCGTGGGGCCGAGCGGCAGCATCTGCCAGACGCTGAAGCCCGCCTGCGCCAGGAAATCCACGAAGCGGTGGGCGTCCGCGCCGAGGTCGCCATTGCCGACGCCACCCGGCAGCGAGGTGGGATGCAGCAATACCCCGGCGCGCCGCTGTTCGAGGACGGCGGGGATCATCCGGTGGAGAGCTGGCCGGGGCGCATCACGCCGCCGTGCCTGGGGGCGCCGCCGCCGCGGGTGAATACCTGCGCCAGGTATTCCGGCGGCTCCGTGCCGATCAGCTGGTAAAGATTGGTCAGGTGCTGGCGGTAAAGCTGCTCGAAATCAGCCACCGTGGAAGCCGGATTGTCACCGCCGAACCACCAGAACCAGTCCGAGCCCTCGCAAATGGCTAGCTGGCGGCGCGCGCGCTCGAGCTGCTCGGCGCTGAGCCGGGAGGCAGCGGCATCGAAGGCATGCTTGGCGTCGCCGAGCATGTCCCAACCGCGGTTCTTGTCCGGCTCACCGATCCAAGTGGACAGCGTGCCGTACACCCAAGAACCGGCCGTGAGCTGGGGCAGATGCTTCGCCGCCACGGTTTTCAGGCAATCGGAAAACGTGGTCAGCTCGATCCCGGGATGTTCCGACAGGCGACGGTAGAGCGCGCTCAGGAAAAAATACGCGTTCTCCGGATAATGCTCCCAGGCATTTTCCCCGTCCATGATGATCGACACCACGTGCTCGGGATGCGCACGGCAAGCGTGTGCGATGTTTTCCAGATGATGCACCAGGTTGTTGACTGCGTCATCGGCATGCCAACCGGCGTAGGTAAAACCGATGAGGTCGGACAAGCCGTCGTCGCGGAAGAAACAGCTCATGCCGCTGTCGGCGACGCTGTAGTGGCGGTAAAGCCAGGCCTCCTTCATGCCGTGCTCCGCATGGCCCGACTGCGCCAGGCTGTTGTGCAACACGCCCTCGCCGCTGGCGGCCCAGCGGAAACCCGCCTGCGCCAGCAACTTCAGGGACGGCGTGCTCACCGCCCCTTCCGACGGCCAGCACCCGGCCGGCGCAAAACCGAAATGCCGGCGGAAGGTCTCGATGCCTTCGCGGATATGCCAGCGCGCCCGCTCCTCGCCGCCGGGATACTGCGGCAGCAATGGCAGCGGCGCCTGCGGCATGGCCTCGCGCGCGCAGGCAAAGTCGAGCAGCAGCGGCACGATCGGGTGGGCGTACGGCGTCACGGACAGCTCCACCTGCCCGCGCGCGGCCAGTTGCCGGTAGCGCGGGATCACGTTCGACAGCAATTCGCCGATGACGCTGAGCAGTTCGCGCCGGTCGTGCAGACTGTAACCAGTTTCCTTTTCGAGCAGGCGTTTGATACGCGCGTCGTTGCGGCGCACGGTTTCACCGAGCCAGGCCAGGTGATACCACACCAGCAGATCGGCGAGATACTGGTTGCTCAGGTAGCGCAGCGACTCGGGATGCGCCATGCACCAGGCGGCCATTTCGGCCAGGCGGTGGAAGGCGGGGAAGCGGCCGATCATGCGCGCTTCATTGGCGCGCACGCAGGCCTTGATGAGCATGATGCGTTCCTCGTCCGAAGGCGGCTGCGCAGGACTGATCAGCGCCGCCAGCAACGGATCGCGGATGGCAAGGCTGTTGGTAAGAAAGCCCTCCACCTGTTTCGCGTAGTCTTCGATCTGCTCGAGCAGCAACGGGGCAAAATTGACCACGGCGCGCGCCGCCGGCACGGCCTCGAGATGCGCCGCCATGTCGGTGTAATCCTTGATGGCATGCAGGTAGGTCCACGGCAGATGGTAGCTGCCGCTCATCAGATCGCGGTATTGCGGCTGGTGCATATGCCAGCACAGCACGACTTTCAACCGTATGTCATCGGGCATGATGCAGTTCCTGGCCCAGCATTTCCGGCGTCACCAGCACCACGCCACCGGAACTCACGTGGAAGCGTTTGGCATCCTGCTCGAAATTCTCGCCGATCACCGTACCTTCGGGAACGTGGCAACCCTTGTCGATCACCGTCCGTTTCAGGCGGCAGTGACGGTTGATCACGACGTCCGGCAACACCACGGTGTCGGTGATCTCGCAGTAGGAGTGCACCTTCACGTCCGAGAACAGCAGCGAATGGCGGATGCGCGAACCGGAAATGACGCAGCCGCCCGATACCATCGAGTCCACGGCCATGCCGCGGCGGTCGTCGTCGTCGAACACGAACTTGGCCGGCGGCAACTGCTCCTGATAGGTCCAGATCGGCCATTTATCGTCGTACAGATTGAGCTCGGGCGTGACTCCGACCAGCTCGATATTCGCCTCCCAGAAGGCATCGATGGTCCCGACGTCGCGCCAGTACGGCTGCCGGTCGGTGACCGGGTCGCGGAACGGGTAGGCCATGACGCGATAGGCGTCGATCATGGAAGGAATGAGATCCTTTCCGAAGTCATGCGACGAAGCGGCGGTGTCGGCGTCGCGAATCAGCTGTTCATACAGGAAGCGGGTGTTGAACAGGTAAATTCCCATGGAGGCCAGGGCGGTATCGGGGCGGCCCGGCATCGGTTCGGGATCCTCCGGCTTCTCCTGAAAATCGACGATGCGGCCCTGCGCATCCATGGTCATCACGCCGAATTCGCGCGCGCGCGCCACCGGCACCTCGACGCAGGCAACCGTGACGTCCGCCTTGCTCTCGATGTGATGCAGCAGCATCGCGCCGTAGTCCATCTTGTATACGTGATCGCCGGCGAGGATCAGGACGTATTGCGGCTCGTGATTGCGGATAATGTCGAGGTTCTGGTAAACCGCGTCAGCCGTGCCGGTGTACCACGAGGTCTCGATGCGCTGCTGCGCCGGCAACAGCTCCACGAATTCGCCGAGTTCGCCGCGCAGGAACCCCCAGCCGCGCTGGATGTGCTTGATGAGCGAGTGCGCCTTGTACTGCGTCAGCACGCCGACGCGCCGGATGCCGGAGTTCATGCAGTTCGACAGCGGGAAATCGATGATGCGGAACTTGCCGCCAAACGGCACCGAGGGTTTGGCGCGCCACAGCGTGAGGTGTTTCAGCCGCGATCCGCGACCGCCGGCGAGAATCAGCGCCAGGGTATCGCGTGTCAGCCGGGTGATGTGTTGCGAGGATTGGCCCGGGTTCATGGTCGCACCTCCTTGGGGTATCGGCTGTCCGCGTATTCGTCCGTGTACGGCGATGATTTCTGAATTTACCACAACGCCATGAATTCAAATACACTATAAGATCATTTAACCGCCAAGACGCCAAGAACGCCAAGGAGAAGAATCTCCGGAAGTTGTTTTCTTGGCGGCCTTGGCGCCTTGGCGGTTCAAAATCATATTTTCATAAAGGATAAATGCCGAGAATTCTCTTCGTGACGAGCGAGGCCCATCCACTGGTCAAAACCGGCGGACTGGGCGACGTCGCCGGCAGTCTGCCGGTCGCCCTGCAATCCCGGGGGGCCGATGTGCGCCTGCTGCTGCCCGCCTACCGGGATGCCGTCACACGCGCCAACAAACTCAAAAACGTCGCCTCGCTGACCATTGCCGGTCTCGAAGCGCCGGTAAAAATCCTGGAAGGCCGGCTCCCCGGCACGTCGCTGATCATCTGGCTGGCCGATTTCCCGCCGGCCTACGATCGGCCCGGCAATCCTTATCTTGACTCCCGTGGTCAACCATGGCCGGACAACGCCATGCGTTTCGCGCTGCTGGCGCACGTGGCAACGGCGCTTGCCCTGGGCCGCAGCCGGATCAAGTGGCGCCCGGACGTGGTGCACGGCCACGACTGGCAGACGGGGCTGGTGCCGGTGCTGCTGGCCCGGGAAAAAACACGACCCGCCACGATCTTCACCATTCACAACCTGGCGTATCAGGGCCTGTTTCCGCACCGGACTTTCACGGCGCTGGCGCTGCCGCCCGGGCTGTGGTCGCCGGAGGCGCTCGAGTTTCATGACCAGTTGTCGTTCATGAAGGGCGGCCTCGTGTTCGCCGACCAGCTCACCACCGTCAGCCCCACTTACGCGCGCGAAATCCAGACGCCGGAATTCGGCGACGGTCTGGACGGCCTGCTGCGCCGACGCGCCGCCCGGCTCAGCGGCATTCTCAACGGCATCGACGATGCGGAATGGGACCCGGCGCGCGACCGCTATCTGGTGAATCACTATTCCGCCGGCCGGCTGCAAGGCAAGGCTGCCAACAAACTGGCGCTGCAACGGGAATTCGGTCTTCCACTGGAACCCGATGCCCCCCTGATCGGCATGGTGGGCCGGCTGGTGGCGCAGAAAGGCATCGACCTGGTGCTCGACACCCTGCCCGGCCTCATGCACCGGCCGCTGCAACTCGTCCTGCTCGGCAGCGGCGAGGCTGCTTATGAGACGGCGCTGGTCCGGCAGGCCGCGCGCTACAAGGATCGCCTGTCCGTGCGTATCGGCTATGACGAAGGACTGGCGCACCGGATCGAGGCCGGGGCCGACATGTTCCTGATGCCATCGCGCTTCGAGCCCTGCGGGTTGAACCAGCTTTACAGCCTGCGTTACGGAACCGTTCCCATCGTCCGGCGTGCCGGCGGGCTGGCCGACACCGTGGTAGATGCGACACCGGAAAATATCGGCGCCGGGAAGGCAACCGGCATCGTGTTCCAGGAGGCGAACGGCGGCGCCCTGCTCGCTGCCATGGACCGCGCGTTGGCACTCTGGCGCGACGCCGGATGCTGGCAAAAAATCATGCGCACCGGAATGCGCCAGGATTTTTCCTGGCGCCACCGCGCTACCAAATACATGCAGATGTACGAACGCCTGCGCCGGCCGGCGTCGGATGGCGCTCCGCGCAAAAGAAAGGCGACCGCTTCCGTGCGTCGCCGGAGAATATCGGGCGCGTCCTGAAACGGGCATGCAGAATCCGGCGCCGGGCAAGCGGTTCGAGGACAAAGCCGCGCATGCCGGTTTCAGGATCATCCGGTGTGGCCATCGCCGGTGACGCCGTTTCACCGCACGCCACCGCGGTCAACAACAACGCCCATCCGGCCTCCGCGGCCCGCAGGCATGACCTCAGGCGAGCGCCGGCATCGGGGCGACGCCCGCCCTGGAACGCTTGTTGTTGCGACACCGCAAGAGTGTCCAGTATCCCAGCGCATTCACCGGAATCCGTGCCGCGACGTCCAGCCCGGTCTCGTCGATGAAATGCTCCAGCGAGAAATCCGGGCGAAAGCCCATCACGTGCGAAAACGGCGCCGCCAGCCGCTCCACCCCGCCGACCAGCGAGTTGGCGTGATGGAAATGATTCACGATGAAAAGCTCGCCGCCGGGCTTGCACACCCGCCGCATCTCATCCGTCATGCGTGCCGGGTGCGGGGTGACGGAAACGACATACATCGCCACCACCTTGTCGAAGCTGTTGTCGGCGAACTGCATGTGCTCGGCGTCCATCAGGCGCAAGGCCACCACGTGCTTCAGGTGCTGGCAGCGACGGCGGGCGCGGGCGCGCACCAGCATCTCCCGGGAAAGGTCGATGCCGGTAATCTCGACATGACGCGGATAAAGCGAGAGGGAAAGACCCGTGCCCACACCAACCTCGAGAATGCGGTCGCCGGGGCGGCAGTCCAGGCGGGCGATGATTTCCCGGCGCCCGGGCTGGAACATGGCCCCGAAATAAAAATCATAGGCCGGGGCGTAACGTCGATAGACTCTCTGAACGGCATTGATATCCATGCGCATAACTCCTCATGGCCGGCCATTCCCCACCGCATGCGAACGCCCGGTTACCCGGGCTGTATATCAGGCGTCAGGCGCGGTATGAGTCTTCACGTCGCCGCGCTGGCGTCGCGTGAAGTCCTCCAGCTGCCGGGTGATGGCGCCGAAAGCGTCGCGAATCGCGACGTAGACATCCTCGTCCTGGGCGCGGTTCGCCACCAGTTCGGCGCCGGGCACGGAGAGGTCGATGTGAACACTGTAGAGTTTGCCTTGATGCTGGTGCCGCTGCGGCGATTCCACCACCACGCGGCAGCTGATGATGCGCTCATGAAAACGGTTAAGCTTCTCCGCCTTTTCGCGGATACGGGACTCCACCGCCTCGGACTGCGGCATGTCTTTCAAGGTTATCTGCAATGGAACCGGCATGATCATGCTCCCCTTTGGTGCACAGGTAACTGGTAAGCGTGAATCCCTTCTCGAAAATCACGTCCTGAACCGCAAGGATACCCTGATTTCAGATTTTTCGCTCCTTGTAGTGCGGGTCCACCCAGCAACGCGGCAGGCGCTCACCGGAGAGAAATATCATGTCGGACTTGCGAAAGCCGGCAGGATCCGGCATTTCCTCGCCCGCGTGGAACCGGCCCTTGAATTCATTCCGGAAAGGATCAAAGAGGGATTCGACATCCATCACCTCCACGATGTCACCGCTCGAAACATGCCTGAGAAACATGGCACCTCCTTACCACTTCAGAAAAGCCGCCGGTTCAGGAATGCTTGCTGCTCCTGGCCGCGGCAAAACAGTCTGCGCGCCACAGGCAAGCGTCTTGATCGCATGCGCCCGCATGAGCCGTGGCAAAGCAGTCAAAATTGCCTTCCTTGCGCTGAATCGCCCTGATCAGCTCGACTTTGTCGGCCTTGCCCGGATCCAGTCCCTGATGACGGGCCAGTTCGCGTATCTTCTGGATTTTCATGCGCACGCCTCCTTGCAAGATGCAAAAAAATTCAAAGAGACATCTGCCCACCGTTGAAATCATGGCGCGGCAAATGCGTTCCGGCATTGACGGATATCAATAAATTCAATCCTGTTCCGACAGTGTCATCGGTCCGGCGTTCCCATCCGTTGGCGTCAACGGGACTTTACATTTCCGGCACGGAGTGAAAGGATGTAAGCTGTTCAGCGAACATTGTCAGATGTTCCCGCTTTATCGAATTTTTGCACGTGAAGGCCAGAACCATGCCGACCAAAAACCTCAAGGAATTGCGCGCCCTGGCCCGGTCCCGCGGCCTGCGGGGATACTCCAAACTGTCACGCCGCGAACTCGAAAAGCTGTTGTCCTTGGGCGGCATGCAGACACCGGCGGCGGCAGAAAAAACCGCAAAGCCGGCAACGACAACACCTGTCGTCAAAGTCAAAGCCAAATCTGCCTCGCCTCGCGTTAAATCCGCGCCCGTGCGCGTCGCCAAAAAAACCCTGCCGGCGGCCAAGATCACGCCACCGAAGGCGCGCCCGGCGCCGGCGTTGACGCCGCAATGGGAATGGGCCGGCGATGTCCAGCGCCAATCTGCGGATGAAGAACAGATCGAGAGCGCGAAATACGCAGTCGTCCCGCCCGGCAGCGCCGCGCCACGCGCCGAGGCCATGGACCTCAATGAAGACATCGATAATCTCCCGCCGGTCGCCGAAGCGACGCTGTGCCTGCTGCCGCAGAAGCCCGGCGTGCTGCACGGGTATTGGGTCTTGCCGCCAGATTCTGCCGCGCGCGCCCAATCGTTCAGGCTTCGACTCGGACGGATTGCCAGCGATGTTTTTGAAATCATCGACGAAATTCCGGTGTCGCGTGAACGCGGCCGCTGGTATTTCCACGTGGATGAATCCACCGACATGGGCGAGGTGTATTTGCAGCTCGGTTATTACGAACCGGACGGGCGCTTTGTCATCGCCACCCGCCGCGGCATCGCGCGCATCCCGAGCCTGCATGCCTCCAACCGCACCGACCGCCTGTGGTGGGTCAGCGAGGAACAGTTCCGCGCCATGTACCGGCGCGCCGGCGGCCGCGTGCACGGATCGCGCCTGGGCTGGGCCGCGTCCATCAGCAGCCCCGGCGGCGCGCCCTCTTCCGACCGTCTCGCCTGGCCGGGCGGCATCAGCAGCCGTCAGATTTAAAACGGCAAATGCAACCGCCAAGACGCCAAGAACGCCAAGTTTTTTATTGTTGAAACATGCTTTTCTTGGCGACCTTGGCGCCATGGCGGTTCAATAGATCATAGAAACTCTTTAGAGAACCCCAACGGTGCACCCCAAAGGTTACCTCGCGCTCGTCCTGCACGCACATCTCCCGTTCGTGCGTCACCCCGAACATGAGCGGTTCCTCGAGGAAGACTGGTTCTTCGAGGCCATGACCGAAACCTACCTGCCGCTGCTCGACGTCTTCGAGGGGCTGGCGCGCGACGGCACGCCATTCCGTATGACGATGTCGCTCACACCGACCCTGCTTTCGATGATGACCGACCCGTTGCTGCAACAGCGTTACGTGCGATATCTCGACGAGCGCCTCGGGGCGCTGGAAGGCGAGCGCCACCGCACCGAGAGCGATGCGTACTTCCAGCCGGTGGTGATGTTCTACCGTGATCTGTATACGCGCCTGCGCCGCCGCTTCGTGGAACAGGACCGTCTCGACGTGACCCAGGCGTTCCGCCGCCTGATGGAGGCCGGCCATCTCGACATTCTCACCTGCGGCGCGACCCACGGTTATTTTCCGCTGCTGGCGGTGAACGAGGAGAGCCTGTACGCGCAACTGTCCATGGCGGTACGCACGCATCAACGCATTCTCGGCCGGCGGCCGCGCGGTATCTGGCTGCCGGAATGCGGCTACAAACCGGGTGTGGACCGCCTGTTGCGCGAATTCGGCATCGAATATTTCATCCTTGACTCGCACGGCCTGCTCAACGCCGACCCGCGCCCGAAGTACGGCGTGCACCGGCCGGTGCGCACGCCCGAAGGCCCGGCCGCGTTCGGGCGCGACTATGAATCCAGCAAACAGGTATGGGCCGCGGAG
Organism: Sulfuricaulis limicola; assembly: GCF_002355735.1. GTDB lineage: Bacteria > Pseudomonadota > Gammaproteobacteria > Acidiferrobacterales > Sulfurifustaceae > Sulfuricaulis > Sulfuricaulis limicola. Next base: position 1,105,711 of record NZ_AP014879.1, on the reverse strand, counting down.
GAAGGCTATCCCGGCGATTTTCTGTACCGCGAGTTCTACCGCGACGCCGGGTTCGACGTGCACCAGCCGCATATCCAGAAACTGCATCACGCCGGCATTCCGACCTTCACCGGCCTGAAATACCACCGCATCACCGGCAAGACCGCCTGGAAAGAACCGTATCATCCCGGCTGGGCGCGCGAACGCGCGGCGGAACATGCCGGGCATTTCATGTTCAACCGCCAGCAGCAGGTGAACTGGCTGAACTCCTTTTTCGACCGCCCGCCGGTGATTCTCGCCCCTTATGACGCCGAACTGTTCGGCCACTGGTGGTTCGAGGGCCCGCAATGGATCGATTTCCTGCTGCGCAAGATCGCCCATGACCAGAGCGACATCAAAACTATCACGCCATCGGAATATCTTGACCGTTTCGGTGACCTGCAACCTGTCACGCCGCCCGAATGCAGCTGGGGCGCGGGCGGGTTTCACGAGGTGTGGCTGAATGGCACCAACGACTGGGTTTATCCCTACCTCCATGCTGCCGCCGAAAAGATGGTCGCGCTGGTGCAGCGCTTCCCGCAAACGGAAGGTGCGCAACGCTGGGCGCTGGATCAGGCGGCGCGCGAACTGCTGCTGGCGCAGTCGAGCGACTGGGCCTTCATCATGAAGACCGGCACCAGCGTGGACTACGCCGTGCGGCGCTTCAAGACCCACCTGCACCGCTTCCACCGTCTCACCGGCATGATCGACTCAGGTCACTACGACGAGGCTTATCTGCGGGAAATCAGCGCGCGCGACAGCCTGTTTCCGGACATGGATTACCGGATTTTTCAGACGAAAGTCTGGACCTGATTCAACCGGTCACCGAAGTGGAACTAACCCAGCCGCGCGGCCGCCAGCGCAGCGCCGATCAGGCCAACTTCCGGCCTTGTCACCACCTGCACCGGGATCGTCTCCACGTAAGGCGACATCTTTCCCTTGCTGCGGAAGGTCCGCATGAAGCGGCCGTCGTTCAGTCTTGAAATGATCTTCGGCGCGATGCCGCCGGCAATATAAACACCGCCGGTGGCGCCGGCGGTCAGGGCCAGATTGCCCGCCTGCGCGCCGTAGATGTCGACGAACAAATCCAGCGCCTGGTTCGCGAGCGAATCGTCCTGCTCCAGCGCGGCCCGCGTAATGGCCGCCGCGGGATCGCCGGCCTGCATCGCCTGCGCCACCGTCGCGGATTCCGGCGCCGCGCCACGCTCTTTCAGAAAGGTATAAAGCCGGACCAGGCCATGACCGGAAAGGACCAGCTCCCAGGAAGTGCGCCCGGCGGTTTTCAACAGATAGCGCGTGAGCTCGATCTGCAGATCATTCGCGGGCGCGAAATTTGCGTGCCCGCCTTCCGTGGCAATGGGCACATAATGATCCCGGCTCCAGACCAGTATTCCCTGCCCCAGCCCGGTACCGGCGCCGATCACCGCGCGCGGCCCGCGCTTCACCGCCTTGCCTTTATGCAGCACGGCCAGATCCTTCTTGCCCAGCGCCTCGATACCATAGCCGATGGCCTGGAAATCGTTGATCAGCGCAACCCGGGGGATCCGGAAGCGACGTTTGAGTTCACGGGCATGAATCTCCCAGGGCAGATTGGTGACCTTGACGCTCTGGCCTTTTGCCGATTCCCGGACCGGCCCGGCGATGCCAAAACAGGCGGCCTTGATGCTTTTGTTTTTCTCATCCTTCAGAAATTCATGGATGATGGACGACAGACTGTCATGGAAACCGCTGTCGAAGCGTTGCGTGCGCACGGTGCGGCAGCGGCCCGCCCGGCAGTCCGCGATTTGCAGCAGTGTCTTGGTCCCGCCGATGTCACCCGCCAGCACGCGCATAACGATTCATCTCCGTGTTCGCCGACAGGACATCACATTGTGACGTGGATGGCAAGATTGATATACTCGCGCTTCCCAAGCCGGGGTGGCGGAACTGGTAGACGCGCCAGACTCAAAATCTGGTGGTGGCAACACCGTGTCGGTTCGATTCCGACCCTCGGTACCAATCCAATCAAGGGGCTACGACGACGTGGCCCTTTTGATTTTCAGGTCCGTTTTTCCGCTTGTGCCAGATTTGTGCCACTGCCGTCCACCACACGCGGCTTGGCGAGCTTCTCGGCATACTCCGCGAGATGCTCCGGCGCGAGATGAGCGTAACGCCGAACCATCTCCGCCGTCTCCCAGCCGCCCAACTCCTGCAACGCGTGCAGCGGCGTTCCCTGTTGCACATGCCACGAGGCCCAGGTGTGCCGCAGGTCGTGCCAGCGGAAGTCCGCCAGCCCGACCCGCTTCACCGCCTCGCGCCATGTCCCTCCATTGACACAGCTTAGCGGCGCATGCTTCCGGTAACAGAATACATAGACCGGATGCTTGCCCTGCTGTCGCCGTAAAACCAACATCGCTTCGGCGTTCAGCGGCACGGCAATGGCCTTTCTGGCCTTGGCCTGGTCCGGATGTACCCAGGCGCAGCGCCGTTCCAGGTCCACCTGCGACCACTGCAGGTCGGTGACGTTGCGCTTGCGCAGCCCGGTGGCCAGGCTGAATCGCACCACTTCCGCCAGGTGCTTCGGCAGTACAGCTAGGAGCTGCGCCGCCTCCTCGCGCGTGATGAACCGGATGCGCCGTTTCGGCTCCGGAAGCAGGCGGACCTTGGGTATCCGGTCTATCCACTCCCAGTCGTAGGCGGCCTTGCGCAGAATGGCGCGCACGACCGCCAACATCCGGTTGCAGGTCGCATTGGCCACGCCGGTACTGAGCTTGGCCGCCTTGACCTGCTCGACCGCCTCCCGCGTGATCTCATCGAGATAATTGTCGCGCCAATACTTATCGAGCCACTTGGTTTGACGGTTGTCCTCCTCGTAGCCCGCCTTGTGCGCGACCTCTCTGAGATACCGCGCCACGGCCTGTTGCCAGGTGCGGCGCGGCTTGTCGCCGAGCTTGCTGACCCGCCATAGCTCGACCCTGAGCCGGTCGTGGTACTCCTGGGCCTTGGTGCGATCTACAGTCCCAGTAGTTTGGCGTATTCGGCGTCCATCGGGAGCCGTGAAGCGCACCCACCAGACGCCGTTCTTACTTCGGCGGTAGAGTGACATGATTTCACCTCCTTCTCGGTCACTCGCACCGCTTGCCGATGGGCAGCGTACAGCGAGCGCAGATAGGCAACAAGGTCCTCCTCCACGAACACCCAGCACTTGCCCGGCTTGGCGCCGGGAATCGCGCCGGCCTTGACCCGCTGCCGCAAGGACTCGGGGTTCATTTGCAGGAAGGCGGCGGCCTCGGGCAGGGTCAGGGTTTTCATGGCGTGCGCTCCTCGGTGCGATTCATTATGTTTTTCCTCCTGTCGGTCTCGATGCATGGGATCGCCTCACACGAAGGCGGTCAGCCCCGACAGCCCGTCCAGATGCCGCCGAAGCAACTCGCCGCCGTCACCACTCGCCGGATCGGTCGTCATGGCTGTCTCCTCCGCACCCGCGGATTCAACGCGCGATGGATCGGCCCGCCGCGTCATCACCGTCTCCGGACTCCCGGCTTGCAGTCCCCGGCGCCACAGCCGCCGGATCACCGCGCTGCGCCGGCGCAAGGGAAGATGGCTGACCGAGTCGTACAGATCGGGGTCGGTGTCCTGATAGACGGTGACCTTGATCACGAGTTTTCCCATGGCGCGTTTTCTAAGCCGCCATCGAGGCGTGGTGTTCGCCCGCGATCTGGAATCCGCGCACGTTGGCGAAGATCGGATCCGGGGCCACGATCAAACGCGGCGCCGGGAAGCGCCGGCGGATGGCGGCCTCGTAGAAGCGCGCGCCGCCGCCCACGAGGATGATGTTGTGGACGTCGAGCGCATCACCGACAGAGTTGGCGATGGCGTTTACCGCTTCGTTGACGCGCGCCTGGGCGGGCCAGCCATGGGGCGCGAGGTCGATCACGCGCTCGCCGATCGTGAGCCGGTTCCGGGGCAGAGCGCGGTCGATGGCGTCGAGATCCGTGTACGCGACGCCGAGCTGCTCGCTCACGCCGCGCGCGATGGTCTGCAGGACGGCGTGGGTCCCGCCGGCGAAACTGCCCGTGCGCTCGGGCATGGCCTTGAGCCCCAGGCCGGTCAGCCAGTCGACGGTGTAATAGCCGGGATCGATGATCAGATTCACCTGCTCCGCCAGCATCTCGTAGGTCCCCAGGCGCGTCGCGTAATCGAGAAATCCGCCGAGCGGCTGAGCCAGGGTCCAGACGTGCCGCACCTCGACCTCGCGTCCGTTGCCGACGGGGTGCCGCCCCTTTAGCCGCGCCGCCAGCGCCCGGGCCTTGCTGTTCATGAGGCCGACCGGCAGGCCCACCACCAGCAGGTCGACGTGGCTCAGCTGCATGCAGGACAGCGCCCCGCGCACGAGCGCCAGGTACTCGGGCGTCGTGACGTAGTCGCCGTGCAGGATACGTGCGTGGTGCGCCTTGAGACCGAGGCGCGCGCCGGGTCCGACCTCGTACTTGACGCCCTCGACCTCCACCGCGACCGTGTCGCGCGTCGTGGCCATGCCGGTGGACAGCTCGAGCTGCGACGCCACCGGCGCCAGCGAGGGAAACATCGCGCATTGGATTTCCCGTTCGGAACGGGACGCGACGTATTTGGTGTTGCCGTAACCGACATCGATGGCTCTGACGGTTTTCATGTGGGTCTCCTCTTGTTAAGTCCTTGCTCAGGAAATCGCTTCATCCGAACTGATTCGATCACGCAGCGCCGCGACGAGCTGTCGTGCCTCATCGTCATCGTCATCATCCGCACCATCGTCCTCCTCGCCGTCGTCGGATGCGGACGGTGGATTCGGGATCGCGGCGGACGGCTGCCTGCCGTGCAGCACCCCGCCCAGGTACGCCGAGGACACGCTGCGCTTGCCGTGGCCGGCGGTTTCGGCCACTTGTTGGCGCGCGAAACGGTCGGTGGCGCGGTCCACCTCGCCCGGCCGCCCGCCGCGAACCGGGCTCCGGACGCCGGTGATCTGTTCGTACAGCCGGTTGAGCCCCTGGTGGCGCAAGCCATGGGTGGAAGCACCGATTTGTTTGTGACTGATGCCGTGTCGGGTTAGTACGTAGTAAACGTGGTTCTGCCACTGCTTGTAGGTCTTGTCCCTCGGCACCAGGCATGCGGTGCGGTCGGCAACCAGCGCCTTGGCGCGCTCGAGCACCTCGCGCTCCTCGGCGGTGGCGATCGGGTGCACGCGCCGGCGACGGCCCTTGGTGCCGCGGCAGACGTCGAGATACGCGCCCTGGTCGGCCGCGTGCGGACGCAGCAGCGAGGCCTCCTTCAGCCGCAGCGAGAACGTCAGCATGAGCTCCAGGACCAGGGCCACGCGCGCATCGCTTGATGCAATCTCGCGGAGCTTCCCGGGTACGTCGATCCCGCGCCCGCTCCAGGTCTTGTCGATCACCGCCACCTGGGAGCGGTGCCGGTAGTTGGGATAGGACATCACCTCCGCGGTGCCGGGAACCAAGTTGGGCTTGTTGATCCAGGCGCAGAACTGGCGCCACACGGACAGCTTGTTTTCCAGGTAGGACCGCGAGTGGCGGCGCGCCAGCCAGTCATCGATCAAGGCCCGGATGTGCTTGGCCTTGAGGTTGTAGGGCGAGCCCAGCTTGAAGCGCCGTTCGCGCACCACCTGGCCGTGCTCAAACCTGAGCAGCCCGCCGCCGCGCAGCAGGTGGAAATCGCGCCTCAAATACCCGCGCCGGATGTGGTGCGTGCCGAAGCTGATGCGCTTGCCACTGCGGGCCGCGGCATCGCCGTGTTGCTTGAAGATCTCGTTGAACTCGATCCAGAACTTTTCCATGACGTTCTCCCGTGTCTGATGAGTACGCGTAGGTCCGTATTGCAATTCGGTTTATCCCGCCCCTGGGGTTGCTCAAAATGCTTGGCCGTTCCTTGAGTGTTAAGCGACAGTCGCGTGCGGACATTTCTGCCGCGCGCCACTCCGGGCGGTGCCCGGTGCACGATGTGCAGTCCGTGGTTAACGCCACCAGTGAATTAAATGCGTCATCGCTGGGGGTGTTCAGGAAACCGACCCGGATGTGAGCTCCCGCCTGGCCGGCGGCGGGCATCACGGTTTGGCGCCTCACGATCGCGGTCTTTCGCAGGGGAAAGCGAGCAATCGAGATCACCCGAGGGCGGACTTAGGGCGCCGTGTCGGTTCGTATCTTTCTGGAATGACGTCCGCGGGGCAGGAAATTGCGGACGTCGTTACAACGGCGCACAGCGCACGCAACGTGCTGTGAACACCGCACCGGCGGGCTTGCGGCGGTGGATGGCGCGCGATAAACCTGCGCAGGCACCGCAAGGAATCCATGGCAAACAAGTCATGGAACGCCAGTGAGCTTCTCGTCGCGCCGATAAAACTCGGCGACGAGATGGGGGAACGAAGGCAAGCGTGACCGCTGCTTCCTTCCCCATCGCTTCGGAGACGAGGCTGCGCCTCGTCTACCGTTAACCCGCCGGAAGGCTTTTGGGAAAGGCCGTTCGCGTCGGGTTCCGACCTACATCGCTACACTCCGGCAATCACCACCTTGTCGGAGCGTTGGGCATTGGACCGTGGCGGTCCTGTGCCGACATCAAACTACGAGTGCCTGAGCACCTGGTCCGAACAGGACTTGCACGGTCTGCCGGACAATCGCTTTACACTCTCTCTGACAATCACTCTACTGCGCTTCGCTACCGGGATATGGCGAGATCGGCTCCGCATGGAGTGAAGTTCTTACCATCCCAACTACGCTGGTTTTCCTGCGCTCGAAGGTGGCAGGCAGCCCAGCTACTTCGCGACGACGCGTCGCACGCTATGAAGTCTCTTGTCCTGTTTCCGATCAAGTCCCGCGAGGGCGACTTGAACGCGCGTATTTTGCATGAATGCATTTTTTCGTCAAGGGAGATAGATGCACATTTTGATCATTTATCTCCCGCGCTTTTCAAATTTTTTTCTTTCGCCTATACGGTCTGACTCGGCGGCATTGCTGAATCGAACCGGTTGATCGGACAGAATAATCGGATTACCGTGCCGGTCCTCTCGTCTGATTCAAACACAGTAACGATCCTACATGTGGTCCTGGCTGGCCATCGCGAGCTCCGTCGGCGCTGCTTTCGGATATCCGCGGTGGATTTCTATCTCACCATCTCGCGGCGCCATCAGCTTTAGCGTATCGGGACGGTCATCTCTCCTCGAGCCTATCTACGGTCTCTGCACGGCACAATACATGTCATGTTCGAGGCGAGGGATACTGCAGGGGCCGTGCAGGATCCTGGGAGAAGTTTACCGCGTGTCCACCAGATAACCAGTACGCCCAGGGCACGGGTAACCGTGCTTGTCCTTGTGCGGCTTTAGGCGTGTGTTGCGCTCCTTACGTGAGAACTTCTTTTCACAGTATGGGCACTCGATAACGTAGGTTGGCCCGAATCCGGAGCGGGCGGATTTCGACCTACCTCCGAATCCTCTTCGCCCAAAACTAGACACGCTCAAGCTGGATGACCGCGGCGCGCTCGGAGGTGCGACGAGCGGCCCTGTTGGCGTCAGCTCAATCGCATATCTGGGAACGAAGGAAATCCGCGTAGCGGTCGCGCTCTCTATCCGATCAACGCGATAAGACCGCGGTTCTCCGCTTTCGTGCCTTGCTGCATGCAATAATAGATTTCCCTCTCGTGTTCTTCGCAGCGAATAAGGTTCAATTAGCCGGCGACTGCCATCGTAGCCAAGCTCAACGCACAGCCTGTTCGCCGCCGCGAAGCGTATCACTTCCAATGGCACGGCCGCGTGCCAGGCGTGCACCATCGGCGGCGGCGCCCATGTGGTATCGACATCGGCCGCCACCGGCATTGGCGCAGGCGTGGCCTTTTCTGGCGCGCCGTGTAACCAGTCGAACACCTCCGGCAATTCCCGCCAAAATTGATCGAACGGTGGCAACTGCGGAAGCTGGTGACCGAGCATATTTGCCCACTCTGCCTCCAATTCCGCGCGTTCAGGTTTGTTATCCAGGCTGGCGATCGTTGGTATGGGAATTCCTTTGAACTCACATTTTCGTTCGAGTGTTTGCAGTAGCTGTACGCGGTCCGGCCTTGATTCGGCGTGGCGGTACAGATGAATCACATCATATAAATCGCGAGGCCGCTCGCGTTCCGCCAATGCGCGTATCTTTTCAGCAAAAACCTCGTCGTAGCTGTAGCATTGGGCATGTATGCCCTCGGGTGGCTTGTCCGAGTATGGGTGGTGCACTTCCCGCATCACCGGTTCCAGGACCAGCACCTCGTCATCCGTTAAATCCAGCTTCACTCTTGCCGGATCACCGCCACGGCCCATCGGGCCACGATAACTTATCCGACCCTCAACGGCGCGGCGACCACGGGGATTCTCATAAATTTCGAAACGCATTGCATCCGCAGGAAACTCTATGCCGGAGTGGTCGTATATCCACTGCACGACTTGAGTAAACGTCGCCACCAGGAATGGCTGATCGATGTGCGCCGCATCGGTAAGCGTGAAATCCAGGTCTTCCGAGAAACGATATGTCTCGAAATAACACTTCTTCAGACATGTCCCGCCCTTAAAGACCCAATCCGGTTGCAGCGCGGCATGATTGAAAATACCGGCGAGCAGCCAACCGAGGACGTAATCCTTCTCAACGACATTGGGATTAAGGCCAAACTCTCTGGCCAAGTCCACAATCTCCTGTCGAGTAATCACTAAGCTCTCCCCTTCGCCTTCGCCCAGTTCTCGGGTATCCACAACCGCCATGCACTCACGAGCCTGCCGGCCGGCAAGGAAGGGTCGAGCTTGGCATTACCTTGCGTCAGGCGTGCGCGGCAGGCTTCGATCAGTGTTTTCTCCCCGGACGCGACACGTTCGGCGATAAACCCAAGCCGCTTGAACACGGCGCCATTGCCGAGACGGTCCGCATATTCAATCAGTAGCCTGGTGTCCTTCTTATCCGAGCCGATATAGTTACGAAACACATCCACTGTCGGGCGCGATCCACCACCCAATGCCGGATCGGCCAGCATGTCCAAGATGGTCCGCGTGGGATCAGCGACATTGACCTTTACTTGCCCGCGCCACACAGGTTTTGTGCCGAACAGGGATTTTGCGGGGATAGTACGCAACAGGAATTCAACACCCCTGATCCTCGGTCTGCGGTTCCGCGGTTTAAGTGTCGTCAGGACGATGATGGTGCGGAAGATCTGCTCGGTCAGCCCCCAATACTCCGCGGCCGTCCAACCGCCGATGTAACAGGGTGAATAAAGCCGTTCTGCGATGAGCCACGGATCTTCAAGTGCGACATCGGTTGTGCGCGCTTCAAGCGGGACCGGCACGTACAAACCCTGCCGTACACGCGACAGCCAGCCCTGCTTCGCCCAGCGTGCGAGCATCTTGGCCGCCTTGCTGGAAGGCAGCTTCAGGATTTTCGCGGCCTGGGGTACTGAAACTGTCCCCTGTGTTCCCCGGATAATCTCTGCCAAGCGTTTGCGGGATTCCTTGCCGAGTCCTGCTATGGGTTCCATGTATATTCCATGTACATATTTTCACTTAATGTGTGAATAATTGCACATAGGATATACTTATTCAAGTCCTCTGGTCACAGCAAACACAGCTGCGATGATCGAGCTCGGCCAATACCTCTCCGGTTCCAGTGATTTCTGAGCGATGGCTGCCTGGATTTATTGCGCTGTCGCTTTTTTATCCAACCGTCTTCAAAAAACTGCCATGATCGAAGCATATTCTTTCGCCAGCGTCATGGTTTATATTTTTTGCGAGATCCTCCCATGCTTTGATTGTCTGATTATGTTTATCCCTCGCATTGTTCCATTCCTGCTTAAGATATCGAATCTGGTGATCTTCAGCTTTACCACCAATGACGATAGCTTCAATCTCACGATGAGCCTGTTCGCATAACCTGTTGTACTGAAGAACCACCTCAGCCAGCTCGCTACAAAGTTGGTCAAAATTGCTCCTACCATCAACTTCCAGGCGCGAATCAATTGAACGAAGCCACGACTGCAGCGTTCTCAAATGTGCGTAATCAGGTCTCACTTGGTTGCGTCCTTGGTCCAACGGGATAGCGCTCTTCCATACGTTAAATACGGTGTCAGCGCGTGACTCCTCAAGATTTGGCACCAACGTGGTTAAAAAACGGCGTATCAACGGTGTGTATCGGTGCGCAACCGCACGCTGTCGCATCCAACTCCGCAATAAGCGATAGGTGCGTATAGATGCCGGTATTAATCCGACCAGTGCGACGACGACAACATAGAAAACAACAATGCCTGTAACCCACCAGGGCACTGCCTGTACTAATAGTGCGAGACCTGCCACTAAGAATGAACCCAGCGGAATTAATACCGTTGTGATAATAGGTTTGGTTTCTGATTGCGCAGTACTCGCAGCATTGATCGAAGTATCAAACGGAAAACTAGTTGTCTTAGTATGTCGACGCATCGCAGGTAGTCACTCCTAGATAATTTGCACCCACCTTTCAATTCCTCGCCACCACGGTGTCGTAGAGCCCGTAGTGCAACAGACCCTCGTGACTCTCGATTCCCGTATAGCGGAGTGAGGCGTCTTCGTACCGGCGGAAGGCGAAGACGGCCTGATTCATCTGCTCGGTGTTGAACACCCTCAGACGTACGAGCAGGTGGAAGTCCTTCACCGTCAGGCCGGTGACGGCAAGAAACAAGTCTGGTTCGAGCTTGGTGATGACATCCTGGAGCTTGTTCTCACGGAAGTCCGTCAGGTACATGAACGCGGGGATGCGCGTGGCGAACTTGATCAACTTCTCCTGGACGAGCTTGCGCTTGGACTTGTACTCCTTCTCCTCGTCGGTGAGTTGCTTCTTTTGTTTCGCAGACAGGTCAGTGTCCTTGGCCTTGTTTTTAAGTTCCTTGACCTTTTCGCTCTTGTTAATAATCGTCTCGATGATGTTGTCGCCGAGCGAGCGCCAGCCCTCGATGCGCTCCACGGCGGCCATCGCCTCGGGATTGTCCAGGATGCGGCGCAGGGTGTCGTTGTCCACGTTCACGAGCAGCGCGGACTCCCACTTGCGAGCCAGGAGCGTGGCCGAAGTGCCCGCCATCGCGATATCGAGAATCCCGCCCGCATCAATCTGCGTCATATTGGCGCCGTCATAGGCCAGCACTGGCAGAAACGAAACGAGATCCTTGACGGCGTTCTCCGGGTTCGACTCGCTTGGCGAGAGTCCGATCCCATACTCGGAGAGTTGCCGCAGCGCGCGGGTGGGCGCGAAGTCGAATACGAAACAGACGGGCTTGAGGATTTCCTCTTCGTTCGGATTGTCGCCGTTGGGGTTCTTGATGGACCATGGCGACTGCACGCGGAACGCGGCCTGAAAATAGGTCTCGGGCGACTTGAGATTACGGAGCATCAAGATGGATGACCAATGTGGCACGGTCACGCCGGTCGTGAGCTTGCCGCACGAAAGCGTGATTGTCTTCGTCTCAAAACCGCTCCCAATGGCCGAACGCACAGGCGGCAACGCACTGAGTCCGATGCCCGCCGATGCACCGGCCGCAATGATGACCTTATAGTCGCGCCAAAATGTGTTGTGTTTCTCGGCCAACAAGTTCGCCATCGCGTGACAGGCGGCAACGTTCGGCAGGAACCACAACGCGTGCTGAAGGTACGGCAACAGGCGGATGTCCGAGTACGGAAACGGCGGCCGTGTTCCGGTCTTGAGGTGCTCGGCAACCTGCGGCGTGTACGAGCCTCGGATGATCTCTAGCCACTTCTGCACATCGCTCTTGTGCTTGAACTGCGCGCTTTTGCCTGTGCCGGACGCGGCGAAAAACTCGTTGAGATCGAATTCATCGAACTCCCCGGCGCTCGCGATTGCCAGCAACTCGTCCGGCATCTGATAGGTCAGCAGGCGCATCTGCGGCAGTGCGCCGTAGGGGTTCCACTTGCCGGGATTCTTGGCGGCGAACTTTTCCTTGGCACGCTGCTCGTCGGTGTACGTCCAGTTGAAGATCTGCTCCTCGATGAACTCGCCCGTGGCCAGTGCCTTGAACGGCGTGCCGGAGAGGTAAAGATAGGCTTTGGTCGTGATCGGAAGGAACTCGGCCTCTTTCACCGAGAGCACGGTGAGGTCTTCGTTCACCTCCTCCAGGTCGGCGGCGTATTCGAGCTTCGCCTCCTTCACGGCCACCGCCGTGTCCTCGCCCTCGAACAGCTCTTTTGCCGTTTCCCGCCATGCGCCGAAGTGGTATTCGTCGAAGACCACGAGGTCCCACTTCACCTTGTGCAGCCATTCGTTCTTGGGCTTGATGTTCCCCACCTCGTCGCGGCCAAGGAGGTCCTGGAACGAACCGAAATAGACCACCGGCTTCTTGCGGTCGATCTTGGTGGGATTCCTGTCGGAGTTGCGAGAGAGGTACTGCCACCCATCGAAGTCCACGTGAGATTCGAGGTCTGTCTGCCACGCATCCTCGACCGCGGGCTTGAAGGTCACCACGAGCACTCGCTTGGCGCCGAGTTTCTTGGCCAACTGGTACGTGGTGAAAGTCTTGCCGAAGCGCATCTTCGCGTTCCAGAGGAAGCGCGGGACTGCGTTCATATCCTCATTCCAGATCGAGTGAAAGTAGGCGTGCGTCTTGTTCACAGCCTCGACCTGCTCCCGACGCATCGGGAACGTCTCATGATGCGTGCCGGTGACTTGCTTTCCGGTGCGGATCTCGGTGAGCACGGTCCGCACCACGGCGACCGAGCACTGCATCCATTCCAACTCGGTGTTTGCGAAGCCCTTCTTGATAAGCGCCGCGCGCACGTGATGATCAGTGAAGATCGAGCCATCGTCACGCTCGGCGGACTCGTCCAGCTCGATCTTGTAATTCTTGATGGCGGCGGTCTTGACCTGCTCGGCGATACGCTGCTTCACATCGCGCGTCGTCTGCCCCACCTTGAGGAGACCCTGGTGCGCCTTGTCGTCAATGGAGTAGGCGTAGATGCGCGGTCGAGCCTCTGGCTTCGGCGCAAGGATCTCCTCGATGGTCTTACTCATCCTCAGTGGGTCCGCTCAGATCCATCGGGCGGATAACCTTCTCGATGAACGCGATTTCACTGACGGTGATGCCATATTTCGCGTAGAGATCCTCATCCGTCCATCTCCTCGTCCACTCTTGGGTTGGTACGAAAGTGTAGACCTTGCGCGTGGTGTCTTGGGATGGCTTATGCAGGAGAATCAAGAGACGCGTCAACCGACAGCAGAGATAGGACAAGGCACTTTCTGCCTCACTCTTCGAGTCGAACGGGCCGATGCAGAGATAGGTCTCTGAGGAAATGCTACCCGGCTCCCCGACGAATGGTGTGCTGATGATTTTGTGCGGATAGGTGTCTCTGTTGCCAGTTCCCGGAGCAGCCCGGCCAACGTAAATCTTCCACTTGTCGATGAGTTCAGTGCCAGTCGACACCGATTTTCTGGCGACATATCCCGTACCGCCGTTCTGATAGACCAGTACGTCACCAGTACGCTTGGCGACCTTGCCCTTGAACGTCGTCTCAAGCCCGAACGGCTTTCTGGAACTAACAAGTTGATCGAAACGCTTATTTTCAGGCAGCGACAGTGAGGTAGTATTGTCGTTCTCAGCAGCCGTTACTTTCTTGAGAATCGACAGGCTTTCATTGAAGCGGATGAACACGTCCGCGCCCTCTTCAAGAAGCGGACGACTGGCCGTAGAGAGAGGCCAGTCCTTGAAATGAGTGGCAACGCGGCACTGTCCAGGATTGTCCCGTTCCCAGAGGAAGTAACAAACGCCGCCCTTAAGGCCAACTCCCGGGAAGACGTCCGAGGCGCTCAGAAAGTCGTCAATTGAACGCAGGCGATTGTCGTTAAGCATGGACTCCCTAAACTCATCCAGCCCCTTGCCACCTGCGAACCAACGGGCAGGAATAATCATCGATAGGTAGCGAGGCTCCAACGCCTTTGCTTGCTCTACGAAATGCTGATAAATGGGCGCTGCGCTCGTTCCAAAGCCTTCATCGCTTAGTTGATACGGTGGGTTCCCTATGATTACGTCAAACTGCATATTGCCTCCTAACAACTCGGTCACCCGAGACTTTATGTCGTCGGTGTGGATGAACGCATACGCGTGGGTTTCGAGGCCTTCCCCCCGGTCGAGGGTCTTTTGGCTTGCGCCACAGTACTCGCACCTGCCATCGACCCACGTGTGCTCGGTGCGCTCGAACCAGATGTTGCCGTCATCGCTGGCGAAGGACTTGGCAATGGAGTGCGGGCCATTGGCATGCTTCGAGCAATACACGCTCCGGCGCGCCAGCAGGCTGGTGAGATACGTGATGCCGATACCGAACACCTGCTTGGTCAGGATGTGATTGACGCGATCTTCAAGGTTCGGAATTTTGGCTGCCAGGCCTTTGGTGAGGCGGCTGGTGATCTCACGGAGGAACACGCCCGACTTCGTGCACGGGTCAAGGAACGTCACCGAACTGTCTGCCCATATATCCGCGCCGTTGTTGTCGGCCGCCCACGCCTCGGCGAGGGTATCCAGCATCCTGTTGGCGAACTCGGGGGGCGTGAACACTTCATCGTTCGAAAGGTTTGCAATGCAGGTCAATACATCCGGGTTGCGTCCGCGGAGTGAAAAGCTTGCCTGGCCGTTCATACGGTTTCCTTCGGGGCATCGCCGATCGCCGCGCAGGCAAGCTGGCGTACCGTCATCGGCGGGTAGGTCTTGGTCGGCGTGAAGATCTCGTGCTTGCCCAAGTTGGTAAAGAGGTCGCCCTCCCGGCTATATGCTGACGCCCCCGTCAGCACGTCCAAACGGAAGTCGCGACGCTGGAACTTCCCCTTCCCGAGGTAGCCCCATTCAGCAAAGGTGATCGGCTGGCCATCGCTGGCGCGCATCTTCAGAGCGTCACCGTGTACGAGGTTCTGCGACAGCACGTAGGAAGCGGCTCGATACAGGTCATTCGCCTCCTCGATCTTCAGGTAGTCGGCGAGAATCTCCAGCATGTTCGCGCGGCACTCGGCAATGTTGTCCGGCAAGAGCTCAATCCCGTATGAGCACATCAGCGCGAGAAGGGCGTAGTGCTGCTTTTCGAAGTCGGACTTTCCGAACTTGAGTTCGACGGCGGCGAGCTTACGCTGCAGGATCCGCTTAAGGAAGTTCCCGCTCCCGCACGCCGGCTCCAGGAAGCGAGAGTCAATGCGCTCGGTCTCGCCCTTGACGAGGTCGAGCATCGCCTCGACCATCCACGCGGGAGTAAATACCTCCCCGTGGTCGGCGACCCGCTGTTTTGATTTGACCTGCTTTTCCATCAACTCCACGTCCATAAATTCATGGGTCTTTTAAGTTAGTTCTTTAGCGGCCGTCCACGACGTCTCGCGAACATGGATATTGGCTTTGCCCGGGTCGCAAACCACCCGACCAGCTAGCGGTTGTATGTCCAATTTATTGAGCCTGGACCCTTTAATTCTTTAATTCGAAGAAGCTTATAGCCAGAGCTCGGCATTTTTCCTATCAAAGATCTAGGCCAAAAAGGATATGTAACATTTCGCGAATTGTGCTGTCGTAGTTTTCGACATCTGAGTCCGTAACATCAACCGTCGCTCGCTCATGAATTAACTTATTGCGCAACCCATAATAATGCTTGGCCTTGTCGAGAAGTTTCTTTGGAATGTTCACCTTGCTTGTCACCGCAGTAATCACGTCATTTCTTCGTTCGAATAATTGTTTAATCTTCGTATCCGAGAACTGTTTTGGCGGAAACAGATCTGTGCGATGTACAACAAATTCTTTTAACGCAATCTCGAAACTGCTATCAAGCAATATCAATGAAATTCGGTTTTTGGTTTCGAGTTTCTGACGATTCAAGATCGTGACGGCAGCAACCGCCTCTACTAAACCAAGGGTCCAAGGCTGATCTGCAATCTTTCCCTCATTTCTCGCTTTGAGAGATTCAACATGAGGTTTATTTACTTTTGGCAGAGGAGGTAAAACAAGCTTCTTTCCCTGAGCAACCGCGGTCTCATCAGCTTGTTGGACTGCGCCTTTGGTGAACTTAAAAACCTTCTCTTCCCAGTCATCCTTAAGACGACGAGAGAGCGAACTAAACTGGGTAACGAGCTGGAGCAACCCAGGTCGAATGGCATGAAAGAGCGGATGACTATAGTTGATACCTGTCTTGCTACTGTTCCATGGCATCAGCCTAGCTTCTCCATCCAATCTGATTATTGCTCGGCAAAGTGACGCGTCGGGATGTGGAACACCTGCCTCCGACGTAACAAAGTATCCCACTTCCCGAACTTTGAGTTCTTTAACAATAAGGCGATGATTGCAGTAGAAATATACCCCGTAGTTGTCTGCTTCGGGGTCACGGTCCCTAATTAGACCTACGGTCATATCGACTTTGATTTTTCCAGATCCAGAAAGGTCAACATCAAAGATTGCGCGCTGGGGCTCAAAACTAGGCGGATACGCCCAAGTCTCAAAACCTATTGCCTTAATTACATCGCCATTAACAGAAATTGAACAATCTTTTTGTTTAAGAAACCATGCGTATGTCTCACCAAGATGGCGTTTCAAACTTTGAACATCAGAATCAGAAAACGTTTTACGGAGAGCTAATAAATCAATAGACGTAACACCGGCAGGTATGCTTGGTATTTCGTAAGCTGGTATATCCCAGTTCGGGGATTCAAGCCAGTCGCTTGTTACATCAATCTGAAAGGTACTGTCTCCTTTTCGATGTGTCTTGATTACTACGTTCTCTGCAAGAGCAACAACAGCACGCTTGCTCCCAACACCAAATATACCGATGGTTGCTGCGGATGGATCGTTTCTGCTGCTTCCAGGAGCGATTAGCATCCGTAAGTCTGACTTACCTATGCCACCTGCATTGTCTTCAACTGAAATAAGTTGTCGATCTGCATCAAGGACCAGCTCAACAGCTAAAGGCGCCCGGAGTTTTGTTCCCATCCATTGATCGATTGCGTTATCGATCAATTCACAAAGCGCAGTTTGAACGTCATAATCGCTAATGATCGACCAGAACATTCTCTTGTCTGGTGTACCATCGAGCGTTACGACTTCTCTTTTACCGGTAACTTCACCCATAGACGCCTTCAATAGTTCTGGTGGCCAAGTGAGTCACTTTCACTGAGAACGCCCAGACTAAAAATGACTGGCGGCGATAATCGCGCGCTTAAAGTTTGCTCCGATTTTGTTTCGACTTCGCAGACGATCGGCGGCAATGGCATTGCCACCACATTTTAAGTGAATGGGGCTGTTAACTTGAGAGGCGTCGCAAACCACCCAGCCGGCTTGGGAAAGCAGCTTATCTATCGTCTCCCTGGCTTGTTTTTCCGGCTCCGGGACCAATGCCCTCCTCCAAACCCTTCTATTTGTGCTGGAATCCTAACATAAGGCCTCCGTGGATAGAGCTTATGGGACCGATCGCGGTGATAAAGCGGCGTGGTGCACTTTGTTACTCACGCGACCATCGCCTCCAGGTACGGCTGCATCACATTCTGCACGCGGCAGATCTTCGCGCAGCGCCAAAGCTCATCCATCGTACAGCGGCGCGCGCGCCAGCATTCGCGTAGCGCTTCGAGCGCGACGTCGAGCCCGATCTTGTTGCGGTACTTGAAGCAGTCGGCCACGGTTTTCGCCGGGCTGTAGACCCGTACCCGGACGCCCTCGATCTTATGTTCTTCGATACCGGCGGTCAGCGCCTGGCCGGAAAACCGCACGATGCGCAGCGGCGGGTAATCCATGCGTGGGCGCGCGGCCCGGCGGTCTACCGCCATCCATATCGCGTGCGGGATCTGGGTACCCAGCTCATGAAACTGGAGCGCGGACAGCAGGCAGATTACCCCATGCGGCACCCGCTTGCAGGCCTGCGCCAGACCGTGGTGCGCCGAAATCTCAGCGTCGGCCGCGACGTAGAGGCCGCGCCCGGTACGCATGAGTAGTCCCTGGCGATACAGCCGACGCAGGTACTCCGGGTGAATCCCCCGTGAAGTCAGGTCGCGGACCCGGAGGACCCCCATTTGTTCAGCGAGCTTGAGGACCTGTTTTGTCGTTGTCGAGGCCGCGGTCACGTGCACAAGTATCTGCATTTATTATTATGTGTCAACCTTTATACACACCCATACGGAGGCCAAATGCTAAAGGCTGCCCTTGTCTCAATGTTCACGAGCAGCCCCCAGCGGCGGTTGTACTTGCCGCGCTTGGGCAGCGTGGGGTCCAGGGGCGAGAATCCGGGCGCGATGGACACGGCCTTGCGCAGCGCCTCGGGGTCGCCGAGCTTGAGCGTCTCCAGCAAGAAGCCCAGGCGCTTGGCGACGGCGCTGTTGCCGATCTTGCCGGCGTAGTGGCGTAACTTCGTTTCATCGAGCTCCGACCAGTTGCCGGCGAGCGCCTTGGCGATTTCATCCACCCCGCCCACGTACTGCGGAAGGTCCAGACCATCAACGATGGTTTTTTCCTTGTCCGTCACCTGAAACGGCTGCTCATCGATCCAGTCCTTCACCACGCCGAAAAACTTGGCGGGCTTGAGTGAGATGAGCTTGTAATTGACCCCCAGCACCTGCTTCGGGGGCCGGCGCACGGGGTGATCGGTGGCGATGAATACCGCGCGGGGCAATTGCTCGGTCAGGCCGTGATGGTTGAGCGCCGACCAGTAGGCGATTGCCGCTGGCGTGACCAGTTCCATGGCCACGATGAATTCATGTAACTGCGGAGTGCGGCCTTCGCCGGAGGAAAGCGGGATGACAGCGAAGCGTCCGCGGCGTACCCGTTTAATCCACCCCTTCTCTTGAAGCCGTTCCAGGAATTTTTGGGCCGAGCCCGCGCGCGCGTACGCCAAGGCATCCCTGGCGGCCTCGATCGTAAAGGTGGCGCGTCCGGCGATTTTGGCCAGGAAACGCGTTTCGGCCTTTCCCAAGGGACCCCTTGTTATATTTTGTACGCCGTTCATGGTCAGTTTCTGACTGTTTATGGCGTGCAAAATATAACATTTATGGGACAATCATATTTTATGGTGGTTTTTGCGGCTGCCCGCCCATCATGAACTTTGCGGGACGCTTTCATGTGCCATAGGGCTTAGGGATTTAGGAGGGCCAACAGATCCTTGGATGGGATTGGGCCCTTTCTGGCATTGTTATCTTTCTGTTTTTACAGATTCCACAGGCGTATTTCCTGTTTTATACGCTATGCCGTACAAAATTTGAATAACTCGGAAATAGTTGTTCAGGGTCCGGATAAACGCGCCAGCGATTGCTTCTTCGACAAAGCCGGGGCTCGCGACAGGGGACGCCTGTCAGCATGCCGATAACGGGGATCTGTCGTCACTATCGACACGTCGAATGAATATGTCGAAATACCACATCTTTTTCGACAAACTAGAAAGGTCCAGCTTGCTTCGTCCAGGTAATTCGACGGCGCATAAGAGTTAGGACAACTCCCGGGTAACGCTGAATAACGGCAGATGGTCAGGGGCTCTTAAAACTACAAACTCGGCGGCAAAATCGATCTTGGTGAACGGCCACCCCCTCCCGCGCCCGTATATCCTGGAAAGCAATCTTTTCTCAATAGGTTGCATTATATTTACGCGCAAGTTTTTTCAGGAAAAGAATGTCGTTTTGCTGAAACTTATACAGCGCTGGCCGGGGCGCTACGCCGACTCTGCTTGGGCAATGTCCGCCCCTCGACGGTCAAGAGATTTCTACAAAAACTACTCACGATTCAAAGCCGCGGCGCTCGTTCACGGTCAGGAGGCGCGTAATCGAGGACGCACCCCAGGTTTACGCAGCCTGAAGCTTGGGCAGCACGTACCGGCCTGCCTATGCGTGGCCGCACGTGGATAGGCGGCGATTATCCGCTTCGTTCAGTGGCATGTTGTGAATAGTGTCAAATAATCCGTTCATGATCCTGTTAATGGCTTCACAGTCAAATCCGCGCAGCCGCGCGGCCCGCACCTCGCGCGAGATGGTGACCGACTCCTTCGACTTGGCGCCGCCATAGACAATCTCCGGCGCAGGCGGTTGTTGGATTTTTCGCATTAAAGGGCGGCTAGGTCCGGGAATTGTTAAGAATATTCGAATAACCGGCGATAAATGTTAAGTTTTTTCCAATAACAAGGGATGTTGAAATACTGCTTTGGCTCCCCGCCTGGCCTTGATGTGATTCATGGCGGATAACAAGACCACCACTTATTCGCATGGGTGAACTGTTTTGTCCAGCGAACGAACGATTACCAGCGACGGGGCCGATGTAGACCCCTAGCCTCTGGCCAGGGCCAACACATATGTCACAATACCTAGGTACTTATGCATAACTACCTAGGAATTGAGACAGGCCTTTTTCCGCAATACAACACGACCCATGGCGCTGCGACCAGTCGACCGAGATCCCCCGCCGGAAATCGGGCAACAGCCTGTAGGACGGTCGAGTTCGGCAGCCTCCTCGTTGTTGCGCGACAGGCTTTCGGGCAGTTTTTGGCGCGATTTATTTTGTGTTTTATCCTGATTTTATAGATAGATCATCAATATCGCGCCAAAAGATTTGGTCTTATTGGCGCGATATGCGTATTGCGCCACTTTAAGTGGCGCGCAAAAGTCCCTTCTACCAGCCTGATCGCTGCCCCAAACCTGAAACAACTGATGCCATCAAGCTTCAGAGTCGCGTGGTCGTCCAGATACGACAAACAGTACCCGAGTTGCCGTTGCGTTCGCGGCGAGTTGAGGTAGGCTTGGATCGTTAACCCATGAGACACCGGAACATCATCCAGGGTGGACGCGCAGATCTCGAACGAGAGCTGCTCGAAGCCTTGTTCACGCCCGGCGCCGAGGTCTCAGTGCATGACCTCAAAACCCGCCTTGTGCCCCGCGGGCAGGGAAAGCTTCGCCTCGTTACAGACCGGACTCACGAGTACGCTTCGCCCGTGACCGGTGAGAACCCAGATCCCTGCAAAGACTGAGCACGCCTGCAGCACAATGGCCGATAAGAAGGCCGGTCTCCTTGCGACTAGGAGCAGTCATTGATAAAGAAACAGGTGTGATATTCAGTCTGTTCGACAAACTTCTTCTTCGCTGTTCTACGACCCATTCATGATAATAGCCATAATCATGAATTAATTGAATTATAATAATCGAACCCGGGTTCATTCGGCCACGACGGTCGGTATGACGTCAAATAAAAAGGAACGATTCGCCGCAATTTTCGTAGTGACGATGCCCATCACACCAAGCCCGAATCGCTCCACACCACTAGCGTTCCATGAACTCGATGCGGAAACCTTCGAGCGACTTGGAGTCGCAATCATGGAGCACGAACCGGGGGTTAAACGTGCCGATCTTTACGGAGCTGCACGCGATAAGCAGTTCGGCATCGATCTCTATGGCGAGCTTAAATCAGGCGGATTGGATGTCGCCTCTTGCAAGTGCTACAAAAAAATCGAAAAAGGTTATATACCTGCTTGGTCTGACGACTTCCTGCGCCATTGGGAAACGCACTGGAAAAATGAGGGCATTAGGCGTTTTGTGTTGATGGTTGCAGCACCCGTTAATTCCAAGGAACGCGAAGCTGATATCAAAATAGAAAAGGCACGATTTCGCGAGTTAGGGTTGGAGTACGAAGTCTGGGCACCCAGTCAACTGGAAAACAAGCTGCGTCCCCACCCTGGGATCGTCTCCCAGTATCTTAACCCCGAATTGGTGCAAAGAATTTGCGGGACAAGCACCGTGGCACCGCCGGCTATGGGTGCGGACAGCGCATCCGCGAAAGACACCGCAACCTTTAACAGAGTGCTGGTATCGGAGATTACGACGCTCCAAGAAGAACTAGCCGTACAAGTAGATAAGCAGCTAGACGTGGCGACCGATGGGATCCGTCGTGGCGAAGTCAAAGCGGTCGAAGAACAGCTGTGCGCGCTGGAACAGGGCAAGTCGTGGGAAAGACTTAACGCCAAAACAAGAGCCCGAGTCATTAGGCTTCAGGCTTCGCTACGACTTCAGCATGGTGAAATCCATAGGGCCCAGGAACTGCTCGATCGTGCGGATGGCATTGCTCTTCCAGATGAACCGCGGTTGCGCGCTCTGCTTGCTTGCCGAACTGAGGGATCAGACAAGGGGCTGACAGTTCTCGGAGAACCGACTACCCGTGACGGGCTTCACCTCAAAATTGCGATGCTCTTGGAGCTCGGGCATTACGATGACGCCCTAGCGCTCCTTAATCAGGACAGCCGTCTAACGACCCCTGACCCGGAAACTGAACGACTGCGCGCGTTCGCCGAGCTTCTCGCCGGCAGGCGCCGGGAAGCGATGAACGCTATGCTGCGTGCTGAGCAGCTTGCGCCGAGTTGGCCTGCCATCCGCCGTTCGGGCGCAATCATCCGCTACAACGTCGCGCTCTCGCCGCTCTCGCCGATTGACTGGGCGATGATGTTGAACCCGGTTGATTTGGATCTTGTTCGTGACGACGACGAAGCGCGGGGGTATTTGATTGAAGCCATGAGACGTTTCGATACCCTCGCGAACGATGGGCTCGATAAAGCAACCCAAGAACAAGATCGCATGTGGGCCCTGGCATGTGAAAGCAATTTGCGAAACCGGCTCACCTCCGCCGAAAAACGCTGTCAGGATGTACTTAGCAAGGCTCCCGCCAACTCACTGGCGATACTTTGGGCGCTTGCACGCGGATATGAGTTTGATCGTGAACGGAGCCTTGGCGCGATCCGGGAAGCAATCGATCGGAAAGCCGCAGACGCGCAACAAGCACTCGTGGGTGCGCTCATACTCGGCGAAAACGGAAAACCGGCTGATGCCGAATTGCTGCTACGACAGACCACACACTTGTTCGATAATCCACGTGCCGAAGAGATTTTGAAAGAACATCTAGCCGAGCTTGGAGCTCAGAAAGACGATCCCGGAGCGAATGCGAACACGCCATCCGTTAAGGGGCGACGCTTAATGCAGCTCACCCAGCAGGCCAAGTTGACGAACGATTGGGGGGCTGTTGAGACTTTTTTTTCCGAACTAATGAACGAGACTCCTCCGCCTCCCGTTGCCATGGCGGCAGCGCGTGTCTTGGCCCAGGCAAAACGCTGGAACGCCGTCGCGAACCACGTTCCAGGACTGCTTCAGTTCGCCACGTCCGAAGCTGTGCGACTTGCGGTTCACGCTACGTTTAATGCCAACGAACCGCGTCGTGCACTTGAACTTTTAGAAACACATCGCAGTGCTTTTCCGGGCCGTGCTTTGCCGCGCGATCTTCGGGCGATTGAGGTGCAAGCCCATCATGCGGTGGGAAACACGGTCACCGCCTTGCAGCAGGCTGCCTCAATAGCGGTCGAGACGCGAGATATCAGCGACGAGATGATGCTGGCGAATCTGCGCTTCCGTACGGGTGACATACGTGCCGCGATTCCAGCGGTACGACGTGCACTTGAGGAAAACTCCTTGGATACCACTCAGGCTCTGCAGCTTGCGAGCATCGTCGGAGTCGAGGATGCAGATCTCGCTCGCCAACTTTGGCGAAAAGCAGTTACTGACGGGATTCCACGAGAACTCGCACCAGCTGCGCTGAACCAAGCTTTTCGTCTGGGGCTTGATCATGAGGCGTCACACCTGATGGAGGACATCCACGCGCTCGCGCAGGATGGTTCGGGTGTCGTACAAATGATGACGCTCGAACAAATGATCGAGCGTATGCGCGAGTTTCGTGCGCATGCAGGCCAAGTGGAACGCCAATATTCGGATGGTGTTGCACCGGTGCACGTCCTTCCAGCCTTGGCAGCAAATACGTTTGCACGGCTTTACACCCTGCCTCCTCAAAACAATCCGTTTGAGGAGAGCGGACCAGTTTTCGTACGTCACGGCGCCCGCTTGGCGAATCTCGGACTATTGCCAGAGCTGACGACATGGAGGATCCATCTCGATATCACAGCGTTGTTGCTTGCAAATCAGCTCAATCTGCTTTCGCGGCTGGAAGCACTCCCCTCCCCTATCTACATCTCCCGCGCTGCGCCACAGGCCTTGTTCGAACTGCAAAGCGCTATAACCCCTGGCCAACCGCACAGGATAGAGTCCCTGCGGAAAGTACTGACAGCGATCCATCGGAAGATGCTTACGGTCATTGAGGTTGTCGTGAAGAACGACGGACCGCCGATTCGCTCCGAACGTGCGCTGAAGGTGCTCGAGCGCGCAATCGAAACGTCGCCCGATGTCATTGTGATCGCCTTCGACCAGGTTAGCCAAGAGATCCCGCAGCATCGAGATCACTTTCGTAGCATGCGCGACGTCATCGATGCCTTACATAAGGCCGGCGGTATTGCGGCGGACCGCCATGCACGCCTTCTTGAGCAACTCGGCCAAACTGCCGGGCAGCAAAGTGCGATTGAGATTTCAGTAGGCGCGAAGGTCCTGTTTCTTGAAAACACGTTCTCAGTTCTCGCGGACAACGATTTGACCGATGTACTTACGCGCTACTTTCAAATCATTCTCGATCCTGCCGAGATTGAATCGGCCAGGGCCGAAGTGGAGCAAGCAGATCGCGATACAAACATGTCTAGTATGCTCGGGGCGCTTCGGCAGCGGATTGCCGACGGAATCGCCCGCGGCCGCTATCAATTTATAGCGACAACCGTTGCGATCGATGCTGATGGAGATGCCGATGTACTGGAATCCGAGCGCCCACGTTCTTCGATCGAACAGTGTCTCATCGACATTATCACAGCACCCACTCAGCCAAGTGCTATTGCGTGTATTGATGATCGACATGTCTCAAGTTACCCGCGAAATGGCAACGGCATCCCGATAATCGGGACTACTGACGTCCTGCTTGCCCTCCATGAAACTGCACACATTTCGAAAGAGGAGTATTTCGATGCGTTTATCCGCCTGCGCGCAGCTGGAGCGATGTTTATACCGGTGGAACCTGAAGAAGTGCTTCACCATCTTTCCGTAGCCCCTGTCGTTAACGGAGCACTTTCCGAAACGCCCGCGCTCGCAACCATCCGTCGCTATATGGCGCGCGCTGCCCTTTTGGACAATCACATAAAGGTTCGGAATTTGCCACCAGACATGACCGGTCGTCCCAATGAACTTCCATTTCTTTTGTCATTGCGTAAAGTCACACAGGAGGTGATTGTCGCGCTCTGGAAGTTAGACGGGTTCCCCGAGGCATCGCTATGGGCGATGTCAAACTGGGTCTGGGAGAGTCTGCGGCTCGATTATTTGTTGCATCATCGTACCGACCTTGCTGCGGACCGCGACACAAGGACCGTCTCTCTCCTTGCTCTGCAATTCTCGAGGTTCCTAATTGAAGCTATCACTAATCAATCGGGCAGTAATGACCAACGTTGGAGCACTTATACAAGATGGATCTGGGAAATTGTTATTGGCCCGCGCATAACGAAAGATCAGGCCCTTCTAAAAAAGGTGACCGAAATTACCACCGGTTTGTTAGTTGAATTCATAGAGCACTCGTCGGCAAATCAGCCGCGGTACTATCGAGCTGGGATTCGCCGCCAGATCATGAGACTCGTGCAACGACTTCCGCACACCATTCGTACAGCGTTGTATGCCGACCCGCGTTTTATCAAATCGATTGGAATAACGATCCGCAAGGTATTGCACATCGCTGGCGATTCCTTTGATCCGGTCCGTTGGTGGAATGCCGTAAGCGATGCTTTATCCTATGGCAGCACGCACCTGCGAAACATCCATGGCGAGAAACGGCTCATTGTGCGACGTGTGCCTGGACACATGCACACCATCACCATTGGTCCGCGCCGTTACCGCCAAGTACTACGTGATCCGGCTTTTGCGCTGCTAGATCGGTCGATCGCGCGCCGACGAGAAGTCCTGACGAGCAACATCGACTGGTTTGATATTAATTCGGCCGCGCGCGCTGTTGCGATTGACCAGCTCGTGCATTTGCCGACGCCCATGGAGCGCATTGATGCCTTGAATCAATTTCGCAAACGCAGCGTCGTCGCAAGGTACTCGGATCTGCACGCGCAAATTGCTGCTGGCGCGAGAATAAAGTACAGAGCGTTCGATCCACCATCTGCCACTGCATTATTAGAGCATCTTCGCCTGGTGGCCGGAAATGACCAGACGTTCGCTCAAAGATTGAACGCAGCTGCGGATACCCTTATCACTGAATATGGCCCTAGTGGTGCAGTGACGCGACTGTGGGGGCTCCCAGTAAAGTTGCCAGAACCTATCCTACGCGCATTTCGCGCGCTAACCCCGGATACGCGCTCTCGAACACTTCAGGAGCTTCTCGAGTCGGCTACGACACCCCTTGAGCGCACTCACGTCTTGGCACTGCTTCGCACGGTAGCAGAAGATCACCACCGAAACCCGATGTTCGTCGAGCTGGCGTCGCAGGCTTTCGTTGTATGGCAGGCGCACGCAAGATTGTTCTCGACATTGCTGAAGTGGACAGACGTCCATTTTGAACAGGATGAAGACTGGCTTAGATGTTCTGCTACTGATCGCCTAGTTCTTGTCTGGACTCATGCCGATCGTATTGCCTCTGTTGTGTTGAGCGCGGGCTATGATGCCGACAGTGTTGATGCAGATTTCCGCCGCATCAGAGTACCGCGATCTATCGCTAACATGCTTCTTCGAAATGGCGAATACGAAGCAGCTGCCGCACACCCCGAAGCTATCACGTCGGAGGATCTGTTGTTCCATGTGATCGCTTACGTGGCCGGCGACGAACGTTGTGACGAGATATTTACGCCAGAGGTTATTCAAACAGTGTCGCCTTTACTGCACGTGACGGTCGGCGGTGCAACAATGCAAAGCTGGAGCCTTTTGCGCAATCGGCGTGCTGCCAACAACGATCTTGGTTCGTTCCTGACGCTACGACCGATAGGACTGCCCGGTATCGCGGCATCTGATGATGATGCGGTTTCAGAAATGGAAGGGTTAATCGGCACGCTCGAAGCCGATATTGCGTCTCGGGGCGCGTGGGAATATTTTGCAGCCTTGTGCCGCCCGGCAATAAACGCCGATCAACGCCCGCGAATTGACCAACTTGCACGCCGGATAGATCTTGCCGATATCAGTCGGAAAAACTCAAACGATAGCCACCTGTGTTTGGTAATCACCGCTGCCCTTATGCCATTCATAGGAGATGACGCTAAGGCAAATATAACGCGTGCCCTCACTGCATTGGCGGCAGACTTGGCGATTCGCTACCCGGGACCCATGCCAGATAGCTTGATGCCGGAATCGACAAACCTAGCACAACGACACCTTAGCCATTTATTGGAAACGGCAGCTTTAGTAGCCCGCGCGTCGGATCCACTCACGGCTGTACGTCAGCTTGGCGACATTCTCCTGCGCTACGCCCAAGCATGGCCAGCGGCCGCTCCATTGACACGGAACGTCCTTACGAACGTTATAGACCAGGAACCGGTGCTCCTGGGCGCGGAAGTATGGCGCTCGCTTCTTTCTGTCCGCACTATCTAACCGCGTGCTGCGCAAGACACAAATCACAACGTTGACGGTAGACATGGATTTCCGCTGCACCAGCAAACACGACGATATCCGATGATGACGCACCACCGATGCGAACAGAACTAACTCCTACTTCAAACATTCAAGTCCGACCCCGAGCCAAAATGACTGACGCCAATCGTTTTTGCGTTTAATGCGTCAAATGGTGAGCAACTGCGACATGTCGGCCTCGTAGCGTTCGTACGCGCGCCACTCCAAAATGCTTGTCACATTGCTGGGAAGATTCCAGCCCACGTTTCCGTGCAGATCGAATGCCGGATCGCGTATTCCAAAACCATATGTGTGGTTGGTCGCCATCATCTCGAAAATCGTTAAATTCGGTTCATGTAACTTGCCTTCTTCGAGGTGATTGTAATGATTACGACCAGCGTAGATTAATAGCCCAATAGGCACTTCCCGCAGACGCCGACCAATACAATGGCGCATGGCATTCTTGTTGGTTCCTATACACGCCAAAAACTCGGGCGGCACCGATTCATTTTTGGAATAGCGCCGTATTGCCATCGACGCTATTTGCAAAATCGACCCACACAATGTGGCAAGAGCATGTTTCTCCGCGAAGAATTTGCGCTGCGCGTCTCGACTTCGTTCGATGTCTGCCTGATTAGCCGTGATCCATGACTTAAGTATTGCATCGCTCTGTTTGTTGTCCGTTATCAATACAGGTGTTGGTGCACTGCGGAGAATCTGAATGTAGTGATCAATGCCAGCAAAGAGATGCTTCACGGCGCTCGCTGTCTGATTGATGTAGTCTTGGGCTGTTTGCATGGGACGATTCTAGCTTGTACGTTACTGTGCCAAAATGAAGTATCACCTGTTGATTCGTTGCCGGATTGTAACGGACCAACGGGCTTTGGCATAAACCAAGAAAAGAACAGGACGTCTTAAGAAGTTTGTGAAGACGTCTACTAATGTCCCGATCCCTATTTTGCGTTAAGGTGTTTTCCCTTGGCCGAACTATGCATTCCTCCACAAAAGGTCATCCGGCTGCTTGGGAGGCGACAATAGCTCTTTAAGTTCTTCATTGTTTGGTAGGACATTGTTTGCACCACGACGAATGTACAGGTGATCGCCTTGGGCGTCTCGATATGGCATCTCGTTTCCCGGTGGGACCTTTACAATTATCACGCGGTGACCAGCAAACGAGATGGAGGTAACTTCAACGTTAACGGACGGGACAATTCGTCCTCGAAGCGCTTGAAGCACTGCACCAATATACCGACTGACCTGTTGCTCAAAGTCGATAACAGTATTCCGATTCTGATTCACTAACTCGTGTTCGACGCCGAGTACCTGACAGTCATCGGCGATGCCCAAGAAGATATAACCACCGGACTTATTGGCGAACGCTATAGCGGTGCGAATTACTTCCTTAAATTTAGGGTTTGACGGAGCAATATACGGCTTAAATTCGAAAGTAACGCCTTCGCCCGATTTGATTGCTTGCTGAATAATTTTCTCATCTGACGTAATTGGTTTTTCAACAGTAAGAACGCTTGTGGTTCCTTCTAGAGGCCAACGCCCTTCACGATGATAGTCGTAGAGCGTTTCGCTTGGCCCTAATAGAAATAGCTCGAGTCTGCGTACCTCCTCGGGCAGCGACAACGTAGCCGATCCGTCGATATTGACCGTCGCTTCCAGCGGCTCATAATTCATTTCTTGCGAATCCGTCCAGTAGGCGCCCTTTATACAAAGATTCGATTCGCAAGATTGGATCCTTTCGACCTTGATCTGAAGCTCATTCCCGACACGCGCCAATTTTCCTATGTAAGCGCGACATTCGGGAACAAACAACAGAAACTTTCCTCGATAGACATGACTGTCCGTAAGCTCAACGAGCCCTGTCCAGTGCCTTACTGCTGCTAGCACATCAGGGCAGTACGGCAAATTATAGGAAAGCAAGATGTCGTGATTGGCATGCGTGGTATCTTGCCAATCGACGGTGTATAGATGTCCGGGTCTCCGATGAAATCTATTGTTACCACTGAGGAACGTTCGATCTCGGCTTCGATTTTTTACGAACGGAAAACATATGCTTGGTAATTCGAGCCTGGCGTTTTTGAAGCACTGCACAAAAGAATTGAGAGGCACCCAATCCTCGCATAGCCGAACTGACGAGTAGTCCAATTCCTTGGTCGGTTCCGGCGTCTTCTCATCTTTCGTAAAGGCATGCGCTACGATAATAGCCACATCCCACTTATCTCTATCTCTCTCGACTAACACGTACCGAACTCGAGCCAATCCTTGGTAAAAAGAATTTATCGTGAGCGAATCAGCCAAGAGCTCAGCGGCCCCGAGAAAGCTCAAACCGTATTTGCGCGATATTCCACTCATATGTTTGCCTATTGAGTACGTGTAGGCTTCTTAACAATTTGCACTTTTACACCACCCTTCGTGGTTGCTGGAACTGATCTGATTCAGAACCATATCGTCGAACGACTAGCAGATTCCCGAACGATTCCGGGCGCTAACCGGCCACTAGTGGCACTCGGCGACGTTGAATACTCAGCACCCTTAAATATTCATGATAATGGGCGTAATCATGAATTCGAATAAGCCAACCGCGGAGCTGACTGCCAAAGGCCGCGAACGGAACATGAGCGGCATTCCGATGCGTGCGACATGGTGAGGCGTTCGGCCGGTCGCGATCACCGCGACCAAAACGTGACGCGCCCCCGTCCACCCCGTCCATTCCTGGCCATCTGAGTCACGGACGCGCGGAGCCTAGGCGCGTAACGGGTTGATTATCGTGACCGTGGTTCAGAATATGCGAGTTGGGAAGCAGTGGCGGCAGCGCGTCATAAGGCTTGGCTGGGTCGAAACTTTCATCGATATGACTTTTTCTCAGTTATCGACCCGTTTCCGGCACTTGTCGATGCCGTCGACAGGTTGGCATAATGTGTCGAAATTGTAAATGTTCTTCGAAGAGAAACGTTTCGGCCAAGAACAAACCGGCGTGTGCCAGATTTGTGCCAGCGTGGCGCCGGGCATGATTGGAAAATGCGGTAATTCAAATAGGGTTCTGGCGCGAGCAAGCGATACAAGTGGTTGATCGTAAACGCGCCCTACTTCCTGAAGACCGCTCAAAATTTGGTGGGAGCGATCCCGTGTCGGTTCGATTTCGACCCTCGGTACCAATCCAATCAAGGGGCTACAGCGATGTGGCCCTTTTGATTTTCAGTACCGTTTTCCTCTTGTGCCAGATTTGTGCCACTGGTTTCCACGACACGCGGTTTCGCCAACTTCTCGGCGTACTCGACAAGGTGCTCGCCTATTTCTGACCGAACATCGACGCAACGGAACAGGTTTTTGGCGCGCTTGATATCCCAGTGCTCCGGCACCTCCCCCAACCACGGCAGGCCAGAGTCCTTCATCGCTGGATAGGGTTTGAAATCCACGATCATCACAGTGCCTCAAACCATATTTTGATCTTCTGTGCCATGAGCTTTCGACGCGCTTCGAGGAAGTCGTCATAGGCCGGTATATCGCCATCCAACAATGACTCAGGCAAGCAATGCATGCGCAGGTTAGTGCGCATCTCAGCTGCCTTCGTGATGCCGCCGTACTTCTTCTTGCCGCCCGCGCACTGTTCTGCCAACTCCGCGAAATACTTCTCCGGCGCCTTCTTGCCGATGGCGATGTTGATCTCGCTCTGGGCCAATACAAAATTGGCGATCTGATTGTAACGACCCTTTGAAAGGCCCTGCGCCTTCAAGTGTTCTCTCGGGTATACGTGGTGTACGTCGCTGCGGTTCATCAGCAGGTCGAGCACAGTGATATCCCGCGATAGAAAGCCCTTGTCACCAAGCTTCACCTGCGCCGCTTCGTAGGCGAGAAAATAGGGGCTCTGGCCTGATGACGTATCCATGAGTTGCGGGAGCATCCCAGTCCAGAAGCTCTCGGGCAGCTCGTTCTCGATCACCGACTCGGCGTAGCTCGCGAGCCCGCGTGCCGCGACCTGGCGGATGTCGAGGTCAAATGCGGTCTCGGGGCTGCCCGTGTAGCGTCCGCGCAGAATCGACATGGCGTACCAGCGACGCACCAGCCTTTCGAGGTCTGCCGCTGGCATGTTCTCGGCTCGACCGCGCAGGTAGAGGATATAGGCGAAGTTGACCGCGTTACGCCCGCCAATCAGGTCGCTGGTCACAAAACCCGCCGAGCGCAGAATCATCGTGATGCGGTCGAAGTGCGTTTTGCTGATGAAAGCGAGGATGCCCTTCTTGAGGCGCCCGAACGAGTCCTCAGCGATCACCTCCTCGAACTGTTTGGTCTCAAAGTTGCGGCCGGAAAGCAGCGCCACCAGGTCCTGGAGCTTGCCGCGCCCAAACTCCGATGTGAATGCCACACGCAGCATGTCGGTGTAGGTCGGATCGTAGATGTCGTCGTTGATGTCCTTGAGCCAGCGCATCTGGGGCAGGAATTCGGAGACGGCGAACGCCTTGTCACCCTTCTCGATACGCGCAAGGAACTCCGGCGCCACGGAAAGGTGGCAGAAGTAGTCGATGGCTTTGCGCAAAAGATTGCCGCCATAGGTCTCATTGACGGCGATCTTGGACATAACGAAATCGGCCTGGGAGAGCTCCGTCCCGGCGGAGTTCACGCGGATGAATATCTCGGTGACGGTCTCGATGTCGAGATCTTCGGCCAGCTCGATTAAACCGACGTGGTTGTTGATGATCTTGCGCAGCTTCTCCAGCACGCGCGACACGCGCCTGCGATCAGCTCCAGGGTTCTTTTCGGTGTAAGTGTCGGTCAACTCGGTGAGGCTGGTGTCGGGCGCAAAGACCTCGGCCACGTCCTCGATCCAGGCCACGTCCTTGCGGATAGCCGGGTTCCAAACCTCGAACTTCTCCTCTTGCGGATGAAAAGCGATCCGGATGCGGACCGTCTCGTAGTCCTTGGTCAGCACTTCCCGCCCGAGTAGCGCTGCCATAAATGCGGTGACTCGCTGCTGGCCGTCAATCAGAATACGCTTGCCTGCCGAGGGCGTGCCGTCCTTGAGCTTGACCGTCGGGTTTCGCCAGGCGATAAGGTAGCCGACGGGGTAGCCCTGGTAGAGCGAGTCCAGCAGGTTGCGCACCTTCGTCGCCTCCCACACGAAGGGACGCTGGATCTCCGGGATGGCGATCTCGCCGGACTTGACCCAAGTGAGGATGGTCTCGATCGGATGTGGGGTAACAGAATAACGCTGGGTAGACATGGATCACGCATCTCCGTCGATAGTGTCGCTCGGGGCCAATTCTGCCTCCCGCTGGTCAATCTCGATAACCCTTTTCAAGTCGGCAATGTGGGTCTTGGTGAAGTAAATCATGAAGTGCTTCTGCGCCAGAACGATTTGAAGCTCGTTGCCCGTGAGTTCGACAAAAATGTCCTTCATCCGATCACGTGATCCGTTGGCGTACAGGAACATGGCCGCGTGATTCGGGCACAGCGCCAGATAGTTCTGGTAGTGGCGCTTCTTCAGTTCTGGAAGGAACTCGACCTTCTCGAAGTAATAGTTGCCGTCGTCGAGCGTGAAGGGCATCGGTGTCCTGCACATTTGGCAGAACATCTCACCGTTGGGATTCGTATATTGCTGACGGAGATATTGCTCGGCTTGTTGTTTCGTTTCCGCAACCCCCACGGAGACGGTGCGCGTGCGCACCTCGGTGAGCCGTTCGGGCGCCTCGGTGGCTTGTCCACCCACATGCGCTTCCCGCCGTTCAGGGTTCCGGGGCTCGTGATCAGGAAGTTCAGCGGGCTGCCTGCGTTGCGCATCTGCCAGAATGCGTTCTTGCTCACCTTTAGGAAGCGCAGCGAACTGTTTGGCCCGTTCAAAGGTATCCGCGTCGGTAAACCCCAATCTCTCTGCCGTGACCTGCTTTTCCCTGTACTCCTCTGAGCGATTTTCCACTTCTTCGCCAAAGCGGATTGCCTTCAGCCATTCATAGCCCTTATCGAAGGCGAACCCCCTTGGAAGTAGCTCTCTTGAAGCTTCTGGTGGACGGACAAACCGCCCGTCCGTTTGGGGTATCCATGCGGCGTCTCTCAATATGCAGACCAGTTGTGATGCAGCCTCTCTGACTTGGTTTTGAGAATTATTGCGGAATTTTGCCGTAAGCCAGTCGTCATCCTTTTTATCGCAGGCCGTTTTCCAGACTAAGCGTGACAGTGCTTCGTCGTTCCTCGCCAGCAACTCTTCTGCGCCCTCAATCGTCCAATCTTCATTGATACCGTAACGCGCCGACCATCCTCCCGGCGCGGCCCACACCAATCGATCGACGTCTGGATTCGAATAACATGAAGTCAATTGGATCTCAAGCTTGGCTTGCGCACCGACCGCTTGTGCGAACTTCGCTATTTTTTCAACTGGGATCCCACAGTTCTGATAGCTCTGAGCCAAAGCCGCCTTCTTCGCATTTTCTCCAAGGACATAATAATAGGCGCTCAGTCCGGTATCGAGGTAAGGCGAGTCGAGAAACACATCACCGGGTTTACTCCAGTCGTCACAGGCCCGATGGAAGATATACGCATCAGCGAATAACTCCGCATGAACCGGCTCTTTCTCAACCAATGTGATGAAGCGCTCTAAGTCCCTACGATATACGTCTTCATCCGGCACCTCGGCCTCATAGGTGTATCGCGTCGTTAGAATCACTTCGATCTGCTCAACCTCACCAACTATCCGCACTCCAAGCTCTTCCAGAAACTTTCTGGCTTCATCCTGCTCTGCCTTGCTCTTGCCGGATGAGTACACGCCCTTGGCGACGCGAGGCAGAATTTCATCGGACTCTACTTCGTCACCGGGAAAGTAACACTTGCGCCCGACGCTGTAGGTACCATCATTGAGCCGGACAATGCGAAGCGGCTTAAGTCGTTCAATGGATCGCCTTCTCTTGTAGTCGGGACCCACCAAGAAATCTTCACGAATAAGACTATACATCCGCTGGTGCCACTCTTCTGGCTTGGAAGAGAGCCACGCCATGACCTCGTCGGGGCTTACGTTTTTCGGCGGCAAAAAGCTGTATGGGTTAGTGCCTGTTTTGTTGCATAGCAGCTCCACAAACTGCTGAGTATCCCACTCAGTGATGGCCAGTCCGGACAGAAAACGATCCATGTTGCTATTCTTCTGTGAGGCTCCAATTGCCCACTGAGGCGGATCTTCATTGTAATCAACCAGAAACTCGATGTCCTTTTCCGACAGCAACTCTTTGAGCGACGCTTTGGCTTGCAACAAGGTCTTGGCAGGTGCGTACGACTTCGAGTGCGTGGGCGTCAAGGGTTTGTCGTTCATTTCCACAATGATGGCATCGCGGATGGGCAGATACCGTTCCCGAATATCATCCTGCTGATTGGGCAGGACAGCCAGGAAATCACTGGTCAGGAGCTTCAGATCGCGCACGGTGTGCAATGAGGACGCGGCCAGTCGTTCAAGTTGCTTGAACAGCGGACCGTTGGCCGGGGTTTCCTTGATGCTGGCCCGGCTCAACTCTGGCACAAATGGCGCGTGCAGATGAAAACGCAGGCCAGAGGTTTCTTTTTCCGCTGGGAAGAACACCGCAACTCGTCCCGGGTTGGCAGGGTTGATCTTCAGTTGCTTGTCCAACGGCTTGTTGGCATCAAACGCAGCAATGTTAGGCAAGAAATCGAGTTCATACGCGACAGCAACGTACTGCTTCTGCAGCCCTGTGACTGGATTAGTAAACTGGAGGAAATGGGAGCTTGTGGTCGGCTTTCCGCCGGACTGCTTCAACACTTCGATGTGATGCTCGGAATGTTTGATCCGCAGAACCTCGCCAGCTGGCTGCTGCCCAATCTTCCATCGGATTGACTCCAGATGTGAGAGGAAAAGTAGTGTCGTTTCGACCAGGCCCTCAAGTCCCACTTTGATTTCTTCGTAGGCCGCTGGCGCGGGCTTCTTGGGGTTGTTGAAGGGAAACTGAAAGCAGGTGTTCTTGCCAAGCCCTGAGTTAGGTGTAAGTTCCGTCGGCAAGACCAGTTCCGAGATCTTGAAGGAGAATGTTGGCGAATAAATATGGGGGGTTTCACAGTAAGCAAAGACAGCTTTGAAGCCGACGCCGAAACGGCCAATTTTGTCTTCGTCGCCGGCCTTTGTTCCTTCGCCGATGTCCGTTATGCCCCATACGTCTTTCTCGGTGAAAGGACGGCCATTGTGCTCAAAGCTGACAGAATCTTGGCAAAGCACGAATCTCGCCTGCGTGGCGCCTGCATCTTCGGCGTTCTGGAGAAGTTCGTAGATGAAGTGTGCCCGGTCGGGATACAGGTCCTCAACGATCTTACGAATTCCGCGGTGCTTTTTCAGAACGTGGGCCAGAGGCTCTCTGTCCTTCCTAACCTCGTCGAGAAAGCTCACTTGGCCTCCCCCGACATTATTGCAATCGTCCCAAATACTACCGGCGCGGCCAAAATATCGGCACTGTTCGCCGCCTTGTGAATCTGCTCCAGGCGCCTGGCGAAGTCTGCGTTGGCGCGGACTAGCTCGCTTTCCTTCATTAACCGAATCTTGTCGTTTGTGGCGCGGGCAATCTGGTCCTCGATGGCTTTACAGCGCGCCCCGTGACTCACCGTTAGGCTCTGAATGCGTTGCTCCACCAATTGTTGGTTCTCGGCAATGTGATTCGCTTGCGCCTCAGTCCACTTACCATGATGCCGAACATCGAGTGCATCACACTCGACAGCCTCTGGCAAAGCGGCATTTCCGGTTTCTGTGGCTGATTGCAGAATCTTCAGCAGCGCGGCTTCAACGGCAGGATCGGCCGCCACCGCAACCAGTGCCTCATCAGGTTTGACCCCATGCTTTGTCCAGCGGTACAGGGCGAAGCGATGCTCGCCAGGCGGCAGGTCGGCGTCTTCTACCGACAAACTGACGTAAGTTGGCTCATCCAGCTCAAGGTAATGGGCCGCCTGACGTACCAGCGGATGCACAACGGATAGATGTGCAGCTTTTGGGTTTTCGGCGGCGGTCGTCTGATCGAAGGTGACAGCCATTGTAGGCTGTGCTCCCTTCAGCCACTTTTCCCAGTCGC
Organism: Sulfuricaulis limicola; assembly: GCF_002355735.1. Taxonomy (GTDB): domain Bacteria; phylum Pseudomonadota; class Gammaproteobacteria; order Acidiferrobacterales; family Sulfurifustaceae; genus Sulfuricaulis; species Sulfuricaulis limicola. Next base: position 1,069,152 of record NZ_AP014879.1, on the reverse strand, counting down.
GTGCAATTAGCTCTATGGAACGTGGCAGGCGCCTGTAGTCATCCAGCAATTTATTTCTCGCATCCTGACTCAGCCGCAGGGTCTTTAGTGGCTTTTCTCCCAAGAGTTGCTCGATGTCACTCCCCAAGCGTAACGAAAGATAGGTCGACACACAGCGGTGCATGGCCGCGGAGGACAGCCAGTAGGTTTCCGCTGCCTCAATCTCTTGCCGCCAGTACTGACCCGGGATGTTCAGGCCAAACAGTTCGGCTTGCTTCGACTCCAGTTCTTGTTCCTCACGGATCTGGCGGATGCCATTATCCGCGAGTTGTGTCAGTCGCCTCTCCCGCTCATCTGGCGTCAGGTTGAAGCTCTCGGCAATGTCATGGAGTTCTTGGGTAATCTCTCCAAGAATCTCTTCACTGCCACCCACCGCGTGCTGAAACACGCCAATGCGCCAGAGACAGCGTTCGTAAATGTCGGCGTCCACGGTTCCCGGAGTCACGAAGTTGACAATGGCAACCGTCTCGCTTTTCTGGCCATAGCGGTCAATACGGCCGATGCGTTGTTCGATCCGCATTGGGTTCCAGGGCAGGTCATAATTGATGAGCAGGTCGCAAAACTGGAAATCCAGGCCCTCGCAGCCGACTTCGGAGGAAAGCAGCACGTCCAGCCCGTCCGCATCTTCCCTGGGCAGCGCGAAGCGGCGACGCAGATTGGTTCGCTCTTCGTCAGGTACATCGCCGTGGATCAGACCATAACGCAAGCCCGTGCGCTGCGTGTGCGCAGCCAGGTAAGCCAATGTATGACGAAACGTGCTAAACACCAGCACCTTGTTGTTGGTCAGCTTGTTCTTGTCGAGGAGGACTTTGGTAAATGCCGCTACCTTGGGGTCATATGGATCGAGATTGCGCGCCTGTTCGAGCAGGGCATTGATGTCCGCCCGAACCTGATCAATGAAGCCCAGATCAATGTCCTCATCACCATCGCTGGCTTCCATCAGCTCCAAACGGTCGAGCTTACCAGTGAGCATGTCTTGCAGGAGTGGCGCCAAGCCATAGAGACAACTTGCCGCTTGCCGACGAATCGTCGTCATCATGAACTTCACGTTCTGTTGGCCGTGGCAAAAGGCCAGAATCCGCGCAACCACGTCGAGCAAACCGTCGTGCAATCGCTTTTGCTCGCCCGTGAATTCCACAGTTACCGTTTCGGGCTTGCGGGTAGTGAACTCGCCAATGTCCCGACGGCGCGTCCGGTTGATCAGTGGACTGAAGGTATAGAGTTCTTCGATGGCGCGCGTGAGCCCCACCCGATCCGTGTCGCCGAGGCCATCCTCCTGCAGCCGGTCGTGGATGCTCTGGAAGGCTGGCGATTCACGAATGAACAAACGACCCCATTCGGTCTGGGCCACCTCATCCAGACAGGTGCGCGCCTCTCGTTGCCAACCCTTTTGTGCCGCGCGGCAATGCTGAATCGCCATATTGATAGAGCGATTCGGTTCAGCCATCTGTTCGAAGCTGGCGTGGTCGATAATCAGATCGGGGCGAAGCACATTAAGCAGCGTGTAAAGATCATCACTCCCCAACTGCACCGGCGTCGCAGTGAGCAGCAACACAGCCTGCGCGTTATCACAGAAGTAGCGCACACCCTGATGCAGGAAAGTTTCGGCATTTCGGATGTGGTGTGCCTCATCCACGATCACAAGATCGAATTTCGGTGGCGGGTCGAGACTCAATAGACCTTCATCCTTCCTTCCGCCTCGTCCGCTGCGTCCAAACAGGAGATCGGAATCGAAGAGCGAGAACGGCAGGATAGCCTTGGCGTACTGTTCAGGCCATTCGCCCTCAAGATTCGTTTCGTGCAGACAATGCCGAAGCAGCGGGCCATCGAGTGCCGTGAAGTGTTCGTCGAAACGCTTCATCTCGACAAGCCACTTGCGCTCCGCAACCAGCGCCTTAGGACAGATAATGAGTACTGAGGAAATGTCCGTCCGTGCTCGCAGTTCCTTGATGATCAATCCGGCCTCAATGGTTTTGCCCACGCCGACCTCGTCAGCGATCAGCAAACGGGGGCGATCGGCACGGATGAGCTTTAGTACCGGACGATACTGGTAAGGCACGAACTGAACCCGCCCGGAACGCAGCGAGAACAGATTGGCGCTCGACGGCGAAAGTATCTGCAGGCTCGTCAATCGCGCGTGCAGCTCATGGGCCGTGAGTATTCTGCGCTCATCCACCGCAACTGCAGGCGCCTGTAACTGCCTCTCATAGTAGGTGGCTTTAGCGTTGTTATGAAACACGCGGTAGCGACATTCGGCCCCACCGGGAAGCACTTCGATCACGGGCATAACCGTAGCCGGATTTGAGCGAAGGGCAACCAAGTCGCCCATCTTGAATAACGATGCTGGAGCCGCCGTGACGCGAGCCTCGGGCTCGTTGGGTTTCGTCTCTGCCGTGCCGAGGACTGCTGCGTTGGAGTCCAACGACATCCCCTGGGAAGAGGGGCCTCCCCTCCCCGCCATCGCAGTAACGGCAGCGGTCTTGGCCGACTCGACGGCATTGATCGAGGCAGGATCACTACCAATCATTGCCAGCAAACGGCCAAGGGTATCGGCATCCCGGTATGCTTCGCTGGCGGGCATCGCCTCCGCCGATAAATGCGCCCATTTGTTGCGCACCGTCTGCAGTTCTTTCACCCATGTCCGGCCTTCACGGGGGACGCGGATGACGTTGGAAAGCTCGTACCAGTTCTGATCCAGAACCCGCAGCAGTGCGGCAAAGTCGAGCTGTTGCAGCGTCGCATAGCCTCGCTCCTGCACCATCCGCTGTTGCTGGAAGCTAAGTCGGCCCACCACAGACTTTTGCCACCAGTCTGGAGACAAAGTGGGCAGCTTGGTGGATAGGAAGCGAGCGAGCTCGACTGTTGCGATGCGGATAAGATCGTTCACCGCATAGTTCCCCCGATGATCTCTCCCAGCAGTCCTTCGGTTTCCTTCTCCAGCGCGAGTATGCCGGCGCGGATCTCTTCGAGCGTGCGTAGTGGCTGTGGCTTGTAGAAGTAGCGGGTGAAGCTGACCTCATAACCAGTCTCGATGCTCTCAGGGTCGTACCAGGCATCCGCAGCATGGGGCAACACCTCGCGCTTTAGGAAGGCCTCCATGCCGCCATCCTCCAGCAGCGGTACTTGTTCAGTGTCATATAAGTCGCGCAGAACATCATCAGCGATGCCCCAGATGAAATTGGCAATCCAGTTGAGTTTAGATTGGTCCATTTAGGCTCTATGACTTCTGTTTTAGTGAAGTGGTTTTTCTAATTCTTGTTTGTATCGTCTTCGTTTTTTAAGTTGCTCGCTGCGGGAGACGTTAACAACGTTTTCACCCTAGCATCCGGTTACTTCCTCTTATAGGATACGGCGCCATTTGCGCCTCCGACCACAAGGTGTCGCCGGATGGGATAGGCTTCGGCAGAAAGTGTCGCTGGTTTTGAATCCGGGTAGGCGATCAGGTCCCCCCTCCTCTACACAGCTTTTCCTGAAATCCTACACTAAGCGGGGGCAGGGCAGCACCCTTGGCCTCTGGTATGATTCCTGGCAGTTTTGGGGCCGCAGCCATCTGGCAAGGTAGTGGGGATCGAAATTCAAGGCCCCGGCCCCGGCCGCGCCCAGCCCTTCATGCCCACGGGCACAGTGCCGCGGAACCTCAGGCAAGGTGGTACGGCGTCCTTAGTCACTAGTAGTACTCGGTCCCAAGCCCCTTCGCTCGGCGAGGCCGTGAGCGCGGTGGCGGTGGCTGGGGCTCTGGGTTACCAGTGACTCAGGAGGAAGGGCAAGGCGGTCGGATGAATCGAATTTGCTGCACGCTCCTATGATGAACTAAGTGCGACAAGACGCCTGTGCCAGATTTGTGCCAGCGCGGAACCGGGCGCGATTGGAAGATGCGGAGATTCAAATAGGGTTCGGGCGCGGGCAAGCGATGCAAGTGGTTGATCGTAAACGCGCCCTACTTCCTAAGGGCCACTCAAAATCTGGTGGTGGCAACACCGTGTCGGTTCGATTCCGACCCTCGGTACCAAAAAACAAAAGGGCTGCCATGTCGCAGCCCTTTTCCTTGCCAGCCCCCCCCCCTGATCCTGTTTCAGCAGAGGGAATAGTCACGGCGGCTCGCCGCGCACCGGCGTGGCCGTCACACGCCACGCGGGTGGGCGCTTAATGTCCGGATATCGGGTTTATTCGATTCTATTGACGCAGAGTAATGGTGAAATAATCGAAATTGAAAGATCCGGTAAATGCCGTGCGGATGATATGCGGACCCTGCGGGAGGTTCACGCCCATGAGTCTGGCGGATTGGTAAATATCCGCATTACCGGTATCCGGAACATCAGCCATCGTGGCGGCCGGCACTCCATCGATCATCAGCTGAATTCGACTGTTTGTGTTATCCGCTGCAACAATGAAGTCAAAGTCATACAAGCCCGATTTCGGAATATAGATGGAGTAGGTCAACCATTCACCAGTCTGAATTTGTCCTACAATGTGATCGTTTGAACACGTCAGGCAGGAATAGATATCTACTCCGTCGTTGCGAAAAATACCGCCCGCGTTGATCATGTCGGAATCGTGGTAGCCGACATCCAATCCAGCCGTGCCATAGGTTTCCGCTTCCAGGCGCAATACTCCCGGACGGATATCCTGATATTCGGCCTCGAGGCCGGCGTTATCCATGATATTCAGAGCCGCTGTTGTCCATCCTCCCAGGGGCACCACGATGGCCGGTTGTCTGACCATGAATGTGCACGCGGCACTGGCATCAACATAGTTGGTCTTCACGGTGTAATCGCCTGGTGACAACAGCGTATGATCCATGAGCCAGTAGGGAGCGGAACTGATCACATTGTCGCCAATAATAAAATGGCGTGTGCCCTCATCCAGATAAATGGCGGCGTAGTCAAATGTCTGTGCCAGCAGATGGTTTCCCCATATGACGGAATTCGGTTGTGCAGAAAGCGTGTAAATCATTCCGCCATCTTGCTGACGCTGCATGGCCTGATGCACCCGGTTATTGATAATCTGGTTGTTCATGGCCACGCTAGGATCCGACTCACCCCAGCCCCACCCGACCGAGATTCCCGTATAAGGCAGTCCGGTAACCTCGTTGTGAGCGACGATCGTGGTGTCCGTATAACCTACAAAAATGCCAGTGCTGTCAAAGTAGTCTTGTCCTGTTGAGGCAATGTAATTGTTCGTGATCCAGTTCCCGCTGGTGACGTTACGGAGGTCTGCAGTATTCGGTTGATCTACATCGCCCATCGTGATCGCGCCCGAGGAAATGTCTTCAAAGATATTTCCCGTGACCTGATTCTGTTTGCTGCCATTTCCGAAAACCAGTGCCGTGGCACCGAGTTGCCTGAATGTATTTCGCCAAAAGACGATACCCTGGGCATAGTCAATCCAGACATCACCCGGGGTCTTGATCTTGGCGCCAGACTCGGTCAAGACAAAGCCTGCCTGCACGCTTGGATATCCTGATGCGTCACTCGGTCCATTCCAGGTCGAGTGCGTGAATGTCAGACCGCTGAACGTTATATTTTGCACCGGATCGTCAGGGGTTCCCTGTATCCGCAACAGCGTCTCCAGCGCCGGTGCGATGACCTCTGCGATCGCCATGTCTTCCCCGGAACGCGGAATGTAGTAGAGATAGTTCTCCGAGCGATCGTGGTACCAATGTCCGCTTTGATTCAGCAACTCGTACGCGTTTTCGATCCAGGTGGGCAATCCCATCGGAATGGCTTGTGGCGCGGCCTGGGAGAGTGACCAGCATGGTTGCTTCATGGTAATTGATGTGCCGCTGATCGAGGCAACGCCGCATCGCTGGTTTTTCCAGCGAACCAGCTCGACAATCTCGATATCCGCCGGATTTCTCCAGCTCGCCATGCTTCCATCCGGGGCCAGATAACCGCTCGCTGTTTTTATAAAGCCCGATGGATGCAAATCGCTTCTTGCGCGCGTGGCCCGTTTTCCGTTTACGTAAAGCTGGCGCGTACGCAAGCCAGCGGGGGCCGGGGCACGATAAATATTCTTGTTGCCGTCAAAAAGCACCCAGCCTGTTATATTGATTCCACCCCCAAGAACAGGAGTTTCCCCGGGATAGGCTTGATAAAAAATCCGATAGCCGTTTTTTCCGGAGTCAAGCGGGGTAAGTGCAAACGTGGTTTCCAGGGTGTAGAGGCCGCCCATGAGCGAGATGACAATGTGCCCCGGCATGCCACTGCTCAATACACGCGCGCGGTCGCGTGCCTGAGTCAGCGAACAAGGCTGGGCGAATGTACACGCACTGCCGCCACCCGTCGGCGAAACGAAAAGCTCCGCGTACGGAGTCGTGGGAACTTCAAGCGTGGGTGGTGCGGGCACAAAGGGGGCGGGTCCGGAAGGCGGCAAATCGCCCGAATCACAGAACACCTGTGGGGCATTATCATTCTGGCATTTGGACAAGCTGCAGCTGGCCGCCAAGAGCAGGATGATCACCATCCCGGCGCTTCGAAGGGCGGGTGGTGGAAAAAATCCCGGCAATCCGTCATTCATCCGCGACAATTAAACACTTTTTATCGATCCCATCAAATTACGACCGCGAGCCATTTTCTCAAGTATAAAAACTTCAGTGGATCAAGCGATAAACGGCGTTGGCGCACTTCGCACAGCCGGTGCCGGCCGGAAACCGGTGCGCGATGTGCCACATCTCCGGAATGCGACGACAGTATCGCCGGCAGAGGCGCAGGACAAGTCCGGAACAAACTCCGGAACGAAAAGCAGTCTACGCGACCTGGACCGGGATGGAATTGCGCGTATGGGTGATGCGGTTGCTCGCGTCCACGTACACCAGACGCGGCTTGAAGGCTGCCAGCTCTTTTTCCTCGAACTCGGCATAGGCGCAGATGATGACGATATCGCCGGGGCTGGCCTTGTGCGAGGCGGCGCCGTTGACCGAGATGATGCCGGAACCTTCCTCGGCACGGATGGCGTAGGTCGAAAAACGCTCACCGTTCCTGAGGTTGTAGACCTCGATGCGCTCGTATTCGCGGATATCGGCGGCATCCAGCAGGCGGCCGTCGATCGCCACCGAGCCTTCGTAATCCGGCTCGGAATGCGTGACCGTCACGCGGTGCAGCTTGGCTCTGAGCATGATGCGGCGCATCGAAAATGCCTCTGAAGGATGTTTGTATATTATCGGGCCTGAATCGCCGGTTTTCAAATCACGATTTCAGGTCGAATTCGACGTTGTCTATCAGGCGTGTACGTCCGAGCCACGCCGCCGCCAGCGCCACCAGCCGGCGATCTTCCGAACCGGGAAGCTGCAAGTCGGATTGCCGGCGTATCTTCACGTAATCGGGCCGGAAGCCGTCCGCCTGCAAATCGATGACGGCATTTTCCTCCGCCGCCGCGAGATGCATGCCTTCCCGCAACACGCGGTCACGCAGACGACATAACGTTTCGTACAGGCGCGGCGCCGTCTTGCGCTCATCGGGGCTGAGATAGCTGTTGCGCGAACTCAGGGCCAGTCCGTCCGGCTCGCGCACCGTGTCCACGCCGATGATCTCGACCGGCAGGCCGAGATCGTCGGTCATGAGCCGGATCAGCAGTAATTGCTGGTAATCTTTTTTGCCGAATACGGCGACGTCGGGCGTCACCAGGTTGAACAGGCGGTTGACCACGGTGGTAACCCCGCGAAAATGCCCGGGACGAAAAGCACCACAAAGGTCGTCGCTCAGGCCCAGCACTTCCACGAAGGTCCGGGTGGTTTTTCCGCGCGGGGTCATCTCCGACTCCGCCGGCTTGAACAGCAGGTCAACGCCAGCGGACAGCAGGACCACCTTGTCATGCGACGGTGTGCGCGGATAGGAATCAAAGTCCTCTCCCTGACCGAATTGCAATGGATTGACGTAGACGCTCGCCACCACCGCTTGCGCACGTTGCCGCGCCTCCTGCATCAGGCGCACGTGACCGGTGTGAAGATTGCCCATGGTAGGGACAAAGGCGATGCGCTTGCGCGCCTCCCGCAGCCGCGCGATCTGCTCCCTCAACCCGGCGACGGTTTCAACCGTGATCATGCGGAATGAAAGCTGTGCTCCGGCCCGGGGAATGTGCCGGACTTGACGGCCTCGATGTAGGATTTGACCGCCGCCTCGACGCTGGCGGCGCCCTGCATGAAATTTTTCGAGAACTTGGGGCTCGGACGCGGGTAAATGCCGAGCATGTCCTGCAGCACCAGCACCTGGCCGTCACAATCGGGGCCGGCGCCGATGCCGATGGTGGGAATTTCCAGATCGGAGGTAATCGTCTTCGCCAGTTCCGACGGCACCGCTTCAAGCACCAGCAGCGAGGCACCGGCTTCCTGCAGAACCCTGGCATCGTGGCGTATCCTTTCCGCGGCCGTGGCCTCACGACCCTGCACGCGGTAACCGCCGAGCTGGTGCACCGATTGCGGCGTCAGCCCCAGGTGCGCGCACACGGGGATGCCGCGCTCGACCAGAAACCGCACAGTTTCGGCCATCGGTTCGCCGCCTTCCAGCTTCACCACCTGCGCCCCGCCCTTCTGCATCAGGCGCCCCGCCGAGGCAAACGCGTGCGCCGGGCTTTGCTGATAGCTCATGAACGGCAAGTCGACGATGATCAGCGCGCGCTTCGTTCCGCGCGCCACGCAGCGGGCGTGATATACCATGTCGGCGACGCTGACCGGGAGCGTGGAGTCATGGCCCTGCATGACCATGCCGAGGGAATCCCCGACCATGATCATGTCGATGCCTGCGGTATCGAGCAGACTGGCGAAACTGTAGTCGTAGGCGGTCAGGCAGGTGATCTTCTCGCCGCGGCGCTTCATCTCCCTGGTCGTGGCGAGCGTGACCGGCTTCACAGGTTGGCCACGAGGGGATTGAAGAAGTGGCGGCCGCTGCGGATCTTGCGGATGTGCGAGAGCAGCGTCTGGAAATCCGCTTCGCGGTCGACGATGTTGATCCGCTCCGCGTTGACCACCAGCAGGGGCGCAGCCGTATAGTGGTGAAAGAACTGGGTATAGGCGTCCACCAGGGTTTGCAGGTAATCGCGGTCGATGAGACGTTCGTACTCCACACCGCGCCGGCGCACGCGCTCGTGCAGGACATCCACCGGCGCCTGCAGATAGATCACCAGATCCGGCACCGGCAGGCTCAGGCTCATCTGGGCATATACCTGTTCGTACAGCCGCAACTCGTCATCGTCGAGGTTGGCGCGCGCAAACAGCTTGTCCTTGTCGAGCAGGAAATCCGAAACATAGCCGCTGCTGAACATGTCGCTCTGCTTGATCTGTTCCAGCTGGCGCGCGCGCTGGAACAGGAAAAACAGCTGGGTCGGCAGGGCAAACGACTTGCGCGACTGGTAAAACCGCTCGAGGAAAGGGTTCTCTTCCGGATGCTCGAGTATGGGCCTGGCGCCGAAGACCTCCGCCAGCCGCACGGCGAGACTGGTCTTGCCCACGCCGATCGGTCCTTCGACGACGACATAACCGGGATTGCTTGCATTCATGGTTGCGGCGTTCATTTGCGGTTTCTAAATCGTTTCTTCAATCTCTCAAACGCTCTACCCGCTGCCCGGCGCAGGCGGGCAGCAGTTCACGCAATGCGCCGCGCCCCGGAATAACCAGGTCCGGCTCGATTTCCTGCAAAGGATACAGGACGAAGGCGCGTTCGTGGAGTCTCGGGTGCGGCACGGTCAATTCCGCGGTATGAATCGCCCGATCGCCGTACAGCAACAGATCGAGATCCAGCGTGCGCGGACCGCCCTTGTCTCCCTTCCGCACGCGCCCGTGCACGTGTTCGATTTCAAGCAGGTTCCGCATGAGCGTGGACGGGGCTTGTCCGGTGCGCACGCGACACACGGCGTTGATGAAGTCCGGTTGCTCGAGGCGGCCCACCGGGGCCGTGCGGTAAAATGACGAGCACACCTCGACATGGGTTTGCTCCAGCCGGGCCAGCGATGACACCCCGGCCCGCAACTGCGCGACCGGATCGGCCAGATTGCTCCCCAGACCGATATAGGCACACACCGTGGTTTCCGGCTTACTCATGCCTCGGCGACTGCCCGGACGATGGCCGGCGCCGGCGACGCCGGCGACGCTTGCCTCCGCCACTGCCGGGCGCGGCGAATTCCGCCACCATGATACGGCGTTCCTCCTCGCCCACGCTCTGGAAACGCGTCCACCAGTCGGCCAGGCCCTGATCGGCCTCGCCGGTTTCGGCGCGCAACAGCAGAAAATCATAGGCCGCGCGAAAGCGCTTGCTCTCCAGCAGACGGAATGCCTGCTGGCCGGCACGGCGATCGAGGCGACCCTGCATGCTCCAGATTTCACGCATCGGCACGCTGAAACGCTTCGGAATGGTGATGTGCCGCAGCTGCTCGTGCAGCACGTCCTCCGCGGCGCGGAACATGGCGTCATGGCTGTTCATGCCGCGCACGATATATTCTCCCATCTGTTCCCGCACCGGCTCCCACAGCATGGCGGCGAACAGAAACGCCGGCGTTACCGGCTTGTCCTCGTTCACGCGCGCATCCGTATTCGCCAGTGCGCGTGGCACCAGCGTCACGGGAAATCCGTCCTCTTCGTGTTCGAGGCTTTTCTCCGTCAGCGGGAACAAATACTGGAACAGGCCGTAGTGACGCAGCAATTCGTAGGTTTCGAGCGCGTAGCCGCCATGAAACAGTTTCAGGACTTCCTCGAACATCCGCGCCGCCGGCACGGACGCCAGCAAGGGCGCGAGATCGCGGATGGGCGCGGCGGTCCTGTCCTCGAGATTGAAGCCCAGCTTGGCGGCGAAACGCACCGCGCGCAGCATGCGTACCGGATCTTCCCGGTAGCGTGTCTCGGGATCGCCGATCACGCGCAGGATGCCAGCCTTGAGATCGGCGACACCCCCGACATAATCGATGACACTGAAGTCATGAACGTCGTAATACAGGGCATTGACGGTGAAATCGCGCCGGACGGCGTCTTCTTCCTGGGAGCCGAAAACATTGTGATCCGGCGCCTCTGCCGGAGAATCGTTTTCGACATCCTCCCCCTCCGCTTCTTCTTCCGTCGAAACGGGTTCCTCGGAAATATCGCGGGGAATGGCGCGGAAGGTGGCGACCTCGATGATGTCCCAGCCGAAACGCACGTGCACCAGGCGAAACCGCCGGCCAATCACGCGTGCGTTGTGGAACAGCTTGCGGATCTGCTCGGGCCGCGCGTCGGTGACGACGTCGAAATCCTTGGGCTCACGACCCAGCATGAGATCACGCACGCATCCTCCCACCAGCAGGCTGGCGTAGCCGGCTTCTTTCAGGCGGTGCAGGACCTTGAGTGCGTTTTCGCTGATTTGGGCGCGCGTGATGATGTGTTGCGCGCGCGGAATGATGACCGGTTCGTTAATCTTTATTTACCTGGGTCGTTTGAAAGCCAATGGCCGGAATGCCGCATTTTCTGTTGGTGCTTTATCGGCCGGCACGTATAATAACACCGCTTTCGGCGCCCCGCGCGCCGGTTCCCAACGCTCCCATCGTCTAGTGGCCTAGGACGCTGGCCTCTCACGCCGGTAACAGGGGTTCGAATCCCCTTGGGAGCGCCAAATCACAAAGGGGCCATGAGCTGTATTCATGGCCCCTTTGTGATTTGAGCTTCGAATGTCGATTCGAACCCGGAGGGTTCGACCAGCGCGCGCCGGGAGCGCGCGCGGAACGCCGCCGCGAAGCGGCGGCGGCCCCGAAGGGGCGAGGTACAGGGACGTACCGAGTAATCCCCTTGGGAGCGCCATTCATGCCGTCCTTGGCGTTACTCCGCGACTTCGTTCGACCCCAGCCTGCGCATCCCTGCGCAGGCGCTCACCGGCACGAAAACACGTTAAGTGTTTTCGTGACTACTCCGGCTCGCCCCCTTGGGAACGCCAAATAACAAAAGGCCCCAATGGGGGCCCTTTTCATTCGATGTTCAGGTTTTATTGCGCCTTCGCTGTCACCGTCGCGCCGCCCATACTCCCCTTTTTCAGCAGCTCCACGATACGCGTGTAGCCTCCGCGCTCGGCGATTTTTTCCGCGGTGTCGCCGCGCCCGTCCTTGGAGGTCACGTCCGCGCCGTTGTCGAGCAGCATCTGCACGATATCGCTGTAGCCTTTGTAGGCCGCCGCCATCAACGGGGTCTTGCCGCTGACGGTGCGCACGTTCACGTTCACACCCTGGTTCAGCAGCGACTGCACCACAGCGATGCGCCCCTTGAGGATGGCGGTGAACAGCGCCGCGGCGCCGTGTGCGGTCTTGGATCGGCCGCTTTTCTCGAGCCCGGTCGGCAGCTTGAGCAGGCGGTTGCTGAGCGAGATCACGATCATGGCCACCAATCCCAGCAGGCTGATCTGCGGGTCGATGCCGAACTCCTGGGCGATGTTCTCCGGCACGTTGGCGCCGGCGGCGAGAGCCACGATAACCAGAATCAGAGTGAACTTCAGATAGCGGACCAGAGCAACGGCAACGACGGCGATCAGGCCGCCGAGCAGATAACGACGGTCGAAATTGATCCAGGCGGTCCACTCCTCGGGAAGGTTGGCACCGATACTCAGCAACACGACGATGGCGACGAGACCCCAATCCCGCGGCGATTCTTTTAATATGACCACAATACCTCTCCTCTGTTTCCTGTCAGGCAGTTACCGCCACCAGCGTCCCCTGTCGCGGCACTTAAGCTTTAAGTCTAGATGCATTTTCCGGCCTGTGAAGCCTGGCCGGCCACCGTCAGCCGGATGCGAAATAGACGCAAAACTCCGTGCATTTCCGGCAAAAGCGGCGGGTGAACCGGTTTATCCGCCCTGCCCTGCGAGAACACGGGCCAGCCAGGCGACAATATCCCGGATTTCGTCCGGCGCCAGGGTGTGCCCCATCTTATAAGTATGTCGCTCCAGCCTGAGACCGCGCGCCTCCATGCGTCGATGCGTCTGCTGCACCAGATCAAGCGGAACCACCCGATCATCCGTGCCATGCGCGATGAAAACCGGCACCGTGGCATTGGCCGGATGGATTTCGGCCATCAGGTTCTCGGCATAAGGGATCGGCGCGGACAACACCATGATTCCCGCGAGTGTTCCGGGGTAACGCAGGCCGGCGTGCAAGACAATGGCCCCGCCCTGGGAAAATCCCGCCAACACGATGCGCTTACAGGCGATGCCGCGCCGGGTTTCCCTGTCGATCAGGGTTTCCAGGATTTTTCCGGATTCGCGGATGTGGTCGGCATTCTGTTCAAGTCCGCGCTCGGACATGGCAATGTCGTACCAGGCGCGCATGACATAGCCATTATTGATGGTCACCGGCCGGTACGGCGCATGCGGAAATACGAAACGCAACGCAGGCGTCGCCGGCAATCGCAACTCCGGAATGATCGGTTCGAAATCGTGGCCGTCCGCGCCCAACCCGTGCAACCAGATGATGCTGGCCGCCGGATTCGCACCGGTTTCAACTTCAACAGCAGGCTCCTCGCGCGGCTGGATATCCACCTTCAGTCTTCCCCGCGATAGGCACAACCGGCCGTGCAGGTTTCCCGCACGATAACCTCCGAAAGCGCCGGCAACGCGGGCTTGAGCCGACGCCAGATCCAGCGGGCCAGGTGTTCGCTGGTGGGATTCTGCAGGCCTTCGATCTCGTTCAGATAATGATGGTCGAGCTGTTCATAGATCGGCTGGAAAGCGCGCGACAGATCGGCGAAGTCCATGATCCAGCCGGACTTTTCCTCCACCGGACCGGCGACGCGAATCTCGATCCGGAACGAATGGCCGTGCAGACGCCGGCACTTGTGAGCTTCCGGCACGTTCGGCAGGAGGTGCGCCGCCTCGATGGTAAAGATCTTGAATATTTCCACGGGAATAACCGGACAGAAAATAGGAATGAAAGAGTTTAACGGCTTTCGCGCGCGCCGGAAACCACGACCCAATGAGAAATAGTGCAGAGAGGCGCCGCTTACGGAGCCAAGGACACAATCGGCCGTCTGCGGTGCCGAGGGACGCAAACCCGGCGCCGCGCTCGCGGGGCTGAAGCCGGGGCGCTAAAATGACCCGGCATCTCAAGCCGCAAAATCCTTCCCGGAGGAACCATGGCCCATACCCCGCTCCCGCTGATCGTGGAACCGGCGGAGCTGGAAACGCATCTTGGCATGGAAAATCTCCTGATCGCGGATCTGTGCCGCCCGGAAATTTACGCCCAGGCCCACCTCCCCGGTGCGGTGCATCTCGATTACGCGCAAATCGTCGCCGCGCAACCACCCTCCCTGGGCCTGCTGCCGAACGCCGCGCGCCTGAGCGACACGCTCGGTTCCATCGGCATGCGACCGGAAAGTCACGTGGTAGCCTACGACGACGAGGGTGGCGGGCGCGCCGCGCGCCTGCTCTGGACGCTGGATGTCATCGGTCACGCCCGTTATTCACTGCTGAATGGCGGTCTGCATGCCTGGCTCAATGAAAGGCGCCGGGTCAGCGCCGAACCCGTCAAACCCGCGCGCAGCGATTACCCGGTCAGACTCGGCAATGAAGCGGTGGCGGACAAGAATTACGTCATGAACCGGCTGCATGATCCCGATGTGGTCATCGTGGATACACGCACCCCGGCGGAGTATCGCGGCGAAACCCGGCGCGCCGAACGCACCGGCCATATTCCCGGCGCGGTCAATTTCGACTGGATGAATGCCATCGACCAGGCGCACAGCCTGCGACTGAAACCGGCGGATGAATTGATACGGGTTTTAACCGGCTTGGGCGTGACGCCGGACAAGGAGATCATCACCTATTGCCAGACACATCACCGCTCGGCGCATACTTATATGGTACTGAAGCGCCTGGGATACCCGCGGGTACGCGGCTATCCGGGCTCGTGGTCGGAGTGGGGTAACAGTCCCGAGACGCCTATCGAATGAAGGGCCAGCAGGCGTCGCGACGATAATCCTGTCGTTGAGGGATGGATGGCGTCAGCCGGCGCGCGGCGCGGTCGTGCAAGAGCACCGCATAGATATCCCCGTCGTAAACCATCGCGGCCGTCTCCTGCCACCCGGCTTCATTCGTCCCGGTGTGCGTCAGCCACGCCACCCGAGACTTGATGTTGCGCAACCACTTTTTCATTATTGTCCTCCCCTCCGCCCCGGTGGTTCGGGCGTTGCTGCCATACAATCGCAATTCCTGTGCCACTCGTAATGCGTTTTGAAATGTATTCGCGAACCACCTGAATTAATAATTGTTTTTCCAGCATGATCCAGGGTCAACTGTTTTTGCATGCTGGACGAACGGTCGTTTTGTAAGAATCCGTTTACACTTTTCTGCTGGTAATAAAATCCTGCGTGCCGGAATTTCCTTACCGCCGTTCCCGGAGGAAAAATCTTGCCACAATCAATCAAGCAGTTAGTCTGAAAATCCGGAATGGATACCGGATGATCGCCGGAGCAGACGTGATGTAAAAATTCCCGACAAGGCGGTTACCGATTACAGGTGTTCACGCATGGTAAATAACATGTTGATCCCGGTGGCGCATCAAGAGCGCATGGCTTTATGGAAGCAAGGGTCCGGGCATGGGCCTGAAGGCGTGGAACCGCACAACATGCCCCGGCATCTGGAAAACCTCATCCGGCTCTGAACCGGATTCAGCCGGTTCCCGCGGCACCCACGATCCGGGCTGCCGCGGCGGGTATCCCCATACCCGGCGCCGGGAAATTCCCGCCGCTAAACCCAACTACACTTAGGCCAAAGCCCCGGCGCGCGGGGCGGCATCGAATTCGCATGGATCAGTTGCAACAACGCCGGGAAGACCTCCTGCTGCTGCGGGAGAAGGCCTCGAAATACGCCCTGTATGGCGTGTATATCGCCAGTGTCAGCGTCATCATCGCGACCCTGCTGGTCAGCTATTTCATGGTCGATGCCATTACCCTCGACGGCATCATTCTCGCCCAGACCTCCAATATCGCGCTGTGGACCGTGGATGCCATGCCCTTCCTGTTCGCTGCCTGGGGGCAGTACGCGTCGCACCGCATGGCGCACGAGGCCGACAATCTCGTGCAAAGCAAAACCCAGTCGCTGCGCGAGGCGCTGACCAAGGCCGATTTCACCAGCAAGGCCAAAAGCGATTTCTTCGCCAAGATGAGTCACGAGCTGCGCACCCCGATCAACAGCATCATCGGAATGAGCGACCTGGTGCTGGAGACGAACCTGACCCGTGAGCAGCGGCGTCACGTCGATATCATCAAATCCTCGGCCAGCGGCTTGCTCACCCTGATCAACGACCTGCTGGATTTTTCCAAAATCGAGGCCGGCAAGCTGGAACTGGAGGATATCGAATTCGATCTGCGTGATTGCGTCGAAAAATCCGTTACCTTGCTCGCACAACAGGCGCACGCCAAGGGGCTCGTGCTCACCAACCTGATCCAGAGCGACGTGCCCGGCCGGCTGCGCGGAGACCCCGGACGTCTGCGGCAGATCATCATCAACCTGCTCGGCAACGCCATCAAATTCACCCATTCCGGCGAGGTTGTCCTGAGCGTCAAGAAACTCCACGATGATTCCGCGGACCGCGTGCGTCTGCACGTGGAAGTCGCCGATACCGGTATCGGCATTTCGGCCAAAGAGCAGGCCAGGCTGTTTCAGCCCTACAATCAGGGCGGCGCGGCAACGACGCGTCGCTATGGCGGCACCGGGCTCGGGCTCACGATCAGCAAGGAGCTGGCGGAAGCCATGAGTGGACAGATCGGAGTGAAAAGCCAGGAAGGCAGGGGCAGCGTGTTCTGGTTTACCGCCGAGTTCCGCAAACCGGCAGCGGCAGTCATTGTGCCTGCACCCGCCCGGGTCGATCTGAAGGGACTGCGTGTGCTGGTGGCCGACGGCAACATTCCGGCACGCATCGCCCTGGTCGACCAGCTGAAGGCCCTGGGCATGGAGGTGCAGTCCATCGGCAACGGCGCGGCGGCATTGCAAATGATTCGTGCCGCCGCGGGTTCGGCTTTCCGCTTCGACCTGGTGCTGGTGGACATGTTTCTGCCCAACCTGAGCGGCGAGGAACTGGGGCGCGAAGTCATGTCGCACCCGGATACACGCGATACCGTTCTGGTCATCCTCACATCCGCGGGCGTCCGCGGCGACGCCCAACGGTTGAATCAGATCGGTTTCGCCGGCTATTTCGGCAAGCCGATACCGCCCGAAAACCTGCATGAAGCGCTGCGGGCCGTCATGGCGACCCGGGGCATGGATGAGCAGGAACGCCAGCGCGCCGGCCTGGTCACCAAGTACACGCTCTCGGGCATGCGCCGGAATCCCGCACGCCTGCTGCTCGTGGAGGACAGCGAGGTCAATCGGGAAATCTTGCTGAAAATGCTGTCCAAATTGGGCTACTCGGCCGACATCGCGGAAAACGGCCGGGCGGCGGTCCAGGCGGCGACACACGAAGATTACGGCCTGATTCTCATGGATCTGCATCTTCCCGACATCAGCGGGACCGAAGCGATTGAAGCCATTCGCACCTTGACCAGCGCGCGCGGCAAAACGCCGATCGTCGTGCTCACGGCAGGCGCATCAGACGAGGAAACAGCGCGTTGCCGCACGCTGGCGGTCACTGACTTTCTGACCAAACCGGTCGACAGCAACGTGCTCGCCGATGCACTCAAGCGCTATCAGATAACGCCAACGTCCGCGACGGCGGATGCGCCGCTCCCCGAATCATTGGCTGCCGCGTCACCCGGAACGAAAAAACCCGTGCCGGACGCGAAGTTGGTGGAAATCTTTATCAGCGAAGCCACGCAGCGGCTGGAGTCATTGCGCGACGCGCTGGCGTTCGACGATGCCCGGCGCGCCGCGCGCGAGGCACACACACTCAAAAGCTCAAGCACCTATTTTCAGGCCGGAGACATGCGCGACGCGGCGGCACAGCTGGAGGAAATGGCGGACAAAGGCAATCTCGACCAGGCGCAGCCGGTGCTGAAAAAACTCGAGGAAGCTTACGCCCGCCTGCGCGACAGCCTGATAAAAAAGTAAACCGTCAAGACGCCAAGGGTGAGGCGGAGTTTTCGCGAATGTTCAGTGAACATTCGCGCCGCCGAACGGGTGCAACGGGTTTGGTTGCACCCTGGGCCGCAACATAGAAAAACTTGGCGTTCTTGGCGTCTTGGCGGTTCAAAATCATATTTCTTTAAGATACTTCCGCAGGCGCGCCACACCCTCGCGCAGATTGTCGAGCGTGTTGGCGTAGGAAAAACGCACATGCTGCGCCGCCCGGTGACTGCCGAAATCGAGGCCCGGGGTAATGGCCACTCCGGCCTGCTCCAGCAACCGCAGGGCAAAGGCCTGACTGTCGTCGGCAAAGCGCGAACAATCCGCATACAGATAGAAAGCGCCTTGCGGCACCAGCGGGATTTCAAACCCCAGTTCGCGCAAGGCCGGCAGCAGAAAATCGCGCCTTTCCCGGAAAATCTCCCGGCGATTCTGCAATTCCTGCCGTACTCCGGCATCGAATGCGGCCAGCGCGGCGTATTGCGCCGGCGTGCTGGCGGCGAGAAAAATATTCTGGGCCAGCTTGTCGATGGCCGGGATATAAGATGCCGGCGCCACCAGCCATCCCAGGCGCCAGCCGGTCATGCCGTAGTACTTGGAAAAACTGTTCACCACGAACAGGTTCGGCGAGTGCGCCAGGGCTGTCACCGCCTCTTCCCCGTAAACCAGGCCGTGATAAATCTCGTCCACGATCAATATGCCGTCGCGCTCTTCCACAACGTGGACGATCCGCTCCATCTCATCCGGGGGCACGAGGGTGCCCGTGGGATTGGAGGGCGAGGCCAGCAGCACTGCTACCGTGCGGTCAGCCCAATGCTCGCGGACCAGATCGGCATTCAGCTGATATCCGGTCGAGGCATCCACCGGAATGGCCCGCGGTTCGCCCTCGAACAGGCTGACGAAATGGCGGTTGCAGGGATAACCCGGATCGGCCATGAGCACTTGATCGCCGGGATTGATCAGCGCGGCGAATATCAGTTGCAAGGCGCCGGAAGCGCCGGGGGTGACCGCCACCCGGCCGGCATCCGGCCGCACATGCGCCGGATAACTCGCGGCGATGGCGGCGCGCAATTCCGGCAGGCCCAGGGCCGGGGTGTAATGCGTGCGACCGGCCTGGAGCGCCGCGATGCCGGCCTGAACGATGGCCGGCGCCGTGGGGAAATCCGGCTCGCCGATTTCCATGTGGATGATGGAGCGGCCCTGCGCCTCCATGGCGCGCGCCCGCGCCAGGATGTCCATGACGTGGAATGGTTCGATCTTCGACAAACGCGTGGCGCGCGGCGTCATGCCACGGACAGCAACTGTCTGATCAACGCGAGATCGAGAACCCGTGCGCCATTGACCGGCGGGCCGGACAATACTTCAAATGCCCGATCCGGCTCGCCCAGATGATTCAGCACGATCGCCGCGCCGCGGAAATCGTGCGTACGGGTGTAGTCGTTCACGGTGATGACGGTTCTCAGGCCCGCATCGCGCGCGGCGCGCAGGCCGTTCTCCGAATCCTCGAAGGCCAGGCATTGTGCGGGCGCGAGGCCGAGACGCTCAAGGACATAATGATAGATATCGGGCGCCGGCTTCTTCGCCGGCACCACGTCACCCGCGCCGATTACCTCGAACCAGGATTCGGCATCGGGCGCGATAGCGTGCTGTAGCAGGGCACTGACATTGTCCGGCGTGGTGGTCGTGGCGATCGCCAAGCGGATTCCCGCGCGGCGCGCCTCCTCGAGCAGACGTCGCACACCGGTTCGCAGCGGGATGCCGCCGCGCCCCAGCAACTCGGTGTAATGACGCGTCTTGGCGGCATGCAGGCGCGCGATCAGCGCGTCGAAATCGGCGGGTTTCCGATAATCCGGGCGGTAATGCTCGACATAATGGCGCATGCGCTCCTTGCCGCCGGTCACCGCCAGCAGTTCGCCGTACAAGCCGACGTCCCACTCCCAGTCCAGGCCGGCCTCGGCGAATGCCCGGTTGAAGGCCAGCCGGTGCCCGTCGCGCTCAGTGTCGGCCAGGGTCCCGTCAACATCAAAAATAAGCGCCTGGGGTGTCATGTAATTGTCCATAAAATCCGGTCAAATATGCCATTACAGCGACAGGTGTTTTCTGCATCTATACTCTTTTCTTGCGGCACCGGGGGCTTTCTGGTATAGATTCGCGCTTATTTTTTTGCCCCCTACCCTTCAGGGACCACATTATTGCAGGAGTTGAAGCATGCCGGCCAGAAAAAAGAAGGAAAAGGAACAGTCCATTTCGCCTGTCGCGGGCATCAAGCCGTACGCGGCGAAAAAGGGCGAGAAGTACATGAACAAGAAACAGCAGGATCATTTCCGTGCTGTGTTGAACGCGTGGAAAGGCGAACTGGAAGAAGAGATTACCCGCACCGTGCAGCAGATGCGCGACGTGCCGGAAAATCCGCCTGATCCGAACGATCGCGCGAGCCAGGAAACCGACATGTCCCTTGAACTGCGTTCGCGCGACCGCGAGCGCAAGCTCATCAAGAAAATCGACGAGGCCATCGAGCGCATCGACACCGGCGATTACGGCTACTGTGAAGTCTGCGGTGTCGAGATCGGGGTGGAGCGTCTTGAAGCCCGCCCCACCGCGGATCTCTGCATCGATTGCAAAACGCTCGACGAGATCCGCGAAAAGCAACTGGGCTGAAATCGTTTTTTCGTCTCAAATTCCCGCATCATCTCCATGACAGCGCCTGCCACGCGGCAGGCCGAGTGCGGCCGACAACAAGCCCGCTATCGTCGGCGCGGCGCCTGCTATCATTCACATGACAACTCATTTGGCTGATTCATGGAACTTCCGCTGCTGATCAAGGCCCTGATTCTCGGCATCGTCGAGGGTCTGACCGAATTCCTGCCGGTATCCTCCACGGGCCATCTGATCATCGTGGGCGACCTGCTCGGCTTCAACGACGACAAGGGCAAGGTATTCGAGATCGTCATCCAGCTTGGCGCCATTCTTGGCGTGGTCTGGGACTACCGTGCACGCGTCGGCCGCCTGATCACGGGGTTGAACACGAAACACGAACAGCGGTTTCTGCTGAATCTGTTTATTGCATTCCTCCCCGCGGCCATCATGGGCCTGCTGCTGCATCATCAGATCAAGACCCATCTTTTCAATCCGGTCACGGTGGCCGGAGCGCTCATTGTCGGCGGCTTCGCGATCCTCTGGATCGAGCGGTTGCCACTGCGCGTGCGCGTCACCAGCATGGAAACTCTCGGCCCGATGGATGCGCTGAAAATCGGCATCGCCCAGACATTTTCGCTTTTCCCCGGCGTATCGCGCGCCGGCGCCACCATCATGGGCGGACTGATCGCCGGGCTGTCGCGTACCGCCGCCACCGAATTTTCCTTTCTGTTGGCCATGCCGATCATGTTCGCGGCGACGTTCTTCGAGCTGTTGAGCAATTACAAACTGTTCGAGGCCGCCGATTTTCCGGTTTTCGCCACCGGGTTCGTGGCCTCCTTCGTGTCCGCACTCATCGTGGTCAAGATGTTCCTGCGCTTCGTTTCCAATCATAATTTCACGTCATTCGCGATCTATCGCATCGTCTTCGGGATGCTGGCGCTCGCGTATTACTGGAACTGAGCATGTTCCACCCGATACGCCGCCTCTATGACTGGGTGCTGTCACTGGCCCATCACCGGCACGCGCCGCTGGCGCTGTTCCTGCTGGCGTTCGCCGAGTCTTCGTTTTTCCCGATCCCGCCGGATGTGCTGCTGATCGCGCTCGCGCTCGGGATTCCGGCGCGCGCGTTCCGCCTCGCCCTCATCACCACCATCGGATCGGTACTGGGCGGACTGGCCGGCTACGCCATCGGTTACGGGTTCATGGCCAGCGCCGGTCAGTGGATCCTGGACGTCTATCACTTTCACGAACAATTTGAAAAAATCCGCGCCTTGTATCTCGACTACGACATCTGGGCTGTCGCCATTGCCGGCTTCACCCCGATTCCCTACAAGGTATTCACTATCGCCGCCGGCGCCTTTGACATGGATGTGTGGCGCTTCGCCCTGGCCTCGCTTTTCTCCCGCGGCGCGCGTTTTTTCCTGCTGGCCTGGCTGATTCACCATTACGGCGCCGCGATCAGGGTTTTCATCGATCGCTACTTCAATATGTTGACGCTGCTCTTCATGGTTCTGCTGGTCGGTTTCTTCGTGCTCATCGCGATGTGGTGATATCGAACCGCTCCGGGCAGCCGCTGCCCGGACGGGGCCCGCATTTGCGCCCCATCATCCCCAAACACCTTCTTTCCATCAGGAATAACCTGTATTTCGATGGAAACCGGCGTGTATTCAGGACTTTGAATGTGCCCCATGACTGCACTATGGTTATTGAATGGGCCCGGAAGTTCAGGCAGGCACGGCAAACGCCGGATTTGGCCCATTTCTTGAATGAGCCAAGACATGGAAATGAAGGCGGAAAAAACGGAAATTGCCGCGCCCGCAACCGACAAGGTGCGGGTGCTGGTGGCGGATGACTCGCGCGTCATCCGCAAGGCCATCAACAAGATCCTGAGCAGCGAATTCGAGCTCGTCGAGACCGAAGACGGCGAAACCGCGTGGGAACATTTGCTGAAGGACGATTCCATCGAGGTGGTGGTCTCCGATATCGAAATGCCCAGGCTCGACGGCTATTCGCTCATCTGCCGCATTCGCGCCGCAGAACCCGAGCGGGTCCGCAACGTTCCCATCATCGTTATCACCGGCGCCGACGACGAGCTGACGCGCGAACGCGCGTTCGCCTGCGGCGCCACCGATTTCATCATCAAGCCGATTGACGGCGTGCAGCTGCTGGCACGCACGCGAGCGCACGCCAAACTCGACCAGACGACCCGCAAGCTGGAGGAAACCGCCACCGCGCTCGAAGAGCAGACGGCGGTCGACCCGCTCACGCAACTGCACAGCCGGCGTTACTTCATCCAGCGCGGCGTGCAGGACCTGGCCTATGCCAAGCGCCATAACAGCGACCTGTCGGTCATTCGCATCGACATCGATAATTTCCGCACCATTTACAAACAACACGGCGACCAGGTCAGCGACCAGATCCTGGTCTGGCTCGCCAAAATCCTGACGGCCACCTGTCGCACCGAGGACACCGTGGCCCGCATCGGCGGCGGCGAGTTCGCCATCCTCGCGCCGTCATCGGGGCGCATGGAGGCCGCCGTGCTCTGCGAGCGGGCGCGCACCGCCGTCATCGCCGAACCTTTCAAGCATGCCAGCCTGTCCCTGCCGCTGACGATCAGTCTCGGCCTCTCTACGCTCGGCCGCGATCCCGGCGAAACCATCGAGGAGCTGCTCACGCTGGCGGAGCAACGCATGACACTGGCCAAGGCGGCCGGCGGCAATCGTCTCGGCATCAGCTACCAGGAAGAGGCGCCGAAACCCGAAGAGGCCGTCATCGAGCAGCCCGACCTCGAAACCGCGCTCAAGATGCTCGGCGCCAACGAGGGCGGCAAGCTGCTGCCGTTCCTGCCGGACCTGATCGGCCGCTGCCTGCCCCTGCTGGAATTCTGCAACAAGAAACTCGACCTGGGCCTGGGTTTCGCCATCGAGTCACTTAAGGACAAGCTCTCCGATATGCGATAATGGCCCCATCGACCGGATCGGTGGCAGCCATGAGCAGCAGCGACGCGTTTTATCAGGCCTTCCGTGGAAATTTCAGCAGCCTGCTGAGCTGGCAGCAGCTCGATGAATTCTGGGAAGTGCTGCGCCGCAAGGCCGACGCCGGGTGGTACATCTACGCCATCGGCACGCCGGTTCCCACTCAAATATCCTCAAGCGCTGATGTCGTAAAATTCGTCAATGAAGTTGGCGCGCTCCTGCGCAAGGAACATTACGAGGATTACTGCGGGATCGTGTACACCGACAGCAAACAGGACCCGACGCTGGTCAAAATTTTTGATCCTGACAATCTTGGCGTCGCCTGCGGTTTCAGCAACAATCCACCGCTGCCCGGCTGGATCCTGAGCCGGATACCGCCGCAACCGCTGGAGACGAGGCGCCCTCTGCCCGCCGGCCGCCTGCGCTGGTGGCAGGCCCTTTGGGTATGAGAGAAAAAAAATTAACCGCCAAGACGCCAAGAGCGCCAAGTTTTTCTATGTTGCGGCCCAGGGTGCAACCAAACCCGTTGCACCCGTTCGGCGGCGCGAATGTTCACCGAACATTCGCGAAAACCCCGCCTCACCCTTGACGTCATGGCGGTTCAAAATCATATTTATTTTGTCAGGGATTCCATAAACTTCTGATCCATGGATGGATGCTTCCAGCCCGCCTGGTGGTGCCGCGGCCCGCATGCCCAGACCTTGTGGGCGCGTCTGGCGCGGCGGGCGCCGCAAATCCGCTTCTGGCGCGAACGCCTGGAACTGCCGGACGGCGATTTCATCGATCTGGACTGGTCGGAAAGCGGCAGCGGACCGATCGTCATCGTCTTGCATGGCCTCGAGGGTTCATCCGACTCGCCGTATGCCCGCGGCCTCATGCGCGCCATCGAACAGCGCGGCTGGCGCGGCGTGGTCATGCACTTCCGCGGCTGCAGCGGCGAACCCAACCGCCTGGCGCGCAGCTATCATTCCGGCGACACCGGCGACCTGTCCTGGTTCGTCAACACGCTCCACCGTCGCGAACCGCGCACACCACTGGCCGTGGTCGGTTACTCGCTGGGCGGTAACGTCCTGCTGAAGTGGCTGGGCAAAGCCGGTGGCGCTGCCCCATTACGCTCGGCCGTGGCGGTATCGGTGCCTTATGTGCTGGGTTGCGCCGCCGATCACCTGAATCAGGGTTTCTCGCGCCTGTATCAATGGCAGCTGCTGCGGTCCTTGCGACGCAATATTGCCGAGAAACGCAAGCGCATCAAGCTGCCGCTCAAGATTCAGGACTTATCGACCCTGGGAAGCTTCCGCGATTTCGATGAACATGTCACCGCTCCCCTGCACGGATTCGACGGCGCGGATCATTACTACACCGTGTCGAGTTCGCGCCAGTACCTGAAGGGCATCGTTGTGCCGACGCTCCTGCTGCACGCGCGTGATGATCCATTCATGACCGAAAAAGCCGTCCCCGGCCCCCATGAGTTTTCTGAAGCCGTGTCCCTGGAACTCTCGACGCACGGCGGGCACGTGGGTTTTGTGGCGGGCGCGTGGCCCTGGCGGGCGCGCTATTGGCTGGAAGAACGCATCCCGGCTTATCTTGACCGATATCTATAACGGATAATGTCAGCCGTTATCCGTGAAGTAATCTCGCCGCCAACGGGTATACAGGGCGAAGCCCCACCAGCAAAGAACGACGACGACAGCCATCAATACCACTGCCTGCGTAACAAGTGCCGCGTCAATGCCTTGTGATTGCAGTTGGCTCTCGTAGCCGGCGAACTGGGACTTGATGAACGCCTCCAGCGCCTGACGGCCCAGCACCAGTTGCAGCTTGTCGAGGGTGTAGATGGCCGTGGTCACGAATACCAGCGCGTAACCCCATGTCCTGGCTTTCCACAAACCCAGCCCGAGCGCCAGGAAAAGCACGGCATAAAAGACATGGTAAATGCCGGCGCCGATACCGCCACGAACCTCGCCGAACAGCGGTACTTCGGATGAGACGGAAAGCAGCTCCAGCGCTGCCGACGCCATCAACAATATACCTGCGGAACGAAACGTGAAATGGCCCTTTTTTCTTTCCGTTGTCATGGACAAATCCTCCTGGCAGTCAACGCCGTCAATTTACCCGTAGGCGGGTCGTTGTCAATCTTCCGCCGCCTTATACGAAACAGCGGAAGGGCACTCGTCGGTCAGCGGGCAGTTTCCGCATAATGGCCGTTTCCTGCACACCTCCTTGCCGTGAATCACGATCAGGGCATGGTATTCATTGAACAGCGGTGCCGAGGAACCGAGCCCATTCTCGAACAGACTACGCAATGTTTCGTAAGGTTCATCGCCGGTGATCAGCCCCAGGCGCGCAAAAATACGTCGCGTATAGGCGTCGATCACGAATACCGGACGGCGGAAGGCATAGAGCAGGATGTCATCGGCTGTTTCCGGCCCGATGCCGTGGACGCCCAGAAGCGCATGGCGCAGTTCAGGCGTGGCGCGTTTTGCCAGACGTCTGACACCGCCCTGCTGCACCACCCAACGGCACATCGCTTTCAGGCGTCTGGCCTTGATGTTGAAATAACCGGAGGGCCGGAGCCAGGTCGCGAGGCGTTTGGGGTGCGCCATCATGATTGCTTCGGGCGACAGTGCCTTGGCCTGCTTCAGGTTGACGATCGCCTTTTCGACGTTGGTCCAGGCGGTGTTCTGCGTCAGCACCGCGCCCACCATGATTTCGAACGCGCCATCGCCCGGCCACCAGTGCTGGCGGCCGTTGGCGGCGAAGAGCCGATGGTAAACCCCTGGGATGGTCAGGCGGCCGTCAGGCTTTGGGCGGCCAGCCGTGCGTTTCTTTCTGGCAGTCGCGGCACCACGCATACAGCGCATCATACATCACCATGCCGTGGCGCAGCATTTCATGGTCGTCCGGGAATACGCGCGACAGGCCGAGTGACAACGCCATCAGGCCCGACGCCTGCGGCGCCAGGTTCAGCCGCGCCGTGTCCGCGCCGCGCACGATGACGGCAAGCTGGTGCAACGCGGGATCGGTCAGTTTGTACTTCTTGAGAAAGGTATCGAAGCTGCACAACTCGCCGTCGTGGGACAGCTCGACGCCGGGAAGGTCGTAGGGAATCGCGCCGGTTTCGCGGGCCACGCGAATGACTTCATCCGCCGGCACATAGAGAAACTCGGGGGACGTGTCGATGAATCGCGCGATCAGCCAGGGGCAGGCGATGCGGTCTATTTTCGGTCTTTCCCGGGTGACCCATTTCATGAAATTTTCCGGTTATTTCGAGATGGTCTCGCCACCGCTGGCTTTCCAGGCTTCGAAGCCGCCCTCGATGAAACGCGCCTTGACGCCCTTCGCCTGCAACTGATCCACCACCGAGTTGCTCACAGTGCCGCCACGCACACAGTAGATGACGATATCCCGGTCGAGCGGCAGCGCCGTGCTCCATTGCGTGAGCTTGTCCGGGTCGAGCCAGGCGGCGTTGGGAATTTTATCGCCGGCGGTCTGGTAATCGCTCTTGCGGCGCACGTCGAGAACCAGGACGTTCTTGCGCAGCTTCAGCAGCTGTTTGAGGTCATCAGGCGATATGGTTCGGTTCACGACAAACACTCCTGGTAAAGACGGGTAACATGGTTCCAGTTGATATTCTGCATGAAAGCATCGACATATGCAGCCGCTTTCACGCGATGATCAATATGGTACGCATGTTCAGATAAGGTAAGTGTAGGCCAGCCCCAGCAGAGCGCACGCACCGATGACCTTCATGATGTCGGCCTTGTATTTCCAGAGGGCGATGAAAGCGGCGACGGCGACGATGACCGGAAACCACTCGAAGTTGCCGGTAAACGGGGCGGCTTCCGTGGCCGTCGGCCAGAAGCTGTGCCAGGCGAAAAACACCGCCAGGTTGAGAATCACGCCGACCACGGCCGCCGTGATGGCGGTCAGCGGGGCGATGAATTTGATTTCGCCGCGTGTCGCTTCCACCATGGGACCACCCGCCAGAATAAAGAGAAAAGACGGCAGGAAAGTAAAGAAGGTCGCGACGCTCGCTCCGGCAATACCGGCCGCGACCGGGTTGGCGAACACCTCTTTGGTGACGCCCCCGAGATAGCCCACCCAGGTCACCACCATGATGAGCGGCCCCGGCGTGGTTTCGCCCAGCGCCAAGCCATCCATCATCTGCGGACCGGTGAGCCAGCCGTAATGCTCGACGCCGCCCTGGTAAACGTACGGCAGCACGGCATACGCTCCACCGATGGTCAGAAACGCCGCCTTGGTAAAAAACTCGCCCATGATGTAGAGATCGGGTATGCCCTGTATCGCCACCATGGCAATCACCCAGATCAGCACAAACACCGCCACCGTGGCGGCCAACCTGCCCCAGGAAAAACGCGCGTGGGCCGGTGGCGGGGTGTCGTCGTCAATCAGCGCGGGACCGAACTGCTTGTGGGATGCGCCGTGCCCACCGCCCGCCTTGAACTTGTCCGGAGCGAATTTTCCGCCGATCACGCCAAGCACGGCGGCCCCCAGCACGATCCACGGAAAATCGATCCTGAAGACGAAGATGCCAATGAAGGCCAGCGCAGCGATAGACCAGAGGATTTCATTTTTCAGGGCGCGTGAGCCAATGCGCCAGGCGGCGAACAACACCACCGCCACCACGGCGGGCCTGATACCGTAAAAGACACCCTGCACCGCGGGCACGTCACCGAAGGCGAGATAAATTCCCGCCAACAGTGACAGCAGCACGAAGGCCGGCAGGAAAAACAACACGCCCGCGATCACTGCGCCGCGCACACCGTGCATCAGCCAGCTGATGTAGATCGCAAGCTGAATCGCCTCCGGCCCCGGCAGCAGCATGCAGTAATTGAGCGCATGCAGATAGCGGTGTTCTGAAATCCAGCGACGCTTCTCCACCAGTTCCTGGTGCATGATGGAAATCTGTCCGGCGGGACCGCCGAAACTGATGAACCCGAGTTTCAGCCAGTAGGCAAATGCCTCGCCGATGGAAACCGCGGCCGGTGGTTGGACAGTGTCATGGGTCTTTGAAGCGACAGACATGGTTTTCTCCTTATTCTTCGGAATATGAGGCATACAGAGAATCGAAAGTCTTGCCGGCGTCCTTGAGCAGTTTGTCATCGTCGTCATATTGCCGGCGCGCGCCGTTCAGGATCATCTCCAGCCCGGGTGCCTCGGCGACGGGAACGCCGCCGATGTCAAGATAATGCACCAACGATCCCAGACGCATGAGAGCGGGATCTTTTTCCAGATCGAAACTCGCGAGCAAGACCTCGAAGGTGACACGCGCGCCGACATGCGTGAAAGTTGCGTTGTCGAAATCAAACCCGAGCGCTTTGGCTGGACATTTCCGGGGATTTTTCAACCAGATAAAACGGGCCTTGGGATCAATGAAGCGGCAAATCAGCCAGGCGGAGGCCAGGCGATCCACCCAGGGGCGCGCGCGTGTGGCCCATACACGCTGCTGATAGTCGCGTTTGTCGAGGCGGCGGATTGTCCGTGCCACGGGACGCGGCTCGTCCGGAGAAAGCAGCGCGGTGGCTGCCGCTTCCGTCTCGGACAATAAATGCTGAACCTGTTCTTTTGCCGGTCCCGGAAAGTGATCGGTCGCCGCCACGGTTTCAAATTCACGGCGCAGCTGTCGCAGATGACGCGAAACGGAGGCGGCGCGCTTTCGCGTGAGCGCGGGTTTGAGTTTGCGGATCGCCCCGGCAAGTTGCGCATAGTCGCCGGTACGGTCGAACAGCCCGCGAAAATGCCCGGTCTGTGATGGTTCCGTGCTGTTGAAAGTGAACACATGGGCATCGCCCCCGGAGGCCATCACCGCCTCGGCCTGCTCCCGCAGCGAGCGGGAAGCCGATTCACTGTACGGCAGAAGATACACCCCGTCCCGCAACACCGCCGCTCCGAGTCCCTTTAATGCGCGCCATACCCGCATGCGCGGCGTGGCGCTGCGTCCGGGAAGGCTGATGACCAGCATGGACCACGACGGGTTGGCGGGTATGTCCATGTCATGAACTCTACACTTATGTAATATACATTACATATATTTTTGCAGGCGCCCAAAAACCCGGCAGCAGGCCTGTCAAAACGTCACGACGCCGACGTTGGGTCAGCCGGTCGGACACGCGCCATGAACAAAACAGGATTGGAAATAAAAAAGATATTTGCTATCGGCGCCGTTCGGTTCGCCCTGCCCGGCGGCGTGACTCCGTTCGCGTTCGCGACGTTTCCACGCGGCCACGCTTGCGCCCCGGGTCACGCGCCCGCTTCGCCGCCAGTGGTTTTGTTTTTGCTTTCGGCGGCAACGGCGGCTCGAGCCCGACATGCTCGTAAAGCGCGGCGGCCGCGTCGTCATCCAGTTCCACGGTGCGCCCGGCGTGAAAATGCGGCGGCAGCTGAACCGGACCGAAACGGATCCGCATCAGCCGGCTGACCTGCACGCCGACGGC
Organism: Sulfuricaulis limicola; assembly: GCF_002355735.1. GTDB lineage: Bacteria > Pseudomonadota > Gammaproteobacteria > Acidiferrobacterales > Sulfurifustaceae > Sulfuricaulis > Sulfuricaulis limicola. Next base: position 1,039,053 of record NZ_AP014879.1, on the reverse strand, counting down.
CTCCCACAACCGGCGTACCTCGCGGTTGCGGCCTTCCTTGAGCGTCACATGATACCAGCGATTGGCGCCGGTGCCGCCGGCGTTCGTGATGGTATCGAAATGGGCCGGACCGTCCTCGAGCATCACGCCTTCCTTCAGCCGTGCCAGCATGTCATCGCTGATCTTGCCCAGGATGCGCACGGCATATTCGCGCTCGATCTCGCGCGAGGGATGCATCAGGCGATTGGCGAGCTCGCCGTCGGTGGTGAACAGCAGCAGACCCGAGGTGTTGAAATCGAGGCGGCCCACGGCGATCCAGCGCGCGCCGCGCAGCGGCGGCAGCTTCTCGAACACCGTCGGGCGTCCCTGCGGATCGGAACGCGTGCAGACCTCGCCTTCGGGCTTGTGGTAAATGAGAATGCGCGGCTTGGGCTGGATGGCATGCGCGGGAACCATGCGGCCGTCCACGCGCAGCGCCTGATGGGGAGTGACCCGGGCGCCGAGGGTGGCGGGCTGGCCATCGATGGTGATGCGGCCTTCTTCGATCCAGCGCTCGATCTGGCGCCGCGAACCCAATCCTGCGCGAGCTAAAACCTTCTGGAGTTTTTCACTCACGCTCGGCCGTACGGGCCTCGGACATGATCGGTTCCGGTTCCTGCTCGAGACTCTCGTGGGATTCGCCGTCGGCCGCGGTGGCCTCGGCGGCGTGAGATCCTTCGCCCTGCTCCAGATCGAGGCGCAGGTTCAGTTCATTGCTGATGACATCCAGATCGCGCAGCGCCGAAAGCGGTGGCAGCTCTTCCAGGTTCTTCAGATTGAAATGCTCGAGAAACTCGCGCGTGGTGCCGTAAAGCGCCGGCCGTCCCGGGACGTTGCGCACGCCGACCTGGCGTATCCATTCGCGCCCGAGCAGGGTCTTGATGATGTCGGTGCTGACGGAAACGCCGCGGATGTTCTCGATGTCGCCGCGCGTCACCGGCTGGCGGTAGGCAACGATGGCCAGGGTCTCAAGCAGTGCGCGCGAGTAGCGCACCGGGCGTTCCTCGGCCAGGCGGGTGATCCAGGACGCATATTTATCGCGGGTCTGGAAGCGCCAGGAGCGGTCGATCTGTTTCAGTTCCACCACGCGTTCGGCGTATTCCTCTTCCAGCATTTCCAGCACGGCGCGGATTTCCTCGCGCGTGGGCGCCGATTCGGCGGGAAACATGGTCAGCAGCTTTTCGATGGTGAGCGGCTGGCCGGCGACCAGCAGCGCCGCCTCGATGATGTTTTTCAGCTCGGTATTGGGCTCGCTCATCAGGCCGCCGCCTTGAGATGGATGGGGGCAAAGGGTTCCTGCTGGACCACCACGACCAGCGACTCCTTCAGCAGTTCCAGCACCGCCATGAAGGTGACCACCAAGCCGCGCCGGCCCTCGTTCAGGTCGAACATGTCCTCGAAACTCACAAATGCATCGCTGTTGATCTTCGCCAGAATCCGGGTCATGCGCTCACGCACCGACAGGGGTTCCATTTGCACGCGATGATGCCGGTAAAGTTCGGCGCGTACAAGCACCTCCTTGAAGGCATCCATCAGCTCGAACAGGCTGACGTTCGGCTCGATCCGTTTGACCGGCGGCTGGTCGTTTTCGATCACAACCAGGTGCACCTCGCGCCCCACGCGCGGCAGCTGATCCAGCGACTCGGCGGCGCCGCGGTAGCGTTCGTATTCCTGCAGGCGCCGCACCAGTTCGGCGCGCGGGTCGGCCTCCTCGCCTTCCGCACCGGCCGGGCGCGGCAGCAACATGCGCGATTTGATTTCCGCCAGCATCGCGGCCATTACCAGATATTCCGCCGCGAGCTCGAGCTTGATGGCCTGCATCAGCTCGACGTAGCCCATGTACTGGCGTGTGACCTCGGCAATGGGGATGTCGAGGATGTCGAGATTCTGTTTGCGGATCAGGTACAGCAAGAGATCCAGCGGGCCCGAGAAGGTTTCGAGAAACACTTCCAGCGCGTCCGGCGGGATGTACAGATCTTCCGGCAGGCGGGTGAGGTTCTCGCCGCGAACCACGGCAAGGGGTGCTGTTTCGGGACCGGTCGGCGTGCTCATCCGCTGTAACCCAGTCCGATGGCGGCGCGCACGTCCACCAAGGTCGTCTCCGCCGCATCCTGCGCGCGCTTGCAACCGTCGGCAATGATGTTCCGGACCAGCAGCGGATCGCGGGAAAATTCCACGGCGCGTTCCTGCATTGGCTTCAGTTCCGCCAGCACGGGGTCAATGATGGTTTGTTTGCACTCAAGGCAGCCTATTTTCGCCGAACGGCAGCCCTTTTGCACCCAGTCCTTGCGCTCCGCGTCCGAGTAGATCATGTGGAAATCCCACACCGGGCACTTGTCGGGGTCGCCCGGGTCGTCGCGGTGCACGCGCGCCGGGTCGGTGGGCATGGTGCGGAGTTTTTTCTCCACCTCCGCCGGCGGATCGCGCAGGCTGATCACGTTGTCATAGGACTTCGACATCTTGCGGCCGTCGAGTCCCGGCATCTTGGGCGCCTGCGTCAGCATGGCCTGCGGCTCCGGCAGGATGATCTTCCCGCCTCCTTCCAGAAAACCGAACAGCCGTTCCTTGTCGCCGAGGGTGATGTTCTTCTGCCGCTCCAGCAGCGCGCGCGCCGTTTCCAGCGCCTCGCGATCGCCCTGCTCCATGTAGGCCGTGCGCAGTTCGCGATACATCTTGGCGTTTTTCTTGCCCATTTTCTTGATCGCCTCCTCGGCCCGGGTCTCGTAGCCCGGTTCGCGCCCGTAGAGGTGATTGAAGCGACGCGCCACTTCGCGCGTCAGCTCCACGTGCGCCACCTGGTCCTCGCCCACCGGCACCAGCCCCGCCCGGTAGACCAGGATGTCGGCGCTTTGCAGCAGCGGGTAGCCGAGGAAACCGTAGGTCGAGAGGTCGCGCTCCTTGAGCTGGAGCTGCTGGTCCTTGTACGACGGCACCCGCTCCAGCCACGACAGCGGCGTGATCATGGACAGCAGCACGTTCAGCTCGGCATGCGCCGGGACGCGGGACTGGATGAACAGGGTGGCGTTGTTCGGGTCGACCCCGGCGGCCAGCCAGTCCACCACCATGTCCCACACGCTTTCTTCGATGATATGAGGGTTTTCGTAATGGGTGGTCAGGGCATGCCAATCAGCCACGAAAAAGAAACAGTCGTACTCGGCCTGGAGCTTGACCCAGTTCTTGAGCACCCCGTGGTAATGCCCCAGGTGCAGCCGGCCGGTCGGGCGCATGCCCGACAGGACCCGCATCGGTTGGCCGGGCATGACCGCGCTCATTGCAATCCCACCAAGAACGTCAGGAGGCGCTCAAATCCATGAATTGGCGGGCTGATCAGAATGCTCAAGACACCTGTCGCCAGCAGTCCCAGCAGAATAAAAAAACCAAAGGGCTCGATGCGCGACAGCTGCCACGCCCAAGGACCCGGCAGCAGCCCAACAGCCACCCTCCCCCCATCGAGCGGTGGCAAAGGAATCAGATTAAGAATCATTAAAACAGCATTGATTTGTATACCAAATACTCCCATATATTGCATCGGTATCCCGGCCCAGGAATCCGGTCCCAGTACGTACCCGACCTTGGCCACGATGGCCCACAAAATGGCCATGAGCAGATTCGCGGCCGGCCCCGCCGCCGCGACAATGGCCATGTCGCGCTTGGGATGACGCAGGTTTTCCCAGGTGACCGGTACCGGCTTGGCCCAGCCAAAAATGAACCCACCCAGCATGAGCAACAGACCGGGCACCAGGATGGTGCCAACGGGGTCAATGTGTTTCAGCGGATTCAGGGTCAGGCGCCCGAGGCGCTGGGCCGTGGGGTCGCCATAGAGTTTGGCCACCCAGCCGTGAGCGACCTCATGGACAGTGATGGCGAACAGCAGGGGCAGGATGGCTACCGCAAAAAACTGGGGCAGGCTTAGGTTGGGCATTGGCCGCGGAGTATATCAGGACCCTTCATCGACATGAAAGCCGGATTCCGGCTTCATCCCCTTGATTTTCAGAAAGATTTACGTGGCAAACCGCGCGGTGTCGCCCTTGCCCTGGCGCACCAGAGTCACGGCCCCGTCTTCCAGTTCGATAACGGACGTGGGATCCAATCCGCAGAAACCGCCATCGATCACCAGATCCAGCTCATGCTCCAGACGGGTCCGGATCTCCTCCGGGTCGCTCAGGGGCAGGTCCTCGCCCGGCAGAATCAGGGTGGAGCTCATCAACGGCTCGTTCAGCTCGGTCAGCAGGGACTGGGCGATCACATTGTCGGGGATGCGTAAACCGATGGTCTTACGCTTGGGATGCTGCAAACGGCGCGGCACTTCACGCGTGGCCGGCAAAATGAATGTGTAGGGACCGGGCGTATTGGCCCGCAACAAGCGGTAATCGGCATTTCCCACCCGCGCGTATTGCGCCACCTCGGAAAGGTCGCGGCACACGAGCGTAAAATTGTGGCGGTCATCCACGCGGCGAATGCGCCGGATACGCTCCATCGCCTCTTTGTCGCCGATGTGGCAGCCGAGCGCATAGCTCGAATCGGTGGGATAGGCGATCACGCCGCCGGCACGCACGATTTCCACCGCGCGCTTGATCAGGCGCGCCTGCGGGTTGACCGGGTGGATTTGAAAATACTGGGCCATGGATTTTTTGAAAACATTTCAGGCAAAGGCCGGGCGCCGCGTTGTATCCGCGTTATCCCATTCCCGCCACACAGGAATGCATCCATCCGGCAACGCAGGTAATCTTCCGAGGTCCATCCAGGTTTTCTCCGGCCCGTGATAATCCGATCCGGCCGAGGCCAGAAATCCGTGCTCCGCGGCGACGCCGGCGAAGTGGCGATTGGCCTCGGGCGTGTGGCTGCCGGAAATCACCTCGATCGCGGCACCGCCGCACTCGCGGAATTCACCCAGCATCTGGCGCAGTTTCCCGGCGCTCAGCTTGTAGCGCGCCGGATGCGCCACCACCGCCTGTCCGCCCGCGGCGACGATCCATTGCACCGCCTCTTCGAGCGTGGCCCATTGCCCGGGCACATGCCCGGGTTTTCCCTGCCCCAGAAACTGCCGGAAGGCCTGTTGCGGGCCGCGCACATAACCCTGATCCACGAGGAAACGCGCGAAATGCGTGCGCGAAATGATGGTCCCCTTGGCCAGGCGCGCCGCCCCCGCGTAAGCGCCCTCGATTCTTTTTTTCTGCAGGCGGCGGCCGATTTCCTCGGCGCGCCATTGGCGGAATTCACGCAGACGCGCCAGCCCCTGCTGCATTTCTGATTGCTCTGGGTTGATGTTGAGACCGACGATATGCAGCGTCTGGCTGCGCCAAGTCACTGAAATCTCGACGCCCGCGATCAGTCTCAGCCCGTGCGCGGCCGCGGCGGTTTGTGCCTCGGCAATGCCGTCGGTCACGTCATGATCGGTCAGCGCCAGCACTTCCACGCCGGCGGCGTGCGCTCGCCGCACCAGCTCCGTCGGCGTGAGCGTTCCGTCCGAGCGCAGGGTGTGTGTGTGCATGTCATGCCGTTGTGGTGTGACCGAAACCGGGATGGCGTTGGAATTGCCCATGGCAAACAGGGTATCATGAATGCCCGATTATTTCGTGACGGCGCCCCTTATCTACCCATGACCAGCACCACATTGCCTCCCAGCCTTGCCGAAGCGGTGCTGCGTTTCAAACACGCGGCGGCGGAGATCAATGACACCTACGAGGGCCGGCGTCCGGACCAGACCAATCAGGTGACGCCGGGCCAGCTGACCGAGGCCATCGAACAGTTCCTGACCATCATCGAGCGCATCGACCGCGAGGAAGGGAAAATCGGCCCCATCGCCAAGGACGACGCCACGCAGCTGGGCGACTACGGCATGACGCTCATCGCCGATCTGGCCGCGTGGGCCGGCCAGCTCAACCTGCCGGTTCCGCGCCAGGACCTGGAAATCGTGACGCTCGCCGCCGCCGACTGGATCGTGCGCCACGACGGACAGATCCGCACGCTCGAACCGGTGGTCAACGCGCTGGCCAATTTCGCCAACCGAGCGCACGATCCCGCGTCGCTGGAGCCGCTGATCACGCTGATGGGACGCGTGGCCCAGGCCGCCGCCAACCTCATCAAGCAGGACCTGGAAAAGAACAATCCCGGGCGCCCGTGGCGGGTGTTGCACCTGAATCGCGGCATCGTCGCCACGCGCACGCACAATCCGGAGCTGATGGAAAAGGTTTTCGACGACCTGGTGCGCTGCCTGCCGGAGGACGCGGCCGCGTTTTTCGCCGAGGGCATGCAGCAGATGGAGGAACTCGACTACCCCCCGCACGTGCGCCAGGTCATGCACCGCTATTTCGACCGCTGGACCCGCCCGCGGATGCACTGATCGGGAAAACCTCGCGAAAACCCGGAAATATTCCGCGATGTTCTTGCCGCCCCGCCGGCGGGGTGCCAAAATAGCGCTCCTTTTGCCGCTGCTTGCACGATGAAATTCCTTTACGACCTGTTTCCGCTGCTGCTGTTCTTCGCGGCCTTCAAGTTTTACGGTATCTACGCCGCCACGGCCGTGGCCATTGCCGCGTCATTCGCGCAGGTGGGTTATTTCTGGTTCCGGCATCACCGCGTCGAGACCATGCACGTGGTGACGCTCGCGGTGATCGCGGTGTTCGGCGGCCTGACACTGCTGCTGCACGACGACACCTTCATCAAGTGGAAACCGACGCTGGTGTACTGGATCCTGGGCGCGCTGGTGCTCGCCAGCCAGCGGTTCGGCCGCAAGACCATCGTCGAGCGCATGATGTCGGCCCAGATCGCGCTCCCGGCGAACGTGTGGAAACGCCTCAACCTGAGCTGGGGCATTTTCTTCGCCGTGCTCGGCGCCGTGAACATCTACGTCGCCTTCTATTACCGCCTCGACCTGGACGCGCAAACGCGCCAGGACATCTGGGTCAATTTCAAGGTATTCGGACTGCTCGGGATTACGCTGCTGTTCGTCGTGGTGCAGGCGTTCTTCATGGCGAGACACATGCAGGATAAACCCGAGGGCGGGGAATCCGCCGCCAACAAGTCCGCCGACTGATGTGGTACGTGATTAACGCCACGGACAACGAAGGCAGCCTGGAGCGCCGGCTTTCGGTGCGCGCGCGACACCTGGCGCGCCTGCAGGAGCTGCAAAACCAGGGCCGCCTGCTGCTGGCCGGTCCTTATCCAGCGGTCGATAGCAACGACCCCGGCCCGGCCGGCTTCACCGGCAGTCTGATCGTCGCCGAATTCGATTCGCTGGAAGACGCGCAATCCTGGGCCAATGCCGACCCGTACGTGGAAGCCGGCGTCTACGCCGGGGTCAGCGTCAAGCCGTTCCGCAAGGTATTGCCCTGATGTCACGCGCAACCCTGATCGAAAACCGCTTGCGCGAGGTGTTCGCACCCTCGAAAATCGAGATACGCGATGACAGCCACCGTCACGCCGGACACGAAGGTGCCAAGGGCGGCGGCGGGCATTTCAGCGTCACCATCGTCGCACCGCAATTTCAGGGAAGAAGTTCCGTGCAACGGCATCAGATGATCTACCAGGCGCTGGGCGAGATGATGAAAAAGGAGATTCACGCCCTCAGCATCCAGGCGTTCGCGCCCGATGAAGTCTGAACCGCGAAACCGTCAGTCAAACCACAACCCTCATCAAGGAAAATCCATGTCTACCTCACGCACTGCTCTCATTCTGTTTCTCGCCGCCGCCGGCCTGTTTGCCGCCGGCTGTGACAAGAAACCCGCTGACGAGGCCGGAAAACAGGCCAAGGAGCCCGACAAGGTCGTCGCCACGGTCAACGGCGAAAAGCTGATGCAATCGGATTACCAGAATTACCTGCAGCTGCGCCAGCAGCAGGTTGGCCCGATTCCCGACAAGGACAAGGAAAAGCAGATCGTGATGGATGAGCTGATCGAAAAAATGCTGCTGGCGCAGCACGCGATCAGCACCAAGCTCGACCAGGAACCGGAGGTGAGCAGCCTCATGAAGCGCGTGCGCGAGGAAATCCTGGTGCAGGCGGTCAAGCGCAAGCTGCTGCGTGACAACCCCATCACCGAGGACGACGTGAAAAAACGCTTCGAACAGGAAGTCGAGGCGACGCACAAGACCGAATACAAGGTGCGCCACATTCTCGTCAAGGACGAGGCCGAAGCCAAGGATATCCTGGCCCAGATCGAGAAAGGCGCGAAATTCGACAAACTCGCCAAAGACAAGTCCGTTGATACGCAGAGCGGCAAGAACGGCGGCGAACTCGGCTGGATCAACCAGGGCATGGTGGTGCCGGAATTTTTCAACGCCGTGATGGCGATGAAAAAAGGCGCGGTCTCGGCCGCGCCGGTGAAGTCCGACTTCGGCTGGCACATCATCAAGGTCGAGGATACCCGCCCGCTCAAGATACCGGCCTTCGAGGAATTCATGGCCGATCAGCGCGCCCGCGCCAACATCCAGCGCAAGATGCAGGACGACCGGATCGGCAACCTGGTCAAGGATCTCAAAGGCAAGGCCAAGATCACGGTCAACTGAGCCACCTGCTCATCCCCATCCCGCCGTCGGCGGGATGGGTTTCATCCTTGCGCCACTCGCGATGAAACATTTCCTCAAAACTGCCGGCGTGATCATCGGGATGCTGTGCGCCTGGTTCCCTGGCGGCGCCCTCCCGGACCAGACAACCCTGGAAACACGGCCGGTCGCGCTTTCCCAAAACCTGAAACCCGGCGACCGCACCGGGCGTCTGCGTTTCCTCGGCATGCTGGAACTGCCCGATCTCATGCGCGACGGCTGGCGGCTGTCGCAATTGTCGGGGCTCGCCTGGGACGATGACGACGGCATTTTGTACGCCCTTTCCGACAAGGGCGCTCTGTTCCATCTGCAACCGCTCTTCGAAGGCGACATCCTGACCGGCGTCAAACTGCTGCAAGCGCTGCCGCTGCGCGAACTGGGCAGCGGCAAGCCGCTGCGCGGCTGGCGCATCGACGCGGAGTCGCTCGACATCCTGAACGGCCGCAACGGACGCCGCGGTGACGCCGAGTTGATTATCGGCACGGAGCGGGTGCCGCAGATCATGCGTTACCGTCCGGACGGCTATGCCATCGGCCAGTACACCCTGCCGGCGCCGATCGACAAGGCCGGGGTGTTTCGCGATCCAAACAAGATGCTGGAGGCCGTATGCGTGGACTCCACGTTTGGCGTCCTGGCCGTGCCCGAAGTGCCGCTCAAAAACGAACGCGAGGGATACACCCGGATTTTCAACGTGGCCGGCCTCTCCTGGCTTTATCCCGTCGCGCCGGGAGACCGGATCACCGCCATGGAATGCCTGGGCCAGGGCCAGGTGCTGGTGTTGCAACAGAATTATCAGAACCCTTTCGGTCAGGTCGTCGTGATGCTCAGGCGCGCACAGCTTGCGTCCGGCTCGCCGGCCCTGCCGCTGAAACCGGAAACGATCGTGACGCTCGACAGCAACAAGGGGTTTCTGATGGACAATTTCGAAGGCCTGGCCCGCCATCGTGGCAATCGCTTCTTCATGGTGAGCGACAACAACGATCTTTTCGTGCAGCGAACGCTGCTGATGTACTTCGAGCTGCTGGATAATTAAACCACCCTCACCTGTAAGGCGAGAGATTTAGAGTTGTCAGCTTGAAGCTGACTGAAAAAACTCCCCTCTCCCCCACGACCGTGGGGGAGAGGGGATATGACTTTAATTAGTAACGCTCAGCTTCATCATTTGACGACGCCCCTGCTCCGCAACGCCTCCCGCAGGCGCTCGACCCGGCGCCGGTTCACGCCGAAGTCCGAATATCCCGTTCTCGATGCCGAACGGACGGCAATGATTCCGTCGCCGGCACGCAGCTCGAGCTCGAGGTCATCCACGAACCGGAACACGAGGCTCGTGCACTCGGCGCGCAGATAGAAGTCTGTATCATTCGTGATTTCTGTCCGGGGAATTTCTTTCATGGCTTCCCGGACCAGAGGCCATGCTTGCCTGGCAGGGATAATGAGTGCGAAGGGGGCCGTGTAATGTGCCGGGTCGGTGGCGTCGCTCGAAACGCAGTTGGGCGAATCCGGACAAGGCGCAAAGCGTTTTGTCATATGCTCAGATTCCGCGCCCGGGGCGGCAACCGGGAGCGTCAAGAAAACCACGAACAGAAAATTCCGCCATAAGGTCATGGTATCGCACATCAAGGATTATCGGACCGAGAATGCCAGAACCGCAAGGCCGGCGGCAACCACCACGATGGCGGCTATCCGCCTGCGCGCGTGTTCGCGTTCGCCGAAGGCGAAAATGGACAACAGGCCGGCAATCACGATACCTGCGTTGGTGAAGGCCACGGCATAGGCGGCGGAAAGATACTGCATCGCGAAGATCACCAGTCCATAGGCATTGCCGATGAACAGCCCCGCCGGCAACCAGCGCGAAACAGGCGGCATTACTGATGGCCACCAATGCCCCAGACGCAAACGCTGTTCGAGGCTGAGCGCGATAAATGAAGCCGTCAGGTCAACGCTCACCAATCCCAGCTGCGCGCCGTAGGTCGGCAGGCTCGCCACTGCGAATTTGTTGCTGAGCGAATACGCGCTGGTGGCGAAGGCGGCGATAACGGCCAGGGTCACCGCGCGCCGGCTGTCGCCATGTCGTGCGCTGGCCGCGAGCAGCAGCAGACCGGCGACGGAAACAAGTATGCCGAGCCAGCCGGACGCGGCGATCATTTCGCCAAAGAACAAACTGCTCCAGAGTGCGATCAGCAACGGCGAACTGCGGGCAATGGGATATACCAGCGCCACCGGCGCACGGCGATAGGCCGCGCCCAGCATCAGGAAATAAAGACTGTTGGCCAGCGCCGAGATGACCAGCAGGCCCGCGAGATTCAACGACCAATCGGCTTGAGTGACAAGGGAATACAACGACCACGGCCCGAGAACAACAAGGTAACCGACCAGCGCCCACCAGAGAAACCGGGTATCGGGATGGCTCGCCCGCGCCAGCAGGTTCCAGGCGACGTGCATCAGCACCGCCGCCGTTAACGCCAGTGCCGCCGCGGTCATTTCAGTTACGCCCGCCGATCAGGCCGAGCACAATCAAATAATGTAGGTTGGGGTGAGCGCAGCGAACCCCAACAAACTTAACGCTCTCCATATTTGTTGCTGTCCTCATCCTGATTCCCCGCAGCCCAATCCGTACTCACAATACCTTCTGTCATAAACCGATGGATGCTTGAATGCAACCAATCCACCGGCTTTGCCACATAACCGTGTTTCACAGGGTTATAATGAATGTAATTCACGTGGCGCTCATAATCTTCTTCATCACGCACCAAATGCTCCCAGAAACGGCGCTGCCAGATACCACGCTCTCCTTTTGTTATACGGCTGCTGTTGCGACCTTCATCCGCTGGCAGCCTGCGCGAAAATCCGCTCTTGATCAGCATCCAGCGGGTGGAAAAATCCTTGTCGTTATCCGGCAATGTCCAGATGGCGTGAAGATGGTCCGGAAGTACCACCATGGCATCAATATGGAACGGATGTCGGGATTGCACCTCACGGATTACCGTTCGCAAGACATCGGCGTAATCTACCAATAATGTCCGGCTCCTCTCGGCTAGGTTGACGGTGAAAAAATAGCTGGCTCCAGGAATCCCTGCGCGGCGATAACGCATGAGAGTATTTCAGTGAAATATCGATATATGTTTGTTGGGGTTCGCTGCGCTTACCCCAACCTACATAAAAGCTATTGACCAATCAACTTTAGGAATCCCTTCTCATCCAGCATCGTGATCCCCAGCTTCTCCGCCTTGTCGGCCTTCGAGCCGGGGTCTTCGCCGACAACCACATAATCGGTTTTTTTCGACACGCTGTCGGTAACCTTGGCGCCGAATGCTTGCAGTTTGCGCCGGGCTTCGTCGCGGCTCATGCTGGCCAGGCCGCCGGTGAGGACGAATACCTTGCCGGCGAGCGGTGAATCCTTCCTCGCCTTCACGGGTTTGGGCCAGTGAATGCCGGCCTTGATCAGGGCGCGGATGACTTCGCGGTTGTGCTTTTCGTGAAAGAAGCTGTGGATGTCCTCGGCCATGGCCGGGCCGATGCCGTGGACCTGCTCCAGGGTTTCGCGTTTGGCATCCATGATGTCGTCGAGCGCGCCGAAATGATCCACCAGCAGCTGCGCCGTGGCCTCGCCCACCTGCGGGATGCCGAGTGCGTGAAGAAAACGGGCCAGCGTAGTGGTTTTGCTCTTCTCTATCTGGTCCAGCAGGTTCTGCGCTGATTTTTCAGCCATACGCTCAAGATCGGCCAGCACGTCTTTTTTGAGCCGGTAGATATCGGCCACGGTTTTCACCATGCCCTTTTCCACCAGTTGCTGCACCAGCTTGTCGCCCAGGCCCTCGATGTCCATGGCATGGCGCGAGGCAAAATGCAGTAGCGCGCCCATGCGCTGCGCGGAGCAAACCAGGCCACCCATGCAGCGGTGCGCAGCTTCCTCCTCTTCGCGGATCACTTCTGAATCGCAGACCGGGCATTTCTTCGGCATGTGCCACTTGCGCGTGCCGCGGGGGCGCTTGTCCTTGATGACGCCCACGACCTCGGGAATCACGTCGCCGGCGCGGCGCACGATCACGGTGTCGCCGATGCGCACGTCCTTGCGTTCGAGCTCGTCCTGGTTGTGCAGCGTGGCGTGCGTCACGGTGACGCCACTCACCGCCACCGGCTTCAGCACCGCCACCGGCGTGATGACCCCGGTACGTCCGACCGAGGCCAGGATGTCCTCGACCACGGTGGTTTCTTCCTGCGCCGGCAGCTTGTGCGCGATGGCCCAACGCGGCGCGCGTGCCGTGTAACCCAGGCGCTCGCGCGCGGCAAGATCGTCCAGTTTGTACACGACGCCATCGATTTCAAATGGCAGGTCTTCGCGCTTGCCGAGCATCTCGCGGTAAAACTTGAGACACTCATCCGCGCCCTTTGCGACATGGAAAAACTCCGTGGTGCGGAATCCCCACTCCTTGAGATATTTCACGACTTCGGAATAACGTGGCGCGACCGGTTTGGACGTCTGGCCCAGGCCCCAGGGGAAGAAGCTCAGTGGCCGCGCGGCCGTGATGCGCGGGTCAAGCTGGCGCAGGCTGCCAGCGGCGGCGTTGCGGGGATTGGCGAAAATCTTGCCGCCCTGTTTCAATTGTTCGGCGTTGAGGCGCTCGAAATCCTTTTTCGGGATGACCACTTCACCGCGCACCTCGAGAATGTCCGGCCAGCCTTTGCCCTGCAGATGCAGCGGCACGGTCTTGATGGTGCGCACGTTGACCGTCACGTCCTCGCCGGTCTCGCCGTCGCCGCGAGTGCCGGCCTGCACCAGCATGCCTTTCTCATAACGCAGGCTGATCGAGGTGCCGTCGAACTTGGGTTCGGCGGTATAGGCAACATCGCCTTCGGTCTCAAGCCCCTTGCGCACGCGCCGGTCCCATTCGCCCACCTCCTCGTCGGAGAAGGCGTTGTCCATGGAGGTCATGGGAATGGAATGCCGGACCTCGCCAAACTCCTGCGAAGGCGCGGCGCCGACCCGCTGGGTCGGCGAATCGGGCGTGATCAGGTCGGGGTATTTGGCTTCAAGTTCCTGCAGTTCGCGTAGGAGCTTGTCATATTGCGCGTCGGAGATGAGCGGGCTGTCGAGAATGTAATAACGGTAATTGTGGTGATTGATTTCCTGGCGTAATTCCGCGGCCCGCTGCCGCGGTTTTCCCGCGCTGCTCATGGGGTCGCGGCTTCGTTGAACAGCTTGAGCGCGGTCTCGCTTCCCGGCGGAATGCCAAAAGCGCGCATCTTTTCCTCGATCTCCTCGATCTGGTGGTGGATCACCGCGATGCCCTTGTCGGTGAGCGGACGGCGGTTCTGGTCCTGCAGGCTGCCGCCCAGGGTATCGGCGATCATGCGCGCGGCGGCCACCATCCGGTCGAAGGCCACGCCCGGCTGAAACGCGCAGGGCACGCTCATGAACAGGCTCAATCCGTCGGTTACGAAGCTGTCCCACGCGGCGGGATCGAAGGCGCTCGGCTCGTCCAGGTTCGCGAGGCTGAACAGGTGCCGGCCCCCCGGCGCGATTTCATTCTTCATGTGAAACATATTCCTGGCGCCCAGCTCCATCCCCGCCTGGCGCGCCGCCATCTCGATGGCGCGTCCCGCGAAGGACGGCGTGGAGGCAGGCACCACGTGGATACCGGCGATAACGTCATAAGTGTCGCAAAACCCCTGCAATGCCGCGGCGCGCTCCATACCCGCCTCGAAGGTCTCCGGGAGTTTCGTCGGTCGCGCGAGCGTATCGGCCAGCTTCAGGCCGATCTGCATGAACGCGTTGAGCTCGGATTCATCGATCGGCCCGCGCGGGTCGGTCAGCTGGATCACCAGCTTGAGATCGTCATACTCGGTGGTTCCGGGATCGAGCTCGAGATCGGACCAGCGTTCGGTGCGGTGGTGGCGTCCATACAGATGGCGCGGCTTGTTGAGGTTGTACTCGTTCTGCTTGTACACGGAGAGCGCGGCGTCGCGCATCACCGGCCCCTCGCCCGGCAGATCGATGACAAAATCGATTTTTTCGTCCGGCAGGTACTGCCGGCCGGGCTCGGCGCGGGGACGCAGACGGCGCTGCAGGCCCGGCTTGAGGTTGAGCGGCATGGTCGCCATTTCCTCGAGCACGCGGATTTCCTTGCGCAGCACTTCTGCGCGCGGCTTCTCGCGCAACGTCACGTCGAGATCGGAACGCAGGAATTTTTCGCCGCCCTCCTCGCGCGTGGCATCCGGCAGATTGGGGCGGATCGGCGCGCGATCCTCCGGGAAGTCGCCCAGATGCACTTCCGACCGCGGGCGCGGACGGCGCAACCGGGACATGTCGTACGCGGTCAGGGCGACGACGGCAACAATGACGATTCCGATGAAGAGCAGTGCAAACTGCAGGTTCATTACTGCGCGACCATCTCCATGGCCTGATCCACGTCCACCGCCACCAGGCGCGACACGCCCGGCTCGGACATGGTGACACCGATCAGGATGTCGGCCATCTCCATGCTGATCTTGTTATGCGTGATGTAAACCAGCTGGGTCTTGTCCGACAGGGTCTTCAGGGTTTCGCAATAACGGATCACGTTGGCGTCGTCCAGCGGCGCGTCCACCTCGTCCAGCAGGCAGAACGGCGCCGGGTTGAGCTGGAAGATGGCGAACACCAGCGCCACCGCGGTGAGCGCCTTCTCGCCGCCCGAGAGCAGGTGGATGGTGCTGTTGCGCTTGCCCG
Source organism: Sulfuricaulis limicola (assembly GCF_002355735.1). Taxonomy (GTDB): domain Bacteria; phylum Pseudomonadota; class Gammaproteobacteria; order Acidiferrobacterales; family Sulfurifustaceae; genus Sulfuricaulis; species Sulfuricaulis limicola. The sequence continues at coordinate 1,023,788 of NZ_AP014879.1, read as the reverse complement.
GCGGGCGCGCCATGACGGACACGCCGGTTTCGAGCAGGTCGTTGTCGGTCATTTCGAGATGCGCGCTGCCGCCGCCGAAAAGCTGCGGGAAGAAGCTCTGGAAATATTCGTTGACCTGGTCGAAGGTCTCCTTGAAGCGCGTGCGCGTCTCGCGGTCGATCTTGCGGATTGCCTCTTCCAGCGTGGCCAGCGCCTGCGACAGGTCCTCGCACTGCTTGTCGAGATAGGTCTTGCGCGTGTTGGCCTCCTCGAATTCCTCGATCGCCACCAGGTTGATCGGCCCCAGGCGCTCGATGCGCGCGGTCACCTGCTCCAGGCGTGAGGCCCATTCGGTTTCGTTGGCCTCGGGCGGCAGCTCCGCGCGCACGGCCTCGACCTCGAAACCGGATTCGCGCAACTGGTCGGCGACGGTTTCGCGGCGCACCGTCAGTTCCTGCAGCACGACGCGCTCGCTTTCGTGTTTCTCGCGGATTTCGGTGGTCTTGCGTTCTTCCCGCGTCCGCGCCTGTTCCTGTTCGCGCAGCTGGGTTTCGAGATCGGTCACCGCCTGGCGCGCGGCGTTCAAGCGCTCCTCGATGCCCAGGCGCTTCTGCAGGAATTCGTCCAGATGCTGGCGGTATCCCGGCGTCGGGTCCTGTTCGCCCGAAAGCGCCAGCGACAGCTGCTCGCGCCGCGAGATCAGCTGCTGCAACTGCCCCTCGAGACGCGCATGGCTGGCGCGCGTGGCCTCGAAGGCGGTCTGTTGCGTCTCGCGCTCGATTTCCAGGCGATGCACGCTGTCGCGCGCCGCGGATTCCTGCGTGCGCGCCTGTTCTACCGCGTCCAGCAGGGTCTGGCGGTTCTGCTGCAACTGCGCGCGCCGCTGTTCGTGTTCGCCGCCGGTGGCCTCAGCCTGGCGCAGCAAATCGCCCGCGGCGGAAATCTCTGCCTGGTCGCGGCCCAGCTGTTCGCCGATTTCATTCTGCTCGCGCTCGATCTGCGCGCGGCGCGATTCGAGCTGCGACAGCCGCGCCTGCTTGTGTCCAAGCTGCTCGCGCAACTGCGCGCGATTGCGATTGTTCTCGCTGAGATCGCGGGTGAGCTCGTCGCGCTCGTCCTCGAGATTCTGCAACTGCGTATCCAGCTCGGCGATCGCCGCCTGCAGGTTGGCGAGCTTGTTGTGCCATTCGCCCAGATCCGATTGCAGCGTTTCGATTTCACGCTCGCGCAGCAGCCAGCCGGCGCGCGCGCCTTTCTCGCTTCCCAGGCTCAGCCAGTTGCGGCCGACCCAGGCGCCGTCGCGCGTGACGAAGGATTCGCGCGCCGTGAGACCGCCGCGCCAGGACAGCGCCTGTTCCAGCGATTCGGCGACGTAAATGCCATCGAGCAGCGGCGCGAGATTGATGTCGCCCTGGATCTTGTCGAGCAGCGCCGGATGCGGCGTGGACCCGCGCGCGGCCGGCGTGCCCTGTTCGATGAACGTGACCTGCGACTGGTCGTAGCCGGCGGCCGCGGACGCGACCGATTCCATCTTCGGCACGCACACGGCGCCGAGATTGACACCGAGCACCCGCTCCACGGCCTTTTCCCAGCCGGATTCGACCTTGAGCACGCGCGCCAGGCGCGGCGCCTTGTCGAGACCCTGCCCGTGCAGCCACTCACCCAAAGCCGCGTCGCTCTCGCCCTGCGCCGCCGCCTGCAATTCACGCAACGAGGCCAGACGCGCCTCGCCACTCTGTTTCTGGCCGCGCACCTCGGACAACTCGTCATCCAGCTCGTCGCGCCGGTCGCGCGCCTCGCGCAAACGCGCCTCGATTTCGCCGATCGAGCGTTCCCGCGCCTCGCAGGATTCGTCCAGTTCCGCCACCTGCGTGGCCAGGGCGTTGGCCGGCTCTTTTTCCAGCTCCGCGCCGATGGTCGCGGCCTCCTGTTCGAGGCGCGCCTGGCGTTGGCGCAGCTGTTCAATATGACCTTCCAGCTGGCGCATGCGCGCGGTCTGGACCTCGCGCACCCGGGCCGGTTCGGCCGCCGCTTCGCTGAAAGATTCCCACTCGTTTTGCCAGTCCTGCATGGCGCGCTCGGCCTGGGCGCGGCTCTCCGCGGCGGCGTCGCGCGCGCGGGTCAGTTCTTCCAGCTGCGGCGTCAATTCTTCCAGCCGACGCTGCAGTTCTTGCATGCGCGCCACATCCGACTGCAGATGCTGGCTGGCCTCGCTCCAGGCGCGGTTGACCTGCTCCTGCTCGCGCTCCTGGTTTTCGCGCGTCTCGCGCGCGTGCTGGATGGCCTGCTCCAGGCGCGAAATCTCGGCGCCGACGGAATAGAACTCGGCCTGCACCGCGTTGAACTGGTCCACCGTCTCGGTCTGCTGGGCACGGATTTTTTCGATCTCGGCTTCGATGCCGCGCTGCTCTGCCAGCACGGCGTCCAGCGCCGTCTGCTGCTGCGACAACAACATGTCCTGGCTCTGCACGCGCCCGTCGAGTTCCTGCCAGCGCAACACCAGCAATTGCGCGCGCGTCAGGCGCTCTTCCTGCTTCAGTTCCTTGTAGCGCGCCGCGGCGCGCGATTGCCGGTGCAGCTTGGAGAGCTGGGTATCGAGTTCCTTGCGGATGTCATCCACGCGCGTCAGGTTCTCGCGTGTGTGCTTGATGCGGCTCTCGGTCTCGCGGCGGCGTTCCTTGTATTTGGAAACGCCCGCGGCCTCTTCCAGGAAGCCGCGCAGGTCTTCCGGCTTGGCCTCAATGATGCGCGTGACCATGCCCTGCTCGATGATCGAGTAGGCGCGCGGCCCCAGGCCGGTGCCGAGGAAGATGTCGGTGATGTCCTTGCGCCGGCACTTGGTCTTGTTGAGGAAATAATCGGACTGGCCGTCACGCCCGGCCTCGCGCCGGATGGAAATCTCGGCATACTTGGCGTACTCGCCGCCGGCACGGCCTTCGCTGTTGTCGAAAATGAGCTCGACCGAGGCCTGCGCCACCGGCTTGCGCGAATTGGAGCCGTTGAAAATGACGTCGGCCATGGAATCGCCGCGCAGGTTCTTGGCCGACATCTCGCCCATGACCCAGCGCACGGCGTCTATAATATTGGACTTGCCGCAGCCGTTCGGCCCGACAATGCCGATCAGGTTGCCGTTGATGGGAATAATGATGGGTTCGACGAAGGATTTGAAGCCGGAAAGCTTGATTGTTTTAAGTCGCATCGTGTCCCGTGTGTGTCCTGTCCGCCGGCCTGAATTAAGCTACAATTTTACAGGGATTCCTTACTAACTACAGCCAGTCCATGCCGAGCCAGCCCAGCAAGAATCTGGATACCTTCCCCAATCCGCGTCTGGACCGGGATTATATCATTGAGATCGAATGTCCGGAGTTCACCTGTCTGTGTCCCAAGACCGGCCAGCCGGACTTCGCCACCCTGACCCTGGAGTACGTCCCGGACCGGCTGTGCGTGGAATTGAAGTCGCTGAAACTTTATATCTGGTCCTACCGCAACGAGGGCCATTTCCACGAGGACGTGACCAACCGCATCCTGAACGATCTGGTGGCGGTCACGCACCCGCGCTACCTGCGGCTGCGGGCTAAATTCTACGTGCGCGGCGGGCTCTATACGACCGTCGAGGTCGTGCACCGCCAGAGCGGCTGGCAAGCGCCACCGCCACCGCCGGCCGATCTGCCGCGCGAGGTCCAGGAGCTGCCGGCGAAACAGGTCCCGGGCACGGCTCCCGCGCAGGCCCCTGCCGCCAAGCCCATGCCCGCGGCGAAGCCCCGCAACCCGGTGAAACTGACCGAGCCGGTCATCCCGCCCGCGCCCGCGCCGAAAAACCGCAACCCGGCGCCAGCGCCGGAACCCGAGCCGTCGGCCAGCGAACGCTTCCGCATGCTGCGGCGCTCGCGCCGCAACGATCCGCCGCCGGAACCCGAGCCAGAGCTGGAGCCGGAGGAAATCGTCGCCGAGCCAGTTGAGCCGGAGCCGCCGCCCCCGGCGCCGGTGCGCAAGGACGGACTCTATATAGGTATCGATCTTGGCACCACCGGCTGCCGCGCCATCGCCGTCGACGCCACCGGCAAGATCCATGGCGAGATGAGCGCGCCCATTCCCACCCCGCCGCGCAACGGGGATGAAGTCACCCAGGACCCGACCGTGTGGTGGAAGGCGGTCACCGGCTGCCTGCAAAACCTGCTGAAACAAATCGATCCGCAACGCGTGCAGGCCATCGCCGTGGATGGCACCTCCGGCACCCTGCTGCTGTGCGACGCCAAGGGCAGCCCGGTGACGCCGGCCATCATGTACAACGACCGGCGCGCCGTGCAACAGGCAAAGCACATCGCCTCGCTGACGAGCGGCGTTTCCGGCGCCCAGGGCGCCGGGAGCGGCCTCGCCAAGCTCATGTGGATGCACGACAAGAAACTCGACAAACGCGCCCAGCATGCGCTGCACCAGGCCGACTGGATCAGCGGCAAGCTGATCGGCCAGTACGGTCACAGCGATTACAACAATTGTCTGAAGCTCGGTTTCGACGCCGAAAAAATGGCCTGGCCCAAATGGCTGAACAAGCTCGGCTTCGATAGCGCATTGTTGCCGGAAGTCCACGTGCCGGGCGAATCGCTCGGCACCCTCAGCGCCGACATCGCCAAAACCTTTGGCCTGCCGTCCGACGTGGAGGTATTGGCCGGGACCACGGACGGCGTGGCATCCTTCCTCGCGGCCGGCCCCACCGAGTCGGGGCACGGCGTCACGGCGCTGGGCACAACGCTGGTGCTGAAACTGCTGTCGGACAAGCCGGTGTTCTCGCTGGAACATGGCGTTTACAGTCATCGCCTCGGCCGATACTGGCTCGCCGGCGGCGCCTCCAACAGCGGCGGCGCGGTGCTGTTGCAGTATTTCAAGATTGAACAGATGCGGGAGATGACGCCGTTGCTGGATCCGGAGAGCGTCACCGGCCTGGATTACTACCCGCTGCCGGACATCGGCGAACGTTTCCCCATCAACAACCCGGAAATGGCGCCGCGACTGGAACCGCTGCCCGGCAACAGCATCACCTTCTTTCAGGGCATGCTGGAAGGCATCGCCCGCATCGAGGCCGAGGGCTACCAACTGCTGGGAAAACTCGGCGCGCCGGCGCTCAGCAAGGTCTTCACCACCGGCGGCGGCTCGCAGAACCCGGCCTGGACGCGCATCCGCGAAAAAATCCTGCGGGTGAAAATGGAAAAGCCGCGCTCCGGGCACGCCGCCTATGGCTCCGCGCTGCTCGCGGCGGGGGTGGTGGCAAAAACGTTTTCGTGAATCGTGATCAGATAATTCATGGTTACTCTATTTAATAACACCAGATGGATAGTAACGCGCATCTTCTGGCGCTGTTTGGATAAGTTGATATAGATCGCCGCCTGTTAAGTAGTTGAAATTCCGCTTTGCCCCATTCTGGCCTGTATATTCTTGAGTTATCAACAAATTTTCACCGCCATCCACAACCCATGAACCCGTCAAAGGGGCGATAATAGTCCGGTAATCTGGATATTCGACTTTCGAACCGACTGGGCCGCAGGAATCGAGATGAATTGATAGTGATGCGCCTATTCCAAATGGCATCGATGTGTTTTCTGATGACTCAAATATGAGTTGACTCGCAATATTTGATTTTACCTCCTGTGTAATCACACGCCCAGTATTGAGGGTTGTCGGCACAACAAAATCGGATCTATTGGAGCTGGCGCTTCCAGCTGTCATGAAACTGTCTTTTACGCTTCTGCCTGTCAATAAACCATAACGCAGGTCCACATGATGAAGTTCATTTCTTTCATTCACCGACGAATAGGAAACCTCTGCGGTAGCAGAACTGGTATAGAAATTGGACACACTATCAATTCTATAGAGCCATGTTTCATCATTCTTTATCAAATCATACGATCTGGATCCGATTGCCAGACTTGACGCACCCGACCCTACGTTTAATGAGGTCACATGCTGTTCAAAGCCCGAACAAACATCGTTGACTTTGGTGTAATTTCTTGAAGCGGAATAATCATACATACCTGAACGCGTATCTGACAAAACAGCAAGAATTTCTTGATTATTCAGATAATCGACAGCCATTATGTATTTTCCGTCGCGTAACTGGTTCTCTTGAAGTGACACCTCATATGACAAGCAATTTTCCGAGGGAAACGGTTTCCGTTCGCACGTACTCGTAACTGTAATGCCGGAATAATTTCCTAAATTGGTACGTTCCGCTAAATTACCAACAATTTCTATTTTTGCCCTGTCAAGCCCGTCATATTGGGAACTGATTAACTTCCCAATGTCATCGAATATGTATTTGGTTTTTCTCCGCATAGTTTGAGCTGCAGTACCATCACCATTGAAAAACCAGGGAATTTCCAGATTCCAGCCTAAATCAGGTAAAAACCTTCCGATTTCCTGCCATCCATCTTTTGCTGTGACCGGATCATACAAAGCTGGGGAATCACTTTTCACATTAGGGCGTCGATAAACGATATCGCTTCCAAAACGCATACAGATTGCGATTAGCCATTCCTTTCCGTCAGAATCTTTCATAAGCGCAGCTCCGAAGACATCATGAGGAGCAACTGAAAAGAGCTCTCCATTTTGAAAGATGTTAGGAGTAAAAGGGGCACTGAATCCGGATGGATTTGGAAAATAGCGTGCCTTTGGTCCATGCCAAGTAAGCACTTTGGTAGGCTTGCCATTGACATACCAACCTTTCCAATCGATGTTTCCCGCTAATAAATTCTTCTTTTCGCTCAACCTCCATTGCCCACCCTGCTTGAAGATTGCGCGTTGACCGGTAATGCCATCGGTGGGCAAATAATTCGGTGTGACGAGAAAGCCAGAAATCTGTTCGGCAACGCCCACCGCCACAGCATCTTCTTCTTGCCCAAGCTTGCCACGAAAGATAAGCCGGTAGTTCACATTTTTAGCATCGGGTGGAACGGACAGAGTGAAATCATAAACGTCGGTCGAAACTTGACCAGGAGCAAGAGTATCGGTGGCGCGTACCGAAACCGTGTTCGAGACGCCATACTGGGTCTTGCCGGCGCTATCCTGATAGTCGAAGGCGACCACAAGACTGCCCGCCGAACCATTGGAGCTTGTGGAGTAAAGGACTTCATTTGCCCACGCCGGGGTCTTCTGGGGATCGATGGCATTCTTCACTCGCAACGAAATCCCGGTGTCAGTGAAGGTCACGTCCTCGGCTTCGAGCTTGCCGCGGAAGAAGTAATCGACGAGGCCCGCGCTGTAGGCGACAGCGCGGGGGATGAGGAAGTCGTGCGCTTTCTTGAAATTAAACCGATTGAGTGTCAGAAGCCGATCGGTAGTCACCTGAACGTTGAAGATTGGGTCCAGGGGGTCGGTATTGTAAGTAATAGTCTGGTTGTAGGTCTTAAGGTCCTGATCGAAGATCGATACGGAAGCGGAACGGGAGTTAGGCTTGTCGCCGACAACGGGGTCGGCAACAGTATTGGCGATGAAGTCGACGTAGCCGTCAAGGTCAGTGGTTCTCCCCTCCTCCGCGAGCAGATCGCGGATATGGATCGATTGTCCGGGAAGCGGTACGGGCCGGGGATATATTGCATTCGCGACGGGCAGATTGTTGAACAGTTGGTAGTTCGTGCCGACGGAAACGAAATTGCGATTGGTAAATTCCGCTAAGCCTTTGCCATCATCAGTCCAGAATTTCCGAGGGGCAGTAAAGACAACCGACTTACCTTGATTGTAGTCGGGATCGATGAATGGGAGGTTGCCGCGGTTGTCGTCGGTGTAGTGTTCGTACAGGCTTGGGTTCTCGATGAGCTTGGCGATGCTCTTGTACCAGCAGTTTTCCCCCGCTTTGATATGGATATCGTTGCGTACGTGCTGCGGCTGGGCCATGTCCTGAATGTGGTGGATGACGTGGCCAAGACTTTGAAAAGTAAGACCGAAATTTGCCTTGCGATCGTTTTCCTTTGTGGAGGTGAGCGCTTGGTAGAAATAACCCCGGGCATTTTTGTAGGAGAATTCCTGTTCGTTGATGTCGCCCTTGTCTTCCAGCGCCCAGTCAGGGGATTTCTCGCCGCGAACAATTCCCCAACGCAATCCTTGATCATGTGCGGGGTCGTAGAAGTGGTGCCGTGGGCGGGATTCACAGTCGTCGGTGAGACCATCTTCGAAGTCAGCACCGTCTTCGATAAGGCCAAAGATTGGCCTCTCTTTGTTTTTGGAATTGCGAAATCTGTCCGAGCCTTTCAGACCCAAATTTTTGAGAATATCTGGGTCTGTTTGCAGAGTAGAATTTTCTATCGCTGCCGTCGAGATCTCTCTATGGGTATTACGCTCATAAGCCATACATACTGATGTTAAGGCAGTGAGAACAAAAACAGCGACCAAATGCTGTACATGCATCATTGCAGATAGCTCCGGAAAAACTCTTCTACGGAACCACATTTGGCATTGTGTGGAATGTCATCTGTGCGAATAATGCGCTGACCAAGTCGCCAGCCTTTAAGTTTTGTTCCTTGGGCCTCGAAATGCAGGCTCATTTTATGGAGAGCTGTAAGCATTCGTGGTGTCTTCTTCCAATTGCAATCTTTATCGCCGCGTGCAAAATCGAGCATGGAATCCATGTCGCTACCCAGACGATAGATATGTTCTGCATACTCTTCCTGAGTCCCCTTGAACAGTTTCATCCCAATCGTCTTCCCGTTCCACTCTGAACGTCGCAGGGATGCCATGCTGATCTTGGAGCTAACCTCATTTACGAGGCGTCTGTATTCATAACTGGGTTTGAACAGCAGAAACTGCGGATCGCGGTTGCGTAAGTAACCTTTCTTCCGTGGTTCGGAGCCCCAAGCGGAGAAAGTGAATTTGCCATCTTTGTCAGTGACGGTCTCCAGGACTTTCATCTGCCCCACGGGGGTGTTGCCCTCGAAGCCGCCAACGAGCTCCCAGTTGGCGGTCACAATTACGCCTTCAATGGGTTTCTTGGTTTCGGCATCAATAACCCAGGCTTCGATAGCTTCGGCCGAATAAGTCGGCGGGTATTCTGCGGCGCAGGCAGGGAGCGCCATAAACATAAATAACAGGCACAGCAGATTCGTTCTCTGTTTCATAACTGGCTCCTTGTCACATTGCATCCATCCGCCACACCCCATCGGCATCCCGCAGAAAATAGATGAGGTAGACGCGGTTTTGACCATTGAAATTGCGCACGATCGCGTATTCACCGATGTCCTCAGAGATTGAAACACGGCGAAGTGGCGAATACGAGGCAATGATCTGCGGCATATGGGGTTTGAGCACCTGGAACACAGGCCCGTATTTCCGCTTCGCCCCTTCGTTGAGGTAAGTCAAGGCAGTGCTGACATCACCGCGTATAAGTGCTTCATTCGTCCCATTCCAGAGAGTAGTGAACTGCGTATCCATTTGCATGGCATCATGGATGACGACGGCCATGGTCTGCTCATAGCTCTGATTCTGCCCGTAGATGATCTTGACGCGAGCCGGGTATATCCCGGGATTCGCGTAGGTGACTTCTACCGGTTCGCTGAGGTCGGTGACAATACTGTCGGTCGAACCATCGCCGTCGATGTCCAATTCGACGCGCATAATGGTCTGGCCGCTGAAGTTGCCGACGCTGAAGCGGACGGGCAAAGGCGCGGTGCCCGCAGCCGGGGTAATGGTGATTTCGAATGGGTCTGCTTCGGTCTGACTGACCGAGACAATGAGCGTATCGGTCGCGGTGACGCCGTCTAGGGTCGTCGCGGTTGCGGTCAGGGCGTTCGGGCCCGGTTCGAGATCGAGATTGAGCAGAAACCGGTCGCCGGAGACCAGGGCGACTGTACCGTTAACGCTGATGCCGGTATTCACGGGTCCCTGGAAGGTGCCGCTCACGAGCACGCGCATGCGATCGAGTACCGTCCCCGCGGCCGGGCTCGTGAACTTGACCGACAAGGAGCTGTGCAACAGGCGAAGCAGCAAGCTCGATTCATTGCCCGCGGGGTCGCGGGCGAGCAGCGTGAAGAGATTGGTTCCGGGTTTCAGCGGGGCGACAAAATTGAAGGCCGCGCCGCCAGCAGCAACGACACTTCCGTTGCCATCGAGCAGCATCACGTTCGCCGTCGGATCGTCGAGCGTGCCTGTAATGGCCGCTTCGGATTGCGGGACATTCGCGCCATCGGCCGGCGTGACGGACAAGAACTGCGGCGGGATGGTATCAACGACGAAATTGGCGCTGATCCGATTAGACGGATGACCGAAAAGATCGACCGCCTGGGCGCCCAAGGCATTGAGGCCTTCCGGCAGGCGAATCGGCGACACGTAGGATGCTTCGGTGACCGAGCGGGTGAAAAGCGATCCAATGGGTGAGCCGTTGAGGTCCACGCTGAGCACCAGCGATTGATTGTAAGTGTCCGGCAGCAGACAGGGCACGGCGTTGCAACTCGTCCCCAGCCCCAGTCGGATCGGCGGGTGCGGGTTGTTGGTGAGGCCGCCGTTCTCGGGCTCCAGCAGCGTGAGTGTCGGCGACAGGCGGAAGGAAGCAACACCGATAACTTCGGCTTCTTCGTCGACCGCGATGCGCGCAGCCAAATCGCCATTGCTGGTAAAACGTTCGACCGCTTTCTTGCCGCCCAGCCAGAAGCTCGCGCTTACCGGCTCGAACACCAGCGTTTGTACTTCACCCAGATCGTGCGAACCAAAATCGACGGTCTTGAGAAGATTGGTCTCGCGGTCGTAAATAAAAAGCTGGTTTTGTTTCGTGACGACCCACAGGTTCCCCAGGAGAGGATCGACCGCAAGCGCCAGAATCTTCTTATCATCACCGTCTGTAACATTCGACACCGCTACCGGGCGCGGGGCCTGATCGAGGTGATTCGACTCCAACTGGACAAGCTCTTTCTTGCCGGCCACCCATAACAATCCGCCGAGGCTGTCCAAAGCCAGATATTCAGGCTCTTTAACTTGCGACTTGAGTTCCAGGTTATGCAGGATGACGCCTTGCGGAGAAAGATGCAGAAGACTCTCGTGTGTGAACAACCACAGGCTTTCGTCTACATCGAGTTGCATGGCCTGGATTTCGCCCGACACTTGCCATGCCCCCAGCCGGCGGCCTTGCGCATCGGCGTGCAACAGGGATTTCTCGCCGCTGACCCATAGGCTGGCATCGTAGGGATTCAGAACCAGATACTTGGGATCATCCAATTTGTCAGCGATGTTCTTTAATTCGATCTGGAGAGCGGATTGGCCAGCGTTGTCGAATTTGAAAAGCTTTTTCTGCGCCAGCATCCAGACACCGTTATCCATAGGGTCGGCCGCCAGCGCTTCAGCTTCATGATCAAGCGCAACGATCAGGTCGACCTGGTTTGTGACAAGGTCAATGCGTTTGAGATGTTTGTGATCGGCGAGCCAGACAACGGAAACGGGCGCGGAATTCTGCGCCGCTGCCGGTAGCAGCAAGGTTAAGAGTGTGATCAGAAAAACAACGGTGGCCGTGACAACTCGGCGTATAACAGAATTGCAGAGGACCAATGTACTCTCCCCATTTGCGCCCCGTATTGTTCTGCGTAACTTGGCGGGCGCCCGCACAAATGTTTATTAGTTTCTTCTTATATACTTCCTTCCCGGATAACGGGTAATAGTGTCTATTGCCCAACCGGCAATAGTTGTCAAGCAAGCCGCCTAGGCACATCACCTATGTCCATGCTTTTCAAAGAGTTGAATAACGGACGCATAACGATATCCCTTTAACGCGAAATCGGGAAATCAAACCGTTTTGCCTGACTCCAAAAACACAAAAGCCGCCCTTCGGCGGCTTTTGTGTTTCACAGACAATATTACTTACGACAAATCAACAATGCCTTCGAGCGTCGCCGACTCGCCCATGTTGTCGCTCCAGAAAACCTTGAGCTTGTCGCCCTGCTTGGCGTCCTTGAGCCGTGCGGAAACAATTGGGGACAGACTGGACTGACCCTACTTTCCATGAGTGAGTCGGACGGCGGGGCTCAGTCGCCGTCTTCATTCTCCCCCGCCAGTTGCGACTTGAGATGATAGGCATCGACGTCGAAGTCGGTGCTGTCCGCGACCGCGGCCAGGACCCGGGGCGAAACGCGCTCCCGCTCCTCCTCGGTCTCGAAGTTTGTGAAGCCGGCCGCGGCCGCCTCGGCGAACAGTTTCTCCGTCAGCCGCTCCGCACGCGCCTCGTGGCTCTCGATGTCGGGATTGGCGCCGGGAGGAATGTTTTCCTCGATCCAGGTCTCGACCCACCTCAGGAAGCGCTTGCTCATGACTGCCCACCCATCTCCTGCGTCGTATTCGGGGCCGGTTTCCCGGACCACTGTGACCCACTCGATATTTCGGTCCCAATGAATAAAAGCTTACTGCACAGCATTGACTGCTTCAATTGTCGGTTGATGTAGCTGGATGGCCTCTGTTGTAACAATTGGGGTCAGTGGACTCTGAGTCCTTGGCTGGCTTCCGCGGTCAGGGACGGTTACTGCGAGAATTTAGAAAACTTTTCGTTGATCTCACGTTCCGCTATAAGCCAGTCCTCGACCGGATCGCCACCCTGAAAACCCCGTTCGAGAGCGCGAAAGTAAGCCTTCTCGGCAACCATCTGCTGGAGCTCGTGTTCCGAAGCCGGCTTTTTGTTACTGCGTGGTATCGATAAACCAGATGAAGCGTTGCCTTTTCCTTTGGCCATGCTCGTCTCCTTGTTTTCTGAAAGGTGTGTGCTGCTGTCCTGCCGAACCGGCAGAACATAATACTGCTGCCAGCGTGCGCATAACAGGGCTGTGTCCCGTACCTTGTTTCGCCATTGAATTCTGGTTGCCCATAAAAAAACCGCCCATCGGGCGGTTTTTTTATTTGAAACAGGTAAATCTCAGGACAAATCGACAGTGCCTTCCAGCGTCGCCGACTCGCCCATGTTGTCGCTCCAGAAAACCTTGAGCTTGTCGCCCTGCTTGGCGTCCTTGAGCCGGAAACCGATCAGCGGATCCTCGGAAATGCCGGCGCCGGTGTTGACCGTGGCCACGACCTTGCCATTGTGTTCCAGCGTCAGGCGCTGGATGAAATGCGGCGGGATTTTATTGCCGGTGTTCTTGTCGGTACGCAGTCCGGTTTCCATCGGGTGCGATATCAGTATCTGCAACTCGACGCTGCCATCCTGGGCGCGGGTGCGCATTCTCATCTTGCGTTCAGCCATGAATCAATCCTCAAAAAAACAAATATAAAAATTTATAATCATCGGTGCGCTTCGCTGACGCTCAGCACACCCTACAGATTCATTTCGTCAGTCGCTCCAGGACTCATCAACCCCCACACCCACCCACCGTCACCTTCACGTTCTGTTTGGCGGTGTAGAGCTTGCCACCGGCCTTGACCACGGCGACCACGTCCGAGGTCTGGCCCATCTTCATGCGGGCCGAGAAGTAGCCTTCGGCGCCACTGAAGCTGGCGTGGGCCACCAGGGGGGAGGGGTTCTTTTCGACGAACACGGCGATGGCCTCGACGTTGGGCATCTCGGCCAGGACCTGGATCTGGACCTGGGCGCTGTTTTCGGCCTGGGTCGGGACCCGCAGCTTGACGGCGGTTGAGGGGCTTGGGGCCCCGGGGCCGAAGACGGCGCGGATGGCTTCGTCGAGCTGCTTGGCGGCGAAGGCGTCCTTGGGCCATTCGGCGGCGAGGGCCCAGCCGGGGCGGAACAGGCCGGCGCTGCCGACACCGACCAGTACGGCGGTGGCGAGGGTGTTCTTGAGGAACAGACGGCGGGGAAGGTGAGTCACGGGGTCCTCCGGTGAACCAGAAAATCAGGGCGAAATGTTAACAGATAACAGCATGACTGCTATAGACGCCGGGACACGGGAGTTTGTTCCTGGCGCAGAAACATCCAATACAACAGCGGGGTCAGCAGCAGATTAATCAGCAATGAAATCGGCAATCCGGTGAGTAAAACAGTAATAAGTATATGCAAGCCGGAAACACTGCCATTGACCCACATCAAGGCAAGCATGCCCAGGGCGGCCGTCAGCACCATGGCGCACAAGGGACGAAACTGATGCCGGGCAATTTGTCGCAGGTGTCGCGTTTCGCGGGCCGCCGCCAACGCGGCCGCATGCCCTGCCGCAATGCCGAACAACATCAGCGCGCCGAGCCACAGCGGTGGCGACCAGGGCACGCCGGATAACAGCAGCACAGCGCCGGTCCCGACTACCGTCGCGCCTGCCGCCAGCGTGATCGGCAACGCCAGGCGCAACGACCGGTGCAACACGGTCTGCGCGGCAAACACCAGCAACACCGCGAGCAAGAAAGCCATTATGCCGCTGTCATTCCGCGCGGCGTCACTGCCGCGGCCATGCATCAACTGATAACCGGACGGCAGTTTCATTTTATCGAGCAGCCTGTCTGTTTCCGTCATCAGCCGATCGGGTGAGCGGGTATCCGCCAGCAAGGCGGTTATCCGGATTTCAGGTGTTCCATTGTGGCGGTGGATCCGTGCCGGCACGACAACCCGCTCCAGCGTGGCAATATCGCGCAAATACACGGCAGGACGATGCTCCAGTTCGCCGAGCAGCAGGATATTTCCGGCGGCGATGCCGGCGGCGTCCTCGGACGACAGGCGCATGCGCACGTTGTAACGCCGGTCCGCATCACGAAAGCTTCCCGCCGGTATTCCGGTTGCGGCAATGGCCAGCGCCTTGCCGGCCAGACCCAGGTCCACGCCGAGTTCACGCGCGCGTTCTTCATCCAGGCGCGGCAGCCACTCCTCCCGCGTCACCTGTCCCGAGTGGCTGGCCTGATGCAATCCGGGCAGCGCGCGCAAGCGTTGCACGACATCATCCGCCAGCGTCCTCAAGCGGGCGCTGTCCGGTCCCTGGAGTCGCCATACGATTTCCCGCCCGGGCAGTTCGACCGGCGCGGACAGCTCCCGGCTTTTCATGAAAACCGCCGCCGTCAACGCCGTCAACACCAGCGCGGCCACCCCCAGCGCCGGCACGGCGCGCTGCAGCAGGCGACGCAGCAACGCATCGTAATACCGGTGCATCCCGGTCACGGCATGACGGACGGTCACCTGCCACGACGTGCTTGCCTGCCGGCGGCGGCGCGTATCGAACATCGGCACCAGCCACAGGGCCAGCAGCGCGGCCAGCAGCCAGGCGCCGGCAAAAACCGAAACCGGTTCGCGATACACCGCGCCCAGCTCGCCACCGGTGAACCAGACCGGAACCAGCGCCATCATCATGGCAACCGTCGCGGCGATAACCGGATTGACGCTGGGGACCGGCGCCGGCGCGGGAGGCGTCGTGCTCCCGAACAACAGCATGACGGCACCGCCGAAGAGACCCGTCCCCAGCACCACGCCACCCAGCGTCATGGCATCGAGTGCCGCGCCGGACAAGGCCATGACAATAAACACCGCTTGCAACGCCGCAATGAGAATCACGCCGAACATCAGCGTGCGCCGTCCACTGCCCCACAACAGATGGACCGCGGCCAACACCAGCACGAAACCAATGAGAAAGGCATAGGCCATTTTCCGCAGTGGCTTGCGCGCGGCATCGAGCTGGCTGACGAAGGAATGAATCTCGATGCCTTCGGGAATCAACCGGTTCGCGCGCATCCAGTCCACATGCGCCCGCACCTCTTCAGCGACCTCCGACAGGGCGGCGCGCGGCTGTTTGGCCACCTTCACCCGGACGGCCTCGGCGCCATCGACCCACAGCAAGGCCGGGCCCGGCTCCTGGCTGAGCGTGAGTCCGGCCACCTCCGAGAGATGTATGCTCTCGCCGCCGGGCAGCATCACGGGCAGCGCCGCCAACGCGGCCAGATTGCCGGACTGCACGGGTTCGCGCCGGGATCGCCCCTTCACCGGCGCCGCGCGCGCCTGCGAATCCGCCTCGGGATTCTTGCGGATCGCCTGCAACAGGTCCTCGAACGAAAGCCCGTAACCGGCGAGGCGCCGCTGATCCGGCAGCACCAGGATTTCACGCACCGTGCCGCCCTCGATATCCACGGCAGCGACACCGGGCAGTTCCCGGAGGCGCTTGGCAAACTCGGCTTCGGCCCAGTCGCGCAGCGCCAGCGCATCGCGCGTGCCCGAGGTCAGGGTGAACTCCGCCACTTTCGACGCGCCATCCGTCAACGCCAGCGTCGGCGCATCCACTGACCCCGGCCAGGAGGCAGCGGCCTGCTCCAGGCGCGCCATGACGTCGCGCTGCACGCGCTCGATATCGCGCCGATGATGCAGCGACAGGTCGATGCCGACCTCGCCCGAACTGGTGATGGAATCCATGCCGGCCACGCCCGGTACGCCGGCCAGCGTGCGCTCGAGCTGCTGTGTCAGGCGTTCCTCCAGCACCGGCGCAATCAGTCCCGGAGCGGAAACATGGAGATTCAGCCGTGGTGCCTCCCCCGACGGCGGCAGATCGACGGGCAGGCGGCCCAGGGAAAAAATCCCCAGCAATATGAACGCCAAGAGCAGGACCACGACAACGGAACGATAACGCGCGGAGGGTCGTGCAGCGGCTGAGGGCATGCGCCGCTTGCTCCTCAGTCGCGGGTTTTCAGGGATGACAACAGCGGCTCCAGCTCGGTCAGGGCCCGCTGGTAGACCTCGCGCTTGAAACTGATGATATGTTCCAGCGCGCTCCAGTATTCGATCCAGCGCCATTCATCGAATTCCGGTCGTTCACAGGCATTGAGACGCACGTCCTGATCCTGCCCGATCAGGCGCAACAGATACCAGATCTGCTTCTGGCCGCGGAAGGCGCTGTTCGGATTGCGCCGGCGAAAATGATCGGGGATATCGTAATGCAACCAGTCGCGGGTGCGGCCGAGCACTTCGATGTGCGCCGGCGACAGGCCGACCTCTTCGCGCAGCTCGCGGTACATGGCCTGCTCGACCGGTTCCTGCGGGCGCACGCCACCCTGCGGAAACTGCCAGCCATCCTGGCCACAGCGGCGCGCCCAGAAAACCTGGTTAACGCGGTTGCACAGGATGATGCCCACGTTGGGGCGGTAACCGTGTTCGTCTATCATTACAAACCCGTCAACCGTTCAGTCACAAGCATAACGGAACAATAACATGATTTTTCCACGAAGCCGCGGTGGCGGCAATGCGGCGCCGCGCCGATGGTGGATTGCCGGTATGGTATTGATGATGGCCGGACCGGGGCTGACCGGGTGCGCGTCCACACCCCGTATTCCCGCCAATGTCATCCTGCATGACGTCCACAACAACGGCTATGCGCTCGCCTTCGACACCGCATCGAAGGTGCTCGCTTCGGGTGGTTCGGAGGGGCGCATACGCCTGTGGAGCCTGCCGGAGGGAACGGAACTCGGCGGCTGGACGGCGCATGACGGCTCGCTTCAGGGGCTGCAATTTCTCAACCACGATCGTGAAATCCTCTCCGCCGGATACGACGGTTTGCTCGCGCTCTGGACGCGCGAAGGCAAACTGATCAAACGTCTCGCCACGCCCTCTCCGGTCACCGACATGGTGGCGGACGAGGCCACGGCGCTGGTGGTCACGGGTCACCGCGACGGGCATGTGCGGCTGTGGCATTTGACCGATTTCGCGCTACTGCAGGACCTGCCGCTCCACCGTGGCGCGGTGCGCGCCGTGGCTTATCATCCTGCCACCCGGCAAGTGGCTTCGGGCGGCACGGACGGAGTCGTCTTTTATTGGCGGCCGGGAGAACAGCCGCGTTCACTCCCGGCTCCCCCCACGGACGCGCAGGACTTGGCCTTCGCGCCCGCCGGCGACATCCTCCTGGGCAGCGGCTGGTTCAATCTGTTCCGCTGGCGACTCGCTGATGCATCGCTCACCGTCCTGCCCACGGCGCACCGCGGCATCGTCAAATCCATCAGCTTCGACCGCGATGGCCGGCAGCTCGCCAGCATCGGCCGGCAAACCGACAGTGCGGTGTACCTGCTGGATGCACAAACCGGAAACGTGTTGCAGCGCTTTCAGCCGCACGAACTGTGCGGTACTGTCGTGCTGTTCTCACCGGACGGACGTTACCTGGCCTCGACCTCCGATGACGCGAACATACATCTCTGGGATCTGCGGAATCTGCTGCCGGAAAGAGTTTTTTATAATTCTGGAACCGCAGATGAACGCAGATAAACGCGGATAAATATTGAGAGAAGAGTTCAAATCTGCGTTAATCTGCGTTTATCTGCGGTTTCATTGGAATAATAAATTGACCCTCGCGATCTTCGACCTCGACAACACGCTGCTGCGCGGCGACAGCGACCATGCCTGGGGCCGTTTTCTCATCGAGAACCACATCGTGGACGGCGAGGAATACGAGCGCGAAAACGAGCGCTATTACGCCCAGTACCAGGCCGGCACGCTCGACATCATGGAATTTCTCGCCTTCGCGCTGCGCCCGCTCGCGCTTCACGACCGCGCCACCCTCGACGGCTGGCACCGGCGCTACATGCAGGACAAGGTTCTGCCCATGATCACGCCCGCGGCGCGCGCGCTGGTGAACCTGCATCGCGCGAACGGCGACACGCTCGTCATCATCACCGCGACCAACCGCTTCGTGACCGCGCCGATCGCCGAGGAGTTCGAGATTCCGCACCTGATCGCGACCGAGCCGGAAGAGCGCGATGGCCGTTTCACGGGCAAGGTCGCCGGCACGCCCTGCTACCGCGAAGGCAAAGTCACGCGGCTCAAAAGCTGGATAAAGGAACAGGGGCTGACCATGCAGGACAGCTGGTTTTACAGTGATTCACACAACGACCTGCCGTTGCTTTCCATCGTCGATCATCCGGTGGCGGTCAATCCCGACGACATCCTGCGGCGCGAGGCGCAGCAACGCGGCTGGCAGATCCTGCCGCTGCGCTGACGGCAAAGAGAATGCCCCGCTCCAGAAACAGCATTCTTATGCGTAGCCCGGATGGAGCGAAGCGCAATCCGGGAATCAATCGACTTTCCCCGGATTACGGCACTACGTGCCTTCATCCGGGCTACAGAACATGAGCCGCCGCCTGCTGACGATGCTGATCCTGCTGGCGCTGGCGCCGCTGGCCCTGTGGTTCGCCGTATCGCATGGCAGCCTGGATATCGGCGCAGCGGAATTGTGGCACGCATTGCTGGGTCGCCAGGACAACGCTACCGTCTATTTGGTCGTCCACGAGTTGCGTCTGCCGCGCGCGCTGGCGGCCTTCGCCGTCGGCGGCCTGCTGGCGCTCTCGGGCGCCCTGCTGCAAGTGTTGCTGCGCAATCCGCTCGCGGACCCTTACGTGCTCGGCGTCTCGGGCGGCGCAGCCTGTGCCGCGCTGCTGTCCATGCTCGGCGGTCTCGGCATCGGCTGGGTGCGAGGCAACGCGTTCCTTGGCGCGCTGGTCTCCATGTTTCTGGTCTTCGGCCTGAGTCGCCTGGGTTCGGTGTGGACACAGAATCGCCTGCTGCTCACCGGCGTGGTGATCGCCGCGGGCTGGGGCGCCCTGATCAGCCTGATCCTGGCGCTGGCGCCCGCGGCGCAGATCCAGGGCATGCTGTTCTGGCTGATCGGCGATCTGAGTTATGCCACGCAACCGACCGTGGCGCTGGCGGCCATGCTGGCCGGGCTCGCCGTGTCGCTCTGGTTCGCCCGCGCCCTCAACCTGCTGCTGCGCGGTGAAAACACCGCCGCCGCATTGGGAGAAAACCCCGCGCGGCTGCGCTTCGCCATTTATCTGGTGGCTTCCCTGCTGACCGCCATGGCGGTCACGCTCGCCGGCAGCGTCGGTTTTGTGGGCCTGGTGATTCCCCATATATTAAGGTTGCTCGGCGGCTCGGATCATCGCTTTCTGCTGCCCGCCAGCGTGCTGCTCGGCGGCGGCTTCCTGACCATCGCCGACACCCTCGCGCGCAGCCTGACGGCGCCGGCGCAATTGCCGGTAGGGGTAATTACCGCCCTGCTGGGCGTTCCGGTCTTTCTCTATCTGCTGGTCCGTTCTCGCTGATGCTGCACGCGCAAAACCTGACCCTGGCCATTGCGGAGCGCACCCTGTGCGCCAGCCTCGATGCCGAGCTGAAGCCCGGCGAGAACTGGGTAATCCTGGGCGCCAACGGCAGCGGCAAAACCACGCTGCTGCATGCGCTGGCCGGCCTGCGCGTGCCGGATGCGGGGCAGATCCGGCTCGACGGCAGCGAGATCGGCGGTTTCCCCCCGCGCACGCGCGCCCGGCGCATCGGCGTGCTGTTCCAGGAAGCGGAGTCGGAATTCCCCGCCACCGTCCTCGAAACCGTGCTGACCGGCCGCTATCCGCACCTCGATCGCTGGCAATGGGAAGGCGCGCAGGACTATCGCGTGGCCGAAGCCGCGCTGGAAGCCGTCGGCCTGAACGGCCTGGCGCAGCGTCCACTGGCGACGCTGTCCGGCGGCGAGCGGCGGCGGGTGGAAATCGCCGCCCTGCTGGCACAGGATGCGCCGATCTGCCTGCTGGACGAACCGACCAATCATCTCGACCTGCGCCACCAGGTCCAGGTGCTGGAGCTGGTGGCCGGGCGCGCGCACCGGCCGGGGCATCTCAACGTTTTCGTGCTGCACGACGTCAACCTGGCGGCGCGCTTCGGCACGCACGCCATTCTGCTGTTCGACCACGGTGAATGCCGCCATGGCCCGCTGGCCGACATGCTGAACCGATCCAACCTCGAGCAGATGTACCACTGCCGTTTGCGCGAAATCCGTGACAACGGCAATACATGGTTTCTGCCGGACTGACGCCTCGCCGGGCGGTGTGGATTAATGAGAGACCGACCGTTATACTTTGCGCCACTCGCAGCGGCACTTAAATATATATATAACGGATGGGGCTAGCGTCTTGGTGCTAAGTCGTCTGCCGGAAACCGTACGGGAGCACGGGCTCCCCGTGGGTACTTTTCTCCCCTTTTTTCCGGTGGTACGACGGTGATACGCCTGCCGCTGCTGCCGCGAAGTCTGCGCGCCCGCATCGCCGTTGCCTTTTCCTTCCTGCTGATACTCATTGCCGTCGCCGTGACGCTGGCTTTCGCGCGGCAGGCGGCCCAGACCCACCTGGAAACCCGGCAGCAACTGGCGCAGAAACTCATGATGCTGGTGGAACCGGCGGTCCGCGGCATGGTCGCGAACTACGACGTCAACGGCCTGGACCTCTACATGCGCCGGATCGCCGATGACCCGGCGATCGCCTCCATCCGCATCACCGACGAGAACGGCGGTTCGCTGCTGTACGGGCACGAGGGCAACACCGAACCGCTCGGCTGGCTGACACGGCTGCTGTCCGGCACCGCCGAAACCGGTCCGCTGCTGGTTTCGGACGTGATCGTCAACGGCACCAAGGTGGGACAGATCGAGGCGCTGCTCTCGAACGCGCCGCTCAATCAAAGCGTCCGCCATGTGGTCCTCATCGGCGGCGCCCTGACCGCCGCGGCGCTCGTGACAGCACTGCTGCTGGTGTACCTGCTGTTGACCCGCTTTACCGCGCCGCTGCGGCCGTTGATGGAATGGGCGCGCGAATTCGCCCATGGCAACTGGCACCCGCGCACACAGCTCATCGAGTCCGGCAGCCGCGAAATCCAGGAACTCAACCAGGCCTTCACCCAGGGTTCGGCCACGCTGCGGCATTACATTCAAAGCCTCGAGGAGACGCGCGAGCTGCTCGAATTCAGCGAGACGCGGCTGCGCAAGCTCGTCAACAGCATGCACGAAATCCTGTTCGAGCTCGATACCGACGGGCGCATCGTGTTTCTCAATCCGGCCTGGAAGGGATTGACCGGCTTCGCCGCCGACGATTCGCTCGGCAAATCCTTCAGCGACTTTCTGGTGGACGAGGACGTCATCCGCGACTTCGATGCGCGCGCGCTGCCGCGCCTGCACGAGAAAAACCGGGAAATCTCCCTGCGTTCGACGGACGGCAAACGCCTGTGGATGAGTCTCGACGCCGATGCGCAGACCGACTCGGCTGGCAACTTCACCGGCATCATCGGCACGCTCAGCGACGTCACCAAGAGCGTCGAGCTCAATCATCTGCTCACCAAATACCAGGACGAGCTTTACCACCTGTCCGTCACCGATCCGCTCACGGGACTGTACAACCGCCGTCATTTCGACGGCCAGCTCGAGGTGATCCTCTCCGATCACCTGCCGAAGAATCTCCCGGTGTGCCTGCTGCTGATCGACCTCGACGGTTTCAAGTTCATCAACGACACCTACGGCCATCCCTTCGGCGACGAAGTGCTGCGCACCACCGCGCAGCTGCTCAAGCAGCAGGTGCGGCGCAACGACTACATCGCGCGCATGGCGGGCGACGAGTTCGCCATGGTGCTCAAGAACACCGATATCGAGAACGCCACGCGCATCGCGCAGAAGTTGCACGAGAGCATCAACGACACGCGCATCCCGCTGCCGGTCGGGCACATGCAGCTGCAATCCTCCATGGGCGTGGCCGAGGCGCCCACGCACGGCACCAATGCCCAGGACCTGGTGAGCGCGGCGGACGTGGCGCTGTACCACAGCAAGCGCCGCGGCCGCAATCGCATCGAGGTGCTGTCGCCCGACATCAGCCGCGCGGTGATGTCCATTTTCAGCCAGGGCTTCCAGCTGCGTAACGCGCTGGAACAGGGTCATTTCCATCCCGCGTTCCAGCCCATCTGCAATCTCAAAAGCGGCGAGCCCATGGCCTACGAGGTGCTGGCGCGCATGCGCATCAACGGTCTCGTGATCCAGGCCAAGGATTTCATCACGGTGGCGGAAGAACTGGGGCTGACGCGCTACGTGGATCTGCACATCATCGGCCAGGCGCTGAAACTGACGCCGCCGGAATACGCGCTGTTCCTGAACGTGGACATCACTTCCTTCAATGACAAGGATTTCGTGGGTGAGCTGAGCCAGCTGCTCAAACCGGCCTGCGACGAGGGCCGTTCGATCACCATCGAGATCACCGAGCGCGAAACCATCCCCCTGAGCGACAGCCTGCATCAGGACATCCAGAGCCTGCGGGCGCTGGGCTGTCAGCTGGCACTCGATGATTTCGGCAGCGGCTATTCCACCTATAACTTCCTCAACCAGTTCCGGCCGGATTATCTCAAGATCGAGGGTTCTTTCGTGCGCGGCATGCTGCGCAACGAATCCGATCGCAAGATCGTCACCCATATCCACGAACTGGCCACGTCTTTCGGCATGAAAACCATCGCGGAGAGCGTGGAAGACGCCGCTACTGAGCGGGCGCTGCAGGAGATCGGCATCCACACGGCCCAGGGCCTGTTTTACGGCGCGCCGCGACTGGCGTCCTGACGGGCGTTCATCTGCTGTCCGCCCAAGGATGCCCCGGCTTTATCAATCAAAAAAATAAATATTGACGTGCAATAATAGCGATGGAAACTTTCCCCAATTTGATAAGAATAGCGCCCGGCTGCAAGATCATGTCTTGATCAGCCGAATTCCCCATTTACGGGCATACCCATAGCTCAAACACAAGGAAACGTATTTATCATGAAAAAGTACTCGATTCTTCTGGCCGCCCTTCTGGCCATGACAGCGGTTACGGCATGCGAGAAAAAGGCGGCTGCCCCGGCTCCGGCGGCTCCGGCAACCTCAGCAGCTCCTGCTGCCCCGGCGGCGGATGCGGCAAAACCTGCGGATGCGGCAGCACCGGCTGCGCCCGCGGCTCCGGCAGCTCCGGCTGCTCCGGAAAAGAAATAAGACTCGTTTTTTTAGCTGCTGTCTGTTTTTTCAAGCCGGCCTGCGGGCCGGCTTTTTCTTTTTGGCGCACCGAAAAAAAATCCGCATTTCGCGCTCCCGGCTTGTGTCGCCCGCCGCGTGGTTATCCGGTAATCACCGGAATGTCATTGACAGGTTCTGCCCCGCTTCATATATTGCACCGGAGTTTGCAGTAGACCAGCTTCAGGTGTTTCCCGAAACTGTCGTTCCGGGAAATGAAACGGGAAGCCGGTGCGTTCGCTGAAGTTCGTTTTTGCGGCGAATCATCCCGGCGCTGCCCCCGCAACGGTAAACGAGTCAGAGATCCGCTCAACGCCACTGTGCCTGTTGTATTACACGACTGCCAAGGCAGCCGTGGGCACGGGAAGGCGCGGATCCCGGTGTAACCCGCTCGTGAGCCCGGAGACCGGCCTGAAGCCACCCAGATGGTGTCGCGGAGGGCGGCCCGGGCGGTAATGGCCCCACGCCTTCCGCTTTCCTTCCTCCGCACATCGCATTCAATCACCGCGCGGGTGCGCGCGGTTTGCGGAGGAAAAAATGAAAAATGTTCGCTCTCTCGCCGCCGCGGCGGCGCTCGCCTGTCTTCCAGCCAGCCTTGCATGCGCTGAAACCGATCCCGAAGATGCCGTCATCGTCACCGCCACGCGCAGCGAAGGCACCGGGATTCCGATCCCGACCAGCATCAGCGTCGTGAGCCGCGACGAAATCAAAGCCAGCGGTGCGCTGTCGCTGGCGGATTTATTGCGTACCCGCGCGGGTGTGCAGGTCTCGGATCTGTACGGGGACGGTTCCAGCGCCAATATCGACATGCGCGGTTTCGGTGCCACGGCGGTTTCCAACACCCTGATATTGATCGACGGGCGCCCGCTCAACAATGCCAGCGATATTGGCGCCCTGGACCTGTCACTGGTGGATCTGAACAATGTCGAGCGCGTGGAAATCGTACAGGGCAGCGCCGGCATTCTGTATGGAAACCAGGCGGTGGGTGGCTTGATCAATATCGTGACACGTCGCGCGCCGCGCCGGTTCGAGGCAGAAATCGGCGCCGGTTACGGCAGCTACGACAAGCAGCAGGTAACGGCACAAGTGGGACAGCGTTTCGACAATGGCTTTGCCTTCAGTCTCGGCGGCCGCAACCGTGACAGCGACAATTACCGCGATCACAATCGCACCGAACTGGATCAGGCCAGGCTGCGCCTGGAGCAGGCTTTGAACAGCGGACGGGTCTTTCTGGAACACGAAAGCTCGCGAGAAAACGCACAATTACCCGGCTCGCTGTTCAAGGACGAATTGGAGGCGAATCGCCGGCAATCGGTCAATGCCTACGCCAACGACTACAACACGACGCACACCCAAACTACCCGGATCGGGCTCGCGCATGCCCTGTCCGAAAACTGGCAATTCGAGGGCGAAGCAACCCACCGCGACAATGACCGCGAGTTCATCACCAGTTTTCGTTTTTCTCCCGGCACGCTTTCCACCCAGCAGCGCAAGATTTCCACGCTCAATCCGCGCCTGCACGGCGTGTCCGCCTGTGGCGCAGATCAGTGCCAATTCACGCTGGGTCTGGATGTGGAACAAACAAAATACCGCCTGCTGACCAGTTTTGGGCCGCAAAACGTGGACCAGATGGCGGGCGGCCTGTATGGACAGGCGATCGCCCCGCTGTCGAATACGCTTTCCGCCACCGTCGGCGCGCGTTACGCCCGGGTCACCAACGACATTTTTACCGGCGCCTCGACCCCGCTCGATGACGACCTCAGCGTGGGCTCGGCGGGACTGAGCTGGCGCCCTCATGCTGACTGGCGGCTGTTCACGCGTGCGGATCAGAACTTTCGCTTCGCCAAGGTGGACGAACACACGAATCCCGTGTTTGGCCAGCCTGTCGGGTTGAAAAACCAGACCGGCGCCTCTTACGAGGCCGGCGCGGAATTTTCGCGCGGGGCGCGGTCTGCCAAGGCAGTGGCGTACGAACTGAAGCTGGACGATGAAATCGCCTTTGACGCCACCGGCTATTCCAACGTCAATCTGCCGCAAACGCATCGCCGCGGCCTGCTGCTGGAAGGTTCCCTGCCGGTCGCGCCTGACTGGTCGCTGCAAGGCGCCTACACCTGGACCGAAGGCAAAATCACCGCCGGGGCCAACGAAGGAAAACGCATTCCACTGGTGCCCCAGTCTCAGGCCAGGCTGGCGGCTGACTGGCGCATCGCCGCGGCGTGGTCCTTGCGGATGGAAGGCCAATGGACCGGCTCGCAGGTCAATGGCAGCGACTTTGCCAACGCCTTCCCGCGATTGCCCTCCTATACGCTGGCCAATCTCATGCTGCGGCAACAGTACAAAGATCTGGAGCTGGGGATGCAGGTGAACAACCTGTTCAACCGCGAATACAGCGAAACCGGCGCCATCGGGCTGGACGCGACGTTTACATCGCGCGACGCCTACTTCCCCGCCCCCGAACGCAACCTGCGGCTGACAATGGACTACGTATGGCGTTAACGCGCTTCCTGGCTCTGTCGATCGCCTTGCACCTGTGCCTGCTGGCGGGGTTCGGGCAGACTTTGCCGAGCGCGCCAAATCTCCGGCTGGGGCAATCCGTATTGAACGTCCAACTGCAAAATGACGCGCCTTCGCCAGTGGCGGTTAATTATTCTGGATCAACGACTGCTATTCCGGCCGCCAAATCCTCCGGCGACCATGCCGCAGCACCAGTCGAAGCGGTCGCCAGTTCATCGCCAGCAGACCCTGCGACCGGAACCGGTGTGCGGCCATCCGCGCCAACGATTGGAACCAGGGCAGGCCAGCACAACCAATTGCTGGGAGAACTGAGAACCCGTCTTTCGCGCTACCTGACCTACCCGCCGCTCGCGCGCAGCCGTGGATGGGAAGGCACGGTATGGCTGAGCCTGCGCGTGGAATCCGACGGGCAGCTCGACAAAATCCGCCTCGAACGCAGTTCCGGTTATGCCGTTCTCGACAATTCGGCGTTAAACTCGCTGCAACGGATCGGCAATCTGGTCGAAGCACGCGTCTGGCTGGAAGGCCGCGGCGTCGACATGCAACTGCCGGTCATCTACCGCCTGATCGAGAACTGAACATGGGTCACCGCCTCTCGAAGATCTACACCCGCACCGGCGATGATGGCAGCACCGGTCTGGGCGACGGATCGCGCGTGAAAAAAACCGGCGCGCGCATCGAGGCCATCGGCGCGGTGGACGAGCTGAACAGCGTCATGGGCGTGCTGCTGGTTCACGAGATACCGTCCAACCTCCGCTCCGTGCTGACGGACATCCAACATGAACTTTTCGATCTGGGCGGAGAGCTCAGCATTCCCGGCCAAACCACCCTCTCCGACAATCAGGTCCGGCGACTGGAGTCCGCGCTGGACGGCCTGAACGAGAATCTGCCGCCGCTCAAGGAATTCATCCTGCCCGGCGGATCGGAAGCCGCGGCCGTGTGCCATGTGGCGCGCGCGGTGTGCCGGCGCGCGGAACGACGCGTGGTTCGTCTCGGCGAGACGGAAAAGACGAACCCGGCAACCGCGCGATACCTGAACCGCCTCTCCGACCTGTTGTTCGTGGTCGCCCGCGTACTGAACGTGCACGCCGGTCGCGCCGACGTTCTGTGGAGGCCGGGGAAAAACCGTTAGCGAAGTTTCGTAACGTCCGGCGCTGCCCGCGCCGTTTCGAGCGCAGCGCACACCTGCCCGGCCCCTTGCAGGATTCGCGGGCTGTGACGGTGAATCAGGTCGGGGGGAATGAAAAACAGATTGCCGCGCGCGGCGGCGGAAAACGCGGGCCAGGCGCGCCAGCGCTCGCGCCAAGCCGGCCACAAGGGGGCGTACCCGCTGGCAAGCAGGGCATCCGGATTTTTCTGCAGCACGGATTCCACGTCCACGCGTGGTGTCAGCGCCGGCAGACCGGAAAAGACATTGCGTCCGCCGCACAAATCAATCACGTCGTTGATAAGATGCTGACCATTGACCGTCAGCAGCGAGGCATCGATAACCTGGTAAAACACCGAGATACGCGGTCGCTCCGAATAACGGGCCTGTAACTGCGCGCGCCGGCCCCGGAATTCACCGGCGACCTCTGCCGCGACCGCCTCGGTGCCGGTGAGCCGGCCCAGGCGCTCCAGCAAACCGGCTACGTCATCCAGACGCCGCGGTTCGGTGATAAAAACCGGAATCCCCAGGCTGCTCAAGCGCGCCACCTGCCAGGATGGATTGCCGCTTTGCCAGGCGATGATGAGATCGGGTTGCATGGCAACGATCGTTTCCATGTCAAAACCGAAACCGCTGCCGACGCGGGGGATACGCTTGGCGTCTTCAGGATAATCGCTGTACTCGACGGCACCGAC
The DNA here is from genome assembly GCF_002355735.1 of Sulfuricaulis limicola. Lineage (GTDB taxonomy): Bacteria > Pseudomonadota > Gammaproteobacteria > Acidiferrobacterales > Sulfurifustaceae > Sulfuricaulis > Sulfuricaulis limicola. The sequence continues at coordinate 995,769 of NZ_AP014879.1, read as the reverse complement.
GATACGGCTACCCGCGCCCACCGCGTACAGCAATTCCGTCACATGTGGCGCCAGACTGACGATACGGCGTGCGGGGCCGGGAAGCGCGACGGGATTTCCGGTATCGTCAATCACGCTTATTTCCGCCGGCGCGTCCGGTGATGCCAGGAGGCAGACCAGCAACAACAAAAACCCGCAGAATAAACCGGTGCGGTATTTCTTCATTGGGACGCAGGATGGCTTGGCAACAGCGACACTACAGAATGCCGGCATGAAACAGCAATTGCGGGAACAGATCATCCCCGTCGCTTTCGACACGAAGGCGGGTAATGCCGGCGCTCGGAACCTGCAACCTGAAAATATACGGCAGCGGAATACCCAGCACTTGCGCCACCATCATGCGGATCACGCCCGCATGCGCGATTACCAGCACCTGCTTTCCCCGGTGGCGTTCAAGCAGGGTGTTCCACGCCTCGAGAATCCGGCCGCGAAACCTGGCCAGCGGTTCCGCGCCTGGCGGGGCGTGCGCGACCGGATCACGGCGAAAACGTACCAGCACTTCGGGATCTTCCGCAGTCAGCTCATCGGCCGTGCGGCCCTCCCAGGCACCAAACCCCAGCTCGACCAGGCGATCATCCATATCCAGCGGCAATCCGTGGCGCGCGGCCAGCTCCCGGGCAAAATCAGCGCAGCGCAACAGCGGCGAACTCACGATGGCCTGCCACGGGCAGTGATCACCCACTGCCTGGCACATCTGTGCCCAGCCCTTTTCACTCAGCGGGTCATCCTGCTGGCCGCGGTATTTCCGTCCGCCCACCGGTTCGCCGTGGCGCATCAGGTCCAGCGTCGTGATCAGTTTGTGTGGCATGGGGTGTTCGGGCGAAGTCCTGCCGCTACCGCAATGGACACTGCAAATCCGCAGAACGCGCGTGGGACAGGCCTTGATGGATCAACCGGAAATAAAACCGATCAGATGCGCGCCGGTCATCAGGATACCAACCGCCAGCCACAACAGCAGCACCCGCCACACCAGCGCCACGGCCCGTTGCACATGACCGGCGTCCGGGACGACGGTGAGATCGGACAGTCGTTCTTCATATTCGCCTTCATCGGCCGCTTCGCAGATCTGCATGTGCATGGCGCCGAACCCGGAAGCCAGCAACGGGCCGCTGTTGATGTCGGACCAGACACCGACGCGTTTGCGCCAGCAGTGCAGCGCATCCTCGAAGCTGCCCATCAGCGCGTAGGACAGCGCCGTGATGCGCGCCGGAACCCAGCCCATCAGATCGTCGAAACGGGCCGCCGCCCAGCCGAACTCGGCAAAGCGTTCGTAACGATGGCCCCAGAGCGAATCAAGAATGCAGCTCAGCCGTTGCAGCACCGCGCCGACCGGACCGAGGAGAATGAACCAGAAGATGGGAGACACGATCAGCGAATTTCCCTGCTTGAGCACACCCTCGACGGCGGCGCGCGCGATGCTGGTGTCGCCCTTTTCCGAGACGCCTTTTCCGGTCAGCTCCCGCAATTTCTCGTCCGCCTCGCCCAGCTCGCCGGATTCCAGTGCGCTCGATATGCCAGCCGCTGTCTTGCTGAGACGGTGAACGTCCACACACAGATAGAGCACCACCACGTCGAAAGCGATGCGCAATATCCAGCCAAGCTCGCCGAGAATGTAGTGAATCAGGAAAACACCGGCGACAATCGGGAACGTTGCCAGAATGACGGCGCCGATGCCGTGCGTGCGCTTGCCGCCGTTGAAGCGTTCCTCGATGGATTCCGCCCAGTCACGATACCAGACAAAAGGCTTGAAACCGTGACGATCGGGAATCAGGTGATCCAGCAGGATCGCCAGCAGAACTATAATCAGTATCTCACTCATGCCGATCGTTCTTCATCCTTGTTTGCATCTAATGTACTGGCCATGGCTGGCGCATGGCAAGCCCTAGGCGAGCGACTTTAGATATCGTTGCCAGTCGAACATTGGTCCGGGATCGGTCTTGCGACCGGGTGCGATGTCGCCATGCCCGTAGACATGTTCAGGGGTGATGGCGGGATAGCGCCGCCGGATGATTTTGGTCAGTCTGCCCAGAGATTCGTACTGTGCTTTTTCAAACGGCATATCGTCCGTGCCTTCCAGCTCGATGCCGATGGAAAAATCGTTGATCCGCGTGCGCCCCTCGCAATACGACTGCCCGGCGTGCCAGGCACGCCGGTGCAAGGGTACGAACTGGATGATTTCGCCATTACGACGGATGAGAAAATGCGCGGAAACCGTCAAATCCCTGATCTCGCGGTAATAGGGATGCTCGTCAGGATCGAGGCAGTTGCAAAACAGCTGCTCTACACCGCGACCGCCGAATTTTCCCGGCGGGAGGCTGATGGAATGAATGACCAGGATGTCGACCGGCGCGCCATCCGGACGGGCATCATGATTGGGTGAGGCCACGAACTGCACTCCCCGCACGAGACCACTGGCGGGATCAATTTTCATGGTGCCGCGGGTTTTTCTGGCAGTCCGGCGCGAAATCATGCAGAAATTGTAGCCGACAACCGGAAAATGGTGCCGGTGGCCGGAGTCGAACCGACGACCTACTGATTACGAATCCGGCGCGTTATCCATTAACATCAAGATATTACCGCATCATTGTCCAATATTACCAGCACGTAACGGTTCGATAGGGATCAGTAAGTTGGCGTTGCATTGGACAACCATATTGGACAGGGAAACACCGATGCCGATGGGTCAAGCGGGATTAGACGGCATCAGCTCCCTGACCCGACATTGGCCCGTGCCTGGATGGCACGGCAGCGGTCGATCACGAGAGCGAACGGATCCACATCGTCGAGCAGAATGCCATCCTCCACCATTCGATCATAATCCGCCTCCAGCGCCTCCCGTGCCCTGCCTGTGGGAACGAGTTGCAGGTCGCCGGAGACCGCGGCCTTGTAGTCGATCTCGTTTCCTGCCTTGTCCTTCTCCGAAAAGAACAACGCCTTGTGTCGCGCGACGGCACGGGCCAGATCCCGATCGTCGAGCGCCTTGGTCGCATATCCGGCGATGTCGAGTCGCGTCAGATCGTGCCAGTGACGCGCGAACCGCTCGCCCCGTAACCGCTGCTGGCGGCAGAACACGTGAATGGCCGTCGCCTTCTCCCAGAAGGTCCGCTCGATACGCATGACGCGGGGCGAGGCCTCGGGCCACACCAGACCAGACAAGAATCTGGCGGCATCGCATGTCACGGGCCTGACCGCGCACGGCTCGCCCGTGGATCGCGCCCCGAACTCAAGCGTCACCACCGGTGCCACGTACCCCTTTCCATGAGCAAGGGCATCGTACGCAATACGGATGAACTCACCATGAGCCTCTGCCCTGGCCGGGACATCGATCTCCTTCAGCCGGGCTTGGATGAGGGGCAGCGCCTGTTCTGCCACCCAGGCCGGCAACCGCTTTCTGATCGTGCTGGTCCACTTCTTCTCCTGGCTGGGGTTGGCAGGCAGCGCCTCCGGGGCATCCCCGACCAGATCGGGGGCCAACTCGCGGATATCATAGGTGACATCGATATCCTCCGAGAACCGCCGGATCGCCTGGTAGGCCTTCGATAGCGAGGTCCCGCCCTTGAAGACGAGATGACCGGCGAAGCGTGATTCGAACAGTGCCGCCAGCGCCCACACGACCCAGACATCCTTCTCCAGCAGATGCAGCGGCCGCCCCGAACTGGTCGCGGCGACGCCCAGCGCCTCGAGCCGCTCTTCGGGAGAGAGTCGCAGAAAGATCTCAGCCATTTGCGGCCAGCTCGGCACTCACCTGCTCGGCCAGCCATCCCGGCAGCACGTGCCGGGTGGCTCCCAGCGCCCGAAACTCGGACTCGGACAGTTTCCGCTTCAAGGTCTTGAGTGCCTCGGGGGCATGGGCGGGACCCAGCCACGCGAGTGCACGCACGGCTTCGCCCGCGGGTTCTCCGGCCTTGATGAGTTGCCACCCCGGCGCATGCTTCAACTCCACGACCTGCGCGCCCAGCTTCAAATGGCGGCTTCGACCGGAGGTCAGGTAGACCATACGGACGGGTACCTGCGATGTGAGGCCCAGCGCATTGGCAGCAGCGGCCCCGTGCGAAACCACCGTTTCGCCCCGCCGGCTGGCGATGGCCTCGACCACCTTTTCCACGGAGGGTGCGCGGACACCAAAGCGCGTTTCAACCGGGCGTACATAGACCCCTCGCCCTGCTCGCATGAGCTGTCTCCGGCGCACCAGGCGTGACAATGCCTGATCCAGTGCCGCCCGGCTGCCCAGGTGCAATAACGCTTTCGCGGAGAGCGTGGCACCTTCGGGCGCTCCCGCGACCTGCGCCAGGATCTGTTGCATCAACGTTAGCGTGACCTTTTTCATATGTCAGAAATATATACATTTTTCTGACAGATTTCAAGAATGAACCTGTGCCTGGCGAATTGCAATTCGCCAGGCACAGCCTTGTTTTAACGACTTATGTAACAACATATTTATTTATATTACAGTAACTTATATAACATAATGCATGTTTTTTTAATAATTTTCTTGTCATTCATGGCGACCGGCGTTATATTCTTTATCAGAGGAAATGGCCATGAATCGCTCGGAACAGCTGAAAAGGCACCTGTGCCCCGGTCGCGTGTACCGGCGCGCGGACCTGGCTCAATGGTCGAAAAGCGTCGACCGGCATGCCCGTGAGCTGGTCGCGGCGGGCGTGCTGCAGAAACTTCAGAACGGGCTGTATTACTACCCCAAGGCCTCGGTCTTCGGGCGGGTGCCGGCAGAGGAGCGGGAGCTGGTCCGCCGCTTTCTGAAGGAGGACGACTTCCTGCTCACCTCCCCGAATGCCTACAACACCCTGGGCCTGGGCACGACCCAGCTCTATAACACCCACGTCGTCTACAACCACAAGCGCCATGGCCGCTTCACGCTGGGCGGCCACGCCTTCGAGTTCCGCCGCAAACCCCGCTTCCCCCGGAAACTCACGGAAGAATTTCTGCTCGTGGATCTCCTGAATAATCTGCCCGCGCTGGCCGAAGACGTGGAAACACTGCGTGCGCGGGCGCGCGCCAAAGCCAAGGAGTTGAACGCCGGCAAGCTCCGGCTGGCCGCGCGTGACTACGGCAAGGTCGCCACCCGAAAATTCTTCGACCAGGCGCTGGCGGATGCCGCCTGACCCCTACCTGCACGAGCGATCTGATTTTGCCGATCTGATCCGGATCGTCGCCGCCGAGCGCCAGCTGTTACCGGCGCTCGTGGAGAAAGACTACTGGATCATGCACTGCCTGTACGGGCTGGCGGCACAGGGTTTCGTTTTCGAACTCAAGGGCGGCACCTCGCTGTCTAAGGGTTTCGGCATCGTCCAGCGTTTCTCGGAAGACCTCGACATTCGCATCGACCCGGCCGGCGCCCCCTTCGAGGTCTTCACCGCACCGACCCAAACCAAGAAGGCACGCCATATCGCATCCCGAAAACAGTTTTACGACTGGCTCGGCGATACGATTCGAATCACAGGTATCAGCGAGGTGTCACGCGATCGTGCCTTCGATGACGAGAAATACCGCAGCGGCGGCATCCGGTTACGCTACGACAGCGCCTTTGACCATCCCGCCGGGCTGAAGGAGGGCATTCTCCTGGAGCTCGGCTTCGATGACACCCTGCCGAACATGCCCCGGACGATCTCTTCCTGGGCCTTCGACAAGGCATCGGAAAGCCATATAACCATCGAAGACAACCGAGCCGTCGACGTTCCTTGTTACCACCCTGGTTATACCTTCGTCGAAAAGCTGCAAACCGTCTCCACCAAGTTCCGGCAACAGCAGGAAAAGGGGGAACTGCCGCCCAACTTCCTACGGCATTATTACGACATCAGTCAACTCCTGGACCATCCGGAGGTCATCGCCTTCATCGGCACCCCTGAATATCGCGCGCGGAAGGAACACCGTTTCAGAACAGGCGACGATCTGAATATCGCTGAAAATGAGGCGTTTCTTTTATCGGACCCGGCAACCCGGAAACAATACACCCTCGCCTACCAGGCCACGGCACCGCTTTACTTCAACGAGCAAATTCCGTTCGAGGTCATTCTGGGGAAGATCCAGGCGTGGATAGACCGGTTGTAGGTATCTACCGATCTTGCAGTTCATGGGCTACCCAACCCCGAGAATCCACCCTGCCAGTTCCGCCTGCCGGCGCTCAGGCGAAGTCAGCGGTGGAGCAAAATAGTTGTTCGGCCCGCTGATTACGTGTCACTCACCGCCCAGACGTAAAACCGCGCCTGCCGCTTCTGTCCGACGCCGACCGCGCCCTTGTCAATATACAATGCCCAGGCCCAATCGGGTTCGAACAGGCTCGTGGTGGATGACCAGTAAACATCGCGCACGTTGCTAAAGGGGTGTCCTGCTGTTAATGCCGGGCTGTGCGCAGAGCAATCCACGAGCGACTCCAATTCGTTGATGTTCGGCAACCGCCAGTATCCACCTTGGAACTGTTCACGATTCAGCGCAGCAACCGCCGCCAGCGCTTCAGACCAGCTGACGGGCTCGTGCGTCAGATTGGCATGCCGCATCCAATACAGATGGGTGAGACAATCAAACACCCTGTCGCCCTGCCCCGTGAAACGTGGCTGAGGCCAAGCAGACCCGGCGCGCAGTTCGCCATCTTGCCCGGTTCCACGGCAAGGAATTTCCTGACCTTGCACATCAGAACAAAGCCCCTGCCCGGTAACAGGAAGCACGTGACTTTCACCGCGCACCGGCCATACGAGATACGACTGATCCTTGCCACCGTAAAACATGCGTGCACCGTCCAGATTCACGTACCAAGCATGCCCCGGACTGATCGCGGCGGTGGTTGAAGTCCAGTACCAGCTAGGAAAGACGTTAATAAAAGCATGATCCTCTGGCAGCGCCGGTCGGTGCGTCTGATGACTGACGAGGCTGCGCAGTTCGCGTCGATTGGGCAGGCGCCAGTCGTTGCAGCCCATGGCGCATTCGCGGTTCGTGCCGGCGACGAAACCGAGCGCCTCCTGCCAGGTCAACGGGTACTCCGCGAGATTGGCGTTGCGCGTCCACATCAAACCCGTCAGGCGGTCGAGCACGATCTCATCCCGCACCTCGAAGCGCGGACTCGGCCACGGAATGCCGGTGTGAAACTCGGCGTCCTGTCCGCTGCCGGCGCAGGGGATGATCCGCCCGTGCTCATCGTGGCAGCTCGTCTGGCCGGTGTTCAGATAACCGGATTGTTTGGAATTATCGTAATCCACGTGTAGTCATCGCAACATTCTGAGGTGGGAAGCCCAATGTGACCCACAGCGCCGTGCATAAACCGCCATGTGGAGCGCCAGCAACTTCTCAAAGCACGGGCCAGACTGAGTATCGCAAACGGGCCGCTGTTACCAGCGGCCCGCCCATGACTGCCTGCTGCGAAAAGCCTAGAACGTCACCCGACCATAGACGGCCCCATTCGTGTAAGCCGTGTTATTACGCAGGTCCTTGTATGTCACTTGCGGATACCAGGTGCCGGCCGTGGACGGCGTGGTGAAGATGATGTCAAAGCGCTGTCCCGGGGTGATATCGAGGCTCGTCACCGTCTGGGGCGATGACAGCTCGCGCCCGTCCTGCGTGTACACCGTGAACGACTTGGCGTTGCCGGACCCGTCCTTGACGGCGAAAGTGCTGTTCGCCGAATGCAGTCCGATCAACCGCAGTGCCACCTTGCTGCTCCGTGCCGCCGTCAGGCTGATCGCGGGTGCGGAAGTGGTCCGGCCCTCGTTGCCGGCGATCAGGAAGTAGCGCGGGTTGTAGTCGGCGAACACGGTCGAGTCGCCGGTGGCGGTGTGATACGCCGGGTCCACCGTGCCCAGCACATAGTTCTGCACGTAGTTATACGCTGTCGCCGTGTTGTGCGTGAGCTGATTGAGGAAAGTACCGCCAGCGTTCCTGGGTCGCACGATCAGCGCCCCATACATACCCATCTCCAGGTGTTTCACCGTATGCACATGGCAGTGGTACATATAACTCCCGGCCATATCGCGCGTCGGCGTCCAGGTATAGGTATCGCCGTTCACCGGCGCCCCGGTCTCCGGCACGCCGTCCTCGCTGGTCGTCACGTCTGCCCCGTGCAGGTGGATGGTGTGGCCGTTGTACGGCGCGGCCTCCTGCGGGGCCATCATCATATTAAGTGTGAGGTTAAGGGTGTCAGTGGTACTGACGCCGGATGGATAAACACCTACTTCAACCACCGCGCCTGGCAACGTTCCTCCTCCGCACATCATGCCGCCCGTGCCGAAGACCCAGAAAGTGACACGCTGACCATCGCTCATGGTCTTGTTCAGGGTGGTGACGCACTTGGTGAGATTGATGTTGACGGCATGCGCCGTGCTGAAAATAACGCTGGCGACCAGCGCCAACATGCCAGCAATGCCGGTCTTGATCATTGATGAAATATTCATGATTTGATTTCTCCTCCGTGCATTAGCGCATGATGATCATGGTGGCGACGCCGTTCAGGTACACGCCATTGGCGGTTTCCATCTGGGCCGTGTGATTGTGCATCGGATACTCGCCAAGCTGGTTCAGGGGAAACAGCACGTCGGCTTTTCCGAGTGGAGGAATGTTGATCACATCCACCTGCTTGTATGGCGAACTCTGGCGTATGCCATTTATCGTCAGCACCTGCACATGGTTGCCATGGAAGTGCAACGATTGCGCGAACTGCCCGCCGTTGACGATACGCACCAGCGCGGTCTGCCCCACGCCACCGTCAATGGTCGTGGCGGTGTTATGCATGCCATCGAATCCACCCTGACCGTTAATGAGAAAATAATTCGGCTTGTATACCGAAGTGTTGACGGTCCCGCCACTGCCGGCGACATCGTTCCAGCGCGGTTTGTCCACCTCACCCAGCACCCACAAACGCTGGAAGCTGTACGACGGCCCATTGGTCCAAGCCTTGTTGCTGCCATCGGCCGGTCCGACCCAAAGCATGCCGTATAAGCCCATCTCGCGATTGATGTTGTTGTTGAGCGTGTCGTAGTAGAGATAAGTGCCAGCTGTGCTGGCCGTGAAGGAGTAGACGCGACTGGCCCCCGGGGCGATGGCGGCGGTATCCGTCGTTATACCGTTGACAAGAAAATTGTGGTTGATGGTGTGGTTGTTGATGACCGTAATGTTGACGGTATCGCCTTCATTCGCCGTCAATGTCGGTCCGGGGAATTTCGGGGTACCCGCGACTTCGGTGTAACCCCAGGCGGCCATCGAAGCGCCGCCACTTCCGTTAATCGTCAACGTTCCGGCGGTGATGTACAGCGTGTAATTGCGGGTAGCAGCACCCGCCGACGAGGCCAGACCAAACAGAAGACACGCTGCAACAACCCTGACAACAAGATGCCATTTCATGAATTTCCTCCATGGGTGAAAGATCAATAATGGGTTTTGTATTGTCGATGCTCCTCTCTGCCACTTGCTGAAATGCCGGATGGCAAGAACTTCCTTGAATGTCTCTCCCGACTATTGTTATCCGGCTTATCAAAAATAACATTCTTCTTTATGTGTGATTTATGTCAATAAAATAACTCATGGGCATCACTCATATTTGCCAGATTAGAATTTGCTTAAATACTTTAATACTTTATTTCAGCCCCTGAACAACGCCCGACGCGCCACAACCAAACCGATCCCCGCGCCGATCACGAGCAACCCGGCGGTGAGCCAGAACGGCGCCGGCATCATAAGCCCGAACAGCACACCGGCCGCCGCCGAGCCCAGCGCCTGACCGAGGCTGGCGACGGAGGTCTGTCGACCCAAGGCCGCGCCCTGCTGCGACCCGCCAGCGGATGAAATCAAATAGGTCAGCGCCGGAATCAGCAGTCCGGAGGTCACGGCAGTCAGTCCCACCAGAACCAGCAGGATCGAATAGTTCACGGTGTAAGGAATCAATCCCACAGCGACGGCCATGACAATGAATGCCGGCGCCAACAGATGGCGGCCAAGGCGCTTGACCAGGGGCATAAAGATCAGCACCTGCGCAACGATCATGACCAGGCTGCACTCCATGAACATGATGCCGATGCGGGACGGAGCAAGATTCAATATCTGCTGGCCCAGCAAGGCGATAACGACCATGAAGCTGCCGTGACCGAACGTGACGAGCAGCGTCAAAATCAGCAGCCCGGTCAAGGGCTGATTCTTCGGCGTCGACGTGTTGACGTCTTCAGCACGTGGTACCGGCGCCGCTTTGGAAAACCAAAAATAAATTCCCAGCCAGACGAGCCCGCCCATGACGGCCGCCGCAAAGAACGGCAGCGCGATGCTGCCGGCCGGCAAGATATCCCCCGCTATGGCGGCGGGCAGGCGCACATTGGACAACCAACCGGCCAGCGCCGGTCCGGTCAGAGACCCGAGGGCGTTGGCCGCGCTCAACCACGCAAAACCGCGCGCCCGCTGCGCGAGCGCATTGGCGTCGCCGACGTAGGCCAGGGTTACCGGCAGCACGGCCGCGGAGAACAACCCGCCCAGGGCGCGGGCGAGATAGGCAATCGTCAGATTCCCCGCCAGACCGAACAGCACCATGGTCGCACTGAAACCGGCGAGCCCTAGCAGAATCACAGGACGGCGTCCGAGACGGTCCGAGATATATCCCCACAGGGGCGCAAACACGAACAGCGCGAACATGTACACGCCGGTTAACATCCCCGTATGCCACGATACCGAGAAACGACCGCCCTCCGCCGTCACGCGTTCCAGAAAAAATGGCAGCACCGGCAGGATCACCCCGTAGCCCACCGCAATCGTGAACGCGGCGGCCAACAACAGGAAAAGTCTGATGCTCCACCCGCGGGTCGCGTCGTCCGCAATATTCATGCAGGCGCTTCCGGTATTGAAACGGTTTCACCCCTCACTGCTCCTCCAACGCTAACTCAGGTAATGACCGTAGGCGCATGGCGGCCGGTGCGTTGCCGCAGTTGTACAACGTCGTGCACCACGCTGATCAGCCCGGCCAGGGCCTGTTGCGGATCCAGGTGGTGCCGCGCCGGGTCAGGCTCGAAGGCTTCCAGGTAAATGCGCAGTGTCGCCCCTTCGGTACCGGTGCCGGAGAGGCGGAACACGACACGCGCCCCTTCCTCGAAAAACAGGCGCAGACCCTGCCCGGAAGTCACGCTGCCGTCGACCGGATCGGTGTACTCGAAATCGTCGCTCTCACGCACGCGACGGGTTCCAAGGCGCTCGCCCCGCAGGCGGCCGAGCCGCCCGCGCAGTTGCTTCATGAGACAGCGCGCCACCACCGGATCAAGTCCCTCGTAATCGTGACGCGTGTAGAAGTGGCGTCCATGCGTCCACCAATGCTCGCGGACGATGATTTCCACCGGTTGGCGCCGCACCGCAAGGAGATTCAACCAGAACAGCACCGCCCACAACCCGTCCTTCTCGCGCAGGTGGCTCGAGCCGGTGCCGAAGCTTTCCTCTCCGCACAGCGTGATCATCCCCGCGTCCAGGAGATTGCCGAAGAACTTCCAGCCGGTTGGCGTCTCATAACAGAGAATGCCGAGCTGCTGCGCCACTCGGTCGAGCGCCTGACTCGTGGGCATGGAGCGCGCGACACCTTTGAGGCCCGCAGCATAGCCCGGCGCGAGCCGCGCGTTGGCCGCAAGCACTGCGAGACTGTCGGACGGCGTGACGAAGAACCGTCGTCCCAGAATCATGTTGCGATCGCCATCGCCGTCGCAGGCGGCGCCGAAGTCGGGTGCATCAGGTCCGTTCATGATTCTCACCAGTTCATGGGCATGCACCAGGTTGGGATCGGGCGGCTCACCGCCGAAGTCGGCCCGCGGTTCGCCGTGTATCACGCTGCCCGCGGGCGCGCCCAGGCGCCGCTCCAGAATTTCCTTGGCGTAAGGACCGGTGACCGCGTGCATGGCGTCATAACAGAGACGGAACCTGCTCGCGAAGAGCGCCCGTATCGCCGTAAAGTCGAACAGCGATTCCATCAGCTGCGCGTAATCGGCCACCGGGTCGATGACCTCGACTATCATCTCGCCCAGTCTCGATTGCCCGAGTCGCTCCAGTGCCACATCGGGCGCATCCAGAATCCGGTAGGCCGACAAAGCGCGGCTGCGTGTGTAGATTGCTTCGGTGAGCACCGAAGGTGCCGGCCCGCCGTTGGCGCCGTTGACCTTGACGCCGAAGTCGCCCTGCGGCCCGCCCGGATTGTGGCTGGCCGAAAGGATAATACCGGCGGACGCGCCGTGTTGGCGGATCACGCACGAGGCGGCCGGCGTGGACAGAATCCCGTCCCGTCCGATGAGCACGCGTCCGATCCCGTTCGCCGCCGCCATCTTGATGATGATTTGCAGCGCCTCGCGATTGTAGTAACGGCCGTCGCCGCCCAGCACCAGTGCACTGCCCGGCGGCAACGCCAGGGTGTCGAAAACGGACTGGACGAAATTCTCCAGATAACGCGGCTGCCGGAATACCGTCACTTTCTTGCGCAGACCCGAGGTGCCTGGCCGCTGGTCGTCGAAGGGCATGGTCGCGATCATGCGCACGCGGGTTCCTGCGATCTCGTTCATGGCAATTGTGTCCTCTCGACGACTCAACGCAGATAAGCCTCGGTCACGTAGCGGCGCATCATGCGGTGCGAGTTGAAGTACGATGCGTTCTTACTGATCGCGCCCTTCATCACCTTGATCCAGCCGCCGGGGTCCTGCGCGTACCCGTAGTAAAGCGGCAGCACCACCTGCTCGAGTTTGTCGTAGAGGGCACGCGCGTCGCCATCGCCCGCGCCCGCCGCGTCGCCGATCGCCCAGCCGGTCACGCCCTCGACGCAGCCCTCGATCCACCAGCCGTCGAGCACGGACAGTGATGGCACACCGTTGAACGCTGCTTTCATGCCGCTGGTGCCGGAGGCCTCGAGTGGGCGTAGCGGCGTGTTGAGCCAGATGTCGACGCCAGCCACCAGCAGCCGGGCGATCTCCATGTCGTAGTCAGGCAGATAGACAACCGGCACGGCGCCTTCGAGCGCTCGCGCCTGGGCGTGCAGTTGCTCGATCAGGCGCTTGCCACCCTCGTCGTGCGGGTGGGCCTTGCCGGCGAACACGATCTGGAACGAGCGGTTGCGCGCGATCTCCTTCAGGCGGTCGAGGTCGGAGAACAGCAGGTCCGGACGCTTGTACGCGGTCATGCGCCGCGCGAACCCGAGGATCGGAATCTTCGGGTGCAGCGCGACACCGGTCAGCGCGCGCACCTTCTCGATGAGCGCCTGCTTGGCTTCGACGTGCGCCTCCCAAACGGCGGCGTCGGGGATGCAGCAGTCGGCGCGCACGAGCTGTTCGGGCTCATGGCACCAGCTCGGGAGGTAACGGTCGTAGAGTTTGCGGTAACTTGCGGCAGTCCAGGTGAACGGGTGCACGCCGTTCGTGACTGCGTGCACCCGATAGCCGGGAAACATCGTCCTGGAAATCTCGGCGTGGCGCTTGGCCACGCCGTTCACATATTCGCTCAGGTTCAGCGCCAACCGCGTCATATTGAGGCTGTCCTCGCCCGCGAGATGCTTGAGCGTTGCGAGATCGATGAGCCCCTCGTCGATCGCGATGCGGCTGCGCTGCGCGTCGGCGGCGTTCGTCAGCCGTTTCATGGCCTCGACGTCGACGGCGTTGCCGAGGACGCGCTGCACCAGCCCGTAGGCAAAACGATCGTGACCGGCCTCGACCGGCGTGTGGGTAGTGAAACTGCACAGCTCGCGCACCCGCGGGAGGTCATAGGGCGATTCGCCGGAATGCAGATCCTCGGGCGGATAGAGATAGCGCCGCAGCAACTCGAGACCCAGCAGCGCGGAATGACCCTCGTTCATGTGGTAGTGGCGGATTGTGAAACCGAGCGCCTGCAGCAGGCGCACGCCGCCGACACCGAGCACGATCTCCTGCTTGAGCCGGTAGGTCTCGTCGCCGCCGTAGAGGTGATGCGTGATCTCGCGATCCTCGTGCCGGTTCTCGTCCAGGTCGGTGTCGAGCAGCAACACCGGCTGGAGGCCACCCATCTGGCCTTCGAGCACGTACAGCCACGCGCCGATCCACACCGCCCGGCCCTCGATCGGCACGGCGATCTTGGCGTCGAGCGGGCGCGCGAAGCGCTCCGGATCCCAGGATGCCGGCCGTTCGATCTGCCGGCCCTGGGCATCGATTTCCTGGCGGAAGTAACCGGCGCGGCTCACCAGGCTCACCGCCACCATCGGCAAGGCTAGGTCCGCGGCCGAACGCATGGTATCGCCGGCCAACACGCCGAGACCGCCGGCATATGTCGGAATCTCGTTGCGCAGCGCGATTTCCATCGAGAAATAGGCGATGCGCGGTGCGAGAATGAATTGTTCAAGCATCGACCTGCCCCCGTATAACGCCCAATGTTGGCGGCGGTCCCGCCGTTCTAAGCGTCATCACGACACCACCATCGGGCTGTGTATGCCTTCGAGCCGGGTACGCTTGAGCAACAATGCGTTCACCGCCACCAGCGCCGAGCTGCCGGACATGGCGAGCGCCGCGACCTCGGGGCTGATGACGAACGGGTAAAACACGCCGGCCGCCACCGGGAAGGCGATCACGTTGTAGGCCACCGCCCACCACAGGTTCTGGTGCATCTTGCGTAATGTGGCGCGCGACAGCACGATCGCGCCGACCACGTCGAACGGATCGCTTTTCATCAACACCACATCGGCGGATTCCATGGCCACGTCGGTGCCAGCGCCGATGGCGAAACCGACGTCGGCCTGGGTGAGCGCCGGCGCGTCGTTGACGCCGTCGCCAACCATGCCGACCTTCTTGCCACCGGCCTGCAGTTCCTTGACCTTGTCGGTCTTCTGCCCTGGCAGCACGTCGGCCAGCACGATGTCGATGCCGAGCATGCCGGCGATGCGCTCGGCGGTGCCGCGATTGTCGCCGGTGAGCATCGCCACCTGCACGCCGCGCCGCTTGAGCGCCGCGACCGTGTCTGCCGAGCTCGGACGTACCGCGTCGGCGATGGCGATCAGCCCGACGAGTTTGCCGCCGTGCGCTACGTGCACCACTGTCCGCCCCCCGCCTTGGAGTTCCTGCGCCTTCTCTGCCAGTCCGGCCATGTCGATCCGCTGCTCGTCCATCAACCGGCGGTTGCCGAGGAACACCGTGCGCCCGGCCACTTCGGCCTGTGCCCCCTTGCCCTCGATATTGGCGAAGCCACTCGCTTTTTCGGCGTTGAGGCCGGCGGCGCGCCGCAGAATCGCCTGTGCCAAGGGGTGGTCAGAGCCCTGCTCGACCGCGGCGGCGAGCGCGAGCGCGGCGTCGGCGCCCGTGCCCGGCGCCGCCACGACTTCAACGACTTCGGGCTGACCCAGGGTGAGCGTGCCGGTCTTGTCGAAGATGATGACGTCCAGCTTGGTCGCGTCCTCAAGCGCCGCGGCGTTCTTGAACAGAATGCCATTCATGGCACCGAGGCCGGTGCCGACCATGACCGCCATGGGCGTGGCCAGCCCGAGGGCATCGGGGCAGGCGATAACGAATACCGTAATAGTAAGCGTGAGGGCGAACAACAGCGGCTGGCCGATCCACCAGAACCATACCGCGAAGGTTGCCAGCCCGATCACCACGGCGATCAGCACCAACCACTGCGAGGCGCGGTCGGCGAGCAGTTGCGCCGGGGCCTTGGAATTCTGCGCCTCCTGCACCAGCTTCACGATCTGCGCCAGCGCGGTGTCAGCGCCGACCTTGGTGGCGCGGTAGCGGAAACTGCCACTCTTATTAATAGTCGCGCCGATGACCGTGTCGCCGGGTTTCTTCCCGACCGGCATGGACTCGCCGGTGAGCATGGATTCGTCCACCTGCGACTCGCCCTCGATCACCTCGCCGTCCACCGGGATCTTGTTGCCCGGGCGGATCAGCACCGTGTCGCCCGCCACGACCTCGGCGGTGGGCAACTCGACCTCCTTACCGTCGCGGATGACCGCGGCCATGGGCGGGGCGAGGTCGAGCAGCGCGCGGATCGCCTCGGAGGCGCCGGCGCGGGCGCGCATCTCGAGCCAGTGACCGAGCAGGATGAACACCAGCAGCACCGCCACCGCCTCGTAGAACTGCACGCCCTCGAAGAAAAAGGTCGCACCGACGCTGAAGACGTAGCCGGTACCGACCGAGAGCATCACCAGCACCGCCATGTTGAGCACGCCGTTCCTGAGCGCGCGCCACGCCGCGATCGCGAACGGCCAGACCGGGTAGATCACCGCGGCGCTCGCCAGCAGGAACAGCCAGATGTTGAGCGGAAGCCCGAACGGCGGCGCCGGCGGCGTAAACATTCCGCCCATCGGTGAGTACACGAAAACCGGAATGGTGAAGGCCAGGGCAATCCAAAAGCGGTTACGCATATCGAGCGCCATGGCGTGCATGTCCATGCCCGCGCCGTGGCCCATCTCGTGCATCATCGCGTCTTCCTTGCTCACCGGCGCGACGTGCTCGGCGGGCATCTCGTGCCCTGTATGGGCGGCGTGACCTTCGTGCACGTGACCGGCGTGGGCCACGGGCGCAATGGCGATTCCGGCGGCCGCGACCGGCGGGTCCTCCGGCACACAAACGTGTTTTGGCAGGCGCTCGCCCGCACAGTGATAGCCGCACTCATGCACATGGGCCTTGATGGCCTTAAGGTCGGTGACAGCCTCGTCATAAATGACCGTCGCGCTACCGGCGACGTAGTTGACCTCGACCTGCTTTATCCCCGGCACCTTGGCCAATTGTTTCTCTACACCCCGGGCGCTCAACGGGGAGAGCAGGTCGCGCACATCAATGACGGTCGTTTTCATCGCGGCTCCAACCAGGTTTTTGAAAGAGGTGCTTCTTGGACTTTTTTAATTTGCTGTGGCGCGGTGCGTCTGCATCTTGTCGCTTTTTCAATATGCCCTCTGTATGCAGCGTAGCTACAGACAGCGCGACCGCGACACGTTTTCTATGTCGGTTTGCTGTTTTTGTTCTGAAAAAAAGCGTGTAGTTCCGCTTCTGTCGGTTGTTTCCGGAACACGACTTCATCGTCCACCACCAGATTCGGCGAATGCCGGATGCCGAACCTTTGGACAAGGTCAGCGCAGTCTTCCACGAAACACACGCTATAGGGTATCCGCAAGGAGCCGAGTTCCTTTTCCAGGTTTTTACGATGCGTACAGACTTTCGTCGCTATGATCATTACATCCATAGTGGCCTCCAAAAAAAATTTAAGGAAATCCTGAATAACTCAATGAACCGCCAGGACGCCAAGGTATTTCTCTTTCAATTCAGAATCCTTTTCCCTAGCGTCATGGGGTTAACGAAATTTTCAAAGCCTGCTTAATGCCGTAAAACCGAAGCCATGACCGGAGGAAAACCAGGCGGGTAGACCGCCTGGTCTAGCGCGCTCAGTTCTTCGCGGGTGAAGCAGGCATGTCCTTGCGCATCTGGTCCATCTGTTTGCGCATCTGGCCCATCTGCTTCTGCATGCCGGCATCCATCGCCATATTCTTGTTCATCACGCCCGACATGTTGTTCATCATGCCGCCCATTTGTTTCATCTGGGCCGACATCTTCTTCATCGTGTCCGGGTTCATGCTGCCGCTTTCTATCATGCCGGACATATCCTTCATCTCACTTGACATGTCGTTCATAAGCCCCGACATCTGCTGCGCGCCAAGCTCGCCCTTGCCACCCATCATATCCGGCCCGCCATGCTTTTCCGCATAGGCAGGAAGCGCGAAGGCGAGTCCGATAATCAGAAATGCCGATCCAACTATTCTCAAGACTGAGTGTTTCATGGTTTACTCCTTGGTTAACGGGTACATACCCTGAAGTTATTGCTGCACTTTGCCGGACTCAAAAACGGCCGTCGCGCGATTTCGCATTGCACTTGTTCCGGTGGCGTTTTTCCGATCAACCAGCCATCTTGCGGCAAGCTTTGGCACAACGACGACGCGCCTCGGCGCAGCGCTTACAGCGATCCATGTCATGCGCGTCGCGTTGTTTCGCACACCAGTTGCAGATGTCCGCGCACGGCTTGCAAGTCTGCTTGGCGATTCATCTTTTTAGGTCGGTCACTTCTTTTGCCCAAAGATGATCCAAACGAGCAGGACACCGAGACCGAGCATTAGTAAAGTAGGAATCCACATCCAACTGATCCCGCCCATCGCTCCGTTCCCCATCATCCCGCCGCTCAGCGTGGCCCCTGTCATCGTCCCACCGCCGAACAGCAGAAGCATTACTGCGACAATGGCAAACGCGATGACGAGGGCTGCTTTGATTGTTGCGTTCATGAGATTAACCTCCTTGTGTTAGCTGGTTTGATTAACGCCTGTGGGTGGAACGACGCCAACCTGGCACATTTTGCTGGCGGCACAGGCCGTAATTCTTCGCGCTGCTATTGATGCTTTTCGCCGTGTTTTTGTTCCTTGCCTGCGCCCGAACCACTTTTCGCATCACCGCCCATCATGCCCTGACCCATCAGGCCCCCGTCCTTCATGGCCTGCATGTGCTGATGCATCATGTGTTGGTGCTCTTGCATGAGCTGCTCGCGCTCCTGTGGATTCTTTGTATCCATGCTTTTGTGCATTTGCTCATGCATCTTCAGCATGCTTTCCTGCATCACGCCCATTCTTTTGTCCATGTCTTGCGGGTTTTTCATCGTATTCTCCAAAAATGAATTGATCAGAAATCTTAAATCCAGGATTTACATAGCTACGTTTACATTGAAAGTACAGGTTGTTCCGTACGTTATCGAACACACAGTTAATACATGCAAAATGCATCCAAGACTCGGCGCGCACCGGCACATACTCACCGTGGATCTTGATCGACTCGGCACCGTTCAGCATGGCCGCCGCGCGCGCGTGGCATTCACCGCCATGGGGCTGTTGAGTAACACTGGAATGTCGGGGATCGCGTTCGATTCCTTAAGCAGATGGATGAGGTACATCAACGCTTGGGCGCGACCCACGGCGAACGCCGGCACGATCACCGCGCCGCCGCGCTTCACGGTGCGGTTGATTATCTCGGCGAGCCGCTGCTGCGGATCGGTAGAATCGTGGAGGTACATATGATTCTTACCGAAGGGTGAGAGCAGTTCGCGGTACGTCACGAGCGTGGAGACCGCGTGCAGTGTCAGTCTCAAGCCGTAACTCAGTGTTTTCCAAAAACCGGTCAGGATGGCCAAACTGAGCGCAATTTCCATCGAGAAGTAGGCGGTGCGCGGCTCGTGGATGAATTCGTCAAGCATGGGTGTTTCCCGGCCATTTCCAGTCACGGATCTCGGGCATGTCTTCGCCATGGCGCTCGATGTACTCACGATGCTCGATGAGCTTGTCGCGCATCTGCTGCTTCAAGTAGGCGGCTTTGTAGCCGAGCTTCGGTACGCGGTCGATCACGTCGGTCACGAGATGGAAGCGGTCGAGGTCGTTGCGCACCGCCATGTCGAACGGCGTCGTAGTCGTGCCTTCTTCCTTGTAGCCGCGCACGTGCAGATTCTTGTGATTGGTGCGGCGATACGTGAGCCGGTGAATCAGCCACGGGTAGCCGTGGTAGGCGAAGATGATCGGCTTGTCGGTAGTGAACAGCCCGTCGAACTCCCGGTCCGTGAGTCCATGCGGGTGCTCCTCCCTGGGCTGGAGCGTCATCAGGTCCACGACGTTCACCACGCGCACCTTGAGATCGGGGAGATGCTGGCGCAGCAAATCGACCGCCGCCAGAGTTTCGAGCGTCGGCACATCGCCGGCACAAGCCATGACCACGTCCGGTTCACCGTCGGTGTCGCTGCTCGCCCATTCAAAGAGGCCGATCCCGGCCGCGCAGTGCTTGATGGCGGCGTCCATGGCTAGCCACTGCGGCTGGTCGTTTTTGCCAGCGACGATGACGTTCACCAGATGACGCGAGCGCAGGCAACAATCGGTGACACAGAGCAGCGTGTTGGCGTCGGGAGGGAGATACACGCGGATGACGTCGGACTTTTTGTTCACCACATGGTCGATGAAACCCGGATCCTGGTGCGAGAAGCCGTTGTGGTCCTGGCGCCAGACATGCGAGGTCAACAAATAATTCAGCGACGCGATCGGCCGCCGCCAGGGAATCTCGCGGCTCACCTTGAGCCACTTGGCGTGCTGGTTGAACATCGAGTCCACGATGTGGATGAAGGCCTCATAACAAGAGAACAGCCCGTGGCGGCCAGTGAGCAGATAGCCCTCGAGCCAGCCCTGGCAGGTGTGCTCGGAAAGGATTTCCATGACGCGACCATCGGGCGCGAGATGGTCATCTTCGGGAAAGCGCTCGGCCACCCAAGCGCGGTCCGTTACCTCGAACAACGCGCCCAGCCGATTGGAGGCGGTCTCGTCCGGCCCTACGACGCGGAAGTTGCGAGCATCGAGGTTGAGCTTCATGACGTCGCGCAGGTATCGGCCCATGACCCGCGTCGGTTCCGCCTGTGCCTGTCCCGGTTGCGGGACGTCCACGACGTAGCCGCGGAAGTCGGGCAACCGCAGGTCCTTGAGCAGCAGGCCGCCGTTGGCGTGCGGGTTGGCGCCCATGCGCCGCGCGCCTTGAGGCGCGAGCGCCGCCAGCTCCGGTTTCAGCACACCGTTGTTGTCAAACAGCTCTTCGGGTCGATAACTCTGCATCCACTGCTCGAGAAGTCTCAGATGTTCCGGCTTCGTCAGTTCACCGAACGGCACCTGGTGCGAACGCCAGCTGCCTTCGGTCTTCAGGCCGTCCACTTCCTTCGGGCCGGTCCAGCCCTTGGGAGTCCTAAGGATAATCATCGGCCAGCGCGGATACTCGATTACTCCGCCTGCACGCGCCCGTTTCTGGATCGTGCGAATATCACTGATCACGGCATCGAGTGTCGCCGCCATCTGCTGATGCATGGTTTCGGGCTCATCCCCCTCGACGAAATAGGGCTGGTAACCGTAGCCGAGGAACAGACTTTCGAGTTCCGCGTGCGGGATGCGCGCGAGCACCGTGGGATTGGCGATCTTGTAGCCGTTGAGATGCAGGACCGGCAGCACGGCGCCATCGGTGGCGGGATTGAGAAACTTGTTCGAATGCCAAGCGGCCGCGAGCGGTCCAGTCTCGGCCTCGCCATCGCCGACGACACAGGCAACAAGGAGGTCGGGGTTGTCGAAAGCGGCACCGTAGGTATGCGAGAGCGCATAACCGAGTTCGCCGCCCTCGTGGATCGAACCCGGGGTCTCGGCGGTGACATGGCTGCCCACACCGCCGGGGAAGGAGAACTGCCTGAACAATCGCTTCATACCCTCGACGGTTTGCGGCACGTTGGGGTAGAACTCGCTGTAGCTGCCTTCGAGCCAGGTGTTGGCGACGAGTCCGGGTCCACCGTGACCGGGGCCGGCGATATAAATCGCATTCAGATCGTGCTGCCTGATAACGCGGTTGAGATGAACATATATAAAGTTGAGCCCTGGTGTCGTGCCCCAGTGGCCGAGCAGTCGCGGTTTCACATGCTCCAGCTTCAGAGATTCCATGAGCAAGGGGTTGTCGAGCAGATAAATCTGCCCGACCGAAAGATAATTCGCCGCCCGCCAGTAGGCGTCGATGCGGCACAGCTCGTCCACCGACAGCGGACCCTTCTCCACCTTGGGTTGAATTGCCGCCTCGTTCATGACTTGTTCTCCTTGCGACCGATCGCTTCATGCGGTCGCGTCACGGCCACGGCCTCTTGTGCCAGGATGGCGGCCTCGTCCACCGGGATAACCCAAATCTCCGCCCGGCTCTGCGGCCGGCTGATGCGCGCCTCGGTGGCCATAGCCGCGCTATTCGCTTGGGCGTCGAGTTCGATGCCGGCCCACTCCATATCAGCCAGAATCTTCGCGCGCACGAACGGGGCGTTCTCACCCACGCCCCCGCCGAAGAGAATCGCCTCGGCGCCGCCGAGCACCGCGAGATAGGCGCCGAGATATTTGCGCGCACGGTGGCAGTACATTTCCACCGCCAACCGCGCCTCCGCGTCGTCGCGCGCCAGCAATCGGCGCATGTCGCTTTCTCCGGCCACGCCTTGCAGGCCGCAGTCGTAATAGAGCAGCCGCTCGATCACCTCCGGGCTGAATACTTCGCGCCGCTGCAGCCAGGTGATCACGCCCGGGTCCATGTCGCCGCCGCGGGTGGCCATCATCAGGCCCTCGAGCGGCGAGAAACCCATCGACGTATCGCGCGGCGCGCCGTGTTCGACCGCGGTCATGGAACAGCCCGCGCCGAGCTGAGCCGAGATCACGCGCCCGCCTTCGCGGATGTCGGGCCGCAATTCCCGCCAGCGCCGCCACATCGCCTGATGCGCGATCCCGTGGAAACCGTAGCGACGCAGCCCGTGCTTGTTTGCGAGGTCATGCGGGATCGCGTAGGTGCGCGCGGCTTCCGGAAGATCCGCGTAGAACGCCGTGTCGAACACCGCCACTTGCGGCATGTCCGCGCGGAAGAGCGTGCGACAGGCACGTACCCCCGCGAGGGCCGGTGGGTTGTGCAACGGCGCCAACGGGATAAGGCGCTCGATTTCGGCTTCTGTCTCTCTGTCCAACAGGCAAGATGCAACGAGGCGCGCTCCGCCGTGAACGATCCGGTGCGCCACCGCCGCCACTTCCTCGATGCCGTGATCCTTGAGAAAGCCGCGCAGGATATCCACGAGGCCATTCCGGACGTCGGAAAAATGCCCGCGCGCCAACAGCGATAACGCGTCGCCCGCCGCGACGAACGCCGCCAGTCGCAGCGAGGAACTGCCCGCGTTGACGGTAAGAATCACCTGATCTCTGTTCATTACGTCGCCCCGCTACCGGTTACCGCCGCGCGCGGCCTTCTCCAGGGTCATCAAGAACCCGAACGCCGGGTGCTTGAACTGGGCGTGTCGCAGCACGTCCCAATAGTCGCGCAGGTATTGCTGCAGGAACTTGACCACGTGGCCGAGTTCCATGGCGTGATAACCATGGCTGCCGGCTTCGACCGTGGAACCGAAGGCGGCGAGACGAACCTGGTGACCGGACGGCAAGCTGGCCACGCCGTTACGCAATAAGCGTTCGACGACCGGCGCGACATGCTGTTCGGCACAGCAACCGAAACTTACCAGCACGGCGCGCAACACCTGCGGATCGCGCGCTGCGCGGTTCAGCTCAGCGCGCCCCTCCTTGACCTCGCCGATCATCATGTCCACCTGGTCGGCCGGACAGCCCAGCGCCGGATCAATTGTCGTCATCCAGCGTTCGGGGCCTCCCGTCTTGGCCGGCAGCAGGCGCCCGGCGCCGGGAAAACGATACGCCAGCACATCGAGATCGGTGGCAGTCTCGATGCCGTGCCGCGCCGCTTCGAGCACCGGGTACTCGGTGACGGTGAAGTAACCGTTCACCTGCAGGTAGGCCTGCACCAGCGCGACGGCGTTATCCATGACCGGTCTTCACCGCCGGGGCACGCGGCATGCACGTTGTCCTTCGGCCATGGGTGTGCTCACTCGCGCCCGAGTTGCCGGTTGATTTCCATCTCGGCCTCGCACCAGTCCTCCAGCTCGTGGCCCGGAGCAAAGCCGCGGCGCTCGGCACAGTAATATGCTTTCACGGCAATCATGCGCTCACGTTCTTCCGTACTGACCGAATTGATGCCGCTGCGGCGTCCGGCCTTGACGGCGGAACCCGACGCGGCCTGTCTCGAAGATGAAAGCTTTTCTGTGGTGATGCTGTTGCGTTCAGTCATGGTCAAACCTCCGTGAGGTAAAAGACATGGATGATTCCCGGCAACGTCCGTCGCCTACGACCGCGCCCAGGCGAACACTGCCTCGATACCTTCCCTGGCATCCGGTGCCTGGATATGCAGCACGATGCGGAAAGGGCCGGGACCCGGCATGGAAAAGTAATTGCCATAGGTGGCGCTGCCGGCGATGATCATCGGCTCGAGTTTCTTTGTCACCTTGAAGCTATCCGGGCCCGTGATCGTCGCGCTGACTTTGGCGCGGGTAATCCGCACGCCAGTCTTGTCCTCGAACAGCGCCACGGTGAGATGGTTCTCGCCCACCGGCACACCGCCGTGCATCCCGCTCTCGGGGTGACTGGGCGGATGCCCGCGCACCAGCTCGGCCGGCAAGATGCCGAAGTAGATGGCCACACCGTCCACGACCTGGCGATAGCCACCCACCGCCACGGCGGCGGGCACGACCACCAGCAGCCCAGCGAGCAGCCACCCAAGTCTTGTTACGTATGCCGTCGTCATGATGCACCTCCATAAGAAACAGCAGCGGGCGGAGGTTTCCGACCGCTGGCAACACCACCTACTTCTTCGAACCTCCGGCCGATGGCTTCATCATCTCGTCCAGGCGCTTGCGCATCTGATCCATCTGCTTCTGCATGTCGGCATCCATCATCATGCCCTTGCCCGCCATGCCCGACATCATTTCCATCATTTGCGACATCTGCTTCATGCGCGCGGACATTTGTTTTTGCTGTTCGGCACTCAACTTGGCTCCCTCCATCTGGGCCCACATGTCCGTCATCATGCCGCTCATGTCGTGCATCATGCCGGACATCTGCTGCGCGCCCGGCCCGTCCATGCCCTGCTGCCCGCCCATCTTGCCGCCCTTCTGCTGTGCGCCGGAACCCATCCCTTTGCCGCCGTCCATCATGCCGCCGCCTTTCTGATCGCCCATCGTGCCACTGCCCATCTGGGCATAAGTGGGCAGCGCCAGCGCAAGTCCCAGCACCAGCAGACCTGCTCCCAAGCTGTTACACGTTGACTGTTTCATGGTTTCACTCCTTGTGTTGCGGGGATTGCTCCCCGGTTGTCATGACGTCCCGTGACGGGACGCTCCTTTTCCGGATCAATCGACTCCGAAATCATTGCCGCCGTACAGACACCCTGCTCTCACGGCAGCGCGCGCTTTATGTCGAAGCGCGGAATAATGGCCGATGCGCATGCCGTAATTAGCGACTCGGCCGAACACGCCCTATAGATCAGCGATACAACGCGAGCGTCACGCCCACGCCCCAGTCCGGGCTGCCGTCGGAGAGCCCGAATACCACGTACGGGCGCAGTTGATTGCCCTTGCCGAGCTTGCGGGTGAGGAACAGGCTCAACTCGGTCTGATCGTCGGTGCCGGCGGTGGCCGCCTGCTGTGCATAAAGCGATACGCCCGCGCGCGTGGCCGCATCCAGCGGGCGGGACAGGCCGACGAGGCCGTAGGCGACATTGTCCAGGTTGATCCCCGGCGGATCGCCGTACACCCGGTAACCGAGATAGCCGAAGAAGATCCCCTTCTCCAAATCCAACTGCACGGCGTAATCGTTTTCGCCGGTGCCCAGATTGTCGTCTTCGTCCGCCGTGGCGAGCTTGATCTTGCCGGTGAGATCGACGCGCGGTTGCGCCGGCGCTTCCGCGACGAGCCGCACTGAGCCCGAGAGCACGACGTCACCCAGACCTGACTCCCGGCGGGTAGCCCCGACCGGCCCGGGACGTACCACCTGCATGGCACCCATGCCCGGCGACATGCCGCGCGGCGTGTCGCCGATGGCGGGCGTGACATTGCCCGGACCTTCAACGATCAGGTAGGGAACCGTGACCGAGAAGGTCGTCACCTCGCTCCCGTAGCTGAACGAGAGTGGGAAATACCAGATCGAGGTATCGGTCCCAGTGCCGTAGTCCCCGGTCGTGTATTCGGCGCCGAAGCTCACGCTCAGGTCGCTCTCGGCCGCGGTGCAGAGCGGAGCCACGGCGCTCGCCGTCACGAGAACCGCCACGCGGATCATGTTTCGTGTTATCGACTGTTCCATGGTTTTGCTCCTTTCTGTGTGCGGGGATCGCCCCCTTGATTAACATCGTGCCCGGTCCGGACGAATGTCGTCTGGTAAGCTTCCCACCACCTCATGGCGACGTGCGTGGTGCTGCCGCCAAACGCGGGATAAATGCCGGCGTGCGTGCGGCATAGCGCGCGTACACTTCGCCGAACTCGCGCTCGACCTCGCGTTCCTCGCGCCGGGCAAGATGCACGTACATGAACACCAGCACCGGAAACATGGCGAGCGTCAGGATCGTCGGCCACTGCACCAGGAAGCCCAGCATGATCAGCACGAAGCCGACGTACTGCGGATGGCGGATGCGCGCGTACGGGCCGGTCGTCGCCAGCGTGCGGTTCTTCTGCGCCGCGTACAGCACCCGCCAGGCGTTCGACAGCAGGATGAACCCGCCGCCGATGAACGCGAAGGAAAGCAGATGAAATGGACCGAAATGCGGGTAGGCCTTCCAGCCGAACAGCGTCTCGAGCAGGTGGCCGGCGTCGTGCGCGAGCCAGTCCACGCCGGGATAGCGGCTTTGCAGCCAGCCGGAAAGGAGATAGATCGTGAGCGGAAAGCCGTACATCTCGGTGAACAGCGCCACCAGGAACGCCGAGATGGCGCCGAAGGAGCGCCAGTCGCGCGTGGTTTGCGGCTTGGCGAAGCTGTAGAGAAAGATGATGAACACAGCCGAATTGATCACGACCAGTGTCCAGAGGCCGTAGGCAGGGGCGGAGGTGGCCGGGTTCATGGCTTGTCTCCTTTTTCCGCGCCGTGATCATGCCCGCCGTGGCCGAACAGATGCAGCAGCGGGCAGAGCGCCAGCAGCACGAACGGCAACGCGCCCAGCAGATGCGCCCGGTGTTCCGTGAAAAGAAAGAACCCCGCTATGGCGAGAAAACCGAGCAGCGCGAGCCCCGTGCGCGAGCGCCACAGTGACCGTGACTCATTACCCTGTCGTTCGTTGTGCGAGTGATTCATGATTTCCTTCCTCCAAGGTTTCACCGGGCTTGCCTGCATGGCCGGCGGTCGAGGCAGACAGGGTTCACGCCGTCAGCCCCTTCCGGCGGAAAGCCTCCCGTGACAGCGTGGGCGGGACGGCCCTGTCTGGCCCGCGCCCGACGCCCGCTGGGACGGCGGGAAAATGCAGGGCGAATGTCGTCACCCTGTCCGGCATGCTCGCGACGCTCACGCGGCCGCCGTGCAACACCATGATTGATCGTACGATCGCGAGCCCGAGGCCCACCCCCTCGTGCGAGACGCCGCGCGAGCTGTCGATGCGATAGAAGCGGTCGAAAACGCGATCGAGGTGTTCGCGCGGGATGCCCGGGCCCGGATTGCTGACGTTCACGGTGACCGTAGCGTTGTCATCGTGAACGGTCCACAGCCTGACTTCGCCGCCTTTTGGAGTGTGGCGGATCGCGTTGGAGAGCAGATTGCTCACGGCGCGCTGCACGAGCAGGCGATCCGCGGCGACGCGGCCCTCGCCCGCACACACGATGCGCACGCCGCAATTCTGTGCATGCGCCTCGTAGAACTCCGCCACCTTGTCGAGCTCGGCTCGCAGGTCAACCGATTCGGTTCGCAGCGTCACCTGCGCGTGGTCCGCCCTGGCGAGGAACAGCATGTCGGCGATCATGCGCGCGAGACGCTCGCACTCCTCCAGGTTGGATTCAAGGACTCGGCGGTACTCCTCCGCTGACCGTGTGCGCGTCAGCGCGACCTGGGTTTGCCCCATGAGGTTATTGATCGGCGTACGCAGCTCGTGCGCGAGGTCCGACGAAAAACCCGCGAGTCGCCCGAACGAGTCCTCGATGCGCGCAAGCATCGCGTTGAACGCCGTGGCAAGCTGCTTGAGCTCCGCCGGCACGTGCTCGATGTTGAGTCGCTCACTCAGGCGGTCCACCGAGATTTGATACGCGGTCGCCGCCATGCGCCGCAGCGGACGTAATCCGTGACGGACGACGAGAAAACTCATCAGCGCGGCAAGCACCCCGCCACTCAAAAGAGCAATGACCAGGTGATGCCGGTAACTCGCGAGCAGTGCCCGTTGCTCAGCGGTATCAAGCGCGAGCGCGATGAGCACCCGCTGATTGGACTCACTGGCGAGATCCACCCAGGCCGCGAGCGTGCGGTAACGCTGATCGGGCGACGGCTGCCACAACTCGGTGGATGTCGGTGTCGTGGATGCGTCCACGGCCTTGCGGAGCAGCGCCTCCGGCAGCCGCAGGCGCGACGAGGCGAACAGGGCCTCACCGTCTTCGTCGAGCACGGCCAGATACAGCGACGGGTGTCCGACGACCACGTGCGCGAAGTCCTGGCGGCGCGATGGAACATCCTGGCGCGAGGACGTTCCGGAGAGTATGTAGCGCACCAGTTCCACCTTGCCCACGAGTTCGTCGGTGTCACGCTGCGCGAACCGGTACTCGAGCGAGCGATACAGGTAGGCACCGATGCCCGCCAGCATCAACACGGACGCCACTGCGAACAGCAGGCTCAGGCGGAACGTGATGGAGGCGCGTTCGAGCATCGTCAATCCTCTTGCTCCTCCAACACGTATCCCATACCGCGAATCGTGCGAATCAGTTTATGTTCAAAGGGATCGTCGATCTTGGCGCGCAGCCGGCGCACGGCGACCTCCACGACGTTGGTGTCGCTGTCGAAGTTCATGTCCCACACCTGCTCGGCGATCAGGGTGCGCGAGAGCACCTCGCCGCAGCGCCGCATGAGGAGCGCCAGGAGCGTGAACTCCTTGGCCGTCAGCGTAATCCGCTTGCCCGCGCGCATGGTCCGCCTCCGCAGCAGGTCGACCTCGAGATCCGCCACGCGCAAGATTTCGGGCTCGTGCATCCCTCCCCGACGAGTCAACGCGCGTACGCGCGCGAGCAGCTCTGAGAACGCAAACGGCTTGACGAGGTAATCGTCGGCGCCGAGATCAAGCCCCTTCACCCGGTCCTCGACCTTGTCGCGCGCGGTGAGGAACAGCACCGGGGTCTGCTTGCCCTGGAGGCGCAGCTCGCGCAGCACCTGCCAACCATCAACGCCCGGCAGCATCACGTCGAGCACGACGATATCGTACTCGCTGGTGAGCGCGAGGTGTTGGCCGTCGAGTCCATTGCGCGCGACGTCGACCACGAAACCGTTTTCCGTGAGTCCCTGGCGCAGGTAATCGCCCGTCTTGATTTGGTCTTCCACGATCAGCACCCGCATGTTAAGTACATCCATTCTGACATCTCCCGGCGAGGCGCTTCGCAAGCTTGCGAAAATGTAATCTCCGGGTCAGGCTGGCGTTCGCGTGCATCGCCTACGATGGGCTTGCTATCGGAGATATCCGGTAGGTTCATCTTCAACACTTTTTTTTAAAGGAGATCATCATGAAGACGCTGCACACCCATCTCGTTTCCCTCGCCATCGCCGGTGCCTTCGCCGCCGCGGCACCCGCGTTCGCCAACCACCCCGCGGCCAGCCCGAACCTGGGCACGCCGGTGCACGATGAAAGCGCCGACCGCACCATCGTGCTCGATGCCGGCGCGAAGTGGGCCAACGTGACCGGAGGCGAGACCATCAGGTTCGTCGTGGGCGGCAAGAGCTTTTCTTGGCGCTTTGATACGTTCAACACCAGTCCGGTGTTCGATCTCGACAAGATCGCGCCGGCCGGGATGCTCGACGGTCGCTCGATCAAGGTCTACGTCTCGCCCGACCCGCAACAAACGTCCGGCTGAGTCGCCCAGGCGCCCACGCGCAGCGGTTACCGCGGCGTGGGGAGACACCGTACCCCAGACGCCGCTTTCACGGCGGCGCCGGGGCGCGCGCTCATCGTGGCGCCTGACCGCGAACGCAGCCGGGAAAACCATAAGGCGAATCGAGAGGCAATTCATGGCTGCCTCCGTGCGCCGGCCATAGGTGGCGGGGTTGGCCTTGAACTTGCCGAGACAGTCGGTGTAACAGAAATAATAGACCGTTCCCTCGTGCAACAGCTTGCCGGCCGCCGATGACTTCTCGACATTCATGTCACATACCGGATCGGTTGCCATCGTCACTCCTTTCTTTCGAGAAATCGTTGACTCATCTGTTCGTCAGCGCTTCAGCAAATCCTCGCGTCTTCGCAGATACTCTTCGCGACTGATCTCGCCGCGCGCGTAGGTCTCGTCCAGCAGATCCAGCGGCGATTTTGTCGTCGTGCCCGTGGGCGCGCCGGAGGACATGTGGCTGCCGCGATCACCGCCGTGCCCCCCTCCGCCGTGCCAGAGAAACCCGATCATCATCACCACCATCACGATGACCATGGCAACCCCTGCGTCTCCTCTCTGATAATGCTTCGTCATATTCACTCCTTCCCGGTTGTACTTCGAGAATTCAGGTATTAACCTCATGGCATGATCGGTGACCGATACGTATGGCTCACGTGGGCATCTGCCTTTCTCGCGCCCTGGGCAGTGCTCTATCTCGCCTTTCCCAAAAACCGCCAAACCATGTTGTGGGCCAGTCTGTTCACCATGCCATTCGGTCTCAGCGAACCGCTGTTCGTGCCCAAATATTGGAACCCGCCGAGTCTCTTCAGCCTCGCGCAGTACACGGGCTTCGATATCGAAAGCCTCATTTTCACCTTCGCTATCGGCGGTGCCGCCGCCGTGCTCTATCCCATCTTGACCGGTCGTGGCACACAGCCCATGGCGGTACGCGATAAGCATCAGCCGCTGCATCGGCATCACTACAAGGCATTGGCTTCGCCGTTCATTGCCTTTCCAATTCTTTATTTCCTTCCGTGGAACCCCATCTATCCGGGCATCATCGCCATGGCGATCGGCGCCGTTGCCACCGTCGTCTGTCGCCCCGATCTTAAGACCAAGACCTGGGTCGGCGGCCTGCTGTTCCTCAGCTACTACATCGTGTTCCTGCTCGGACTCGAATGGTCCGCACCCGGGTATATCGAGCGGGTATGGAACCTTTCCGCGCTCTCCGGTCTGCTCGTCCTCGGCATACCCATTGAAGAACTTGCCTGGGCCATCGCTTTCGGTCTCTACTGGTCGGGTGTCTATGAACATTTCACCTGGAGCTCCTTGACGCGCGCGGAGTCGAACCGATCCCGCTCCGGGTAATCCCCGGCGGCGATGACGCCGCTGGGGCGGCTCCGGCTTACTGCTTCTTTGTCGGCGCCATCGGCATGTCCTTCCGCATCTGATCCATCTGCATGCGCATCTGGCCCATTTGCTTCTGCTGATCGGCATCCATCATCATGCCCTTGCCCATCATGCCGGACATCATCTCCATCATCTCGCCCATCTGCTTCATCTGGCCCGACATCTTCTTCATCGCGTCCGGTTTCATCTGGCCGCGTTCCATCATGTTGGACATTTCCACCATCTCGCCCGACATGTCGTGCATCATGCCGGTCATCTGTTGCATGCCGGGCCCACCCATGCCGCCATTCTTACCGTCCATCATGCCCGGCCCGCCATGTTTCGCGGCATAGACCGGAACCGCGAGGGCGATTCCAGCGATCAACAATACTGTGCCAACTTTGCGTAACATCGTGTGTTTCATGGTTTGCTCCTTTTGAGTTAATCGGATGTACCGAGTTTTGCTATACGTCGTTTAATGAAGACGCATCCGGCCATGGCGTTAAGATTCCATAACCTTGTTCTGCTCCCGGCTGCGACAACCGGGACAAAGACGGATCAGGTTGTAATTGACGGCGAACACCACGCCGCCGACGAAGGCGGACGCCGTCAGACCAACGAGACCATAGACAAACACGCCCGGCGTGAACGGCTTGGCGCCGGCCTGCATCCCGGCGAGGTTCAGCCCGTGAAACCAGGCGTTGAAGAAATCGATGGTTGCTGCCGGCGCGATGGCGAAGGCCGCGGCGCACAGGCTATAGAGCGCCGCGAGCGTTATCGCCAGCGCCCCGCCCACTACCAGCGGATTAAGTTTGGTCATACCTATCTCCTTCAGTCATCGTCACTGGTTTAGATCGCGCTTTTTCTGCTCGAATTCCTCGCGGTTGATTTCACCGCGGGCATAACGCTGCTTGAGAACATCAAGCGCGGAATTTTCACGTGGCGTATCGCTTCTCCGTGGTCCGTCGGCTAACCACTTCGTCAGAACCACGATGCCTGCGATGATCAGCACCCAAAACAGGATCATCCCGATTCCGCCGAATCCCATGCCCCAGCCGTCCATATTCATGTCTTAGCCTCCTTGGGCCGTCTGCGTTGCAGGTGGCCGTGATCTCACGAAAGCGTCTTCTTCCACGTGGCCGGGCCTAGTGCTTCTGCATCTGCTCGATCGTCTTCTGCATCATGTTCATGCGGCGCTCCATCGTTTGCAGACGCTTTTCCACCGGGCCGCCGGCGGGACCGGCCTTGCCGCCGGCCATGCCGTCGCCCATCATCATTCCCGGACCCATCATGCCGCCCATCATTTTCATGTGGTCCTGCATCAGCTGCATGTGTTCCTGCTTGAGTTTCTCGCGCTCCTGGGGATCGCTGGTTTGCATGATCTTGTGCATCTGCTCGTGCATCTTGAGCATGCTGTCTTGCATCATGCCCATCGACATGCCGCCTTGCTTGGTGGGAGGTGCTTTACCGTCCTTGTTTCGCGCCGTCTGGGCCGGGCTCCCGGGTTTATCCAGATGATGTTCTTCCACCGCGAACGCCTGGGGAATCGAAAACGTCAATGCCACCAGTGTCGTAAACCATGCTAGCTTGTTCATGCATTTCTCCTTCGTTAGTCAAAAATGTATAACTGCTTTCATTGCTGTTCTTGTATCGAAAACATGCCACTGTCGCAGACTCATCCTGAAAAAATAAATCTACAGTCATATCCCGTGGTTGCCATGCTTTGCCCTCCATAAAACTTTCTCTAAGTTAGAGACACCGCCGATCGGCATCCGTTCCAGCGACTAAGACAACACAGCAGTGCAGACTCCTTTGCTTCGTGGTTTTCTCTCGGAATATAGAGCGCTGTGCCATGGGCACATTGATCGCCAAACGACGAATCGCATGGAAAGTAAACGCGGAGCCGGATGGCGATCACGCGGGGAATATCAAACCACCCCACGTCGCGCCACGATGGCGCCGGTTAAGGCAGGTATCTAAAGCAGCAGGTGCTTGATGCGGAGGTACAGGGGTAGCGTTGGATCCGGCGGAGGATGATACGAAAGTCGTGCCATCACCGGAGCGTCTGCGTGGGGCACCAGCAGCAACAGCGGTGCGACGGGAATGTCTTGCTGTGAACCCGATCCCGACGATACGGCGAGGTGAAGCGAGTTCAGCGTGTAGTCGGCACGATCCAGCCATTGCGCGCACGGATCATGGAAGCCGTTCGACGCCGGTGAGTGCGACGCGCCGTCCGGTTCCTGATGCGCATGATCAAGTGCCGCATCAGCGGGCGACGCAAGGGCGTCAGCGAAGATTTCGCAACAAGGGGTCAGGGTCAGAAACAGCGACAGCGACAGCCAGACCACAAGCAATCGCGAGGAGATGGATGTCCTCGATTTCGCAGCGCCTATTCTTATCAGGCTTGGCGACATCCGTACTCCTCCATGAAACAATCGGCTCCAACCTTAATGGAAATCGTGCCATAAAGCTTGATGCGGATCAAAATCACTGTTTACCTTCCGCGAGAAGAATCGTTGCCCTGTATAAGGTTTTTGCAATAACCATTCCTAATGGCAGTGATCTTCACCGATGCGCTTTAGTGCAAACGTCGCATCGCAATAATCATTAATGCCGGCACCACGAACCATTGAAGCAAGGGCGCGATGCCGATCCCGCCGATGAGCGGCATGGACGGCGCATAGGACCAAGCGGTGACCACATACACGTTATACCATTCGCTGAACGCGGTATAGGCAATTCCCAGGCCAATGACCAGAGCACCGCCCCGCCACGGATGGACGGCCGGCCAATCCAGGCTTTTCAGGATCATCGAGGTCAGAAAAAACAGCACCGTGGCGATCGACACATCGCCTAAAATGCAATGGATGAGATAGGCCACGATTCGGCTCCCATCCGGATCGCTCCACAGGCCGTACAAAGGAAGCTGCGCCAACTCCCAGAGGGAATTCAGCAGAGCGGCCGACGTCATCCAGGTAATCAGGTTTTGTATCGTATTTTGCATACGAATATTTGAATTGTTGATTCATTCGAATTCAATTCTTAGCCAACAGACAGCTCAAGCTGCGTACGCGTGCCCGCAGACCAATTTGTGAGCGTGGGCGTCTATAAATGTTCAGTGTGCATGCGAGTGTCCTCTTTGCGAATCGTCAGACTTGCCCAGATTCTGGATGTAATTCACCAGATCCCAAATCTCCTTATCCTTGAGCACTTTCTTCCAGGCCGGCATGGCGCCACGGCCCTCGGCGATCTTCCAGGCGAAATCGCCGTCCGGGTGTTGCCCGGCCATCGCCGCGAGGTCTGCCGGCAGCGTCTCCAACCGGGCGGCAATGGGCCCGTTGCCGCGGCCGGTCGGCCCGTGACAACTGACGCAGTTCGCCTCAAACAACTTACGCCCGCGCTCGCGCGAAGCGCTGTCGACGGGGACAGGGTTCACGCGCCGGGCCGCCTCTTCCGGCGCCATCCAGTGGGCGCTCGTGGCCGCGTCGCCGAACACGGCCGACGGCAGGCCAATCAATGACAACAGCAACACTGCCTGGCGAAAAACGTTTGCATTCACTTGTGTCATTACTTTGCTCCTTATGAGATGTAAAATAATTACAACTCGCTATGTCGGCTTGCGTCGCTCAGAACCAGAAACGCAGTCCCGCGACGAATCGCGTTTCTTTGGTTCGTTCGCCGTCCGCCCGCGCGAAGTCCGCGGTGCCACCGAACTCCCCGGACCGCTCGATGCCGATATAAGGCGCGAACTCGCGCCGGATCTCGTAACGCAGGCGCAGCCCCAGCACGAGGTCGGACAAACCGGAACCGAGTTCGCGCTGGGCGTCGCGCTTGCCGTAGAAATTGGCCTCGATGCGCGGCTGCAGGACGAGTTTTTGCGTCAGCAACAATTCATATTCAGCTTCCAGCCGTAACGCGGTACGTCCCGACTCACCCACGTAGGCGGTGGCATCCACCTCGAACCAGTACGGCGCCAGCCCCTGGATACCGAACGCCAGCCATTTCCGGTCAGGATTCTTGCCGCTGTCGTAACGCACGCCGACTTGCGTATCCCAGTAGGCCGCCACGGCATGCCCCCAAAGCAGTTCGGTGTGCGCATCCTCGATCCTGCCGTCATCCGCCTCGCCCTCGGCTTTCAGCACGACGCGGTCGTAATTCCGGCCGAACCAGGCTTGCAGATCATATTCCGTGGATGAGTTGTCGCGCGTGCGCACCCTTTCGAACCGATCGACCAGCAATGAATGAAAGTTGTGCTCGTCCGCCATTCGCAGCGGTCGGGCAGGATCGAGGGTGTAACCCCCCGAATAGGCATGTGGGTCACGGGCATCGGGCGGGGCCGATCCGCCTTGCATGGAGCCATGGTTCATACCGCTGTCCGCACCCGGATCACTCAGGGTCGCTGGATCCGGCGGGGGTGCAGCGCCATGATCCATCTTGCTGTGGTCCATCTGGCTATGGTCCATGTCCGGCACGGCCTTCATCTGTTCGGTCTCCTTTGCCGGGGTCGGTGGCTCCTGTGCCCGGACGGATGACACACCGAGCACCATCATGGCGGCAATCAAAAAATGACCCAGAGCAGATTTTATCCGGCCTGTCCATGGGCTTCGCCCCTCGGGTCGTCGCATCAGCTCCGGTGCGGCCGGAACGAGACGCGGGGACGCGCTGGGCAGACTAATTTTATTGTTCATCATCGTTACGTTCTCCATTGTTCGTTTGCACCACGTTCACGCCACGACCACTTCGCGGAACATGCCTGCGTCCATGTGCAAGAGCAGATGACAATGCCAGGCCCAGCGTCCCAGGGCATCGGCGGTGACGAGAAAACTCACGCGCTGCGCCGGTTGCACATTGATGACGTGCTTTCGAATCTGGAAGCGTCCGTCCGGGTTTTCCAGTTCACTCCACATACCGTGGAGGTGCATGGGATGAGTCATCATCGTGTCGTTGACCAGAATCACGCGCAGCCGCTCGTTGTGACGGAAATGCACCGGCGTGGACTTGCCGAACTCCAGGCCGTCGAACGACCAGGTGTAACGTTCCATGTTGCCGGTGAGATGCAGCTCGATCTCCCGCTCGGGTCCGCGTCTGTCAAGTGGGCCGCCTATCGTGTGCAGATCGGCATAGGTCAGCACGCGGCGACCGTTGTTCCTCAAGCCAATGCCAGGGTCATCCAGGTTGGTGCGTGGCATGTCCACGCGCATGTCCACGCCGGGGCCGTACTCGGTGCGGGCGTGGCGCGCACGCACCTGTCCACCGCCCATGGTCATGGCGCCCATGGCGTGCTGGCTGTGATCCATGGCCATACCGCCGTGGGCGCTGTGATCCATCCCGCCCATCCCGCCGCCCATGTCGCCCATCATGTCCCCCATGCTGAGCGGCTCGGGCTTGTCCACCGCCGGCACGTCGGCGGTCATGCCGGCGCGCACGGCCAGGGTGCCGCGGGTGTGTCCGGTGCGATCCATGGACTGGGCAAAGATGGTGTACGCATCATCCTTGGGCGCGACGATCACGTCATAGGTCTCGGCGACTCCGATGCGGATTTCATCCACCGTAAACGGCTCGACATCCTGACCATCGGCCTGAATCACTGTCATCTTGAGCCCCGGGATACGCACGTCGAAAAACGTCATCGCACCGGAATTGATAAAGCGCAGCCGTATCTTCTCTCCCGGACGGAACAGCCCGGTCCAGTTGCCGGCCGGGGTGGTGCCGTTCATGAGATAGGTGTAGGTGTAGGCGGAAACATCGGCCAGATCGGTCGGGTTCATGCGCATCTGTTGCCACATGCGCCGCTTGGCCATGGCGGCCGAAACGCCGTCGTTGGCGGCGTCGCGGAAGAAATCGACCACCGTCGGCTGGTTGAAGTTGTAGTAGTCGCTCTGCATCTTGAGCTTGGCGAGGACTCGCATCGGGTCCTCGTCGGTCCAGTCGGACAGCTGCACGATGTAATCGCGGTCGGCGCGGATCGGCCCGCCACGCGCCGGCTCGATGACAATCGCGCCATACATGCCGGTCTGTTCCTGCATGCCGGAATGGGAGTGATACCAGTAAGTTCCGGTCTGCTGCACCTTGAAGCGATAGATGAAGGTCTCTCCCGGCGCAATGCCCTTGAAGCTGATGCCCGGGACGCCGTCCATCTGAAACGGCAGCAGGATGCCGTGCCAGTGGATCGAGGTGTCCACCGGCAGCCGGTTGGTGACCCGCAGGGTGATGGTATCGCCCTGTCGCCAGCGCAGTGTGGGCGCTGGGATCGAGCCATTGATCGTGGTAGCCAGACGCGGACGGCCGGTGAAATTGACCGGCGTTTCCGCGATCGTGAGGTCGAACTCGGTGCCGCTGAGCACCGGGGCGCTACCCGTGGTGGTGTCGGTTACCTGCGCCCAGGCCGGCCTGAGCCAGGGCGAAACACCGAGCAACACCCCGCCCGCCGCCAGGCCCTGAATAAACCGGCGGCGAGGCAGATTGGGCAGGCCGCAGAGAAGCTTGGGAATTCTCTTCATCGTAGTTTGTCCTCTTCAGTAAAGAGATCTCATGACGCATCTCGTTCATCAAATCACCCATGTTGTGAATCTTCTACGCCACTCAGGGACGCCAATGACACAACGTAACGGGCTATGGGACTAGCGTTGAACCTTCCGTCACAACGAAGACATCAGGCCTCAAGCTATCTGAAACATCTATCGAGATATATCGGCGAGGCAGCCAAGGAAAATATGTCGCCCGGACAAGCCAGTGCAGAACCGTACTACAGACATCCCGATAAAAACGGGATTAATGAGGTGGGGCTTGTGGCCAGAGGGTGCGAAAGAGTGGCGAGTTCTTGGTCCAACTCGATCTTGAACTTCGTAGGAAGCCGCGATTCGTCGTCGCTGCGACCAGAATAATCAGCGACATCACAATAACCGGCGGCACTGATATCAGCGTGAGAAAGGCGGTGAGATTGAATTTCTGGGCGGTCGCCAGTACCGCGGTATGCTGCGCGGTGGTACAACAGAGATCGTCATGCGAGGTGTCGTGCGTGGAACCCGTCGTTGTGTGGGAGACGTGTTCCTTGTCAGCGGACGCAAGATTACTGCCGCCGTCCATTTCAGTTGGACAGGTCAACAGCAACGCCAGCCAAGCGAACAGAATGACGAAAACCATCGCACGCCGCTTAGGGGCGGGCATGGAGGTCGCGGAAAAATAGGTTGCTTGTTCCATTACGTCAAATGCTTCCCGTACGTGGTGTAACACGTACTCCTGATGCATCGGCGAAACTATAACCATGACCTGTCTTCAATTGCAACTTCATTTTCCAGCCAGGCCATTTTGGTCATTCTTCATGAGGCCTAATACTGGCAATCTGGATATGGTTAACGTGGTGGGTTAGCCTGGATTCGGGCCTCGATCAACTTGCCCAAAATTCTGGCTTGACTCCGTACCCCGGTACGGAGCTTAGGCTTGTTTTGGAGGTCGAATGTTTCATGCCAACTATTGAGCTTATATACGACCGCGATTGCCCGAATGTGCCGCAGGCGCGGGAGAATCTTTTGCGCGCCTTCGGCCTGGCGGGGTTGACACCGCGCTGGCAGGAATGGGACCGCGCCGATGCCGAAGCACCTGAACACGTACGTGCCTACGGCTCACCGACGGTCTTGGTTAACGGCAAAGACGTCGCCAAATCGGACACCGCCGATGCCGCCTGTTGTCGGATTTATGCCGGCGGAGACGGAAAACA
Organism: Sulfuricaulis limicola; assembly: GCF_002355735.1. Taxonomy (GTDB): domain Bacteria; phylum Pseudomonadota; class Gammaproteobacteria; order Acidiferrobacterales; family Sulfurifustaceae; genus Sulfuricaulis; species Sulfuricaulis limicola. The sequence goes on along the minus strand of NZ_AP014879.1, from coordinate 957,176 downwards.
CGAGGGAGCACCGCCGGTGGCACTGATCGCCGCCGCTCTCACTGGAGTCCACGCATCTGCCGCTGCCACACCGATCCGACGCCAGCTCGCGCCGCTTTTGCCGGCCATCGGAACCGCCGTCATGCCGAAGCTCATCTGCCCTGCCTGCTGGCCGGCGTACACCGGCCTGTTGAGCGCTATGGGTCTAGGCTTCATCAACTACAGCCCTCTTCTGCTGCCGCTCACCAGTGTGTTTCTGGCAGTGGTGCTGAGCACTCTGGCGTGGCGCGCCAGTTCCCGACGCGGCTACGGGCCGTTGGGGCTGGGGGTGTTAGCCGCGGCCATCGTACTTATCGGGAAATTCCACTTTGATTCCGATGCCGCCACCTACATCGGCATCTCGTTGCTGGTCGGCGCTTCCCTGTGGAACAGCTGGCCGCGCCAAAATCCAACCGCGCCCTGTCCCGCCTGTGTGACCGACACGGACTTAACCAAACCAATCGCCTGAAAGGAGGTGTCTATGAGTGCAAAACGCAAAATCGAGATCTTCAGCGCCGGCTGCCCGGTGTGCGAGGAGACGATCAATCTCGTCAATCGCATCGCTTGTCCGTCGTGTGAGGTGGAAGTACTGGATATGCGCCGCTCCGAGGTGGCCGCCCGCGCCAAGCGTCTCGGCATACGCTCGGTTCCCGCCGTCGCCATCAACGGAGAGCTCGCCGATTGCTGCGCCGGGCGCGGACCGGATGAAACGACGCTGCGGGCTGCCAGCATCGGACAATCTCTATAGAGCGAATGTCCGTGAAAACCGCATCACGCGGATCGCCAACGGCCATGACCATCGGCCGTCTGGCGCAGGCGGCGGGCGTCAATATCGAGACGATCCGCTACTACCAGCGTCGCGGCCTGCTCGTCACGCCACGCCGCCCGCTGGGCGGCGTGCGCCGCTATTCTCCTGAAACACTCGCCCGTCTGCGTTTTGTCAGACGTGCGCAGGAGTTGGGTTTCATGCTGCGCGAGATCGCCGAGTTGCTGAAACTCGGCGACAGTTCCTGCAAGGAAACCCGGGCGATCGCGGAACACCGGTTGACGGACATCGAGGCACGCATCCGCGACCTCCAATCCATGCGCGCCACGCTCGGCAAACTCATCCGCACCTGCCGCGCGGGTAATCAGCCTCCCTGTCCTATCATCGCGAGTTTGGAACGCAATACCAAGAAGTAGCCGGGCGCGTTATTGGCCCATAGTCGAAGCGGCGATGCTCGTGCAGCTACTTCCCGCCCGCACCGCGGTTTTTGGTTGGCTGATTGTGGGCCAACGACGTTCTGTCGGAAATCTCTTATATCCTTGATGATTGTCGGACTGAACTTCGTCATCGCAAGGCGCGAGCTTCCGGGCTAATCAATGAATCTGCGCACACATGTACAGCCTTTACAAAGCAGCTGTGTTGCACCGTGGCGTCTAACAGTTTCGGGTCTCGGCTTGAATTCAGAAAACCAATAAGACGTTCAACCCGGATTTCTTCAGTGCGCTGTTAAATAAGAATAAAACTGGCGTCCCCAACGGAGTTCGTTACTTGTAAACTCCCGTAAGAGGTTCTAGGGAAAGCTGCGCAGGGGGTGAGGTGTCCCCCTGGTGCCAGTCTGGAGCCCGGAGCCTTTCGTTATGTTTTTGGCACGCCTCGAGTGATTCAAACTTCCGACCGCATAGTTCGTCGTTAAGCATGGACAGCCTTGCCTGTCACGTAATCCGGAAAACAATGAAGCGCGTTGGCCGTCAGTTGCTTCAGCGCGTGAAGCCCGTCACTTTTTAATAACTGTCTAATAATTATCTAATAAATATTAGACAGCGCCAAATAAAAACGCACGTAAGTCATTGAATTTGGTGCCGGTGAGGTGAATCGAACACCTGACCTACTGATTACGAATCCGGCGCGTTATCCATTAACATCAAGATATTACCGCATCATTGTCCAATAATACCAGCACGTAACGGTGCGATAGGGATCAGTAAGTTGGCGTTGCGTTGGACAACCATATTGGACAGGGGGAAACACTTGGTCAACGATACCCTGCCCCGAGTCAGGCGGCCTGTCGGTCTAGATGAACAGCCGCCATCACCCTCTGATCCGATACGGGATAACGCTGACCGCCACCAACGACCCGATTCGGAGCCACCGGTTCAACCGTCGGTATTGCTCTCGGCATACACGAGCGAGCGAGCCGCCCTTCTCGCGCTTCAAGCGGCGAGGCGACGCTTGACTTTCTCAAGCTCCTGTTCGAGATGCGCGACGCGCGCCCGGAGGAAACAGACGAAGCGGGCGAGACCCGGTTCAAGCTGGACCTCTACCCGAGGCTCCCGGGCTTGCATGCAGCACTACAAGGTTCGCCTGTTCCCGTTTCACCCCGCGCTGTCGCACCGCTTCGAGTCGGGGTACATGATCTGGCTCTAACTTTACCATCTTGACCTGGCCCGGTTTCGATACTTGGCATAACTATTGCCTGTAATTTGGCCAGGCATACCGTCTTCATCGAAGGCGGGCACATTACGGCTAATGGTCAAAAGCATGAGAAAAATATCTCTCCTCACTCTCGCGTACCGGCGCGCGGGAATGGTTCTGGCCGCGATGGTACTTTCGCTGGGCGTCAATCTGTGGGTCATCCATCAACATATCCATCAAATCGACACCGATCAGGGGGAGCGGGCCTTAAACCAGCATGCGCAAAACATCAGCCAGCAATTGCAATTCTATCGGAGCGTCCTAAAGCAACTTGCCCGCCGGGGCGAAGCGCAGGATATCCTGATCATGCACGATATCGCCACTGCCCAGGAATGGGCGGAACGGCAGCAGCGCTATCTTCCCCATAACATCGGGCTCGCCCTGGTGGATCCCGACGGGAAGGTCCTTGGCACACCGGTGGAACTGCGCCTGGGCCCGTCCTGCGTCGCCGATCTCCGCAAGAAATCTTCCCGTCAATCGCTGGCTGAACCGCTGGTGCATCGTGACAACCCCCAGCTCGCGCATTTTGACCTGACGGAACCGGTGACGGATTCGCTGGGTGAAGCGCTGGGAACGTTGTTCGTGAGCTTCAGTCTCGACACCCTGCAGGCAGTGCTGACGCAAAGCGTTCTGCCGCACGAGGTCCTGATACTGCGCGACGAATCGGGGGCGACGATTGCCAAGGCCGGCAACGCCCCGGATGGACATGAAATCCTCCATCACGAAGCGAAAGTTCCCGAGAGCACTTGGCGGCTGGAGTTGATACGCGCCGAAACCAATACGGTTCCCGTCTATCTGGCTCTAGGTGGAACCAACCTGGCCACATCGGTGTTAATCGTCACGGCATTCATGACCGTCACCATTCTCATGGTGCGTCTTTTCTTGGCTGAATTTAGCCGCATCAAAACCCTTCTCGACCAGATTCATGCCGGCGAATCTATCACGATGACCGACAGCCCGCTCAAGGAGACCGAGCAGGTTCTTCCGGTCATCCAGGCGATCGCACAAGATATTCAGGAAAAGCAAACCAAGCTCGTTGCATTGAGCCTGACCGATGAATTAACCCAACTGCCGAATCGCCGCCGATTCAATATGGAGGTGGAACGGGCCTGCAACCTGTCCCAGCGCGGCGTGCAAGTCGGTCTGTTGTTGATCGATATAGACCGCTTCAAGCGAATCAACGACTCGGCGGGACACGCGGTCGGCGACCGGGTATTGCAGCTGCTGGCCGCGTGCCTGCGGCACAATACACGTAAATCTGACTTTTCAGCTCGCTTGGGTGGCGATGAATTCGCCGTGGTGGTAACGAACATGCAGAAAAACCATCTGCCTGCCTGGGCGCAGCGAATGTGCGCGGATTTCCAGGCGGCGCTCAAGGACGATCCCTTGACATCCGGGGATTCTGTTTGCACGCTCAGTATCGGTGCGGCATTTGCCGAATGCGCGATTACACGAAATCCCACGGAGTTGTTCCGGCGCGCTGATCAGGCGCTTTATTCGGCCAAGGAAGGCGGCCGTAACCGTCTGGAGATAGACCAAGTGAATCTTAACGTACCGCCGACTGAGCAGGTCCCGGTAAATAAAAATTTACGATGATGCAATCCGCGTCTGGATCAGGCAACTGGAGGTCACTGCTCATCCCACTATTCCGACCATCCTACCGGCTGCCTCCGATACGGCGCCTTTTGTGGCGGCATTCAACGCTTTCCGGTTCTTCACGGTCTTCTCGCCTTGGTTCCATCGAGCACGAATACCGGCACTTCAAAAGAGAAGGCGCCGTTTCGTACCGTGATTGTCGCCGCGCCCACAGCTTGTGCGACCACGCGGCCGTCGTCACGCACCTTTACCACCGCCGGATCGCTGATGTCGTACATAGTCCCCTGGCGGCGGCCGCGCAGGTCGTGCAACCCCCCGTCGGTCGATATACCAAAAACCGGAAAATCGCGTTCTTCACCGATCGCATTGAACACCAGGGGTGAGGCGCGCGGGTCGCCTTCCAGTGCCTGCAACGACCGAGTCTCGGTGACAGTCACGCTCGTCTTGGCCTGCGCCTCGGTGCCATCGGCGAAGGTCACCTGCACGCGGATATCGACGGCGGTGGGAATAGCGGCATCGTCCGACCCGTCGGGGATGGTCAACGGGCATTGAACCGGCACGCTCGGCGGCACGTCCTCGCAGCCGCTCGCCCCGGGCGCCATTATCCGCACGGCCTGAATATCGCTTTCGGCCGGCGAACTCGGGTTGACGATCAACCACACTGTCTGCCCCGGCGACACGGACTCACCGGGTTGCGGGCTTTGAATTACCAGCGGCCAAGCCGGCGCGGCGCCCATTGCGGCGATCACCCCGGCGAGCACCTTGTCCAACCATCTCGTTTTCATGTGACTCTCCTGCAACGGCCGCCCCTGCAAGAGGGTGCGCATCGCGGTCAGGCGGCGCGGTGTCGTCTGCCCGTCCAGCCCTTCGGCCAATCGACATAGCTCAACATGCGCGCGATCTCGCGCGGCTCGGCCAGCGTCGGCGCACTGGTCCAGCGATCCACGGGCTCGTTGCCCACCCGCACCAGGCCGATATGGGTCGTTTTATCCTTGTCCAGCTCGGGATCCGGATCCCAATAACCGAGCGCTTTTCGCAGGTGCTCGATCTCGTCGGGTTTGTCTTTGTCGCCGGTCAGGAACAGCCAGCCGGGGCGCACGTTGAAGTGTTTGACGTAGGCGTGCAGGCTCTCGGGGGTGTCCATTACCGGATTGAGCGAAATGGAATACATGAAGATATCGCGCCCAAGCCGCTCGCCAATGAGCGGCTGCACGCGCGCCAAGTTGGCCGTTATCAGCGGGCATTGGCCGTCGGTGCAGGCGACGAAGAACATGTTTATGAGGAATATTTTGTCCTTGAGCAGGTCGTCATACAGCCGGACCTTTTTGTTCTCGTGCGTCCAGAGGGTGAGGTTGGGCAGCGCCAAGGCCGTGGGCACGGGATCGGGGGCGACCCGGCGCGCGGGCGTTGCAGTTTCCGGCGTTGCCGCCCAACCCGGGCCGGCCGCGACGGTCCCGGCGGCGCCCGACAGGGAAAGAAATGCGCGTCTATCCATCGGAACTCCTTCGGCCCACTCCCGGTGCGGGAGGGGACTGCTGGTTGAAGTAAAATTTCGTTACGGTACGACGTCGAAGCGCACCATCATCGCATGGTCTTCGTGAACCGTGTTGTGGCAATGCATCATGTATTTGCCCAACATGTCGCGGAAGTTGATGACGACGGAGGCGCTGGACGGCGCTATCGATCCCATCATCCCGCTGCCCAGTTGGACGACGTCCTTGCGGCCGCGCTCTATGGCTCGCCGCGCGGCGTCCCCGCGCGCCAGAATGCGGAACTCCTCCAGGTGAATGTGAATCGGGTGCGACCACATCCCCATGCTGCTCAGATTCCAGCGCTCCACGGTGCCGCGTTTGACGACTGCGTCGACCCGGTTCAAGTCGAACAAGCGGCCGTTCACGGTCCAGGCGCCGCCCATGTTTTGAAATTGCCAGTTGCGCGTCACTGTCGCCGTGGGAATCGGCGGCAAGGGCCGCAGCGTCGCCGGCACCTGGCTCGGGTCGGCCGCGTTGCGGTCGACGTCGAAGCGCATGAGCTGGATCGGCGTGCCGAGCGTGCCGGAAGGGCCGCGGCCGCTCGTCTGGGCGACGTCGTTTTGCAACACGATCTGCGTGCCGATGGGAAACTGCGAGAAGTCGACCACGATATCGAAACGCTCGGAGGGCGAATGCACAAATCGGGTCAAGGTAGTGGGACTGTCCAGCAGGTTACCGTCGGTCGCGATCAGTTTGAACGACATCCCGTTGCTGAATTTTATGCCGTACCAGCGCGACGGCCCGCCGTTGTAGAAGCGCAAGCGATACTTACGCCGCGCGACCTTGAAATACGGCTGAATGACGCCGTTGACCGTGAAGCGGTCGCCGACGAAGCCGTTCGTGTCGTTTTGGTTGAAGATCAGCGCGCCGTTGGCGTCGAACTGCTTATCGGCGAGGAACAGCGGGACATCGTAGTCCCCGCTTGGCAGCCGCAGCGCCTCGGCAGTGGTGTCCGTCTCGTCGCCGGAATCCACCTTATCGAACAGGAAAAACGTCCCGACGAGCCCCTTATAGGTGTTGGCCGCGGTAAAGTCTACACGATGGTCGTGGTACCACATGCTTCCCAGCGCCTCGCGCGCATCGCCGCCCGCCAGCATGTGTGGGTAGTGGTGGTCCTTGTACGTGCCGGACGCGTAGAAATCGCCGGCAAAGCCGTCACTTTCCGACCCCGAATGGGCGTTGTGCAGGTGGGTGATAATCTTAGGGTCGCCGAAACCCGTGGACGTCACCGGCAGGTTGTTGCGGAAACGCACGATCATGGGCTTGCCATAAGTGCCCTTAAACAGCGGTCCCGGCACCATGCCGTCATAGCCCCAGGCCTTGTTCAGCGGCAGCGAGGGGTGAAAGCTGTGCAGGAATTCCTTGACGTTCACATCGTACAGCTCTTGAGCCGGGTACTGGCTGTAATACTGGAACTGGGAGGTGACCGGCGCGGGCGAGAGGGACGGTATCGTTGTCTTCACCGGCGGGAGCGGCATCTCGACGGTAAAAGGCGTGACCGGCGGGCTGGTGCCGACGGTACCGCCACCGGGGCCCATCAGGGCATTGGCTTGGGGCATTAGCACATCAGCAAGCATGGCGCCTTTCTTGGAAGTAAGGATATAGGGGGCACTGGCAATCAATCCACCGGCGGCTCCCAGTTTCAGGAAATGGCGGCGCGTTAATTTACTGCGGCTGACTTCGTTGGGCATGGTTGATAATCTCCCCGTTGATATGACCCTTTGCAGCAGGATGCAAGACAGGTCGCGTTATGAAAATTAGATCGAACTCAACGGGAAAAGTCTGCGTTATTCCAGACTTTAAAGACAGGAGAATCTCGGTGATAAAGTCGCCGACAGAGACAAAATCACTTCGGAGGCTCAGTCAACGGGGCACGACATTGAATAAAATCGTGCAGATCTTTAAATTTTTGAATACGGATTTCGCCGCGCGCGAGGCTGATCCAAGTTTTACGCTCGAACTCCTTGAGCAGGCGGCTGATCACCTCGCGCGAGGAACCCAACTCCTTGGCAATGTCGGAGTGCGTGATGCAGACGCAACCTTCCGAATCGCACGTCCGCGCGAGCAATAATTTGGCGAGCCTCACATCCAGGCGCTGAAAGACGATACCTTCCAACAACTGCATCATGTCGGTTAAACGACGCACCAGTGACGTCACAATAAAGTGACGGAACTCGGCCGAATCTTCGAAGGCACGCTTGAAATGCTCGGGTGGGATGCTGGCGATCTCGACCTCCGTTTCGGTGATGGCGGTCACCCGGTAAAAAGGGTTGCCGAAAAGCTGTGACACTACGTTGAAAAGACAAACATCCCCCTCTTCGAGACGATAAAGCGCGATTTCCCGACCCCGCTCCGACTTATAAATTTGGACACGCCCTTTGATGACGATCAAAAAACTGCGATTGAGTTCGTGATCGGAAAATAGCCGTCGCCGGGCATGTATGTTATGCCGCTGCGCCGCCTTAGTGGCTTCCAGCCAGGCGGGCTCGCGGATGGCCGCGAGTTCAGGGCAAGCGGCAAACCATGAGGGATCGGAATCGGACTTGGAGCGATGGAGCGCAAGCATAAAAATGCAATATCCCTCTTCAGCAAACGACCACGCGCGGCGCGTGGGGTCGATTCTTTATCTCTAGAAAACTACGACGGATCTCAGATGAAACTTTTATTACACATTGCCTTTAGAGATAAGGACTGTAAAGTGACTTAGTCACTTATGCATGGGGAAATGCTCCAGCGCGGTGCGCGACAGCACTTCGATATTCCCGCGATTGAGCCTGACCCAGCCATTACGCTCGAATTCCTTGAGCAACCGACTGATGACCTCGCGGCTCGATCCGAGGAGAGCCGCAAGTTCCTGATGGGTTTTATGCAGGGGACGATTTTCGTTCTCATCGGCTGCTCGTGCCAGCAATTGCGCCAAGCGGATATCCAAGCGTTTAAAGGTGATTTCTTCCAGCAGTAGCATCATCTCCCCCAAACGCCGTCCGATCATCGAAAAAATATAACGGCGGAAAGCGGGGGAAGCGGTCAAGGCATGCTCGAATGGTTGCGGTGGAATCACAACGAGCTGCGCGTCGGTTTCGGTCACCCCTTCCGCCGAATAGGTTATGCCGCCGAGCATGTTGGAAAGCGTGAGGACGCAAATTTCGCCCGACTCCACGCGATAAAGCACGATTTCTCGGCCGCTTTCACCGGGTATATGCACGCGCACGGTACCGGCAAACACCAGCACGAAGCTCATACAGGGATCTCCCGGCCGGAAAAGCACCGTCCCGTGGGGAATGGTCCGCACGCTGGCCGCCTTGACCGCCTCGGTCCAAGCACCATCGGAAATCTTGGCCAATTCGGGGAAACGCGTCAGCCACTTCGTTTCGATACGGTCACCCATCTTGCGCACCAGAGTATGTGGAAATACCTAGCAAACCATGCTGAGTTTGATGCGTTCATCATTGTATGCATCAATCCTCAATTTTATTTTTATGTGACCTTGTCACTTTCATATCGATGGGAAGTCAGTATTGTTGAATACGCTCCGCCTCATCTTGAAAATCATTTTTTAAATTCTTATCTGGGCTTGGAGGAGACATAAAAATGAAATCTTCTTTTGCATCCATAATTTCTACCGTCAAAACAAAAACACTTGTTGCGATCCTGGTTGCCACAACAGGACTATGGTGCTCGAATCCGGCGACCGCCGCGATTGTACATTTCCAGATCGCCCTGACCGGTTTTCAGGAGGTCAATGCGCCGAATCAATTTAACAACGGCGATACGGATGGATTCGGCGTCGCCGATCTGTTGATCGATTCGGGCACGAACACGATCGCTTGGCAATTTTCCGTGGCGAACATTGCTCTGCCGCTGACCGGCGCGCACATCCACCAGGGTGTCGCCGGCACCAACGGCCCGGTCGTCGTGAATTTCAATGCCCAGTTGAACGGAGCTGGCCTCGTCGATCCGGATGTCGCGAACGTCATCGCTAACCCGAAGGGTTTCTACATCAACCTGCACAATGCGGATTTTCCGAACGGTGCTATCCGTGGGCAGATTAGCGACCCACTACCCCCGAGCCCGGTACCGCTGCCCTCCGCAGCATGGTTGTTCGGCGCCGGACTGTTCGGATTGGTCGGCTTCGGTCGGTGGAAACGACATACTTAACGCTGAACTCTTCACCGGCGTCGTATAGCAATAGGATCTGCCGTTTCCTGCTAGGCGCATCGTTTTTTCCGTTAAGATTACTTAGGGGCGACAAGCTCTTTCGGTCTTCCGCCTTTGGCCTCACATTCCTCTTTGGTCATGGGCAAAATTCCTTGACCCTTGCAGGCATTTGCGCCTTTGCATGAATGTTCCGCCGTACCGCAGCGTCCTTGACCTCTGCATGCGTTGACGCCTGCACAATGAATGACGGCCTCTTCTTGAGCGGCGTGAGCGGACGGTGCCGCGAAAAAGAGTGAAGCCGCTGCCGTGGCGAGGACGATACCTCTACGTTTGTTGAAGAAGGATATGCTTCCCGTTGCATTCATGGTTTCTCCTGAACAAGTTGGATTTGACGTGCGGATATAGCCCTCGAAACTTTCAGAAAAATACGGTTTGCCGCCGAGACGCCGCCCATCCAGAAGGAGGCGGTGACAGCTCCTCCGGCTCGGAAATTTCTATTATTTTTTCACTGGTAGCAACTATCTTCTCTGCATTATTCTGACCACCCCACCGGTTGTCTCCGATATGGCACGTCTTGCGGTGGCGAATAAACTTTGACCATGATTCCTATTTTCTGGTCTTGATACATCCTGACGATTCTTTGAGGTGACCGCTCCTCTAAAGCGGCCGCCATGCGGGCTTCCCTGCTCTTTAAGAACTCAGCGCCACGGTTCTTTTTCATTTGAGTTTCCTCCAGCATCACTTGCGAAACTTAAAGAGCGCCTCGTGAGGACAACTTCCCTCAATGCTTTTCTTCTGGAACCGGATGTTTTCAGCATCAGGAGCAGGCATTTACCTCGCCGCCGAGTTTGTAACGTAAGGCACTTGGGCAAGGAATCTGGACACATCAATCAAAAATGGCAAGAACAACCCCAAGTAAAAAATAGGCGCCAAGAGAAAACTTCGGCGCCTCAACGACCAGTCGGGGATTGGTAACAGGGAGAGAAAAGCTACCGTACCCGAACCTTGGTCAGAGCCTGAAATCTTTCCCGGGACAACAAAGGGAGTCTATTGCTTCAGGCCCTACATGCCGTAATTTACAGAGGTATCGCTGACATATCTGCTACAAAAGATACACAGCATCAATCCCGCGATACCCGGGCCAGCGCCTCGGGCGACAACAATTCGATTTGGCTGCGGTGCAGGCGTATGCAGCCCATGCGCTCGAATTCCTTGAGCAGGCGGCTGACGACGACGCGCGTGGTGCCCAATTCGCGCGCCAGCTCCTCGTGCGTCATCGAAATAGCTTTCGATTTGTTGCGCTCGAAGAGCTGGCCGAGCAGGCAGGCGAGCCGCAGATCGAGACGCTGGAAGGTCACCTGCTCCACCACCCGCATGACGTCGCTCAGGCGACGCGCCAGCGTGGCCATGATGAAATTGCGGAAGGCTTCTGACCGGGCCATGGCGTTCTGGAAAAAAGGCATGGGGATCATGACCACTCCTACTTCATCCTCGGTCACGGCTTCGGCAGCGTAGTCCGTGCCGGCGAGAAGGTTGCTCAGTGTCAGGATGCAGATATCGCCGCTACCGGTTCGGTAAAGCGCGATCTCGCGTCCACTTTCCGAGCTTTCGTACACGCGTACCGTGCCGCGCGTGACCATGAGAAAATTTTGGCACGCGTCGCCGCGCCGGATCACGATCGTGCCCGCGGGCATCACCATTTCCCTGGCGGCGCGCAACGTTTCCAGCCAGGCATCATCTTGTATCGCCGCGAGTTCCGGAAAGACGGAAAGCCATTTATGGCCGGTTGATCCAGCGTTGCTCATGCCACTCTCCTCCAACCGATCTGTCTCGTTCTTCTGGCCGGGATGCAGTCTTTTTTGATGGGCTCCCCATACACCCGGCGGTATTGCTCACAACCAGGCAACATTTAAGGCAAACTCGGCTAACAAACAAGGCCAGACTCTCGATATGTACCTAAAGTTACACATAAATCCACCTGAATGATTCGCGACGGGCAAGCAATCGGCACGGCTTTTGCTGTATTTTTGAAAAGCCGATCAACTCTCTATGCCTTTCAAACCAGGACGACCGATCCATATCGCTGGCCATGGCCGAACCGCCGGACACCTTGCCTACCGACGAACGAGCAAGCCAAAAACATCGGCTACCAAGGCTGGATACGCCCTGTCGGCATTCATTGCCGGACTGGCCGCGCTGCTTTGCCTGATCACTGCGTCAACAGTAACAGCGGTGGTTGAAAATACCGAAACAGCCGGCACGGCCCTGAGCAACGAGCCGATTCAGCCGCTCCCGCCACCGCCTGCATTGGATCCACGCAAGCTCGCCCTGGGGAAGCAGTTGTTCCACGACCCGCGGCTGTCGCGTGACCAGAAAACTGCCTGCGCGACCTGCCACAACCTCAAGCTGGGTGGCGCCGACGGCAAGCCCCGCTCTCTCCGGCCGGGCGGCATGGCCACGCCGGTCAACACACCGAGCATCTTCAACGCCATGCTCAATTTTCGTCTGTTCTGGGACGGACGCGCGGGCTCGCTCGCAGAACATATCCAGGGACCGATGGAGGACACCGGCACCGACTGGGAGGTGGCGTTACAGCGACTGCGACAGGATGCTTCCTACGTCTCGGCGTTTTCGGCCGCCTATTCCGATGGCCTGACCGTGGCCGCCGTCCAGGATGCGCTCGTGACCTTCGAGCGCTCGCTGGTCACGCCCAACGGGCGCTTCGACCGCTATCTGCGCGGCGATCAGAATGCGATCACCGCGGAGGAAAAAGAAGGTTATCGCCTGTTCAAAGCCTACGGCTGCACCGCATGCCATCAGGGCGTGAACGCCGGCGGCAACATGTACCAGAAGGTTGGAGTGATGGGCGATTACTTCGACAAACGCGGCGACCTGACCCCGGCCGATCTTGGGCGCTTTAACGTCACGGGCCTGGAACGCGACCGCCACATGTTCCGCGTTCCGGGACTGCGCAATGTGGCACTGACCGCGCCCTACCTGCACGACGGCCGCATCAAGACGCTGGAAGACGCGGTCAAGGGCATGTCCAAATTCATGCTCGGACGACCCATCGAACCACGCGAGGTCAAGCTCATCGTTCAGTTCCTGCATACCTTGAACGGCGAATACGACGGCCAGCCGCTATGAATCATTCCCTCATCAAGCCGATCATGGTGTGGCTGGGTCTGGTCCTGCTCTCGGCAATATTGTTCGCCAAGACGCAGATCCACGACATGGAATCGCACAACCGTCTGGTCAACACGCTGGGTGAATTACAGGCGGTGGACGCGACGCTCAATCAGGACGTGATCCGCGCCCGTTACCGTTTGCTCGTCAACTACGATCCGCTGGTCGAGGCCATTGGAAAATCGGACCGGCTTCTGCAGCAGGTCCGGCAAACCCAGCACCAGAATCACGGGAAGGGGTCCCATTCCACGGAAATCGACACAAAACTTGCGCGGCTCACGGAAACCTTGAAACAAAAAGCCGTGCTCGTGGACTATTTCAAGTCCGACAACGCCGTGCTTAAAAACTCCCTGAGCTATTATCCCCTCGCGCTCCAGCAAATTTCCGTCGTCGAAACAACGATGGGCGCAACCAAGGTACGCCTCCCGGCCGGACTGCGGCAACTTGGGCCCGACCTGCTGGGCGGCATCCTGCAATATATCCAGAGCGGCGATCCGGAACGGCGCGAAGCCGCTGAAATGTGCGTGAACGCCGTGCGCGACTACGCCGGGACGCCGGCGCTGCGCCCCGGCGTGGAACACGCCGTTCGACACACCGAAATCATCCTGGAATACGCCGACAGGGTGGAAGCGCAGCTGGCGCAAATTCTCGCGTTACCGAGCGCGCGGCAGGCCGATGAGCTGTATCAGGCCTATGCGACCGAGCATGAACAGTCCATGCGCGAAGCCAATAATTATCGCATCTTGCTGTACCTGTTCTCCGTGCTCCTGCTTATCTACACCGCCTATATTTTTTACCGCCTGCGTGACAGCGTGCACGCTCTGTTCCGGGAGAAAGTGCGCGCCCAGGTGACGCTGCACTCCATTGCCGATGCCGTAATCACCACTGATGTCCAAGGTTGCATCGAATACATGAATCCGGTAGCCGAACACCTGACCGGCTGGCACACGGCGGAAGTAAGGGGGCAACCGATCGAGCGTGCTCTGCGCCTGACGCGAGACGCCCCATCTCACTCGGTGAAAAGCCGGACAACCGTGAGTAACGCCACGGATGAGACTGTCACCGACAAGAAACAACAGGTGCTGCTTACGCGCCGCGGCGGCACCCAGATATCCATCGACAAATCCGTCTCACCCATCCGCGACCAGGGCGGCACGGTGATGGGCGAGATCCATGTGTTTCATGACGTCACCGAGGAGCGCCGGCTCGCCTCCCAGCTCTCATGGCAGGCAACCCACGATCTTCTGACGGGGCTGGTCAACCGCCACGAATTCGAACATCGCGTGGAACAGGCGCTCGCGGATACCCGCGAACGCGGGCTGACACATGCCGTCCTCTATATCGACCTCGACCAGTTCAAAATCGTGAACGACAGCTGCGGTCACGCCGCCGGGGACGAGTTGCTGCGGCAACTCGGCGGACTGCTGGCGGCGAAGGTGCGCGACAACGACACGGTGGCACGGCTGGGAGGCGACGAATTCGGCGTCCTACTTGAAAGCTGTCCGCTCGAACAGGCGCGGCACATCGCCGACAACCTGCTGCATGCCATCAAGGGCTTCCGCTTCGCCTGGCGCGGCCGGCCGTTCGACATCGGCGCCAGCATCGGCCTGGTCGCAGTGGACCGGGCGAACGCCGACTTGACGGAAGTCCTGAGCGCGGCCGACATGGCCTGTTACGCCGCCAAGGATGGCGGACGCAACCGGGTGCATCCGCACGACGAGACCGACCCACTCTCCATTTCACGGCGCAACGAGATGCAATAACGCCGTGGCTTCAGCCAATCACATAACCAAACGACCAGCTTCGCGCCCGTCACATCCCACCCGCTACCACATCATCCAGCCCTGACCGTAGTAACCGCGCAGCTGCTCCTTCTGCTCGGAAGTCAGCACCGCCTCGATGCGGTTTTGCGCCTCGACCGAGGACTCCAGCATCTGGCGCCGCAGGTCGTATATGCGTTGCTGTTGCTGACCGATCGCGGCCGGGTCACGTTTGCCCGAGGCGTACACATCGCGCAGTTTCACGCGTTCGTCGTTCATCTTACCCATGAGGTTCCAGTGCTTCTTGCGCAGCTCGTCCTGGATCTGCGTGATTCGCTTCTGCTGCGACTCGTTGAAACCGAGCGTGCCTCCGGGGCCATAGCCGCCCATCATTCCGGGACCCATCATCATGCCCGGCCCCATTCCCATCATCCCCATGCCCATTCCCGGGCCCATCATGCCCATCCCACCGCCCGAGCACCCATCGTCCATCATTCCCATCATGCCGGGTCCCATGCCCATACCAGGTCCCATCATCATGCCGGGTCCCATCATTCCCTGGCCCATGCCATAGCCGCCCATCATGCCGGGGTGCATACCGTAACCCGGCCCGTATCCGCCGGCCGGTTGCTGCGGGTCGGCGGCCGGAAGCGCGGCGGTGGCGGTCAGCAATGCGAGCGCGGTAAGCGCTTGAACAATTGGTTTCTTGCGAATCATGTCAGTCTCCTTTCAATGAATCTGCGATTGCACAGTTTGCTCCCTTCCTTTCCTGCGGCGTCTCAGCGCCGCTTCAAATCGTCACGTTTCTGAAGGTACTCCTCACGGTTGATCTCGCCGCGGGCATATCTTTCCTCCAGCACTTCGAGCGCCCGGTTCCGGTCCTCGTGCGATC
Source organism: Sulfuricaulis limicola (assembly GCF_002355735.1). Lineage (GTDB taxonomy): Bacteria > Pseudomonadota > Gammaproteobacteria > Acidiferrobacterales > Sulfurifustaceae > Sulfuricaulis > Sulfuricaulis limicola. The sequence goes on along the minus strand of NZ_AP014879.1, from coordinate 941,576 downwards.
CGGTAGTGGATCGCGCGCTGCCCGAGAACAGATACTTGACCGCCACCGCGGCCAGCACGATCACGACCAGCAGCGGAATCAGCCAGAACAGCGTCATGCCGAGCCAGCCCCACCCCATACCCCAACCCATGCCATAGTCCATCATCGTTTCACCTCCTTCGAAAAACCCATTACTCGTTTCGCCATCTGCGTAGCGCGGCGCTGGAGCAAGAGCCGGCCATCGATACAGCTCTTGCTCCACCGATTTCACGGCATCGGTACGGGCGCGACCGGCTGCGCCTTGTGCGCCTGCATCTCGGTGGCCGTGACACCGGTGCCCGTGCCCAGGCCGTCGTCGTCTTCGTAGATGACGTCGATCACCACACCGTCGTCGAACTCCAGCGTATAGGTATTGCGTCCGCGCGCGTGCGGAATCTCGTAGACCCAACCCTCCTTGCTGTTTGCCAACGTGACTATCTTGTGCGGCGAGCCGTGGCGCGAAAACGCCACCTGTTTCGTGATGACGCCCAGCGGATAGTCGCACAGCGCGATCTCCGGCTCGGTCTTCGCACTGAAAGCCGGTGGCACGGCAAGCCGGGGGTCCGACAGCTTGCCGTCGTACTCGGGGTTGGTTTCGCCATAGACGTTCGTCTCGGCCAAACTCGTGGCCGACAAGAGCGCGGCACAGACAAGAAATAATATGCGGATCATGACCTTCTCCTTGGAATGACCGGGCGGCCGCGCGGTTCGCGGCACGCGCCGGATATCTCACAGTCTTGAAACTCGCCCGGTCAGCAAAAGCCGTGCGGGCACTCGGACGGCGCGAGCGGATGCCCGCGCGGATTCACGGGATCAGGCGATGGGAGGATGGATCGGCGGTGGCGCCGGCAGGAAGACGTACGGGTCCGCGCCAAACCCGCCCTCGAAAGTGGACAGGAGGCTTGGCAGCAGAACCTGGGAAACAGGCAATGTCACAAGGCTGACCCACCCAGGACACCATTGGCCGCAGGCCGGGGTGGTGCTGGTGGAGTCTTCGGGCGCCGGATCGAACGGTTGTGTCATACCGGCGCCGGAGTCCGAAGGATCGCTGAACGCACAATTATCAATCGCCCATGCCATGTTCAGCGTGAACAGCGATACGATGAGGAACCATGTGATGGTGCGAAACATGTTGAAAAATTACCGTAAAGCCTCGCGCCAAACTTTGATTCTGGTCAAATTCACAAGTGCAGCGATGGACCGGTTCTAAACCGCCTGCAGCACCCGCTCCAGCTTCTGCCGCACCTCGCGCGCGAGTTCCGCGATGGCCGGCTTGTCCACGAGATCGAGCACCGCGTTCGGGTCCATGATCTCGACTAAGACCGCGCCGGTCTCGTCCTGACGCACCACGACGTTGCACGGCAACAGCAGCCCGATGGAAGGTTCAGCCGCGAGCGCGCGGTGCGCGAGCGGCGGGTTGCAGGCGCCGAGAATACGGTAAGGCGGCATCTTCTGGTTGAGCTTTTTCTTGAGCGTCGCGGCGACGTCGATGTCGGTCAACACGCCGAAACCTTCCTTCTGTAACTCCTGTGTCACGCGTTCAACAGCGGTATCAAAACCGAGCTTGACGGTCTTGCCGAATCCGTACTTCGTGTCCATGGAATTTCCTCGATTATGTTTTCAATTGGAACTGTTCGATTGCTCATGTTTCACGGCCTTCATTTTTCACCTTTTTGGCCGCCACTATGGGCGGAAGTTCCACCAAATCTGGCGCTCTCTTCCATCTGATGTCGTTGATCTATGCATGGCTTGTCGATCCCCGTCCCGCCCGCAATCCGTTGACCACCGCCAGCAATTCGCTCGCCTCGTGCACCAGCACCGTCAGCGCCACGCTCAGGAATCCACCGAGGGCGAGCGGGATCATGACCGTGAGAATCAGAATCGAAAACACGATGTTCTGCGCGCTCACGCGCCGCGCTTTCCGCCCCAGGTGCAGCGCCTCAGTCACCTTGGCGAGATCGTCGGCCATGAGCGCGATGTCCGCCGCCTCGATCGCCGCATCCGTGCCGGCCGCGCCCATCGCCATCCCGCAGGTGGCGGCGGCGAGCGCCGGGGCGTCGTTGACACCGTCACCCACCATGAGCACGGCGCCATACTGTTTCTGCAATTGCTGCACCGCGGCGACCTTCTCATCGGGCTTGAGCCCGGCGCGCACGTCGTCGATGCCGAGCAGGCGCGCCACCGCGTGCGCCGTGCGCGCGTTGTCGCCGGTGAGCATGGCGGTGCGGATTCCGAGCGCATGCAGCCCCGCGATAGTTGCTTTGGCGTCCGCCCGCAGGCGGTCCTGCAGCGCGACCAGCCCGTGCACGCCGGCTTCGTTCCCGATCAGCACCACGGTCTTGCCCTGTTCCTGGAGCGCGCCGATGCGCTCGCGCGCGCTTGCGAGGTCGACGCCCAGCCGTACGAACAGATCGGGATTGCCGATGTGCCACGGCTTGCCGTCGATCCGGGCTTTAACGCCGGCGCCCGTGAGGGCCTCGAACGCCTCGGCGGGCGGCGGAGCAATCCCCCGTTTCCGTGCCTCCTCGACGATGGCGCGCGCCAGCGGATGCTCCGAGAAATGTTCGAGCGCCGCGGCCACGGCGAGCAGTTCCGGCTCCGAACCCTTCAGCGCGGCAATGTCGGTGACGACCGGCTCACCGTGCGTGAGCGTGCCGGTCTTGTCGAAGGCGACCGCGCGGATGACGCCGAGATGTTCCAGGTGCGCACCGCCCTTGATGAGGATGCCGCGCTTGCCGGCCGAACCGATGCCGGCGGCCATGGCCACGGGTGTGGACATGATGAGCGCGCAGGGCGCGGCAGCGACGAGCAATAACACCGCACGCGCCGACCACTCGGCGAGCGGCAGATTCATCAACCATGGCACCACGAGCAGCAACACCGAGCCCGCGAGCACCGCCGGGGTATAACGCCGGCCGAAGCGTTCGATCCATTGCTGGGCCTTGCCTTTTCTTTCCTGCGCTTCCTCGACCAGATGAATGATCTTGGAGAGCGAGTTGTCGGCGAACGCCGCCGTGGCCTCGATTTCGAGCGCGCCCTGCTTGTTGATCGAGGCAGCGAACACCTTCATGCCCGGTCCTTTGTCCACCGGCGCCGATTCGCCAGTCACGGGCGATTCGTCGAGGCTGGAATTTCCCGAACGGATGACGCCGTCGGTGGGCAGCGCCTCGCCCGGGCGCACGACAAAGATGTCGCCGGCCTTGAGGCTCTCGGCCGGAACCGTGCTCTCTTTGCCATCGCGCAGGACGCGCGCCTCCTTCGGCGCGAGATCGAGCAGCGCGCGGATGCTGGCGCGCGTGCGCGCGTAGGTGTACTCCTCCGTGCCCTCGGCCGCGCCATAGAGAAACACCAGCGCCGCAGCCTCGTCCCACAGGCCCAGAATCCCGGAGCCGGCGGTGGCGGCGATCATCAGTATCTCGATGCCGACTTCTTTGTCTTCGATCAGTTTCTCGATGCCCTCGCGCGTCCAGTGCCAGCCGCCGAGCGGGATCGCAAGCCAGTAAAAGATGTTTTCGATACGTTCCGGAAGAAAGCCGAGATGCGCCAGCGCGAAACCCACGGCGGCAATCAGGCCGGCGAGCAGCGCGTTGCGCAGCGGGGGATAGAGCCACCAAGGGCCTTCAAAACCGTGGTCATCGGAACTTTCTGTCATGGGTGTCACGACTCCTTTATGGCTACATTGGTGAGGTTACAAGCGCCCGTGCCGTTCCACTTTGGTCACCCAATAAAGGCAGCGCCCCGTCATGCCGCAGTGGCTTCGCTCCAGCGCCGCCAGCACGCCATCCACATCTTGTTCCTCCAGCACGATATCCACGCGCACGTGCGGCGTATAGCCGACCACGAGGTCACGCGCGGATAGCGCCGGATCACGGCTGTCCTGGGCGCCGTGGCCCTCCACACGCGTAAACGTGAATCCCGTCACCTGGTCCATGCCGCGCAGGACGTCGGCCAGCGCCTGTTCGACGTCGGCGTGCACGATCAGCGTCAGTTTCTTCATGGCGATTCTCCTTTGGCCCGTTTCAACCTGCGCTCGGCGCGGCCTTCCAGCCAGGCATAGAGCGTCGGCAGCAGTACGAGCGTCAACAGTGTCGAGGTGAAGAGGCCGCCGATCACCACTACTGCGAGCGGCCGTTGCAGCTCCGAACCCGGGCCGGTGGCAAGTAGCATCGGCACGAGCCCCAAGCTCGCGATGAGCGCGGTCATGAGCACGGGGCGCAATCGTCGTTCCGCGCCCTCCTGCACCGCCTGCAGCACCGTGTGCCCGGCCTCGCGCAGCTGGTTGAAATACGCCACCATCACCACGCCGTTCAGCACCGCCACGCCGAACAGCGTGATGAAGCCTACCGAGGCTGGCACCGAGAGATACAGCCCCGAGGCGAACAAGCTCACAACGCCGCCGATCAGGGCGAACGGGATATTAAGTATGATGAGCCCCGCCTGGCGCACCGAGCGGAACGTGGAAAACAGCATGAAGAAGATGAGCGCGATCGCCACCGGCACCACCACGCCCAGGCGCGCGGCGGCGCGCTGCTGGTTCTCGAACTGGCCGCCATAGTCGATGTAGTAGCCCTGTGGCAGTTGCACCTCGCGCTCGATCGCCGCCTTGAGGTCTTCGACGAAGCTCACCACGTCGCGCCCCTCGACGTTGGTGCGCGTCGCCACGTAACGCCGCGCCAGCTCGCGCTGGATCAACACCGGCCCATCGACTTCGGTGATCTTCGCGACCATGCCGAGCGGCACCATGGCGCCGCCCACGGTCTTGATGAGCAACCGCTCGATGTCGGCGGGCGAGGTACGCGCCGGCTCGGGGTAGCGCAGCAGCACGCCGAAGCGGCGGTTGCCTTCGATCACCTCTGTCACGACCCTGCCGCCGACAGCGGTTTCCACGACGTCGTTCACGTCCTCGTTATTGAGACCGTAGCGCGCGAGCTGCTCCGATTTGATATCCACCGTGAGATAGCCCTGGCCGGAGAGGCGCGCGCGGAACACGTCGCTCGCCCCGGGCGTGCGCTGGACGATCTCCTCGATCTGCCCGGCCTTCTCCTCCAGCACCGCGAAGTCGTCGCCGAACAGCTTGATGGCCACGTCGGCGCGCACGCCGGAGAGCATCTCCGAGACGCGCATGTCGATCGGCTGGCTGAAGCCATGCTCGACTTCGTCTTTCGCGAAGGGCTCGAGTTTTGCGCGCAGCTTTTCGTGCAGCGTCTCCAGCCCGTAGCCCCATTCCTCGCGTGGCTTGGTCCGCAGGAAGCAGTCGGTCTGGTAGAAGCCCATCGGGTCGAGGCGCAGCTCGTCCGCGCCGCTGCGGCAGATCATGCCGGTGACCTCCGGGATTTCCAGGACCGCCTTCTGGACCGGCGCATCCAGGGCGAGCGAGGCCTCGAGCGAGATGTCCGAGGCTTTTTCCAGGTTGACCACGGTCTGGCCCTCGTCCATCACCGGCATGAACTCCTTGCCGATGAAGGGGAACAGGGCCGTGGCGAAAACGAGCGCGATCAGCGCGCCGCCGACCGCGGTCTTGCGATGGGCCAGCGCCCAGCGCATCGCCGGCAGGTAGACGCGCTTGATGGCCGCCAGCACGCGATCCTCCTTGTGCGACCCGCCTTCGCGCATGAGAAAACTCGCGAGCACCGGGATCACGGTCAGAGAGAGCAGCAGCGAGCCCAGCAGCGCGAACACGATGGTGAGCGCGAGCGGCGCGAACAGCCGCCCCTCGAGGCCGGTCAGCGAGAACAGCGGCAAGAACACGATGGCGATGATGAGAATGCCGGACAGCACCGGGGTGGCGACCTCGGTCACGGCGCGGAACACCAGATGCAGCCGGCTCACGCCCTTGGGCGCGCGGGCGAGTTGGGTGTGGATGTTCTCCACCACCACAACCGCCGCGTCCACCAGGATGCCGATGGCGATGGCGAGCCCCCCGAGCGACATGAGATTGGCCGTCACGCCGAAGGCATTCATCATGATGAAGGTGAACAGCACCGACAGCGGCAGGATCAACGCCACGGTCAGCGCCGCGCGCAGGTTGCCGAGCAGCACGATCAGCACCAGGACCACGAGCAACACCGCCTCGCCAAGCGCCTTCTCCACCGTGAGCACGGCGGCGTTGATGAGATCGGCGCGGTCGTAGAACGGCTCGATGGTCACGCCCTTGGGGAGCGTCGGCGCCAGGCGGGCGAGCTCCTGTTTGACAGCCTCGACCACCGTGCGGCTGTTGGCGCCGACGCGCAGCAGCACCAGTCCCGTGACGACGTCGCCCTGGCCGTCGGCGGTCACCCCGCCGTAGCGCACCAACGATCCCTCGCGCACGCTGGCCACGTCGTTGACGCGCACCGGCGTGCCGCTGCGCGTGACCACGGTGATGCGTCGGATGTCGTCGGCGTCGCGCAACTGTCCCAGCGTTCGCACCAGCAGCATGCTGTTCTCGCGGTTGATGCGGTCGCCGCCGGCGTTGCGGTTGTTACGCTCGATGGCATGCTTGAGATCGTCGATGGAGAGACCCTGCGCCGCGAGCCGGCGTGGGTCGGGCTGCACCTCGAAGGCGCGCACGAAGCCGCCGAGCGAATTGACGTCGGCCACCCCGTTCACGGCGCGCAGCCGCAGGCGGATCACCCAGTCCTGGAGCGTGCGCAGCTCGCTGTGGCTGTAGCCCTCGCCCTGGACGCGGTACATGAAGATGTCGCTCAGGGGCGTGGAGATCGGCGCGAGCACGACCTCGGCACCCGCGGGCAGCGCCTCGCGCGCCTGGGTCAGGCGCTCGCTCACCTGCTGGCGCGCCCAGTAGATGTCAGTGCCGTCCTCGAAGTCGATGACGATGTTGCTCAAGGCGTACTTGGTGGTCGAGCGCAGGATCTTCTGGTTCGGGATGCCCTGCATCTCCATCTCGATGGGGAAGGTGATGCGCGATTCGACCTCGGTGGGTGCCAGCCCCGGGGCCTTCACGATCACCTGCACCTGCGGCGGCGAAATGTCGGGGAAGGCGTCGATCGGCAGGGCCTTGAAGGCCCACAATCCGCCGGCGGTGAGCCCTACGGCGAACAACAGCGCCATCAGTCGCTGGATCAGCGAAAACCGGATCAGCGCGGTAATCATGGCCGCCCCTCCCCGCTCAACAGCGACTGCCCGGCGGCCAGCCGCAACCCGGCCTGCGCCGCCTGAGCTCGCGCCAGCAGTTCCACGTAACGCGTTTGGGCGTCGAAATAGCTGTTGGCGGCGTCGATGAGCGCGAGCACGCTCGCCTCGCCCGCGGCGAAGCTTCGGCGCGCCAGGTCGTTCAAGCGCTGCGCCGGTTCGAGCAGGCTGACGCGCAGGCGCTGCACCTGCACCAGCGCGCGCGTGAGTTCGGTGTACGCCTGGTCCAGGCGCACGCGCGCCTCGCGTGCGGTGATTTCATAGTCCGTGCGCGCACCCAGAGCCTCGGCCCTGGCCTTGTCCACAATACCGGGATTGGTGTTCCACAGCGGTACCTGCACGCTCAAGCCCACGCCGGTGACGTCGCGCCGGGCGCCGGCGAGAATGTCGCGCTCGCGAAACAGGTTCAACGCCGGATCGGCGAAGCGCTGCGACTGCGCCGCCGCGATGTTGGCCTCGGCGGCTTCGTATTCCTTGCGCGCGGCGGCGAGCGCGGGATGGTTGTCGAGATTGCGCGCCAGCGTTTCGAGCGCGGCTGGCGTGGGCGGTTCCCCGAACGGCGTTGTCTCGGCCGCGGCATCCGCCGGCAGCGCGAGCCGCGCGCGAAACGCGATCAGCGCCTGCTCGCGCTCGCGTTCGGCGGCGATGACGGCCTGGTTCGTCTCCTCGCGCAGGATGGCCAGACGCGCACGCTCCAGCGGCGCGAGATAACGCACCAGCCGGTCGCGCGCGCCCTTGGCGCCGCCAGGATAGCCTTCGGTCTCCTTCAGCCGCGCCTGCGCGACATCGAGCCTGGCCTGCGCCAGTTGCAGATCATGAAACGCCTGCGCGGTCGCGCGCTCCAGCTCCAGCCGCCGCAGGCGGCGGTTCTCTTCGGCACCGGCGAGCCGCGATTCAGCCACCGCGCGCTCACGCGCTACGCGCCGCAGCGGCAACGGCTGGGAAAGCGCCAGTTGCGTGAAGTCCGTGCCGCCGCGGCCGTCCTCCTGGCCGAGCCTGTCATCGGCGCGCAGATCGATCGTGGGATTGGGCCAGGAACCCACTTGTGTCAGCTCACCTTGGAGCGCCTGTGCATCGGCTTCGGCGGCGCGCATTTCGGGGGCGATTTCCAGGGCGCGCTGGATGGCGGACTCCAGGCTCCAGATATCGTCTTGCGCCAGAGTCACAAGCGGCACAAACATTAACAACAGGCCCGCGGGCAGCAGCCGGCAAGCCTTGGTCATAACTGATTTATGAAAAAAAGTTCCCGGCTTTTTGGAAAATAGCTTCTGATCCGGCCTCAAGCTCGGGCGCAACGTCAAAAAAAATGCATGGAAATCCATGACAACTCCTCGCACTCAACCGATTTATTCCGGATGACAGCCGCGCGGCAATGGCCGCGGCGGATGACCGGGTTCAATACTCAGGCGGCGAAGGAGTTACGGGGAGGACGGAAAAGTGGATTTAAGGAAGGTTTGGGAGAAACGGTCGCGGAACGGTCCTGCCACGCACGGTCGGCGTAGAAAACGGCGAACGGGGTGCTCGCGACATAACCGAGCAGATGCGACCCCATATGACCGCAATGGCCGCAAAGATCATTGAAGTTGCCGGACGACGATCCGTTGTCGTGGCCCTGAGCGGCGCCGGCCGAATCGAACACGAGGTCCTGCCCGCAATTGTCGCTGTCCCACGCCGTGGCAACCGACGTGAACAAAACGAACAGGAGCAGGATTCTGGCAATCCATTTCATGGTGGACGACCATAGCCTAGCATTGACAAGGTTGTCAAACCGGCAAGCGATGGAAAGCCCGTCTTCCCGAAATTCTCAATCTGCGTCGGCGCGCTTGTTCTTTCCCGAGGGCGCGTGGCTCACCCAGTTTGGCGAAAATAGAACTACCGCCGGATCGAACTGTGCGTGCGGTACTACTTTTGAGAAGGCGCGGGCTTCCGAACAATTCAGTGGACCCGTGCGATTGCGCGCGTAACCTTCACGAAGCAGCTGCGCCGCGCCGTAGCGTCTTGCACAGTTTCTGGTCCCGACTTGTAAAACCGAGCCTTATCGACACTGTCGCCGAGTACCTTGGCCGCTCGCCTGTTTGCCACCGCATGGCGATACGCCGCAAGCGTCGCGTTGTCGAACTCCTTCACGCCAACGCCCAGCCGCAGACTTGTCGTATCAAACTCGACGTAGAAGAGCGGCCCGGTGCATTTCGAGGACGTCATAGTGTCGCCGTCCCGGAAACGGATACCGACATAAGTCTTGTAGGGGCTCTTAGCACCAGAAAATCACGTGTCCCGGTGGATGCGGAACAGTGAATCCCCGATTTGCGGCTCCGATCTCACAGGCGGATTTACAGAATTGGCCACGCTAAACAGCAGAGGCCAGTTAACATCTATACTCGCTGATTGAACTGGCTCCTGAGTGAATGATTCTTGGAAAAAGAATTTGGTCAATCTGCTCGAAACCTCGAGACTATCGCGGGGGCCACTACACGCTCGATGGTTTCTCGACCGCTTGGCAAAAGCTGATGGCCAAGGCAATCAAGGACAAGGTCCTCGAACAGAGCTTTACCTTCCATGACCTGCGCGCGAAGGCGGGAAGCGAGCTGGAAAACGCGCAGGATCTACTGGGGCACGATGACCCACGCACAACGAAACGCGTTTGTCAGTTGCTTCGGCGCGTGAACCCCGTCGCTTTCCGATAACTGTCCAATAATTGTCCAACAAATATTAGACAGCGCCAAATAAAAACGCGCGTAAGTCATTGATTATGGTGCCGGTGAGGTGAATCGAACACCTGACCTACTGATTACGAATCAGTTGCTCTACCAACTGAGCTACACCGGCCTGGGTTATTTTGAAACGGGCCGAAGTATAAGCGGTTCTTCCGGCTGAACCAACCGCGGCACTGCCGGCAAGGCAGAATTACTTGGCGGGACGCAAACGCACGATAACATCCACCCCTTCGAGCCGGGCACCCGGCGGCAACGGCGGCAAACTGCTGACCTGTATTTGATCTGCGCTGATGTCCGTCAGCTCGCCGGTGGCGACATCGAAAAAATGGTGGTGCGGCTGTGTGTTCGGGTCGTAGAAAATCCGCGTGGGATCGGCAATCACTTCCCGGACCACGCCTTTCTCTGCCAGTAGGCCGAGCGTGTTGTAAACCGTGGCTTTGGAAACGTGACGATTGTCCGCGTTGACCAGACGGAACACATCCTCTGCCGACAGATGGGTACACTTTTCGAACAGCAGGCGCGCGATAATCACCCTTTGCGTTGTAGGGTATATATCATGGTTACGCAGAAGTGAAACTATTTCCGCTTCTGATTCAGGATGTGACATTGCATTCATTTAGAACAATTATAAATAACGATATAAGCGAAGTCTAATTTTTACCAATCCTCAATGACGTGCCAGATTGCATATAAAAATCATAAAAATATGCCGGTTATGTTCATGAAAATATAAAAATATATATACCGCTCATCTGTCTTTTGTGACCATTCGTCAATACTCAGTAAATACCGATCTGACAGCAATGTGAAGGAATCAGACAATTTGATGACAATTTGCGGCAATTGCGGATAGCTGATGCGCGATTAGACTTAAGTCCTTGAGGCATTCTAAATTTCAGTTTATCCGGGTTTTTCAGGCACTATTTGAACTGATCATGCGTAACGAAATTCACAAGCCAGGACGCGCCATTCAGAAGGTACATCCTTTTATCTGCCTGAATATGCCGTTCGTCTGCTCAAAGAAATCGGCGATAAGTCCTTTCATCAGCTGGAATATACCTTTTGTCAGAAACCGTGGTTTAACGATGGTTGAATTGATCATTGTCTTAACGGTTGCAGGGATTTTAGCGGCCTTGGCGGGTCCCAGCATGCAAAAGTTTGTCTCCAGCAACCGCCTGACCACACAAGTCAACGATTTACTGGCCGATATAAGTCTTGCAAGAAGTGAGGCCATAAAAAGAAATGTAAACGCGGGTATCTGTGCGTCTACGTCAGGCACTGGATGCACCGTTAGTGGCAACTGGGCCAGCGGCTGGCTGGTTTATTACGTCTGTCCGACAGGGGATCCCTCTGGCTGCACCGCAGGCAACAACGTCGTAATGAAAGCCCATGAGGCGCTAACCGGAAACAACACTTTATCGGGAACGCGTACCGATACCGGCACCAACACAACATCTTCCATCGATACGATGACATTCAGCAAAAGCGGCGCCTTTTCTTCGCAGACATACACCTACAAATTTACAGTTTGCGATCCAAAACGGAATCAAACCCGCATGATCGACATTACAGTCGTCGGCCAAACATCCGTTTCCAGCGGTACTTGCTGAGAGCCATTTCATGATACCAGAGAAAAAAACTGGCATCGCCTCGCAAAACCAGGGCTTCTCCCTGGTCGAGGTGCTGGTTGCCCTGCTTATTTTGTCCATCGGATTGCTCGGCCTGGCGGCGCTGCAAACAACTTCCCTGCAATACAACACCGGCTCGTACCACCGCACCCAGGCTACTTACCTGGCCTACGACATCATCGACCGTATGCGCGCCAATAGCGCAGCGGTTGCGGATTCGGACGGAAATGGCTACGACCAGCCAGCTTCGGCCAACGTAACAGCCGGCACCAATTGCGACACTACTGACTGCACGAGTGCCCAGTTGGCTCTCTACGATGTCAAAAGATGGTACGACAGAATTGTTGCGACGCTCCCCGATGCCGTGGCCAGACCGCCAACTATTCAGATAAGCACCACGAAAAAGGTAACAGTTACCATCCGTTGGATGGAGAGCGATCTGCAAAAATTGCAAACATGGGAAGTGCAGTTATGAAATCAGTCGCTCACAATACAGAAAAAATGCGCGGCTTCAGTCTGGTGGAACTGATGGTGGCCCTCACTATCGGTCTGATCATCCTGTCTGCCGTGTCCATGCTGTTCGTTGGCAGCAAGAAAACCTATACGACGCAGGACAGTCTGGCCAGGCTGCAGGAAAACGCGCGTTTCGCCATGCAATTTATCATCAAGGACCTGCGGATGGCGGGTTACTATGGCTGTATCGATGAAATCAGCCCCGATGCCATCAACTCGACATTAAACGGGAGTTCGGATTTTTTCTACAATGCACAAATTCCGATTGAAGGCCTGAACAACGCCACAGGCACCTGGTATCCATCGGGCGAGACAACCCTGCCAACAAATATCAAGGCAGGCACCGATGCCATTGCCATCCGCAAGGCCGATGCCAACAGCAATCTTTATCTTGACCAGGAAATGCCGAATACATCGGCCGTCCTCAAAACCAACAAAACTGATCCTGTTACCGGGGCCGCTATCACGATTACCGATCTTTTGAGTGTCGGCGAAATCATCATGGTCTCGGACTGCGCCAGTGCTGACATCATGCAAATTACTCAATTAAATACCACTGATCCGCATCTTGTGCATAACAGCGGCAGCAGCCCTCTTCCCGGCAACTCCACGCAAAAACTGAGCAAGTCCTACAGTCCTTCCGGCAATGGCACCAGGATCATGAAATTCACAACGGTGCAGTATTACATCGCCACGGGAGCCAGCGGAAACCCGGCGCTCTTCCGGAAAGAACTGAACAAAACACCTGTTGAACTGGTTGACGGTATCGAGAACCTGCAGATTCTGTATGGCAAGGACACTGACAGCGACAGGCTCCCCAACAGATACCTCAAGGCTGGTGATGCCGGTTTGCAATCGGCGACAGACTGGGGCTCGGTCGTCAGCGCTCGTATTGGCATCCTCGCCAGAACGCTCAGCGACAAGGAAACCGGAAAACCGAAAGAAACCGATCTCGATACTTTCAATTATGACGTTGATGGGGATGGCACCAATGAACTCAGCAATCCGGGCGACCACTACAAACGCCGCGTGTTCCAGGCCGTGGTCCATTTGAGAAATCTCTGATGAACATGCCCTGCATTAATTCCGAAAGCGGTTCTGCGCACGGATTGGCAAAAAAATATCTCGCGCCGGTCGCGGGTCGTTATGAGCGCGGCACCGCGCTTATCATGAGCCTGGTGATCCTGATGATTCTCACCATTCTTGGCGTCACGGCCATGAGCACGGCCTCGCTGGAAGAAAAGATGTCAGGCAACACGCAGGAAACCAACAAGGCGTTTGAAGCGGCAGAATCGGGGCTGAACGACGCCATGAACGCCAGTGGCGGGCTTGACCTTAATACCAGCAGCTCATCCCCCAAGACTCTGTCACCGTTCAGCTATGACAGCGGCAAAAGCGGCAGCGCGACAGTGAGCACCTGGTTCGTGCAGTTCACCGCGCCGAAACGCGGTTCCGGCTATGGCAGCAACTTCGAGGCTGCCAATTTTGAACAGGCCAGTACGGGCACAACCACGGTGGGCGCCAAAGCGGTGGTTCACCAGGGCGTGGCCCAGATTGTGCCCAAATCCAATTAGGCAATTCAGGCAACAGGCAGGTACGTGACATGACCACACATCGCAAACACTTTAATCACCTTTTCTGCGTTCTGTTAAGCGGCGCGCTGGTCGCACTGTCTGGGATTCTGCCCGCCAGCGCCAAGGACACGGATGTGTATCTCATGGCGCCTACGGTGGCGCGCGACGATTCCCCGAACGTCCTGCTCATTATCGACAATTCGATAAGCATGGACGCGATCATCACATCGGCGCCCGCGTACAATTCTTCCGTCGACTACTGCAGCGCCACCGCTGTCGATGCCATTGTCAGCGGCGCCAGCAGCGGAATACCGAGCAGCTGCGCCACCTACAGCGGTCGCGTTTACTGGTCGTTCAACAGCAGCGCGCCAGCGCTGACCTCCAACAGCTGGTTTGCGGCGACCAAAAACCACTGCGAACAATCCAAAACAAGCCTGAATGGATCCTCCGGGCAATATGGCAACAATAGAGTCGCGGGTTTGATTACCTCGGGAACAAGTTACAACTGGGCCAGCATCAGGAACAAAACCGACAGTGATATTACCTTCATTGACTGTCAGCCTGACGGCAGTAACTCGGACGGTTATCCCAAAAAGAATCCCGTCGCCGCCAACACGGTTGCTGGCGCTTACACCAATGGCGGCACAAGCCAACGGTTCGATTGGACGACGTTCAATACGGACCATCGCCCAACGCTCTACAGCGCCAATTATCTGGCCTACGCCAGTAACGCGATGTTGCAACAGGACATCACCCGCCTCGATGTGGCCAAAGCCACGTTAAAGGATCTCATTGATTCCAATCCCGGTATCCGGTTCGGTTTGATGGCGTTCAACAATAACAATAACACTCCGCATGGTGGTCGAGTCTTGATGCGGGTCGACACCATGGACGATGCGCGCCGCACAACCATGAAAAACATCATCGATAGCCTGGGGCCTGATACCACCACACCCCTGGCAGAGACCATGTGGGAAGCCTATCGCTATTACGCCGGCCTCACGGCGACCTATGGTAATCCTTCGTCAAGCATGACGCCAAACCAGGATTCCTGTGCGCAGAACGTCACGAGCAGCTATTGCAACGACGGAAAACTCTACCGTGCCACCAACGGCCAGTACAGCAACAGCAGCGGAGCTATCCTGTCCGGAGGCACTACCGATACAACCTATAACGACGGCACCTATATCTCTCCATTCAAATACGGTTGCCAAACGGGCTATATCATTTACGTCACGGACGGTGACCCGACGAATGACGAAGCCGCCGATACGACTATCGATGCCTTGTCGGGTATCGGAACCCCGACCATTGTGGATTACTATGCGGGCACCGGCTTCGCCTCGGCCAACCACAAGAGCAGATTGTCCGTTCTGGCAGAATGGATGTCCAAAAACGACGTTTACAGCGGTCTGCCGCTGGACCAGAAGATCACCACTTTTACCATCGGTTTTGGCACCGGCATTTCGGTCCCAGGCAAGGCCCTGCTGCAAGAAACGGCCACGAAGAGCGGCGGAAAATACAGTGACGCAGTGGATGCTTCCTCGCTTTCAAGCGCGCTCAAGGGGGCGCTGGCGGAAGTCTGGAATGAAACTACTTCCTTCGTTGCGCCCAGCTTGTCCATCAATGCTTTCAACAAACTGTACAACCGCGACGATGTCTATTTCGCCCTGTTTCAACCCACCAGCACGGTCCGTTGGGATGGCAATCTCAAAAAACTCAAATTGTGCAACGGCAAAGAAACGCCGGCGTGCACCTTCGGCGAAGTGATTGACAAAGACAATATTGCCGCGATCAACACATCAACCAGCAAAATCAAGGACACGTCCATAAGCTACTGGGGAACAACCGCGGATGGCTCGGATGTCAACAAGGGCGGCGCGGGCGCAAAAATCACGCAGAACAGTGAAGTGCCGCGCGCGCTGTATACCTATACCGGCTCATACGCCAGCGCGTCCATGCCGGCAACTCCGGTGGCGATCGAGGCTGCAACCACGCTCGGCGGCTCGTCCACCAATACCATTCGTAATGCCGCTGTCGCCAACCCCGCCATTCTGGGTCTGCCCTCCACGGCGACAGCCACGGAAGTTGACAAATTAATTAACTGGATGCGCGGGCAGGATGCCTATGACAAGGATAACGACGGCAATACGACGGAAACCCGTTCGTGGAACTTTGCCGACCCGCTGCACAGCCGGCCCGTAGCTTTCACCTATGGCGCCGTAACTACCCTCGGGGTCGTGGACAAGAACAATCCCATTATCAAAATCTTCATCAGCACCAACGATGGCACAGTGCGCATCATCAATGACGATGACGGGACGGAAGAATGGGCATTCATCCCCAATGAGCTGTTGAGCCAACAGTACGCCCTGTCGCAGAACGCGGATGGCGGCCACATATATGGCCTGGACGATTCGCCCACCTTCATGGTCACTGACGTGAATAACGACGGCATCATTGATTATGCCGCCGGGGACAGGGTGTATATGTATATCGGCATGCGCCGTGGCGGACGCAACCTCTATGCCTTCGATGTATCGCCGACATCGCCCACTAAACTGACCAGCCACAGCGACACGGTCACGCCCAAACTGTTGTGGGTCATACAGGGTGGCACGGGAGACTTCGCCAAGCTGGGGCAAACCTGGTCGCGACCCAAGGTGGTGCGTATTCGCGCCAAGTGCACGGGCAGCGTCTGCGATGACAGCAATCCGGCGACGGACGACAGCGAGTCCAGAATGGTGCTCATTTTCGGCGGAGGCTATGACACCATTCAGGACAACAGCCTGCCTGCGGGGCCTGACAGCATGGGCAACGCGATCTACATCGTGGATCCTTTCACGGGAAGTCGCATATGGTGGGCCAGCAGCGCCGCCGGCGCCAATCTGGTATTGTCCGACATGCAATACAGCATCCCGTCAGAGATAACCACGATTGATACCAACGGCGATAAATCCGTTGACCGCCTGTACGTGGGCGACGTCAGCGGCCAGGTCTGGCGCATCGACCTGGGAGATCAGATCGGCGCCGCCAGTAATGACGGATCCAAGGGCTTTGTGTTTGCCGATGTCACCTGTTCCCGAAACGCCAGCAATGTGCGGGATTGCAGCGCCGTAACCAAACAAAATTGGCGCAAGTTCTTCTATCCGCCGGATGTGGCAATGGTCAAGGATGCGGCTTATTCGACCGATACCAATTACGATCTCGTGGCCATTGGCTCGGGCGATCGTGAAGATCCGCTGGATTTGCTTACGTCAAATAGCAGTCCGGTTGCGGAAGCGGTGCATAACCGGATCTACGCCTTCCGGGATTACGACTACAAGACGGGTGCGCCGGCTTCGATGCTGCTGACAACACCGACGACGCCCTTCGCGATTACACACAGCGTCATGTATGACGCCACCTCAAACAACCTGGGCACCATGACAGGGGCGACACTGCAAACTGAAATCAATACTAATGTCAAAAACAGCAAAGGTTGGTTCTTTGACCTCAAGGAACTCAGCGCTGTTGCGCTGAACAATGGCCTCACGACCCAATGGGTGGGCGAGAAAGTGCTCGCAAAGCCGGTCATCTTCGACGGCGTGCTCTTCTTTACCACCTTTATACCGGCCAATGTCAGCACGGCGCAGAATACCTGCCAAGCCAATGAGGGCGAAGGTCGTTATTATGAAGTCAATTATCTGACCGGCAGCCCGGTATATAACCTGGCTGGCGATAGCACGCTCGATCGGTACGCCTTTGCCGGAGGCGGTATCCCGTCCGAAGTAATCATCGTGATTCGCGATGGTGGCGTTACCGGCCTTGTGGGTACCAGCGGTGGCGCGAAACAGGTAGATCCAGGCAGCGGATCAAACCGCTACAAGACTTTCTGGTGGGATGAATAGTCTAAAATAGGATCTGATACATCCACCGTCTCCTCCTGTCCGGAGGAGACGGCTTTTTTTAGAAGCTGCTTCAGGGAGCACACTGCATGAAACGCGCAAGGTTATACGGCTTTACCCTTATCGAGCTGATGATCGTCGTGGTCATCATCGGCATCCTCGCCGCCATTGCCTATCCGAGTTACACCAAATACACGATCCAAACCCGGCGCTCCGATGCGCAGATCGCGCTAACCCAGGCCGCTGCTTTGCAGGAGAAATTCAATTCAGACTGCAGCCATTATGCGCAGGTTTTGTATGGCGCAAAAACCGCCCGCGCCTGCGCCACCAACGCGAATTTCGACGATGGCAAGCTGTCCATGAATGACAGCGCCTCCACAACCATACTTTCGCCGGGACAACATTATGTCATCGCGCTGGTGGCCCCTACCGCCAGCTCGGGTACTTGTCCCATCACACGATGCTTTACGCTCCAGGCTACTCCGGCGACAAAAGCTCAAGGTGGTACCGGGCTGCAGATCGGTGACGGAAAATTCAGAATCACGTCCACCGGTCAAAAATCCTGGGATAAAGGAAATACAAATACCCCGAATGACAGCACCCATGGAAATTATGCCTACAAGTGGACAGATAAATAGCAATTCTGGCCTGAATGCCATCAATTCATAAAAACTGGCAGTCAAAGAAGCGCCGTTAACCAGTCCGTAATGTCTTTGGGATGGGGAAAGAAATATGCTCTGCCTTGCCTCGCTGTTCCTCGACAACATCAGCGCCCCATTCGCGTAACTGCATAACTACCTGCTGCACCAGCTCTTCCGGCGCTGATGCGCCGGCCGTCAATCCCACCTTCCGGGCGCCGTCCAGCCATTCGCGGCGAATGTCCTGCGGTCCGTCAATCATGTAACCACGCACCCCCTGCCCTTCCGCCACTTCGCGCAGACGGTTGGAATTGGAGCTGTTGCGCGAACCGACCACCAGCATTACATCGACCGACTTCGCCAGAACCTTCACCGCGTCCTGACGGTTTTGCGTGGCATAACAGATGTCATCTTTCTTCGGGCCTCTGATGTCCGGAAAACGGGCGCGCAGGGCATCAACGATCCTCGTCGTATCGTCCATGGAAAGAGTAGTCTGTGTCGCGTACGCCAGATTGGCCGCGTCCCTGACTTGCAGTCGGGCAACATCTCCGACGGATTCGACAAGATAAATCCCGCTATCGGCCTGCCCCATCGTGCCTTCCACTTCCGGGTGACCGGCATGGCCGATAAGGATGCATTCCGTTCCATTGCTCCGATGACGCGCTACCTCCAGGTGCACCTTGGTCACCAGTGGACAGGTGGCGTCGAAGATCCGCAATCCCCGTCGGGCAGCTTCCTCGCGCACCGCGCGTGAGACGCCATGTGCACTGAAAATCACTGTCGCTCCCGCCGGCACCTGATCCAGATCATCGACAAATACGGCGCCTTTTGAGCGCAGATCGTCCACGACGAAACGATTGTGTACGACCTCGTGACGCACATAGATTGGCGCGCCGAACATTTCGAGTGCTCGCTCAACGATCTCTATGGCGCGATCGACGCCTGCGCAAAATCCGCGGGGATTGGCGAGATAGACTTGCATGATTCAAATAATACCCTTATTTTTCCGAATAATCAGACAAAACGATGATTTCAGCAGGGCATGGTACGGTACGGAGTAATATATACAGAAGAGCCGATTGTTTCAGGTCTCGGAAACAACAACGGGTTTTAGTGTCGGAAAAAAGAACGCCCGGGGATGCCGGGCGTCTGGGCACGAAACAGCAGGGTCACTTCTTCTTCGGTGCCTCAACCTGACTCTTGTGAGTTTCCCTGCATTTCAGCATGCAGGCTTCATCGTATGCTTGCTTGTCGTTCTTGCCCCTGCAACTTTCATAACACATCTTGACCGGATCAGCCTTTATATCTTTCCCGGCTGTCGGCTTATCCGCCGCACCGGCAAGCGGAACGGTCAGCAATAAACTGATTCCGGTCATCAATAACCAGGATTTCACACAAATGCGCATTTCAATAACTCCTTGATATGGGTGGGTTTGCGAGCAGGCGGCTCATCCAGTCAATTTACTGGGTTAATATCAGAGGTGAATTAAGTTTAGCGCGAAAAATACCTTTTGCTACCAATGCACATAACCTCATTTGGCAGAAATATGACGCTTTCCTGAGTTTGATCCTAATGCATCCAGCAAAAGCATGCCGGCACCAATCGTGATCGCTGAATCGGCAATATTGAATGCCGGCCAGTGCCAGGTACCGTAGTAGACATCAATGAAATCAATCACATATCCATGAATCAGGCGATCGACAAGATTGCCCAGCGCGCCGCCGAGCACCAGCATGAGCCCGGCAGCAAGCAACCTGTCCTGCGTACTCAGGCGCCGGCCCATCCACAGGATGAAAACGCATGCGGCCATGGCGACGACAATGAAAAAAATATTCTGCCAGCCACCCGCGCTGCTCAGAAAACCAAACGCCGCACCGGTGTTATGGACCAGCACAAAGCTCAGGAAAGGCGCGAGATGAATCTCGCCATGTCGCGCCAGGTAATCAGCGGCGAGGTATTTCGTCAGCTGATCGAAAACCAGCACAACAACGGCAATCCAGGCAAACCGTCGCATCAGGCGTAACTCCGTGTCTCGCCCGGGCCAACAACATTCTGCACGCAGCGCCCGCAGATCTGCGGATGATCCTTGTTCACACCGACATCCTCGCGGTGATGCCAGCAGCGAATGCATTTGGAAAAGACCGAAGGCGCGACCCTTACCGCCAGCCCCCTGATCTCCGTCTCGACCGCATCCGCGGTCTTCTCCGACAGCGGATGTACCCGCGCGTAGGAGGTGATAAAAACAAAACGCAATTCATCGCCCAGACGTTGCAAGCGCTGCTGCCAGGAGGCATCGCAATAAATATCGACTTCCGCATCGAGACCGGAGCCGATGCCGCCGGCCACGCGCAGCTTTTCCAGTTCCTTCGCCACAGCCTGACGCACGGCAATGACATCGTTCCAGAAACCACGATCGACGGCGCCATCGGGCAGTGCCGGCAGCGTGTGCCACTGTTCCAGGAAGACGGACTCGCCGCGTTTGCCGGGCATGTAACGCCAGATTTCCTCGGCCGTGAATGACAGTATTGGCGCCAGCCAGCGTGCCAGCGCTTCCACAATATGGAACATCGCCGTCTGGCCCGAACGCCGCCCGCGGCTGTTGGCGGGCATGGTGTACATCCGGTCCTTGAGAATGTCGAGATAGAAGCCGCCCATGTCGACCACGCAGAACTGATGCAGTTTTTGATAAATCACATGGAACTGGAACTGCTCGTAGGCCTCGAGCACCTCCTTCTGCAGTTCATGCGCCCGCGCGAGCGCCCATTGATCGAGCGCCAACATGTCCTTCACCGGTAACGCCGCCGAAGCGTCAAAACCGGAAAGACTGGCCAGAAAATAACGCGTGGTATTACGGATGCGCCGGTAGGAATCGGCCATGCGCGTGAGGATCTCGTCGGAAATGCTCATCTCGGCGCGATACTCGGTGGCCGCCACCCACAGTCGCAGGATGTCCGCGCCCATGACCTTGATCACCTTCTGCGGCACGATCACGTTGCCGAGCGACTTGGACATCTTGCGGCCCTTGGCGTCCACCGTGAACCCGTGCGTCAGGACGCTGCGGTACGGCGCCTCCCCGCGCATCGCCACCGACGTCAGCAGCGACGACTGGAACCAGCCGCGGTGCTGGTCCGAACCTTCGAGGTACAAATCGGCGGGAAACGGCAATTCCGACCGGCGCTGCAGCACGCAGCTGTGCGTCACGCCGGAATCGAACCAGACATCGAGGGTGTCGCTGACCTTGTCATACTGATCGGCTTCCGCGCCGAGCAGATCCTGCGGTTTCAGTTCGAACCAGGCATCGATGCCCTGCTTTTCCACACGCCGGGCGACATCCTCGATCAACCGATCGGTATCCGGATGCGCCTCGCCCGTCTGCCGGTGCACGAACAGCGGGATCGGCACGCCCCAGGCGCGCTGACGCGAAATGCACCAGTCCGGGCGGTTTTCGATCATGCCCTGGATGCGCGCCTGACCCCAATCCGGAATCCACCTGACGTTCGCGATGGCGCGCAGGGCCGGATCACGCAGCCGCTCCATGCTGATGAACCACTGGGAGGTAGCGCGGAAAATGAGAGGAGTCTTGTGACGCCAGCAATGAGGATAGCTGTGATTCAACCCCTCTACATGCAGCAATGCACCACGCGTCTTGAGCACCTCGACGACATGCTCGTTGGCCTTAAACACATGCTCGCCGGCAAACAGTTCGGTGCCGGGCAGGAACTTTCCATCCTCGCCTACTGGATTGTCCACCGCGAGTCCGTAGCGCGCGCCGACCACGTAGTCCTCCAGGCCATGCCCAGGTGCCGTGTGCACGGCGCCGGTGCCGTCATCCGTTGTCACATGCTCACCGAGTATGATTGGCACCTCACGCGAGTAGAACGGATGCTTGAGCTTTGCTCCTTCAAGATCCTTGCCACGGCAATTGGCCACAACACGGTACTGATCTTCAATGCCATATCGCGCCATAACATCTTTCACCAGAGGCTCGGCAATCAACAAACGCTCGTGGCCACTCTGGAGGCCATCGCATTGCAATAGCACATACTCCAAATCCGGGTGCAGTGCCACCGCCTGGTTGGCGGGCAGCGTCCACGGTGTCGTAGTCCAGATCACGACACTGATCGGGCCCTCGCCCGCGTGTCCCGCGACATGTTCGCAGCGCGCCAGGAATGCCGCCGGATCCACCACGGCGAAACGCACGTCGATGGCGAGCGACGACTTTACCATGTACTCAACCTCGGCCTCGGCCAGCGCCGAACCGCAGTCGCTGCACCAGTGCACCGGCTTGTGGCCGCGCACCACATGACCGTTGGCGATGATGCGTCCGAGCGCGCGGATAATGTCGGCTTCGACGGAGAAATCCATCGTGAGATAGGGCCGGCTCCAGTCGCCAATCACGCCGAGACGAATGAAATCCTCGCGCTGCCGGTCCACCTGCACGCGCGCATACTCGCGGCAGGCCTGGCGGAATTTCGCCGGCTCGACCTGAACGCCGGCCTTGCCAATTTTTTTCTCGACGGCATGTTCGATCGGCAGGCCGTGACAATCCCAGCCCGGCACGTAGGGCGCGTCGAACCCGCTCAGGGTTCGGGCCTTGACGATGATATCCTTGAGAATCTTGTTGACCGCGTGACCGATGTGGATGTCGCCATTGGCATAGGGCGGACCGTCATGCAGGACGTATTTTTGCCGGTCGCGTCCCGCGGCGCGCAACTTGCCGTACAGATCGATCTCCTGCCAATGCCTGAGCACCTCCGGCTCGCGCGCCGCCAGGTTGGCCTTCATGGGAAAATCCGTCTGTGGCAGATTCAGCGTTTTTTTATAGTCGTTCACCACGTACCCTCTTGAAAATACTCATGCGGTCTTTTCCCGGCGCGCGCCGGCACTGCGCGCGGGATGGTAGTCCCGGAAAAACGCCCGCACATCCGCGACATCCTTTTCAATCCAGCGGCGCAGTTCGTCCAGCGACTCGAAGCGCTTCTCGTCGCGGAACTTGCGCAGAAAATTGACGTGCACGTAGGCGCCGTAGATGTCGTCGCTGAAATCCAGCAGGTGCACTTCCAGCAGCGTGCGCGTCCCGCCGACCGTGGGACGCGTGCCGATGTTGGCCGCGCCGGCGATCGGCTCGTTATTCAGGCCGAACACCTCGACCGCGAAAATGCCCTTGATCGGCGTAACTTTGCGATGCAGGTAGATGTTGGCGGTCGGAAACCCGAGGGTACGGCCGAGCTTGTCGCCATGCGCCACCCGCCCGCACATGCGATAGGGGCGTCCCAGCAGCTTTTCCGCCAGCGCCAGGTCGCCGTCCGTCAGGGCCGCGCGGATGCGCGTGCTCGAAACCCGCGTGTCGTCGATCGTCACGGTATGCATGTTCACGACCTGGAAACCGTGTTTCCGGCCGGCTTCCGCGAGCATGGCAAAATCCCCGCGCCGCTGCCGGCCGAAACGGAAATCATCGCCAACGACGAGATAGCGCACCTGCAGGCCGTCCACCAGCAGGCGCTGGATGAACTGTTCGGGCTCCAGAGCGGCGAATTCGACGTCGAAGTGCAGGCACAGCACGCGATCCACCGAGTAACGGCGCAGCGCCTGCAGCTTCTCGCGCAGGCGCGTCAGACGCGGGACCGCCGCTTGCGGCTGGAAAAACTCCTGCGGCTGCGGCTCGAACAGGATCACCTGGGTGGGCAGACCGAGTTCCTGGCCTTTTTCCGCCAGCTGGCCGATCACCGCCTGGTGACCGAGATGCACGCCGTCGAAATTTCCGATCGTGGCGACACACCCGCGATGCTGCGGCTTGAGGTTGTGCCACCCGCGTATGAACTCCATGGGACCGCTCAGATTTATGTCCGGGAAAACCGGGAAGGTTACCGTCTCGCGCACGCGAGAACAAGCGAGAAACAGCGGAGAATCTACAGATGCGCCCAGTCCGGGTCGAGTTCTTCGATGATGTCCTGCAGCGGACGGCGTCCGCCGAAACCTTCGTGATAACCGTGGTAATGGCCGATGCGCAGTTCCGGAAATTTCCAGCACAAATAGCCGTCACCGGTGTCGAAATCCGCCAGCCACAGCCCCTTGACCACCAGCCCGAGCCGCTCCATCTTGCCCATCCAGCGCCGCACGATCGCCTCGTACTGTTTTTCCACCTTGCGCACCTGGGGGTTGCTCGGAACCATGGCCTCGAGCGTGCGGCGCACCGGTTCCAGCTCGCGGTAGGCCTCCTCGGTGATTTTCCACATCAGCGGGAACAACTCTTCGGCCTCCGACAGCGTGAACACGCGCGGATTGTTGCAGGCAGAAATCTGGTATATCTGGGCGGCGCTAGTCATCGAATTTTGCCCCTTCCCCCTTTCTGAGCAGTAACTGTGCCAATCGTACTCCGAAAGCGGTTACGGTCAATAAATACACCACGGCGCCGGTAACTACCCATATTGACAAGCGGGTTGCCCGCTCCGGCGCCGAGGCCTGCAACCACGAATCGAGATTGCCTGCGCCCCAGACCAGCACCAGGCCCATCACGGCACTGGCCAGACTGACACGCACGAGAAACACAAACCATCCCGGAGAAGGACGATACACATCGTGCCGGCGCAGCATGAAGAAAAGTATGCCGGCGTTCACAAATGCCGCCAGCGAAATCGCCAGCGCCAAACCGGTGTGTTTCAACGGAATCACCAGCAACAGGCTCAGCAGGATATTGATCACCAGCGAAATCACCCCGATTCGCATGGGTGTTTTGGTGTCCTGCCGCGCATAGAATCCCGGCGCCAGCACCTTGATCAGGATAAATCCCAGCAACCCGAAAGAAAATGCCATAAGCGCGTTGGCGCTCATGTGCACATCATGCACCGTGAACTTGCCGAAATAAAAAAATGTCGCCAGCAACGGCCCGGAAAGAATCACCAGCGCCACCGAGGCCGGCACGGCAACCAGGAACACCCAGCGCAGTCCCCAGTCGAGCAGATGCGAAAAATCCTCGCGCGAATTGCTGGCATGTCGCCGGGCCAGGCTGGGAAGGATCACCGTCGCCAGCGCGATGCCGAACACGCCCAGCGGGAATTCCATCAAGCGGTCGGAATAATACAGCCACGAGACGCTGCCGGTGACCAGAAACGACGCCAGCAGCGTGTTCACCAGCATGTTGATCTGCGCCACCGACACGCCGAAGATCGCGGGCAACATCAGCTTGAAGACGCGCGCCACGCCATGATGCCGCTCGCGCAGACGCAAGCGCGGGCGCGGCAGCATTTTGATGCCGCGCAGGAACGGAATCTGGAACAGCAACTGCACCACGCCGGCGATGAATACGCCCCAGGCCAGCGCCAGCACCGGCTCGTCCAGGCGCGGTGCCAGCCACACCGCCGCGCCGATGAGCGAGAGATTCAGCAACACCGGCGTGAAGGCGGCGGCGCCGAAACGGCCATATGTATTAAGTATGCCCGCCGCCATGGCGACCAGCGAGATGAAGAAAATATATGGGAAGGTGATGCGCAGCATCTGCACCGTCAGGCCGTATTTCTGCGGTTCATCGAGGAACCCGGGCGCGAGGGCCATCACCAGCAGCGGGGCGGCGATCACGCCGGCGAGCGTGACGACAAAGAGTATGGCGCCAAGTATGCCGGCCATGTGGTCGATGAAGGCCCTGGTCTCGTCGGCCGAATACTTGGTCTTGAACTCGGCAAACACCGGGACGAAACTCTGGGAAAAGGCGCCCTCGCCGAAAATACGGCGCAGAAAATTGGGGATGCGGAAGGCGACGTAGAAGGCGTCGGCCGCCACGCCGGTGCCGGCACCGATGAGACTGGCAAAAAAGATGTCGCGGATCAGGCCGGTGATCCGCGACAGCAGGGTCATGCCACCGGTGACGGCCGTGGATTTAAGGAGCTTGCGGCTCACGTATACACTTTAAGGGCATGGCTCCATCGAGCCGCGATAATACAGGATGTCACCGGGCCACCCCAACCGCCGTTGCCCCCTGCATAACGCCGGATAACCCGCCGGCGGGATTGACAAATACGCCCAAAATCAGCATAGTTGCCGCCCTTTCGAGGCATTCCCAGGAGAATTGTTTTGGCCAACACCGCACAGGCAAAGAAACGCGCGCGTCAAGCCGAGGCGCATCGCGCCCGCAACGCCGGTCAGCGCACCGAGCTGCGCACCCAGATCAAGAAGGTCCGCACCGCCGTCGCCTCCAAGGACAAATCCGCCGCGCAGCAGGCTTTCCGCGAAGCCGCTTCCGTCATCGACCGTCTGGTTGGAAAAGGACTGGTCCACAAGAACGCCGCGGCGCGCTACAAGAGCGGGCTCAACCAGCAGCTGCGTACGCTCGCGTGACTTTTCAGCCTTCATAATAAAAAAGGCCGGCGTTGCCGGCCTTTTTTTTGGGTGTCGCATTACAACACGACCATGTTATCCCGGTGTATGAGCTCGGGCTCGTCGATGTAACCAAGGATGGATTCGATCTTGTCGCTCGCCTTGCCGATGATGCGCCCCGCTTCTTCCGAGCTGTAATTCACCAGTCCGCGGGCCACTTCACGGCCTTCGGGGTCGAGACAGGAAACGATTTCACCGCGGGTGAATGCGCCCTCGATGGCCTTTACGCCCACCGGCAACAAACTCTTGCCGCCGTCGCGGATGACCTTGACCGCGCCGGCATCGAGCCGGAGTTTGCCCGTGGCGCGCAACTGTCCTGCCAGCCACTGTTTGCGCGCCGCCACCCGTCCCTGCGCCGCCTGCAGATGAGTACCGACCGGCTCACCGTCCAGCACGCGCGTGATCACGTTCGCTTCCCGCCCCGGGGCGATCACCGTCGAGGCACCCGAGCGCGCCGCCTTCTCCGCCGCCAGCAGTTTTGAGCGCATGCCGCCACGACCGAGCGCGCCGGAACCGCCGGCCATGGAGAGCAACTGGGGATCACCGGCCCTGCCTTCGGCCAGCAGTTTCGCGTCCGGGTCCTGGCGCGGATCGCGCTCGTACAGACCGCGCTGGTCGGTGAGGATCAGCAGCAGATCCGCCTCGATGAGATTGGCCACCAGCGCCGCCAGCGTGTCGTTGTCGCCAAAACGTATCTCCTCGGTGGCGACGGTGTCATTTTCATTGATGACGGGAATCACGCCGAAACCCAGCAGGGTGCGCAGCGTGGTGCGGCTGTTGAGATAACGGCGGCGATCGGTCAGGTCATCGTGGGTCAGCAGCACCTGGGCGGTGTGCAGGCCGTGGCGCTGAAACGCGGATTCATAAACCTGGACCAGGTTCATCTGTCCGACCGCCGCCATCGCCTGCAGTTCATGCAGCGCGCTCGGGCGCGTGCTGCGGCCGAGGCGCTGCATGCCGGCGGCCACGGCACCGGAGCTGACCAGCACCAGCTCCAGGCCACGGCCGCGCAACTGCGCGATTTGCGCCGCCCAGTCGTGAATGCCGTCGCTGTTCAGGCCCTGACCGTCGCGCGTCAGCAACGCACTGCCGATTTTTACCACGATGCGGCGCTTGCTTTTGAGCGGGTCGCGCAGGTCAATGCTCATGTTCATTGCTCGTCGTGTTTGGCGGTTTTCTTGTTGAGCTGCTCCAGGCGCCGCATCAGGTCCAGGGTCAATTCACGGCAGCCTTCGCCACGGATGGCGGAGATTCTATACACCGGCCGCTTCCATTTCAGCTTTCTGAGAAGACGGCCGGCGATCTCCTCGCGTTCCGTCTCGGGAAGCAGGTCAATTTTGTTCAGCACCAGCCAGCGTTCGCGCTTGGCGAGCGGCGGGGTCGCTCCCGACTTCCTGTCTCCCGCGACACTTGTGTGTCCCTGCACATCGCTGAATTTTTTCAGCTCCGCCTCGATGGCCTTGATCCCCGCCGCCGGGTCGGCGTCCGGTTCCAGCGGCGCCATGTCGACCAGGTGCAACAGGATGCGCGTGCGTGACAGATGCCGCAGGAACTGATGCCCGAGGCCCGCGCCCTCGGAGGCGCCTTCGATGAGTCCGGGAATGTCGGCCACCACGAAACTGCGATGTTCGCCGACGCGCACCACGCCCAGGTGCGGATGCAGGGTGGTAAAAGGATAATCCGCCACCTTGGGGCGCGCGTCCGAGACCGCGCGCAGGAATGTGGATTTGCCGGCGTTAGGCATGCCGAGCAAGCCGACGTCGGCCAGCACCTGCAACTCGAGCGCGAGCGCGCGCTGTTCACCGGGCTTGCCGGGCGTGGTGCGCCGCGGGGTACGATTCGTGCTCGACTTGAAACGCGTGTTCCCGAGACCGCCCTTGCCGCCATGCGCCACCAGCAGCGACTCGCCGTGGCGGGTGATCTCGCCGATCAGTTCCTCGGCCTCCGCATCCGTTACGCGCGTGCCGAGAGGGACCTGGATATAAAGATCCTTGCCGGTTTTGCCGGTGCAATTGGACCCTCCGCCCTTGGTGCCGTTCTCGGCGCGAAACACGCGGGTGTGCCGGAAATCGGCGAGCGTATTGAGGCCCTCCTGTCCGACCAAATAGACGCTGCCACCATGGCCACCGTCGCCGCCGTCCGGCCCCCCGCGCGGGATGAATTTCTCGCGCCGGAACGACAGTGCGCCGTTGCCGCCGGCACCGGCGACGATACGTATCGTGGCTTCATCAACGAATTTCATAAGTTAAAGATTGTAAACCGCCAAGCCGCCAAGGACGCCAAGAGAAACGGAATTATTGGATAAAACTTGGCGCTCTTGGCGCCTTGGCGGTTCAAAATCATAAAAATAAAAAACCCCGCCGTGTTGCCAGGGCGGGGTTTTTCGGTACGCGCGTAAGCGGGTCAGCCCGGGACGATGCTTACCGTTCTGCGGTTCCGCGGGCCCTTGATATCGAACTGCACCCGGCCGTTGATCTTGGCGAAAAGCGTGTCGTCCTTGCCGATACCGACGTTCACGCCGGGGTGAAATTCGGTGCCGCGCTGACGCACCAGAATGTTGCCCGCCAGAACCTGTTCGCCGGCATAACGCTTGACGCCGAGGCGCTGCGCGTGGGAATCGCGACCGTTGCGTGAACTGCCGCCTGCTTTTTTGTGTGCCATGGAAGAATCTCTCTGTTGCTTACTTGATGCCGGTAATTTCCAGTTCCGTGTAGTACTGACGGTGACCCTGGGTCTTGCGATAGTGCTTGCGCCGGCGCATCTTGAAGATCTTGATCTTGTCCGCGCGCCCGTGGCTCTTCACCTTGGCCGTGACACTGGCGCCTGCCAGCACCGGATTGCCGACGCGCGCGCCCTGATCGTCGCTCACCATCAGCACCGGGTTGAGATCGACCGTCTGGCCTTCGGCGGCCTCCAGTTTTTCCACCCGGATGACGTCGCCCGGCGCGACCCGGTATTGCTTGCCGCCGTTTTGAATGACTGCATACATGATGAATTCAGCTCCTGCCTGGCCCCTGGGCCGGAAAATGCGGAAAAAGCCCGCTAAAAGGCCGGCAATTTTAACGATTGTGCCGCATCAGGTCAAACGTCTTGACGGACCCAGACCCACCCCCTAGCATGCCGGCCCGGACCTTACCTACCCTTCATTTTCATGGATTACGAAGCCATCAAGGCCCTGGTTCGGGACGATCTGCGGGCCGTGGACCGCGAGATCGAAACCCGGCTCCAGTCCGATGTCGCCCTCATCAACCAGATGGGCTCCTATATCGTCCACAGCGGCGGCAAACGGCTGCGGCCGGTGCTGGTACTGCTGGGCAGCCGGGCCTTCGGCTACCAGGGCGATGCCCACATCCGTTTGGCCGCCATCATCGAGTTCATCCACACCGCCACCCTGCTGCACGACGACGTGGTCGATGCCTCGGAGTTGCGTCGCGGGCACACCACCGCCAACACCATCTGGGGCAACGAGGCCAGCGTGCTGGTCGGCGATTTCCTGTATTCGCGCGCCTTCGAGATGATGGTCGAGGTCGGCAGCATGCGCGTGATGCAGATCCTGGCCCATACCACCAACACCATCGCCAAGGGCGAGGTCATGCAGCTGCTCAATTGCCACGACCCGGAAACCACCGAAGAGCGCTACATCGAGGTCATCCGCAACAAGACCGCCAAATTGTTCCAGGCGGGCGCACAGCTCGCGGCCGTCATCAGCGGGCAAAACCAGCAGATCGAGGAGGACATGGCATCCTACGGGATGCATCTCGGCACCGCGTTTCAGCTGGTGGACGATGCCCTCGACTATGGCCGGGACAATCACGACCTGGGGAAAAACATCGGCGATGACCTGGCCGAGGGCAAGCCTACCCTGCCGCTCATCTATACCTTGCGCCAGGGAAACAACCGCCAGCGTGAACTGATCCGCACCGCCATCGAGGAAGGCGGCCTGGCCCAGATGGAAGAGGTCATGGACGCCATTGAATCAACGGGTTCCATCACGTACACTGCGCGCCGGGCTGAAGACGAGGCCTCCCGGGCCACGGCAGCCCTGGCCGCCATACCGGATTCGCCCTACAAACAAGCGCTTCTCGATCTGGCCCATTTTTCCGTCCACCGTAGTTATTAGGTAGGTATCGTCAGTACCAACGGGGTGTAGCGCAGCCTGGTAGCGCACTTGCTTCGGGAGCAAGGGGCCGGAGGTTCAAATCCTCTCACCCCGACCAAGTTTCAAGAAATCAACTGCCAAAACGCCAAGTTCCCGATAAGACTCATCTTGGCGCGCCGACAACCCGGTGGCCTGGTTTCTTCTTCAAAGAGAACATGGGTCAGCTTCTTCGCCTCATCATCATCCTGATCGGCCTGTGGCTGGTCCTGACAATCATCAAACGCGCACTGGCATCTCTCCAAAAACCGGCGCCAGATAAACCGGCCGTGACCAAAATGGTAGCCTGCGCCCATTGCGGGATGCATATCCCTGAATCCGAGGCGGTTCGGGACGGTAACAGGCATTATTGCAGTGAGGAGCATCGGAGGAAAATGCACACCTGACTGTCTTTGAGGGCTCATGACAGCCTCAGATATCCTTTATCCCCGCTTTCAACCCCGCCAGCACGCGAAATTCCAGCAAAAATATAAACTGACAAATTTTGCCACCCCCCGGAATCTGTGCTATTTCCATAGGGTATGACAGCTATGGAAAGCTCCCTTCCCCGTGCGGGACAGAGCCGGGCGGAAGGTCGGGCCACGGTTGACGCCCAGAACTGGAAGCTTCTTAAGTACTTCAATTTCTACCGACTGGCAATTGCGCTGGCTGCATCAGGCATTGCTCTTTCCGTCGGAAAATTCTCGCCTTTTGGCGAGGCCCATCCCGGCTTGTTTCTCAGCACCAGCGTGGTCTACGCCATCATAAGCCTGACGGCGGCCTTTTCCATCCATTGGCAGAAACCCGACTACGACAGCCAGGCGGCGCTGCTCTCATTCGCGGATGTCACGCTGCTCACGATCGTCATGCATGCCAGCGGCGGGCTCACCAGTGGCATGGGGTTGATGCTGGTGGTGGCCATCGCCGGTACCAGCCTGATGCTCGGCAAGCGCCTGACGATCTTTTATGCCTCGCTCGCCACCATCGCCGTACTGCTGGAACACTCGTGGAGCTGGCTGACTGGCGTGGACGCAGCGGAGACCGAAATGCTGCAGGGTTTTCCCCAGGTAGGCCTGTTCGGAGTCGGCCTCTATGCCACGGCCTTTTTCGGGTATCTGCTCGCCACACGCCTGCGCGCCACTGAGGAACTGGCCCAGCGCCGCGGTGTGGACGTCGCCAATCTCACACAACTCAATGAACTCGTCATCCAGCGTATGCAATCCGGGGTCGTCATCTGCGACGCGCAGGGAAACATACGCCTGATCAACCAGTCGGCGCAGAAATATCTCGGCATTCACAACGAGACCGAGAAAAAATCCCCGCTCAACGAAATCTCGCCGGAACTGGCCATCCAGCTGTTCCAGTGGCTGGGCAACAGTGCTGTGAATCGGGGACGGAAGGTATTCACCTCGCGCGTGGGATATTCGCTGCTGCCCCGTTTCATCTCCCTGGGCGATGACAAAAACGCCGTCAAGCTGATTTTCCTCGAGGACATGTCGATCCTGAAGCAGCAAGCCCAGCAGCTGAAAATGGCGGCACTGGCGCGACTGACCGCCAGTATCGCGCATGAAATCCGCAATCCGCTCGGCGCGCTGACCAACGCCGCACAGCTTCTCGGCGAAACCATGGACACCGAAAACGACGAGGAAAAACGTCTCGTCAAGATCATCGATGAACAAAGCAAACGCATGAACGTCATCGTGCAGAATGTCACACAGCTCAGCCGGCGCGACCGAATCAATCCGATCCGGCTGGAACTCGAACCGTGGCTGCAGGATTTCCTGCGACAGTACGGCGACACCGTTTCCGTGGCACACGAAGCCTTCGTCATGCAGGGCATTCAGGGGCTGTCGGCATGCGTGGACCCGGATCAGCTTTACCAGGTCATCTCCAACCTGTGCCAGAACGCCTTGCGCCACAGCCCGCCCTTCACCGGCACACCGCTGATCAAATTCCAGGGCAGCCGGGACGGCGAAGACCGGCCCGTGCTGGATGTCATCGACTGGGGCGCCGGTATCAACCCTGACATCGTGGACAACATTTTCGATCCCTTCTTCACGACCACACCCAAAGGAACCGGGCTCGGCCTGTATATCGCGCGCGAATTGTGCGAGGGCAATGGGGCGGCGTTGAATTACCATCCCGGCGAGGGCGGAGTCGGCAGCCGTTTCCGTATTACCTTCCTGCGCGCCGAGGATTGCGCCGAACTGGGAACGCTATGAACAAGCCGAAAAACCAGATTCTGATCGTTGACGACGAACCGGACATTCGCGAAGTTCTCGAATTGACGCTGGGGCGCATGAATCTCGAAACGCGTTCGGCCTCGAACCTCGAGGAGGCGCGTCATCTGATCGAGGATTACAAATTCGATCTGTGCCTGACCGACATGCGACTGCCGGACGGCAACGGCATCGAGCTGGTGCGCCACATTCAGGACAAGCACCCTTACCTGCCGGTAGCGGTCATCACCGCCTTCGGCAACATGGAAACCGCCGTGGCCGCGCTCAAGGCCGGCGCCTTCGATTTCGTCTCCAAACCCCTCGATCTCAACGACCTGCGCAACATCGTGCGCGCCGCCCTGCGCGTGGGACAGGCGCCGGTGGCAAAAACAGCTGTCAGCAGCGGCGAGGCCCCGGAAACCGGAACCGGCGCCAGGAAAATGCTGGGCCAGTCCGCCGCGGTCGAAAAAGTACGGGCCATGATCGAGCGGCTCGCCCGCGGACAGGCACCGGTCTATATCGCCGGCGAGTCCGGCACCGGCAAGGAACTGGCGGCGCGCCTGATTCATGAGCTGGGTCCACGCGCGGACAAGCCTTTCGTGCCGGTCAATTGCGGGGCCATCCCCGAAAGTCTCATGGAAAGTGAATTTTTCGGTCACAAGAAAGGCAGCTTCACCGGCGCGGTGACGGACAAGGACGGTCTGTTCAAGGCCGCCGACGGCGGCACGCTGTTTCTCGACGAGGTCGGCGACCTGCCCCTGTCCATGCAGGTCAAGCTGCTGCGCGCGATTCAGGAAAAATCCGTCCGTCCCGTGGGCGCGCAGAGCGAGATCAAGGTGGACGTGCGCATCCTCTCGGCCACCCACAAAAACCTGCACGACCTGGTGGCGCAGGGAAAATTCCGCCAGGACCTGTACTACCGGCTGAATGTCATCGAACTCATGATCCCGCCGTTGCGCGATCGCGTCGAGGATATCCCGCTGCTGGCGGAAGCCTTGTGCCGCAAGTTATCCGACAACATGGGCATGAAACCACCGCGCCTGACGACGGACGCGGCCGAGGCCTTGCAGCGCTACAGCTTCGCCGGCAACGTGCGCGAACTGGAAAATACCCTCGAGCGCGCCCTGACCCTGTGCAACGGCACGGAAATCACGGCGCAGGATTTGCAGCTTCATGTAGCCGTGGACGAAAGTGAGGCGGAGACCGTCATGGGCGGCAAGGAATCGCTGGATGACTATCTCGAACGGATCGAGCGCGCCACGATCGAAAAGGCCCTGGCCCAGACCCAGCAGAACAAGACCGCCGCCGCCAAGCTCCTCGGGATCAGCTTCCGCGCCCTGCGCTACAAGCTGGAGAAGCTCGGAATCGAATAAAGACTGACGTTTGCCGGCAGTGTCGCCCAAAAGCGGCAAATTATCTTGCAAAAACAGGGGGTAGAAATCTGTAAGAGGAGATGATAGCTTAAAATTCCCTTTTGATTTCAATGGGTCAGGACACCCTACCCATCGATCGCCGAAGAGCGGTCGCTGGCATAAAACCTGCAGCATTTACAGGTCGAAAAGTAGTGAAGATGGGCAGGGTTTCGACTGAATTGACTTCGGAAGGGGCTCTGCTAAGTAGGTACGTTGAGGATGTCACGGAAAGCATCGGCCTGGCAGGGAGCCGGGGCCCCATGCTCGCAGACGGTCCCCGTTTAAGGATAAACAGGGCCGGTTATTTCCGGGGCACCCTCGCAACAATTATCCAATTGGAGGTTCTTTTATGAAAAAGTTGCAACAGGGTTTCACACTCATCGAACTGATGATCGTAGTCGCAATCATCGGCATTCTGGCCGCCATCGCGGTACCGGCGTATCAGGATTACACCATTCGTTCTCGTGTATCGGAAGCGGCGAGTCTGTCCGGCGCGGTGAGAACCGCCATCGACGTGGCCTTTAGTGAAGGTTTCGATCTGGGCTCCATTCCGACAACGCCCGAGTCGCTGAACATATCTGCTTCAACCAGCTATAAGAGCAAATATGTCTCGAAGGTTGCCTATACCGCCAACGGCACCATAACCGTCACCCTCAAAAACACAGTAAACGAATTAGGCACGGCTAAGGGCGGCACAGTTATTTATGGTCCTACCAACCAAGGCGGAAACCTTTCCTGGACTGTTACGGGT
Source organism: Sulfuricaulis limicola (assembly GCF_002355735.1). Classification (GTDB taxonomy): domain Bacteria; phylum Pseudomonadota; class Gammaproteobacteria; order Acidiferrobacterales; family Sulfurifustaceae; genus Sulfuricaulis; species Sulfuricaulis limicola. The sequence continues at coordinate 906,585 of NZ_AP014879.1, read as the reverse complement.
TCAGTACCAACCAAATATCGTCCCAAGAACTAAGCCTAGGTTCGGCAAACAAACAAGGGCGGCGCAAGCCGCCCTTGTTTTTTATGTTATTGAAACCAGGGCAGAATTCCTCTATTCCTTAACATTGAGGATTTACTGATGACCCTGCAACGAGGCTCGCGGTGTCCAAACCCAGGAACGGTTCTCGCAATAAGGCTTCTGTAAGGATGCGGCCAGGAAAATTTTTTGTATCCATAATTCCTCTCTCGCTGCTGCTCGTCTTGTCGACACTGGTCTACTGGCCGGGAATCTCCGGCCCCTGGATTTTTGACGACTACACCAATCTGCTGGATAACAGCTACGTCAAGATTCAGTCTCTGAATACCGAAGCACTTTACCAGGCCGCCTATTCCCTGGAAGCCGGGCCGCTACAACGCCCCATTGCGATGCTCAGCTTCGCGCTGAACTATTACTTTGCCGGCAGCTTTGCGGATTCAACACCTTTCAAACTGACAAATCTTGCGATCCACGCGATTAATGGCGTGCTACTTTTTTGGATGCTGCGCCTGGTCTTTGCGCGTTTAACAAAAATTCAGTCCGGCCGCGGGTTATATCGGTACTTGACCAGAAAAAACGTTAACCTGCTGGCCGCCGCCGTCGCACTTCTTTGGCTGGTGCACCCGATTCAGCTGACCAGCGTATTGTATGTAGTGCAGCGCATGACCGAGCTGTCCGCGCTGTTTACGCTGCTCGGCCTGGTCTTCTATCTCAAGGGACGCCAGCGCATGGTCTCAGGACAATCCGGCGGCATCGGCTGGATTCTGTTCGGGTTGATTGTCTGGGGATGGCTGGGAATGCTCAGCAAAGAAAATACCGTCCTGCTGCCGGTGTTCATGCTTGTATTCGAATTTGTGCTGTATCCGAACGAACGGCCCTGGCAGGGCTTGTCGCAAAAAACAAAATATGCAATTTTGGCGGGAGCCGTCTTGTGTTCCGTCCTGATACTGCTGATGGCAATACACTACAGCCTTCCCTATTACGCCAACCGGCATTTCAGCATGCACGAGAGGGTGTTGACCGAGGCACGCGTACTATTCTTTTATATTTACCTGATCCTGATCCCCAGGATCGACCTGTTTGGACACCAGCATGACGACATCGCCATCTCGCATTCCCTTTTCGATCCATGGACAACCTTTTCTTCCATCGCTGGCATAGCAATTCTGCTCTTTGTTGCGGTGGTAGCACGTAGGAAACAGCCGCTGCTCAGCCTGGGAATACTCTGGTTTTTTGCCGGGCATTTGCTGGAATCGACCATTCTTCATCTGGAAATCGCGCATGAACACCGTAACTATCTTCCATCTCTGGGTATCCTGTTTGTGCTCATTCATCTCATTGGCCACATCAGCAGCAAGCTAAAAAACCGCAAATGGTGGGCACTCGTGCCACTGCTGGGGCTGGTTTTTGCCGGGACGACGTACGCCCGCGCTACGCAGTGGTCTGATTACAAGAATTTCAGCCGATACGAGGCTTTGCATCATCCAGATTCCGCACGCATTCAGGCCAGTCTGAGCCTGCTGATGGAAAACCAGGGCCATTACGAACAGGCCTTGCAAGCGATGCGGCGCGCCTGGGAACTACAACCTTTTGAAACGGGATTCCGGCTGCACATGCACTTGCTCGCGGCGAACAATGGTAAACGACTGGATCCCGAGGAAGAGGCGATAACCGCAAAATTGCTGGTGTCAGAACCCATGACACCCAGCGCTTACATCGCCTTTTATAATATTACAGCCTGCCTTCTGACCACCTGCCGTTCGCTTCAGATTCCAGTAGAAACATGGACATATAAGATACTGACTGAACGCACTGACATCACAGACAAATCATTTTATTACTACATACTGGGCATATCGTTGATTGGCCAAAACCGCGTTCATGAAGCCATCGACGTATTACGCCAATCTTATTTCGCAGATCCGAAGTTTCTTCATCCCTTAATCGCCCTGGGAAGAGTGTTTATCCAGCTGGAGCAAGTTGAGGTAGCAGAACGCATATTGGTTGAGCTGAACAACGCCAATCAGCATAACCCTCACCCCAAAAAAATTGAGGCACAAGAACTCGCCGCGGCGCTGGATAATCTGAAGAAACAACTTCCACCACAGCAGACTTCCCGGAAATAAAAATATGCAGCCGGGGAAAAAATGCAGCGGCCATGAAATGGCACAACTGATTTCTCATGCCACTGTCATTCTTTCCCTGATTTTTCTGCTGATTCTGGCATATTTTCCCGGTCTGCACGGTCCTTACGTCCTGGATGACGAGCCGAACATCACCTCGGTCAAGGCCATCGCCCTCAAGGAAATCACCCGGGACGGCATACAACAAGCCATGTGGAGCAATGACAGCGGCCCGCTCAAGCGCCCGCTGGCGGCGCTGAGCTTCGCTTTGAATCATTACTTCGCCGGTGGCTTTGACAACACGTTCCCGTTCAAACTGACGAATGTAGTGATACATATCATCAATTCCATTCTTGTCTATTTCCTGGCGCTCCGGCTCATGCACAGCCCGGCACTGATTGCCGGACTGGGCGATAAACAAAAACTCCAGGTTGCCGGGCTGGCTGCCACGCTGTGGGCATTACATCCCATCCAGTTGACGAACGTGCTCTATGTAGTGCAACGGATGAACAGCCTCTCCGCCCTGTTTGTCATTCTCGGACTGATTGCCTACATCCATGGCCGAGAAAAGCTCGAGAAGTCAGAACCGGCCGGATTCATGCTGATGGGTGCCGGTCTGGTCATCGGCACACTCCTCGGACTCGGAGCCAAGGAAAACGCCGCCCTTTTGCCTCTATTCGCATTTGTCATCGAGGTCACCCTCTATCGGTCCAATTCCCTTAATAGACCTGTCCGGAAAAGGCTGGCGATATTCCATTTTTGTCTGGTCCTTGTGCCGGTAGCGATGTTTATCGGTTATCTGGCCACTCATCCTGATTTCGTGATGCACACCTATGCTCAGCGAAACTTTTCCCTTTCCGAACGCCTGTTAACCGAGGCGCGCGTTCTGTGGTTTTATCTCAGCCTTATCCTTGTACCCAGCACGCATCGGCTCGGTCTGTTTCATGACGACATCTCACTGAGCACCAGTCTGCTGGACCCGGTCAGCACGCTTCCTGCCGTCGCGGGAATATGCGCGGCGGCGGCATTCGCCTTGATCTTACGCCGCAAATACCCGCTTGCCGCTTTTGCCATCCTCTGGTTTCTGGTGGGGCATAGCCTGGAATCGAGCATCTTCGGACTCGAAATTGCGTTTGAACATCGCAATTACCTCCCAAGCCTGGGAATTATTTTTGCTGCCACTTATACCATTGTCCATTTTCTGCAAAAAACAACCGGAAACAGCAAGGTCATAACAGGTTTTGCTGTTGTCATAATCATGGTATTCGGTTTCGGTACCTGGAGCCTGGCTGGAACGTGGAAGGATTTCTACACGCTCGCGGAACATTGCGTCACCAACCACCCGAATTCACCCAGGGCGAATAATCTCGCGGCGCATGCAAGCATTCTGGAAAAGAACGATGCCATTGCCGCCGTTCGATACATATTAAATGGCATCCATGCCGCCCCCCATGAAGCCGGTTTTCGCATGGACCTGCAACTGCTCCTCGCGCAATTCTCGCTGAAGGTTACTTCTGCCGTCGCTGCGTCAGGTGCATCTGCCGATGACAAGCCGGTTCTGGTAGCGGGCATGCCTGATTCCATCAAGGTTTCAAGCAATGGTGGCATTATTAATTATTACCACGAATCATCAAATGATGAGGTCATCAAAACGCTGCTGAAAGAACGGCCCATTACCGCCCACACGATCATGACCCTGAACAATCTCTTTACCTGCGTAATCAGCAATACGGCGTATTGTCGGCCGCTTGCCGGAAATGTCCTGGAATGGCATGTGATAGCAGCTAAAAACACCATGACAACCGACTCCTATCACCGACTGATTCTGTCCAATACCGCGCGGCTGTACGCCGAGTCGGGAGATTTTCAGCGAGCCATCGGTTCCATTACTACCCGCACAGATACGCGTACCCGGTAAAAACCAATAACCATCACGTGCTGGCGTTTAAGGATCTTCATAATCAAGCCATGGGGGGAGCAGAACCGTTGGCGCTGACAAATTTTATTCGCCCAGACGCCGCGTTGCCCGGTTGATGCTATGATTTTATATAAGTGAATAACTGATACGGATCAACAAAACAACAGAATGCAGAACAAGCTGTCCATCATCATACCGGCAAAGAACGAGGAAGCTGGACTCGCCAAGATCCTGCCGAAGTTGCGCACATTATTCACCGACGCGGAAATCATCGTTGTTGACGACGGCTCGACCGATGGCACAGCTGATCTGTGCAGATCACAGCAAGTGACGGTAGTTTCTCACCCATACAGCAAGGGAAACGGAGCGGCTGTCAAGACTGGCGCGCGCGCCGCCACTGGCAACGTCCTGGTGTTTATGGATGCTGACAGTCAGCACAACCCTGACGACATCCAGACTCTGCTCTCGAGGCTGGATCAAGGCTATGACATGGTGGTGGGCGCCCGCAGCGGAGGATCACAGGCCAATATCGGACGCTGGTGGGCCAACAGTCTCTATAACCGTCTTGCCAGCTGGATGGTCAATCAGAACGTGGAAGACCTGACTTCCGGATTTCGCGCCGTCAAGGCTGATAAATTCCGCGAGTTTATCCATCTGTTACCGAACGGTTTCTCCTATCCCACGACAATCACCATGTCATTTTTTCGTGCGGGCTATTCCGTAGCCTACGTTCCCATCCATGCCAGCAAGCGCAGAGGTGCCAGCCATATTCAGCCTATACGGGATGGCGTTCGTTTCTTTCTGATTATTTTCAAAATTGGCGCGCTGTATTCGCCGATGAAGTTATTCGTTCCCATCAGTTTTTCATTCTTTCTGACCGGGCTTTTTTATTACATCTATACCTTTGTAACTTCAGGACGGTTTACCAACATGAGCGCCCTGCTGTTCAGCGTTTCAGTGCTGATATTTCTTATTGGGCTTGTCTCCGAACAGATTACGATGCTGCTCTACAGCGGAAAGGAAAAGTAATCCTGCTGGTCAGCCAATCATCGATGCTGCACTGGTCGCTTGCCGGACCTCAATAACAGCAACCCACCCATCAATATTCCATCTGCGACAGTGCTCCATGCTCGCGTCAAAATTGATATCGATAAAGCGTTATCCAGGCTCATATAAGGCAGCAGAAGCCAGGTCATCACAGACTCTCTGACCCCCAGACCCGCCGGCGCGAAGAAAGCCAGTATCCCTGCAAGATGTGCTGCCGTGATGATGCCAACCGCCGACAGCGCTGTAATGCCAATTCCTGGAATCAGGGTGTGGAGCAACAAGAAAAACCCGGCCCCGGCGGATATATGGGCAAGATGATATCCGAGAAACATGAGGCCCGTGTTCTGGAGAGACAAAACAGCGATGTCTTTATGATCTCCGGGCGTCATTATTTTTTCCAACAGATAAAACGCCGTTTTAATCAGGTATGGAGCTGATATCAAAATAACACCGACCAGCAAGATAACCTGCATCACCGATATATCGATAGAAATCAGTTTGGCAACGACAGATGAGCCAAGGGTAAGCAAGACAATACTAAAACCGCTGCTTATGAATAATAAATGTTCATACAAAACCGAAGAGGCCAGAGCCGCTCCGGGCAGGCCGATTTCCTTTCCCAGCAGCACCTTTCCAAGCAACATGCCGACCTTTCCAGGCATGTATCGTCCCAGCCAGGACAGGATTTGAATTTTTAATACTGCTTTCAATGAAGGTTTTTTTTTAACCAGCAACTCCAAAAGCCAACGCCACAGCAACGCCATCAAGACAACCAGGCCAACCATGCCCAGCATGCTTGTGAGAATACCGGTAATCGAATAGGTAAAATTCTCCAGAAGTCCTGTTTGCCATTGTTTCCACAAGGAGAACAGGAAATAGACAATGACGCCCCCCGCAAAGAGGGAGCTGAGCACCAAACCAAATCTGGATTTCATGAAAGCCACTATGCCGGTTTCAGCAGCAAAATGGTCCAGGGCAGGGGCTTTCGCATGTCCACAATCCTGAACCGGGGTGAAACAAAATCGCGCAGCCCTCTGGATGACCAATGTTGAATATGACCCGGCGTATTCCCAAGACTTCCAAGGTACTTCCCGCGCGCCATGTTCAATATCCTCCAGATGGGCTCGCGTGGGACCGAAATAACCACATATTTTTTCGATACCCTGGCAAGTTCCTGCAGCGCCGCTTGAGGATTTTCCAGATGCTCCAGCACTTCAAGGCAAATCAGAATATCAAAGGCATGATCCGGCCTGTCCAGACTATAAATGGATTCCTGGCGGACATTAACTCCGGGATTTCTTGCAGCAGCCCTGGAAACCAGATCACCGCGATACTCGGACGCTTCAAGCCGGACTCCGGATCCCAGCAAATTTGCGATTCTTTGTGTCGAAAAACCCTCGCCGGCACCAATCTCCAGCACGGTGGTGATATCCGTGCCGCACTGTTCAATGAGCTCGCTGAATTGGGAAAAAAAGCGGTTTACAAGAAACCGGCCAATCATGCCACTCTTGGTGTATTTGTCCCTGAAGTTTTCGTCTTCCATTGAAGGTGCGTAATTTTAAGTATGGTCTACCATATATCTAGCAGATTGATGCAGTGGCGGCCGCGTGCATCAAAAAATAACGCTCGGGCGCGCCAAACCACCCTCATACCAAAGCATAGCGCATAAAATTCAGGCACATGAAGAAACACATGAAGGACAAGATTCCTGATGTCGTCTTCAAATCAGCGCCTGTGGCATTTTTTTTCTGTTCACTTGTTTTGCTGCTATTCATTCATGAGCTGAGGCTGGTGTACCTGGCCATGGCGCTGGTGATGCTCCTCCTCTGGACCGCCATGATCGTCATGCAAGGATACGCAGGCGGCATCCGCATACCCAGATCGCCTTTAACGCTAAGCCTGACCCTGCTATGGATATGGCTGGCGGTATCGGTCTGCTGGAGCCGGGTTCCGTGGATCAGCACGGTGTATTTCTGGTGGATAGGAATCCTGCCTCTTGTGTTCTGGACCAGCGTCCTTTCGCGGGATCATGAGCGGATATGGCGTCATGTGTCAAAAATAATAATGTTTATCGGCTTTTCTCTGGCCATGACAGCTATATATCAGTTTTTCTTTGCGGGCACTGAACCAAAATCCGTTTTTGTCACGCGTAACACCCACGCGGCAATCCTGAATCTCATTGCGATTCCGGCCGCAGGATATTTTCTGCTTGCCGCAGCAAGGAACAAACACATCAGCGGATTTACATTGGCATTTGCGGGCTTTCTTTTTTGCCTGTTTTTTTCTGTCTTCCTCACGGCAAGTCGCGGCGCCACTTTAAGCCTGATTGCGTGCATGACATTGCTGTTGCTCGTTTCACGCAAACATTCACCAAAAAACAGCTTGCTCATGCTGTCATGCGTCCTGGCTGGCGCCCTGTTGCTGGCCAATATCGTGTCACAGGGCGAAGGAATAGCGCGCATAGGGTTAACGCCGGGAAATAACACTCGAGCCATTATCTGGACGCGCGCCTGGGATATGCTTATGGAGTCTCCCTGGCTGGGTATTGGCCTGGGGAATTTCCGCTTTGTTTGGCCACCTTACCGACATCCCCTGGACTCGAGCGCCGGTTTTTTCGTTCACAACGATTACTTGCAGATATGGATTGAGGCTGGATTGCCGGCGCTGCTCCTTCTGGTCACAGTTCTTGCATCCGTCCTGTGGATGTTGATAACAAAACTTCGTTCGGCCAGTCTTGGCCCGAAAGCAAGAATCGAATTAATCGCCTTGTTTGGCGGGCTGCTGGCGATCGCCTTGCATACATTTGTCGATTTTAATTTTTATATCCCCTCCATACTGTTGATCGCCGGTGCAATCCTGGCCAGGTTCCATCATCTGGCCGCGCGGCAAAATCCCGCCGGCTATCTTAACTTCCAGCCTGCGAAGTTTGTTGGTAAAAGATTTTATGTGAGCATCATATTGATGGTCATGCTTATACCCTTATCCTACTTTGTCCGTCTGAGCGCGGGTGATCTATTGTCGGAAAAGGCATTGGAACATTCCACCCGTGGCGAACTGCAAGAGGCGAATGAAGCATTTGGGCTCGCGGCAAGATTTACCCCTTCTGATGACAGGATTTTCGTTGCGCGTGCCAATCTGTTCCGGCATGGCCTCACGCAACTCCCGGCTTCGGATCTTCGCGCCAGAACGGCTGTGTATAAAGATGCTCTGCGATTCCTCGATCAGGCCGAGCAGCTGAACCCCTTGCGCTGGAACATCTCCGTTGTCCGGGGGTTGATTTATCAGAATAATCCCGAACTGGCGGGTAACGGATGGCGGGATCTGGCTTATCAGGAATACAGTCATGCACTCAAGCTCAATCCGAAACTTTATAAAACCCGGGTTGAGTATGCGAAAATGCTGATGGCCGAGAAAAAAACGGCTGCGGCGGTTCAGGTGCTCGAGGGAGGCATTCCATACTACTATGATGATAATCCCGAGCTTCCGGGCTATTATGCCCAGCTCTCAAAAATCTACCGCGACATGGGCCGGAACGACGAAGCGAATCAATATTTCCTGAAACTGATAGAGCTGGAAATCAGGCTAAAGTCAGGCAAATCTCCGGTGGGCACATATGGCCAATAACGCTGCAAATGCCAATATCTTTCTAAATCAAGTGGAGTGGCATACAATCCTGCCGCCTCAACGGCAGGCAGGGATTTACAGCGTGGTCGAATTTTTTCTCGCTATCGCTTATTTCCCTGAAAGACTTGAGTAAGACTGACAGCTTATTTCTAAAACGGGGCGGTAGCTCAGCTGGGAGAGCGCTGCGTTCGCAATGCAGAGGTCGAGGGTTCGATCCCCTTCCGCTCCACCAATCCCGAAATGGCCGGAATTACCGGCCATTTTCATTTATGGCCCGGCATGCCGCCGGGCGGTTTTGTCCCGTCCTGCTGCTAGAATAGCGGCGGGCCCCGGTAGCTCAGTGGATAGAGCGGCCGCCTCCTAAGCGGCAGGTCGCCGGTTCAACTCCGGCCTGGGGCACCAAGTTCAAAGATTGATGTATCTTCAACCTGTCCGGGGGAGGACGTCTTTGCTGGAAGCAGTCGATCTGGAATGCGTCCGCGGCGACCGGCCGCTGTTCAGCCGCCTGTCCTTCTCGCTCAAGCCGGGAGAGCTGATGCACGTGACCGGCGTCAACGGCAGCGGCAAGACCACCCTGTTGCGCACGCTCTGCGGCTTGACGCGCGCCCACGCCGGCGAGATTCGCTGGCTCGGCAACGCCATCCACAAACTCGGCGACGACTATCGCGCCCAGCTCGCCTACATCGGGCATGCCAACGGTATCCAGGGCGACCTGACGCCGGTCGAAAATCTCCACGTGGCTACCAGCCTGAGCGGCGACGCGGACCATGCGCGCATCGGAACGACGCTGGAGCGTCTCGGTCTCGCCGCGTATCACCACTTCCCTTCCAAAATTCTGTCGCAGGGCCAGAAGCGCCGGCTCGCGCTCGCGCGTCTGCTGGTTGAACACAAGCCGCTGTGGATTCTGGACGAACCCTTGAGCGGGCTCGACGTGGATTCGGTGGCCCTGATGACAAACATACTGATCGAGCATCTTTCCCAAGGAGGAATGATCGTCATCACCTCGCACCAGGAAATTGACGTCGATACCAAATCCATTCTGCATATCCGGGTCACCTAGCGTGCCGAAATTACTGCAAGCCATTGCCCGCCTGTTCTGGCGCGACCTGACGGTTGCCATGCGCCGCAGCACGGACATCCTGACACCGCTGGTTTTTTTCGTGATCGTGGTCAGCCTTTTTCCGTTGGGTCTCGGACCCGAGCCTGCGGTGCTGCGCACCATCGCACCCGGCGTCATCTGGGTCGCGGCGCTGCTTGCGACCATGCTTTCGCTCAACCGGCTGTTCGCCAACGACCACGCGGACGGCACCCTGGAGCAGATGGCGCTGGCGCCCTATCCGCTGGCGTTGCTGGCACTGACCAAGATCGCGGCCCACTGGACGCTCACCGGCCTGCCGCTGGTGCTGATCTCGCCCCTGCTGGCGGTGCAGATGCACCTGCCGGAATCCGCCATCGGCACGCTCGTGCTGTCGCTGCTGCTGGGGACACCGATCCTGAGCCTGCTCGGCGCGGTCGGCGCGGCGCTGACACTGGGCTTGCGCGGCGGCGGCGTGCTGGTTTCGCTGCTGGTATTGCCGTTGTATACTCCGATCCTGATTTTCGGCGCCGGCAGCGTGGCGGGAGTCATTGCCGGCATCGATACCGGAGCGCATTTTTCCCTGCTGGGAGCCTTTCTCGCGCTGGCCCTGACCTTCGCGCCCTGGGCCGCCGCGGCGGCATTGCGCGTATCTTTGGACTAAGCATGCATAAATACGCCTCACCCAAATTCTTCTATTCCCTCGCCGGACAACTGATCCCGTGGACCGCCGCCGTCACTGCGGTGCTGCTGCTGGCGGGTCTTTACCTGGGCCTGTTCGTCGCCCCGGCGGATTACCAGCAGGGGGAAAGCTACCGCATCATGTTCATCCACGTGCCGGCGGCCTGGATGTCCATGTTCATCTACGTGCTCATGGCCGGCGCCGGCGCGGTGGCGCTGGTGTGGAACATCAAGCTGGCGGAAATTTTCGCCAGCAGCTGCGCGCCCATCGGCGCCTCGTTCACCTTCCTCGCGCTCGCCACCGGTTCGCTCTGGGGCAAACCGATGTGGGGTGCCTGGTGGGTCTGGGACGCGCGCCTGACCTCGGAACTTATCCTGTTTTTCCTGTACATAGGCTACATGGCACTGCAGGCCAGCATTGACGACCCCCGCCGTGCGGCGCGTGCCGCCGCCATCCTGGCGCTGGTAGGCGTGGTCAACATTCCCGTGATCCATTTCTCCGTGGAGTGGTGGAACACCCTGCACCAGCCGGCCTCGGTGAGCAAGGTCGGCACGCCTTCGATTCATCCAAGCATGATCGCGCCCCTGCTGCTGATGGCCTTCGCCTTCACCTTCTATTTTGTCGCCGTGGCGCTGCTGCGCATGCGCAACGAAATCCTGGAGCGCGAGCGTCATACCGGCTGGGTCGCCGATATGCTGGAGTCCAAACCATGAACTGGACGGAATTCTTTGCCATGGGCGGCTATGGCCTGTACGTATGGAGTTCCTACGGACTGGCCGCGCTGATCCTGATTCTGAACCTCTACCTGCCGTTGCGCCGCCGCCAAGCGGTGCGGCGCCAGCTGCGTGAATTCATGCGCCTCAAGGAACAAACCCGATGAAGACAAGACACAAGCGGCTGGCCATAATCGTTTCCGGCGTCGTCGGACTGACGGTCGCCACCCTGTTGGTGCTGAATGCCTTCAACAAGAACCTGGTGTTCTTTCATTCGCCCACGGAAATTCTGGAAGGCAAGGTCAGCATTGCTCCCGGCCAAACCATCCGCATCGGCGGGCTGGTGGAGCAGGGATCGGTGAAGCGCTCCGCTGACGGACTGAAAGTGGACTTCATCATCACCGACCTCAACAAGAAACTGCCGGTGCACTACGAAGGCCTGCTGCCCGATCTGTTCCGCGAGGGCCAGGGCGTGGTGGCGCAGGGCCGCTTGCAGGACGGAAACCGGTTTGTGGCAAGTGAAGTGCTCGCCAAGCACGACGAAAAATACATGCCGCCGGAAGCGGCGCAGGCCCTGCAGGGCGGGTCGTACGCGGCTGGCAAAGAAATGAAAAAGCCATGAAAAAGTATGTCGTCCCGCTGGTTATCTTCGTGGCACTGGGCCTGCTGCTCGCCTACGGTCTCAATCTCGACCCGCGCAGAATTCCTTCGCCACTGATCGGGAAATCCCTGCCGGCCTTTTCACTCGCCACGGTCACCGATCCCGCACGCAAGGTCGGACGCGACGATCTGCTCGGACGCGCCTATCTGCTCAACGTCTGGGCCTCGTGGTGTGTCGCCTGCCGCCAGGAACATCCCTATCTTAATGAACTCACCGGGCGCAAGGCCGTGACCATTATCGGGCTCAACTACAAAGACAAGCGCGAGGATGCGCTCGGGTGGCTCGGCAGCCTCGGCAACCCTTACGAGCTGAGCCTCATGGACAACGACGGACGGCTGGGGATCGATCTCGGCGTCTATGGCGTGCCGGAAACCTTCGTCATCGACAAACAGGGCGTGATCCGCTACAAGCAGATCGGCCCGATCACGCCGGAAGTATGGGAGCAGAAGCTGGCACCGCTGATCAAGGAATTGTCCTAGCCCCGACCTTCCCCGGGAGAGGAATTCACGCCGTTCCGAACTTCGTTTCCACCATCACCCCGATCTCTTTCAGGAACGGTGTTGGCAGCACGCCGCCGGCGCTGACGATGACAGCGCTGTTTTTGATCTCAATCATTTTTCCGGCATGATCCAGTGTGACCTTGTCCGGATCGATTTTCTTTACGTTCGACTGCAACAATACCCTTATCCGGCCATTCTTCTCCGCCTCCTGCAGGCGCTGACGATTCTTCTCCTTCACGCGCCCGAAGGCCTCGCCACGATAGGAAAGTGTCACCCCGGTTCCGGGTTCATCGGCCAGCGCCAGCGCCGCTTCCAGCGCGCTGTCGCCGCCACCCACCACCAGCACCTGCTGGTTGCGGTATTGCTCCGGATCGATGAGACGATAGACCACCTTGGGCAGCTCCTCTCCCGGCACCTCCAGCTTGCGCGGCGTACCGCGCCGGCCGATGGCCAGCAGCACCGCTTTGGTGTTGTAGGAACCTCGCGAGGTTTTTACGGTAAAACCATTTACGTTCTTCGAGATCGTTTCCATGCGCTCGCTGAAATTCAGCTTGAGGCCGGTCTTCTTCACCACCCCCTGCCAGAATTCCATCAGCGCTTCCTTGCTGATCTCGCTCATTTTCACCTTGCCCAGTATCGGCAACTGCATCGGCGCGGTCATGACGATCTTGTTGCGCGGATAGTGGTATACCGTGCCCCCCAGCGAGTCTTCCTGCTCCAGCGTGACGAATTTCAGCTTGTGCTCCAGCGCCGCGAGCGAGGCCGCGATACCCGCCGGCCCGGCGCCAATGACGACCACATCCAGCGGCGCGCTGCCTTTCTTCCCCTTGCGAATGGATTCGATGGCCTGACGCCCCTGATCCACCGCCTTGCGGATAAGCCCCATGCCACCCAGCTCTCCGGCGATGTACAGGCCCGGGACATTGGTTTCGAAATTCGGATTGACCTGGGGAATATCCATGCCGCGCTTGGCGGTGCCGAACACGAGCGTGATGGCGTCGTGCGGACAGGACGCGGCGCAGGCGCCGTGACCGATACACACGGCCGGTTTCACCAGATGCCCCTTGCCCCTGATGATCCCGATCGCGCCCTCCGGGCAGGCCTTGACGCAGGCGCCGGAACCGAGACAGCGCCGCGGGTCGAACACCGGATGCAACGAGGCCGGTTCCGTGAGCCCCGCTTCGACAGCCTGCTGCATCTGCATGACATGGTGTTGTTCCTTTTTCTTGTGCCGGCGCAGATAAAAGAACAGCACCACGGTCAGCGGCGCCAAATACAGCAGATAAACGATAAAATCAGTTGTCATGACATCTTGCAGCTTACCCCGGCCCAGCCAGGGGCCTGGGGCAAAACCGCCTCCGTTCGTCAGCTAATACATACGGTTCATACGGTTTAGCGTGGTCTTGGGCCGTCGTCTACTCTTTAATTGCATGAAACCAATGGTTTTTTCAGGCCCCGGAATGTCTGCGGCAAACCGCCGCGGGGCTCCGTAAGCAAGAATAGATCATAAAAATGACCCACCTCTTCCCGGAAGGTGGTCGGCAATAGAGGGAGAAGATGAGTCAGCAACAAGCAGTCATGCGTGCCAGTCAGGCCGTGCCACGGCCCGCCGCCGCCAAAAAAGAAACCCGCGATGCGTCGCTGCGCATCTGGCTATGGCCGGTGCTGGCTTTGCTCGTCATAGCCGGATGGGCCGTCAGAAACGGCGGTTACTACGAGGCCGGTGACGATTTCGGTTATTACCTCGGCGTCGTCGGCGGCCTCATGATGCTGACGCTGCTACTCTACTCGCTGCGCAAGCATATCCGCTTCATGCACAACTGGGGGCCGACCAGGCACTGGTTCCGCCTGCACATGTTCCTCGGCATCACGGGACCGACCCTGATCCTGTTTCATTCCACGTTCCGCGCCGGATCGGTGAACGCGATCGTGGCGCTGAGCTGCATGGTCCTGGTCGCCGGCAGCGGCATCATCGGCCGGGTCATCTACCGCAAGATTCACCATGGGCTGTACGGCCGCAGTGCCACCCTGCAGGAGGTGCAGACGAATCTCGGCATCGTCGGCGGCGATGTCAAATCCAAATTCCATTTTGCCCCGCATCTCGAAGCCCGGCTCAAGGCATTCGAAGCCTCCACGCTCGGCGAACACACAAGCGCGTGGTCCCGCTTCTGGCTGTTCGTCACCGTGGGCATGCGCGCCAGATGGACCTATCACCTGGTAACCAGAGAACTGAAGCGCCTCGGTCGTGACCATGCCCGTAAACATGCCTGGGACACCGACAAGCTGGAGAAGCGCCTGGTCGCCGGAAAGATGGCCATCCGTCACTACCTGGATGCCATCATCGACGTGGCCAGATTCAGCGCCTATGAGCGGCTGTTCTCGCTGTGGCACGTGCTCCATGTTCCGTTTGTATTCATGCTGATCATCAGCGGGATCGCGCATGTCATCGCCGTGCACATGTACTGATCTGACCGGGGATGGCTTGCTTGGCGCGGACATTATTCGCATGGCTGATCATGGGACTTTCCAGCTTCTGCCTGCCGACCGGCTCATACGCCGATTCGCTCGAATCCGTGCTGATGCCCGGCAAGGTCATCGAGGGCCACGCGGACCTCGAGGGCGATTGCAAAAACTGTCACGCGCGCTTCAAGAAATCCGCCCAGAACGCCCTGTGCCTGGATTGTCACAAGGACGTCGCCAGGGACGTTGCACAGAAACAGGGACACCACGGTCGCATCCCGGAGCAGGAATGCCGCGCCTGCCATACGGAACATAAGGGACGCACGATGAATATCGCCCCGGTGGATGAAAAATCCTTCGACCACAAGCTCACGGACTTCCTGCTGAAGGGCGGGCATGCGGATGCGAAAGTTCTGTGCCGCGATTGCCACAAACCAAAAACAAAATTCCGCGATGCGCCGTCGGATTGCTTTGCCTGTCACAGGAAAGACGACAAACACAAGGGCAGCCTCGGAACGCAGTGTGCCGACTGCCACCAGGAAAGCGACTGGAAGAAAACCCTCTTTGATCACAGCAAGACCAAGTTCCCGCTCACCGGGAAGCACCGTGATGTCATCTGCAAGGATTGTCATGCGGATCCGAAATTCAAGGGCGCGCCGACGGCCTGCGTCGCCTGTCACAAGAAAGACGACGAACACAAGGGCCGGTACGGCACGAAATGCGAATCCTGCCACAGCGACCGCGACTGGAAGACGAGCATTTTCAACCATGACCGCGACACCAAATACCCGCTGCGGGGCAAGCACCTGCAGGCCAAGTGTGACAGCTGCCACACCGGATTTTTATACAAGGAAAAACTGAAAACCGCCTGCGTCGCCTGTCACAAGGCCGACGATGACAAGAAAGGACATAAAGGCCGTTTCGGCGAGAAGTGCCAGTCCTGCCATACGGAAAAAGACTGGGGCATTTCCATTTTCAACCATGACCGCGACACCAAATACCCGCTGCGCGGCAAGCATCTTGCGGCCAAATGTGACAGCTGCCACACCGGCTTCCTGTACCAGGAGAAGCTCAAGAGCGCATGTGTCGCCTGCCACAAGAAGGATGACGACCGCAACGGACACAAGGGCCAATTCGGTGAAAAATGCGAGTCCTGCCACGTCGAAAAAAGCTGGAAGACCACCGCTTTCAATCATGACCGGGACACCAAATACCCGTTGCGGGGCAAGCATGCCGAGGCCAAGTGCGAATCATGCCACATCGGCTCCCTGTTCAAGGAAAAACTGCCAACGACCTGCATCGCCTGCCACGAAAAGGACGACAAGCACAAGGGCCAGGAAGGCAACAAATGCGAGTCCTGTCACAACGAGCGTGACTGGAAGGTGGCCAGGATCGACCACGGACTGACCCGCTTCCCGCTACTGGGAAAACACGCCAAGGTCGAATGCAAGGAATGCCACAAAACGCCGGCCTTCAAGGACGCCGGCATCGCCTGCGTCAGCTGCCACGAGAAGGACGACAAGCACAAGTACAAGCTGGGGCCACGCTGCGAAACCTGCCATAACGCTTCCTCGTGGGAATCCTGGCGTTTCGACCACGACAAACAAACCACGTTCAGGCTCGACGGTGGGCATAAAGGCATCGCCTGCGATGCCTGCCACACCAAACCCATGCCGAGAAAGGTAACGCAGAGCAACGCCTGCATCAGTTGTCATGACGCCGACGACGTGCATAACGGCGGTTTCGGGAAACTCTGCGAGCAATGTCACGTAACCAGTTCGTTCAGGAAAATCCGCCCGGGAGTCAGTGGCGTGTCCCCGGGACATTAACAATGCCAGTCGAGGAGATCCATCATGAAAGATTCAGCTCATAATTTCCGGAAACTTTTGTCCTGGATTGGCGTCGTTACCATGCTGGGTCTGTTCCTGCTTGCCATTCCTCACGGCGACGCGCCGGCGGCCGACGCCAAACGCAATGTGCGTTTCGATCACGTGAAAACGGGATTTCCGCTGACCGGGGCACATGTGCAGATTCCCTGCGAAACCTGCCACGTCCAGGGCACCTTCAAGGGCACGCCCAAAAAATGCGAAACCTGCCACACCCCGGGCAGCCGTATCCAGACCACCACCATCAAACCCCAGAATCACATACCGACAATGCAGCCGTGCAGCCAATGTCATTCCTCGACCGCTTCGTGGAAGGTGGCCCGGTTCACTCACATCGGCGTAATGCCACACCAGTGCGCGCAGTGCCATAACAATAATATCGCCACCGGCAAACCGACGAATCATCCGGTCACCAACCAGCCCTGCGACACATGCCATCGCACCACCACATGGATGAGCGCGAGATTCACACACATGGACGTGAAACCGGGTAGCTGTGCCACCTGTCACAACGGTTCACAGGCGACCGGCAAACCGGGCAACCATATTCCAACAAGTCTCTCTTGCGACGCATGTCACACGACCGGGGGCATGTTTACCACGTCCCGGTTCAACCATTCCGCCACCCAGGGCGTGAACCCCGGTCAATGCGCCACCTGTCATAACGGCTCCTTCACCCAGTGGAACGCGCAGGGAAAACATGCGGCCCACGTCGCCACCACGGCCTCGTGCGACACCTGCCATTCCGGTTTCCAGTCCTTCGTCATGGCCGGGTCAACCTTCAATCACAGCGGCGTCACACCGGGTGCCTGCGCCACCTGCCACAACGGCACGCAGGCGACCGGCAAACCGGGCAACCATATTCCGACCACGCAATCCTGCGATGCCTGTCATGGCACGGGCACCACGTTCACGACCTCAACGTTCAATCACAGCGCTACCCAGGGTGTCATCGCCGGTCAGTGCTCCACATGTCACAACGGCGCCTATACCCAGTGGAATGCGCTGGGCAAACATGCGGCCCACGTCGCCACCACGGCCTCCTGCGACACCTGTCACAAGAATTACACGAGCTTTGCCGGCGCGACGTTCAACCACGCCGGCGTGACGCCGGGCGCATGCGCCACGTGTCATAACGGTTCGCAGGCGACCGGGAAACCCGCCAATCACATCCCGACGTCGTTGTCGTGTGACGCCTGTCATTCGGCGGCCAGCACGTTTACCAGTTCGTCCTTCAATCATTCCGCCACGCAGGGTGTCATCCCCGGCCAGTGCTCCACCTGTCACAACGGCGCCTATACCCAGTGGAACGCGCTGGGCAAACATGCGACCCACGTCGCCACCACGGCCTCCTGCGACACCTGTCACACGGGCTACGTGACGTTTGCCGGCGCCGGTTTCAATCACACCGGCGTGACGCCCGGTGGCTGCGCCACCTGTCATAACGGCTCCCAGGCCACCGGCAAGCCGGGCAATCACATCCCGACGACCTTGTCGTGCGATGCCTGTCATTCGACCGGAGGCACGTTCACGACCTCCACCTTTACGCACTCGGCCACCCAGGGCGTCATCGCCGGTCAGTGTTCGACCTGCCACAATGGCTCCTTCGTCCAGTGGAACGCGCTGGGCAAGCCGGCCAACCATGTCGCGACCACGGCCTCGTGCGATACCTGTCACAAGAATTACACCAGCTTTGCCGGCGCCACGTTCAGTCACACGGGCATCAGCCCGGGCACCTGCAGCACCTGCCACTACCAGGGTGGTCCGGGGCTGGCCGCGCCCACCAACCACATCCCCTATCAGTCCCAGCTGCTTGCCGGCGCCAGCATGAACTGCGACTCTTGCCACAAGAGCACGACCAGCTTTGCGTCGCAGACAATGAATCACAACGGCAGCCTGGGCAGCGGTTCGGGCTGGTGCAAAGGCTGCCACGCAAGCGGCACGAGCTATCTTGGCACCATGGACAAGAAATCGTTGAACCACTATGAAAGATACCAGGGCCAGACAGACTGTTCCGCGTCCGGCTGCCACCGGCCCCTGGGTAGCCAGGGCACCCCTTACAGCCGATGGACCAACTAGACCGAGGTGCGTCGAATATGCCACAACGAACCTGCATCACAGGGAACTGGATCATGAAGAGTCCGCTGCTCGGGCTGACCCTGCTGTTCATGGTCATCGCCGGTCCCGGGATCGTCAGCGCGCAGGAGGTCCTGCTGGATGATGTCGAAACCGCGGTTGAGCCGGAATGGGCGGAGATCCGGATACATTTCACCATGCCGGTCAACTACGTGAGCCACTTCCCGCAGGAACACGGGCAATTACTGAAAATATTCGTCAATATCGCGGCACTGGACCTGCAGGACATCAGTCTGCGGCAGGAAACCCGCCACGTTTCCGCCACGCCCGTGTTACCGGCTGCGACCATCACCTTCGACCCGCCCGTGTCGCTCAATCTGCAGCGTGATCCGTGGTCGCTGACGGTGCGCTTCAATCGCGACGTCAACTACAACGTCCGGCCCGGCGACGATAATCGCAGCATCGTGATTTACCTGCCCGTGGTGCCGGTGGAAACCGGCCCGGCGAACGCACCCAGGAACACTCCGGCGGCAAAAAGCAATCCGGCCAAATAAAAAACCTTCCTTTCCTACATTTAAATTTTTGAATATAACTACCATGCGGGCTATCCCCCTCGTCGTGCTGTTTCTGCTGCTTTTGAATCTCTCATCGGTATCGCCCGCCCATGCCATTTCAGGCGACAGCGGCAACACCAATACCGTCACGGATGCCACCCCTGAAAAGCGTTTCGTGGTCACGTTGCGCAGCGGCTTTACGCCGATTTCAGACAAACAGGCCAAGCGCGATATCCCGGATCGTCCGGTATACCTGATTCAAAGCAAGGCGTTCGGCAAGAACGTCTACAACCTGCGCGTCGGATTTTTCGACAGCTTCAGTGAAGCCAACGCCTATCGCCACAGCGTGCTGGACAAATACCCCGCGGCGTCGGTCACCGAGATCGGCCGCAACGAATACGCCACCATTCAGCGTACGGCCCCGGTGGCAAAACCGGCGATGCCGCCGGTGGAGACCGCCAAGGCCGTGCCTGTACAACCGATCCCGGTGGTGCCGGTGCCGGCACCTGCTCCGACACCGACAGTCCCGGCCACGGCGGCCGTCATTTCTCCCCGGGCGCTCTACGTCATTCAGCTCGAGGAAAGCAAACAGCCCATACGCACGACGCGTTCACCCCTGCCAGCCTCACTGAAAAGCAACCGGCTTTATGTCACGCAGACAGGCGTAAAAGACAAGACCCGCTACCAGCTGAAACTTGGCTTTTTCGAGAAAGAGGAGGAAGTCTTTGCCGCACGCCAGCAATTGAAAGCGGCTTACCCGAACGCGAAGGTGACGCGCATCACGCCCAGGGAACAAAACGATTCGGTGCGGATGGCGTTGGTCGCGCCTGCGGTGCCGGTCCTGGCGGCGCCTGCCGTTCCGGTTGCACCGCCGGCAAAGGTGCCTGCCCGGGCCGCGCCTGCCGCCCCTCCGGCAAGCCTGCCAAGCGTGGCGGTGCTCCCGGCGACGTCCGGCGACAAGGAAGCGCTGGCGCTGATGGACAAGGCCCGCGCCGCCCTGGCGCGCGGTGACAATCGCACCGCCGTCGTCACCCTCGATGCACTGTTGCGCATGCCGCCCAACCGTTACTCCCAGGATGCGCAGGAGTTCATCGGCCTCGCGCGCGAACGCTCCGGGGAAGCCGCGGCGGCGCACAAGGAATACGAGCTTTATCTGCGGCTGTATCCGACCGGCGAAGGCGCGGACCGTGTGCGCCAGCGCATCGCCGCGCTTGACGCTGCCAGCCCCACTCCTTCGCCAGTCTTCAAGGCTGCCAAACCGCGTGTCGAGGTACTGTCGACCGTCATCGGAAACCTGTCGCAGTATTACTATCACGGCGCCAGCAAGGTCGACACCACCGATCTGATCCCGACCGCCGGTTCGCAAAACCAGGAGACCCTGACCCAGACCGACCAAAGCGCGCTGGTCACGAATCTCAACCTGACGCACCGTTATCGCAGCGAGGATTTCGACAATCGTTTTGTGGTACGTGACACCCATACCAAGAATTTTCTCACGGGGCAGAATGACGCCAATCGTCTGAGCGCGCTTTATTACGAGGTCAAGGACCGCAAGCGCGATTACTCGGCGCGCCTTGGCCGCCAGCCCGGCAGTTCCGGCGGCGTACTCGGGCGCTTCGACGGCGCCACCGCCGGCTACAACTTCACGCCCAAGTGGCGCGTCAATGTGGTGGGCGGCAAACCCGCCGATAATTCATTCGATACCGACCTGAAATTCTACGGCGCCAGCGTGGATCTGGGCCCGTTCGCGGAGCATTGGGGCGGCAGTCTCTACACCATGCAGCAGAAGGCGGACGGGGTCACGGACCGCAACGCCGTGGGCGGCGAGCTGCGCTACTTCAGCCCGGCGTTCACCGTATACAGCCTGTATGACTACGATACCGAGTTTGCCGCACCGAACATCTTCCTGCTGCAGGGCAACTGGACCGGCGGCAGCGGCACGTCCGCGCATGTGCTGTACGACAAACGCAAGACACCGTCACTGACGCTGACCAATGCCCTGCTCGGCGAAACCAACACGTCAATCGAGTCGCAGCTCCAGACCAAGTCCTACGAGCAGCTCAAGCAGCAGGCCCTCGATCTGACGTCCACGACCGACATGTTCAGTGTCGGCGTATCGCAGTCGCTGAGCCCACGCTGGCAGGCGGGGTTTGACGTGCAATCGGCGCACACCTCGGCCACCGTCGGCACGGTCAACCAGCCGGCGCAACCGGACACCGGTGATATTCATACCTATACGGGAAATATCATCGGCACCGGGCTGTTCACGCAACGCGACGTCAACGTGCTCAACATCAGCCGCATCGACGGCCCGGATTACACCGGCAATTCCTACTCCCTGACCAACCGCCTGCTGTGGGGCGCGAGCTGGGGGCTGGACGTCACGCTGAGCTGGTACAGTCAGCACAATACAACCACCGACAGCAAGCTGGACCGCTTTGCGCCGGTATTAAGGCCCAGTTACAAATGGAAGGAGAACGTCACGCTCGAAGCGGAATTCGGTGAGGAGCGCACAACCACCACAAGCGCCACCACGGAAGATAAAACCCTCCGGCGCTACTGGTCGCTCGGTTATCGCTGGGACTTCTAGCGCGAACCGCGCTGATATTGGCGGTAAAAATCCAGGACCCGCGGGACGTAGGAGCGCGTCTCGCGGTACGGCGGGATGCGGTTGCCGTACTGGGCGATGGCTTCTTCCCCGGCGTTATAGGCGGCCAGCACCAGCGGCAGGTCATTGTTGAATTTCCCCATCAGGTCGCGCAGATAACGCGCCCCGCCCTGGATGTTCTGGGCCGGGTCGTACATGTTCCTGACGCCATAACGCCGCGCGGTTTGCGGCATCAGTTGCATCAAACCCACGGCACCCTTGCGCGAGACAGCATTCGGATCGTAACCCGACTCCACCGCGATCACGGCACGCAGCAGCGCCTGATCGATCTGATGCTCGCGCGCCGCCTGTTCGACCAGCGGGTTGAAGCGGCCTGGATCGACCAAGCGTGCCCGGCGGGTCGTCGACACCGGTTCGGGCATGTAGGCCACGCGCTTCATGTCGGCATAGCGCGGGGTGGACGGGACGTTGGTGAAGTGCATCACGCCGCTGGCGTCGGTAAAGGTGTAGATCCCCGCCAGCGCAGGTTCAACGAAAAATGCGCCGGAGACCAGCAACAGCGCTATCAGGTGACGGGAATGTGGCAAGCGGGTCATACCGTGCGTAACAGGAGTTTTCTTATACCCTAGCCCCGTGAAGGCTGTAAAGCCGTAACATCGGGCTAACCGACGAGCGTTATTTTTTTCCCAGTTGCTGGCGCATTTTGGCGGTAATGGCGCGCATGTGCTCGGCCTCGGGACTGTCGGCCGGCAAGGACTTCAGCAGACGGTCCCAGTATCCGAGGGCCTGCTTGTGGTCGCCTTTCTGATAGGCCGCGAAACCGAGAAACCACAGCGCATCGCGGTTTTCCGGATCCATCTGGTGCAAGCGGCTGAAAAGGCCGAATACCTGGCCACCGGTATTCTGCGGGTCGCCCTGATAGAGGAATACGGCGTACTCCGCCACCAGCTCCGGATTATCAGGCGTCAGCTTGTAGGCGCGCGCATAGGCCGCGTTGGCCGCTTCGCCCCTCCCGAGCACGGCATAGGCGCGACCCAGACGGAACCAGCCGTCGGCGTCCTCCGGCTGCCCGGCCAGGCGGTTTTCCAGACGCGCGACCATTTTCATCACATCGGGCGGCATCGAGGGATCGGCAAGCGCCTCGGGATTGGCCAGATAGGCCAGAATCGGGCGCTGATACAATGCATAAAGACCGGCCGCGGACAGCGGCAGCATGACGCCGAACAGCGCCAGCGCAACCGCCCAGCCGCGGCGGGATACCGCTATGGCCTTTTTCTTTTTCTTCTTTTCCTTCGGCAGTTCCAGCTCGTGCAACACCCCCGCCAGCTCCGCCTCGAGCCGGTTGCGCTCGTCGGAAAGAACGTTGGTGTCGATATTCCGGTCGCCTTCCTCGATATCCAGCTCGTCCAGCTGCACCAGCAGCCGGTCACGCAGTTGCTGCAACTGATTCCGCCGTTCGCGATCGTCCGTAACCATGACGCGCGCCAGCGGACGCGCCAGGTACCAGGCCGTGGCGGCCGCGATCAACAGGGCGACGACGGCGAGCCAGATCATATGCGATTTTGTTTGCGCGCGGCGCGCACGAGCGCGGCGTCTTCCTGGGAGAGTTTTGGCGCCGGCGGCAGCGATTCCTGGCGCCGATGACGCAGGAATAAAAATCCGGAGATGCCCACGGCCAGCAGCAGGACCACCGGCGCGAGCCACACCACCGTGCCCGGGCCGCGCTTGGGCGGATTCATCAACACGTAATCGCCATAGCGTTCGACGAAATAGTTGACGATCTCCTCGCGCGATTTTCCGGCCTGAATTTGTTCACGGATGATATTCCGCATGTCCTTGGCGAGATCGGCGTTCGATTCCGAGATCGGCTGGTTCTGGCACACCGCGCAGCGCAAGTCCTTGCCGATGTCGAGCACCTGCCGCTCCAGCGGGTCTTCCGTCACCGGCTCGGCAAAAGTAGAAACAGAAAAAAATGCGAACCCGCAGATTAACGCAAATGAACACAGATATTTAACAAATAAATTCGAAAAATTTTTCATATTCGTTACTAATCCGCGTTCATCCGCGTTCATCGGCGGTTACAGAGATCTTATTAGCGCGCCGGCCGCTGAGCGAAAGCAGTAATCCGGACAAAATGATCAGCCCGCCGGTCCAGATGAAGCGGACCAGCGGATTGACATAGACATGCACCGCCCACCGGCCTTCGCTGGTGGTGTCTCCCAGCGCCACGTAAACATCGCGCAGCATCGTGGAATCAATGCCGGTTTCGGTCATGGGCATTTCCTGGCGCATGTACTGGCGCCGCTCCGGCCGCACCATTCGCCCGCTGTTCAGCAGCGTCAGGCTGGCCTGCATGGCCTCGTAATTCTGGCCACGTCGCGGCGCCACGCCCTCGAAGCGCAGCCGCTCGCCGGCGATCTCCACCACGTCCCCGGGCGCCATGTTGATCGCGGCCTCGGAACGGAACAGGCCCGAGCCGACCAGTCCGAGCGCGATCACGACGATGCCGAAGTGCACGATCATGCCGCCGTAATGCCGCCGGTTGCCGAGTACGGTTTTCACGCACGCCCGCGGAAGCGGTTCTTTCAGCTGAAGGCGGCGCTGACGGATGGCGCGGGAGAATTCGGTGATCAGGTTCGCCAACGCGAACAAGGCCAGGCCCACGGCCACCGGACCGGTCCAGTGTACCGCCGGCAGGAATACCAGCACGGCGGCCGCCGCGGCCACGCCGATGAGAAACGGCCACAGCAGGCGCGGGCGCAGGCGCGCGAGGTTGGCCTTGCGCCACGGCACCAGCGGACCCACCGCCATCAGCAGCACGATCACGAGGAATATCGGCACCATGACGATGTTGAAGTACGGCGCGCCCACCGTGATCTTCTGACCGCTCAGGGCGTCCAGCGCCAACGGATACAGCGTGCCAAGCAGCACGCTGGCACAGGCGACGAGAAACAGTACGTTGTTCCATACGAACAGCGACTCGCGCGACAGGAACGAGGTGATCGCTTCTTCCGCCTGCTGGTAGCGGCCACGCGCCAGGAAGATGCCGAAAGATACCGTTAATACGGCCGTCATGAAGCCCAGAATATAGGCGCCGCGTCCCGGATCCACGGCGAACGCATGCACCGAGGACAGCACGCCCGAACGCACCAGGAAGGTTCCCAGCAGGGAAAGCGAGAACGTCGAGATGACCAGAAAAATATTCCACGCATGCAGCATGCGCCGGCGGTCCTGCACGGTGATGGAATGCACCAGCGCCGTGCCGAGCAGCCACGGCATGAACGAGGCGTTCTCCACCGGGTCCCAGGCCCAGTAACCGCCCCAGCCGAGCTCGTAGTAGGCCCACCAGCCGCCGAGAATGATGCCGGTGGTCAGGAAGCCCCAGGCGATCAGCGCCCAGCGCCGGATCAGACCGATCCAGAGCTCGCTGCGCCAGCGCGTGATGAGCGCCGTCATGGCAAAGGCGAATGGCACCGAGAAACCAACGTAACCCAGATACAGCATGGGCGGATGAAACACCATGCCCGGGTCCTGCAACAACGGATTGAGGTCATGACCTTCGGGCGGCACCGGGAACAGGCGCTCGAACGGATTCGACAGGAACAGGATCAGGCCGAAGAAACCGACCACCAGCCAGCCCTGAACCGCGAGAATGACCGGCAGATGCTCCGGGTACTGTTTGCGTCCGTGTATCCCGACGATCATGGTATATAAGGTCAGCACCCACACCCACAGGTAGAGCGAACCTTCATGGCCACCCCACAGAGCCGCCACCTTGTAGAAGAGCGGCAACAGGGCATTCGAGTTCTGCGCGACGTATTGGACCGAGAAGTTGCTGGTGACGAAGGCGTGTATGAGGCTCAGACCACCGAGCGTGGTCAGCGCAAACACCGCGACACTGCCGTTCACGCTGATCTGCGCCAGCCGTGGTTGCTTCAGGTAATGCGCCGCCATGGGCGCCAGTCCCTGCACCAGCGCCACCAGCATGGCGAGATAGGCACAGAAATGCCCGAGTTCAACCAGATTCAGTGAAAGGATGTTGGCTGACACTTAAAATAAATTCCTGGGGATATACGGGAGAACAGCATACGGTGAGATTCGATCCCTCGCATCAATGGGTTGCAAGATTATCCTATTGCACTGCTTTCGTATAGAGTTGGACGCCCCGGCCGATACAGCCTTTTGCGCTTTCGAATAGACCGGAGAAATCACCGGATGTTCGCGAAACTACTCACAGATTTTGTGTATAACTTTGTGCGTAATCACGGCGGGACAGACCCGAACCGGTCAACCAGCTGTCCGGATATTAGATTGAGCATTTTTTACACAGGCCGGGATTTTCCCGAATAAAAACCTCATGACATCAGAACTGCCGCCTCCCGGGTTCCTGCGCCGCCTCGGCGCCATGTTTTACGACGGCCTGCTGTTGCTCGCCCTTCTTATGATGCTGAGTTATCCCTACGTCTGGCTCACCGGCGGCGCCAAACCCGGTCTCGCCATTAAAACCGCCTATCAGTTTTATCTGCTTGCAATTTGTTTCTTTTACTACGCCGGTTTCTGGGTCCGTGGCGGTCAGACGCTCGGCCTGCGCACCTGGCGCATGAAGCTGGTGAACAAAGACGGCGGGTCCATCACCTGGGTCATCGCACTAAAACGTTTCGCCTCGGCCTGGCTCTCGCTGCTTTGCCTCGGATTGGGATTTCTGTGGGTGTTGTACGACCGCGACAAACTCGCGTGGCATGATCGGTTGTCGGGGACGCAGATGATACTTTTGCCCAAAACTAAACCCTAGATATAGATCTACAGTCGGTTAATGACAGGCTGGTAATTCAATTACTTAGGACTCCCCCTTCCACAACATCAGGCCGGATCTGGTGAACTTCCATATTTTCATGCAACATAAGTTGAAAATATAACCGTAACGCTCTAGAACGAGCGAAATAAAGAAATATTTTGTTGGAGGGGAGCCAAACATGAATCCGCACACTAAACTCCGCGTTAAGATTCTGCGCTTGATGGTCGTTGCCGTCTTGTCCGCGATCTATATCGCACCTTCTGTCACATCGGCAGCGACTAAATATTGGATCGGTGGCAGTGATTGGTGGGATGTTGGAACAAACTGGAATCCCTCAGGACAACCGCAGAATAACGACTTTGTTTTTCTGACCCAATCGGATAACGTAAATCGCGTAGTTTCCTATGCAAATCCGCTCTATCCCTCCGCAAAGCTTGCCGGCATTACAATCAACGCTGTTGGTTCAGGTTCAATCACACTAAATCAATCGAAAGATCTTCTCTCTGCAAATTCCTTGAATGTCGGAAATAGTGGAACCGGTGTATTTACGCAGACAGGAGGCACAGTTACATTAGGAGTTACTCTTGAGTTAGGCCAAAACAGCGGTAGTAATGGCATTTACAATTTGCAAAATGGAAGTCTCTCGGTAGCTTTCGACGAGTACGTGGGTAAATTCGGTAGTGGTACATTCACACAAAGTAGTGGAACAAATACTTTGAGCAGTTTTCTTTACCTTGGCGCGGGTGACGGTTCCAGCGGTATTTACAACCTGCAGGGAGGAAGCCTCAATGCGGGTAACCCTTCTTCATCCGGGGGGATATCGGTAGGTGGTCATGGAACCGGCGTATTTAACCAGAGCGGTGGCACAAATACAGTTCATGCCCTCTTTATTGGTGCTGCTGGCGTACCAACTGGCAGCAGTGGGACATATAACTTAGACGGTACCAGCAACCTCTCTGTCTACAATGAAATCATTGGTCAAGCCCGAACTGGCGCCTTTAATCAAAACGGTGGCACACATACAATAACTAATTCGCTCATCCTTGGTTATTACAATGGTTTCAACGGAATTTATAATCTGCAAACTGGTGACCTTTCAACAACCAATGAAAACCTGGGATATTGGGGTACCGGGACTTTCAATCAAGCTGGTGGTACTCATACCGTATCTAACTCACTTACAGTTGGCACATGGGCTGGTAGCACAGGTACCTACAATCTTAACGGTGGCACTCTCTCAACAGGCACAATTACTAAGGGGGCCGGCAGCAGCACGTTAAACATTGACGGTGGTACGCTTACTGTGGGCAATGGCAACGGGAGTGTCAGTGTTGACAATCTAAACCTTGGCTCGGCAGCGAATACAAATGGCAGCCACACCTTATCAGGCACCGGTAGCATCACGGCAGTATATGAAAATATAGGGAATTCCGGCGTTGGCAACTTTACTCAGGATGGTGGTACACACACGGTAACTAACACGCTCACACTCGCCGCCAACACTGGCAGTACCGGCATCTACAACCTCAATGACGGTGTCCTGCGCGCCAACACCATCACGGTAAATAGCGGAGGTACTTTCAATTTCAACGGTGGCACACTTTCGGTAAACCAATTTAACGGCGACCTTGCCAACCTTGGCGGTACGCTTGCCCCGGGTAATTCACCCGGCATTACCAACATTACGGGAAACTACAGCCAGTCTGGCGCGGGAACTTTTGCCGTCGAAATCGGCGGCATAGGTTTGGGTCAGTTTGACATGCTAAATATCTCTGGCACAGCCACGCTCGACGGAACTTTGAACGTGAGCTTGTTTGATTGGGGGTCCGGGCTCTTTACACCGCAGGTGGGTGACTCTTTCGATATTCTCGCCGCTCAAATGCTGAGTGGTCAGTTCAGCACATACAATCTTGCCGCTTTGGGCAATGGTCTGGTATGGAACATCAGCTACCTAACCGACGTAATCGACACTACCGATATCGTGCGTCTGAGCGTGGTCTCTGCCGTACCGCTGCCTGCAGCCTTCTGGCTATTCGGGTCAGGACTGCTTGGACTGATTGTGATTGCAAGAAAGCGTAAATCAGATGATTTACGTAACTAAATAATGGCGTTGGAGTGAGTCGACCCCGACTTATCTGCGAATAATCGATCACCGCCCCCTGTTGCAGCAGTTCTTCCCGGCGCGCGGCGGGGAATAAAAGGGGCCAGGCTGAGCCAGCCCCGTTTCCACGGACAGTTGGGTAAGGGACAACCTGATGTAACAGCAATTTACTGCGAATAATCGATCACCACTCCCTGTTGCAGCAGTTCCTCCCGGCGCGCGGCGTTGTAAGAGGAGAAAGTGGCATGCTCGCGGTAATGCCTGCCGCTGACGTAGCGCAGCAGTTCCCTGAAATGATAGTGATACTGCATGCCGTCCATGCGCATGCGTTCCCTGCCTTCGTTGAAGAACACCACACCCGGGCGGTAGACGATGTTGAGGCGCAGTGCCCACTCCTTGGGCGTGGTCTGGCGGCCGTCGATGTCGACAATGGCTGAAGTCGAGTAGGCATCGAGCCGGACGATTTTGAATTTCGCCAGCTCCGGCTGCACGGCGGCGTGGTTGAGCACCTTGGCATGGAATTCAGCGCAATCGGCGCAATCCTTGTCCTCGAAGATCACGGCCAGCGGCTTCGCGTAACCCTTGAAATCGGTCATATCGGAAAATCGCGGGTCCGGCCGGAAACGGTAAACCGCGCTGTTGTTTTGCTGCTCGACGTAACCTGCCAGCGATTGCGACTGGTAATGCTTGCCGTGCACATATTCGAGCGCCTGGCGCAGCACGGGCGGCTTGCGATAGCCGTTGAGCTGCAGCACGACGTTTCCCTTCGCGTCGAGAAACACCAGGGTCGGGGTGGCGACGACCTTGAGGTGGCGCGCCAGCTCCGTTTCCGAATAACTCTTGCCGTCGAACCATTCCACGGCGTTGCCGCCGCGGATGTTGATGCCGATGACGTCGAAATGCCTTTCCGCGAATTCCTTCGTCTCGCCCTGCCGGAAATTCTCGTCCAGCAGGCGCGCGCAGTACGGACACTCGTCCAGATGCAGGAACAGCATCACATGCCGTCCCTGCTCCCTGGCTTCCTGAACATCCTCGTTCAGCACCAGAAAGCTCTTCTTGAACCAGCCGGGCAATTCATAAACCTGGCCGCCCGTGAGGCGGCCGCGGGGCATATCGGCCCACGCGGCGGGAAAGTGCGAAGCGGCCGTCACGGCAAATACCAGCAATACGGCGGTCAATGTCTTCATGGCAGTTTTGCAGAATGTGTCCGATAAGACATGACGGACGCGATCACCATCATATTCCGCGCGAGGCCCGGCGCAACAGAAACAGGGCGACGGCGAAAAATACGACGATGGGAATCAGCGCGGCGGCCACGGGTGGCAGCGCGTAAAGCGCGCCGAAATAGCCGAGGCTCTTGTGAAAGATGCTGAACAGCAGCCCCAGCATGATGCCGATGAACGCCCGATGGCTCAAACCGCCGCTGCGGGCCTGGCGGAAAACAAAGGGCGTGGCCAGCAGCACCATGATCAGGGTGGCCAGCGGCATGAAGACCTTCTGCCAGAAGGCGATGCGGAAGTTACGCGTGTCCTGATTGTTCTGCTGCAAATGTCCGATGTAATAGTGGAGCTGCTGGAGGGAAAGGCTGTCGGGCTGGATCGCAAACACCGACACTACCTCGGGCGTGAGCGCCGACTGCCAGCCTTCCTCGGGCAGGCGGCGGGTCTGCACCGCTTCATTGCCGACGATCAGGCTTCCGCGCACATCCTCCAGCCGCCATTGGCTGCCGTCGTAGCGCGCCCGCTGCGCGGTGGTCTGGAAACGCAGTCGGTTGTTTTGACCGAAATCGTAGATGTTTATCCGCAACAGGCTGAAGTCCGGGAGCACTTCACCGATGTTCACGAAAGTCGAGCCGCTGCGCAGCCAGATGCCGGTGCTCTTTTTCTGCAGCGACGTCTCCAGCGCCCGGGCGCGGCCGGTCTGCGCCATGTTTTCCGAGGCCGGGACGACGTATTCGCCCACCAGCAGGATCACCAGCGCGAACAGCAGTCCGACCTTCATGGTCGCCGTCACGATGCGCGCCACCGACACCCCGGCGGCACGCATGGCCGTCAGTTCCGAATTGAGCGCCAGGGTGGACAATCCCATGATCGTTCCAATCAGGGCGCCGATCGGCGACAACTCATAGACCTGCTGCGGCTGTCTCAGGATGACGTACCGGATCACCTCGAACAGGCCGAAATTGGCCTGACCGTAATCCTTGAGTGCATCGATCAGGACAAAAAACACCGCCAGCGCCACCAGCACGTTGAGCACCAGCAGGGTGCTGTAGAGCACGTGGCGCGCGATCAGCCGGTCGAGCAGCGATAGCGTCATGCGCGCACCAGTCCGGCCGGCAGGACGAACAACGGCCGGTTGCGCAGGCGTTGGCGCAGCAGGTAGATGGCAACCAGACCCATGCCGCCGTGCACCCACCACAATCCCGCCGCGGCTGGCACGCGCCCGTTCTGCAACATGGTTTCGCCGATGCCGAGCAGGTTGGAATAGACGAAATAGACCACGATGGCGACAAAGAAGTTGGACATGCGTCCGCGGCGCGCGTCGGTATAGGCGAACACCAGCGCATACAAGGCCAGCACGAACAGGACAATGGTCTTGCCGAGGCGCCAATGCAGCTCGGCAGCGGCCTCGGGGTTGCCAAGCTGGCCGAGCAGCGCGAAATTCGTCTGGCCCGCCAGCGGCACCAGCGGTTCGTCGATCAGTCTGGGCTCAATGCGCAGGTTATAGACGCCGAATTCCAGTATGCGGTAGTTGGCGGCACCGGGCTCGCCTTCATAGAGCGCGCCTTCGTGCAAGGCGACAAACTTGTCACCGGTTTTCTTGTCGGTGAAAGGGCGACCGGTCTTGGCCACCAGCACGCCCTGATTGCCGGCTTGCTGGCTGCTGATGAATATTCCTTCCAGGTCGCCGTTCCGGTGGACTTTCTCGGCGTACAGAATCTGTCCCGTACCCGCCGACTCCGTGAATACCCCGGGCGCCACCTGCTGGGGCTCGGTGCGATGCGTGCTCTGGGCCTTTACCTTTTCGATCTGCCGTACCGCCAGTGGCGTGGTGTAAAAAGACATCGCCATGACCACCACGCCCAGGGCCAGTCCGATCAGCAACGCCGGCCGCAGGAAGTGCGTCAGCCCTATCCCGCAGGCGGCCAGCACGGTCATCTCGCTGTCGCGATACCAGCGCGACAGCGTCATCAGGATGCCCAGGTAAAACGCCAGCGGCAGCAGCACATCGATCTTGCCGAGCATCTGGTAACCCAGCAGGACATAAAGCACGCTTTCGGTCGCTCCGCCGCGCACCGCCCGCCCCAACAGCAGGGTCAGGTTCATCATGGTCATGACGACCAGCAGCACCACCGCGATACCCAGGGTAGTGACCGCCACTTCGCGGTAAAACGCGCGATTAATGATCAAGGCGGGAACGCCGGACCGGATTTTGACAAGGGCCAAGCAAACATTGGAAAATGCCTCCCAATGGGCGCGCCGGAAGGGAAACCATCCAAAACACCGTTTTCACACGCGCAGTCATTCCTAATAGCTTGATTGCAAAACGGAACCGTGACCCGAAATCGACAAAAATATACCATATCCAGCGCCGTCGGGGCGTGAAATAAATACAGGGAACCGGCATGGAATTCATCGTCAAAAGCGGCACACCCGAAAAACAACGTACCGGCTGCATCGTGGTGGGCGTGTTCGAGTCGCGCAAGCTGTCCGCCGTGGCGCACCAGATCGACGAGGTCTCGGGTGGCGCCATCGGCGCGATACTGCGGCGCGGCGACCTGGAGGGCAAGGCCGGCCAGACCCTGCTGTTGCACAACATCCCGAATCTTCCCAGCGAGCGTGTGCTGCTCGTGGGATGCGGCAAGGAAAAGGAATTAAACGAAAGTCGCTATCGCGACGCCATCGCCAGGACAGTTTCCGCCCTCAAGGATACCGGCGCCACCGAAATCACCTCCTACCTCACCGAGATCGACGTCAAGGGCCGCGACATCGCCTGGAAGGTGCGCCAGGCGGTAGAGGTGACGGAAGCCGCGTTGTACCGCTTCGACCGGCTCAAGAGCAAACCCAACAACCAGCGCCGCGCGCTCAAGCGCGTGGTGCTGGCCGTGCCCAAACGCAGCGATCTCGGCCCCGGCGAGCAGGCGATCCGCGAGGGCCAGGCCATCGCGGAAGGCGTGCGGCTCGCGCGCGATCTCGGCAATCTTCCCGGCAACATCTGCACGCCGACCTATCTGGCGGAACAGGCAAGCGAGATCGGCAAGCAATACAACCTGAAAACCACGATCCTGGAAAAGGATGACATGCAGAAGCTTGGCATGGGCGCGCTGTTGTCGGTATCGCGCGGCAGCCGTCAGCCGCCCAAACTGATCGTGCTCGAGTACCAGGGCGGCAAGGACGGTGAGGCGCCCGTGGCACTGGTCGGCAAGGGCCTGACCTTCGACGCCGGCGGTATCTCGATCAAGCCGGCAGCCAACATGGACGAAATGAAATACGACATGTGCGGCGGCGCCTCCGTGCTCGGGGCCATCAAGGCCGCGGCCGAATTGAAACTCCCGCTCAACGTCGTCGGCATCGTGCCAAGCTCGGAAAATCTGCCCGACGGCGATGCCAACAAGCCCGGCGACATCGTCACCAGCATGTCCGGCCAGACGGTGGAAGTGCTCAACACCGACGCCGAGGGCCGGCTGATCCTCTCGGACGCCCTCACCTACGTCGAACGTTACAACCCGGCCGCCGTGATCGACATCGCCACGCTCACCGGCGCCTGCGTGATCGCGCTCGGCGCCCACGCGAGCGGACTGCTCGCCAACAATGACCAGCTGGCGCGCGAGATTCTCAATGCCGGCAAATACACCCACGACCGCGCGTGGCAACTGCCGCTGTGGGACGAATACCAGAAGCAGCTCGACAGCAACTTCGCCGACATGGCCAACATCGGCGGGCGCGAGGCCGGCACCATCACCGGCGCCTGTTTTCTTTCGCGCTATGCGAAGAATTTCAAATGGGCGCATCTCGACATTGCCGGCACCGCCTGGAAAACCGGCAAGGAAAAGGGCGCGACCGGCCGTCCGGTGCCGCTGCTGGTGCAATTCCTGCTCAACCGCGCGCACAAGGGCGACGCGGAAACTGCGGCATGACGCGCGTCGATTTCTACCTGATCGATGACGCCAACGACGGCAGCCTGGACGCCGCTGTCTGCAAACTGACCCACAAGGCCTTTCGCCTCGGCCACCGCATTTATATCCTGGCCCCCGATTTCGCCCACGCGCAGCGGCTCGACCGGCTGCTGTGGATTTTCAGCGCCGGCAGTTTTATTCCCCACGGATTGGGCACGGAAACCGCGGATGCCGACATGCCGGTGCTGATCGGCTATGATGAACCGCCGGCGGCTTGTGAAGATGTGCTGATCCAGCTCGCGTCGAAGGTGCCGGAGTGCTTCAGCCGCTTCCAGCGCGTCGCCGAGGTGGTCGGCGGCGCCGACGAGCACAAGGCGCTGGCACGCGAGCGCTTTCGCTTCTACCGCGACCGCGGCTACGCGCTGCAAACGCACAACATCTCCGCCGGCGATTTTGTCGAGGCCTGAGCCATGGAGACATCCGATCCCAAATACAAGCACAAGCCTTCCGAGAAACACACGCTCGAAGAAGTGCTGAAATCGCTGCAGGACCTGATCCGCAACGATCTGGCCGAGGGCGCTTCCGGCGCCGCCAAACCGGGATCAGCGCCGACGGAATCGCGCCAGCACGGGGGCGCATCGCCGGCAACTGCCAACGCCCAACCCCGCCGCGACAATACACCAGGCCTGCGGGAAGATTTTGCGCCGGTCGCGCCCGGCTCGGGACCGGTCAACCTCGATGCCGTGATGCGTTCGCTGAAGGACCTCATCGGCAATGAACTTAATGTCGGCGACACACCGCCGGCGGCGCCGGCGGAAACCGCGCCGGCATCGGCGCACGAAGAGTATCTGGCCACCGAGGAAAAAATCGAGGAGTACGTCCCGGAAGAGCTGGGCCGGCTCGATGATGTTCCTGATCTCGGCGCCGAATCCACCGCGCCGGGATCCGTTCCCGTCACGCCGACGCTGGCCGAGTCGTTCGCGCCTGTCGAGATTATCGAAGAAACCCTGCCGCAGGGGTTCACCCCGCTCGACGAGGAGTTGACGCTCGAGGAACTGGCGGAGGCCACGCCGCCACAGGCCGACGCGCCCGAAGAGATTATTGAAGAAACCCTGCCGCAGGGATTCGCCCCGCTCGACGAGGAGTTGACGCTCGAGGATTTGGCGGAGGTCGCTCCGCCCCCGCCGGCTTTGCCGGAAACGCCGGACCTTCCCGGAGAGATTTCACCTGAACTGGCCGTCGAACCCGGGATCACGCCACCGCCGTCGGCTCCCGAAGCCCCGCCCGTCACGAATGACAACATCGTGCCAGGTACGCAGCAGGAGATGTTTCTCGAAGAACTGCCGCCGATCGAGCTGCGCATGCCTCCGCCCGATGCCAAAACCGCGCCGGTAACTGAACCTGCGCCGGAACCGGAAACGTCCATGGCACCGGCGGCGGGCACACCGGAAACGGAGATCGACAAGCGCAATACAGAACAGGCGCTGCCGACGATTGAGGTCGAGGAAAATTTCGACACGGGCAATTACTTCAGCACGGCAGGGCCACCTGCGGAAAATCCGTCACCGGCATCGGAGGAACTTATTACCCTGGACGTGGAAATTTCCGGCGCCCCGGAAACGATGCCCCCGGGCGTCGCGACCCCGGCGCCAACGACGGGAGCTCCCCCGGCGTCGGAACCGCCGGCCGCGCCGGTGGAGAAAAAAATCACGCTTGAAATCGTCAGTGGACCGTTGCTCGACGATCCTCAAGACAGGTCCGAGGTGGACTTCGATACTCTCGGCCTCGAGCCTTCACCGCCGGAGCCGACCCCTCCCTTGGTCACCGCTGAAACACCGGCCCCGGAAACCGAATTGCCGGTTATCGTCGTGGAACCCGACCTGAGCCCGGTACCGGAACCGGAAACCCCGAAAACCCCGGAAAAGGCATCGGCCACAGAGATCAGGGCCGAAACGAGGCCCGCGGCGGAACCGCCCCCGGCAGCGGTGGAATCCGCTCCGAAGGGCGCACCGGAATCGTTCAATCTCGATGACATTCCGGTACTGAACGAAGTCGTGGCGCCACCCGCCGGGAGCGTGCCGACGCCCACCACGCCCCCGGCACCGCCGTTGCCGGCACCAGACCGCGCCCGCGACCTCGTGGTGCGCGCGGTAGCCAAACTCAATGTCGAGATGCGCAAAACCGGCGGGGCTGGACTCGACACCAAAACCATCCTGCGGCTGCAACAGCTGATACGCCAGGAGCTCGAAAAAAGCGGGGGAAAATGAACCGGCCAGACTTAATCAAGTGAAAAAATACCGATAACTCACTAGAATTCCGCCCGCTTTTCCAACTTTTACCGTTTCCATGAGCCAGAACCCGCAAAAACCCGCCGGTGGCGCGCCACCGGAGAACGCCCTGAGCAAGTCCTACGATCCGCACGCGATCGAGACGCGCATCTACGAGGCCTGGGAACGTGCCGGTTACTTCGCCGCCTCCGGCCAGGGCGCGCCCTACTGCATCATGATCCCGCCGCCCAATGTCACCGGCAGCCTGCACATGGGGCATGCGTTCCAGGACACGCTCATGGACACGCTCATCCGCTACCACCGCATGCAGGGCGACAACACCCTGTGGCAGGCGGGTACCGACCACGCCGGCATCGCCACCCAGATGGTGGTCGAGCGCCAGCTCGAGGCCGAGGGCAAGACGCGCCACGACCTCGGGCGCGAGGAATTCGTCAAGCGCGTGTGGCAATGGAAGGCCGAATCCGGCGGCACCATCACGCGCCAGCTGCGTCGCATGGGCGCCTCGCTCGACTGGTCGCGCGAGCGCTTCACCATGGACGACGGCCTGTCGCACGCGGTCACCGAGGTGTTCGTGCGGCTGCACGAAGAAGGGCTGATCTACCGCGGCAAACGCCTGGTCAACTGGGATCCGGTGCTGCACACCGCGGTCTCCGACCTCGAGGTCGTTTCCGAGGAAGAAGCCGGCCATCTGTGGCATATCCGTTATCCGATCGCGGGCACGAAAGAACATCTCGTGGTCGCCACCACCCGCCCGGAAACCATGCTTGGCGACACCGCCGTGGCGGTGCACCCGGACGACGAGCGCTATAAAAAATTCATCGGCAAGATGGTCGAGCTGCCGCTCACCGGCCGCAAAATTCCCGTCATCGCGGACGAGTACGTGGACAAGGAGTTCGGCTCGGGCTGTGTCAAGATTACTCCCGCGCATGACTTCAATGACTACGAGGTCGGCAAGCGCCATAACCTGCCGCTGATCAACATTTTCTTTTCCGACGCCGGCGTCAATCTGCCGGGCTCGCCCTACCACAACCTTGACCGTTTCAAGGCGCGCAAGCAGATCGTCGCCGACCTCGAAGCCCGGGGATTGCTGGAGCGGGTGCAGGATCACAAGCTTATGGTCCCGCGCGGCGACCGCACCGGTGCCGTGATCGAGCCTTTCCTCACCGACCAGTGGTACGTGAAAGTCGGCCCGCTGGCGCAGGAGGCCATCCAGTGCGTGGAAGACGGCCGCATCAAGTTCGTGCCGGAAAACTGGACCAAGACCTATTACGAATGGATGCGCAACATCCAGGACTGGTGCATCTCGCGCCAGATCTGGTGGGGGCATCGCATCCCGGCGTGGTACGACGCCGACGGCCATATCTATGTTGCGCGCAACGCCGCCGAGGCCCATGCCCAGGCCCGGAAAAAACACGGCCTGGAGGTCCCGCTGGAGCAGGACGAGGACGTGCTCGATACCTGGTTTTCCTCGGCGCTGTGGCCGTTCTCTACGCTCGGCTGGCCGGGGCAGACGAAAGAATTGAAAACCTTTTATCCCACGAGCGTGCTCGTCACCGGCTTCGACATCATTTTCTTCTGGGTCGCGCGCATGATCATGATGGGCCTCAAGTTCACCGGCGAGGTACCGTTCCGCGAGGTCTATATCCACGGTCTGGTGCGCGATGCCCACGGGCAGAAGATGTCGAAGTCCAAGGGCAACATTCTCGACCCGATCGATCTCATCGACGGCATCGATCTCGAAACCCTGGTCGCCAAGCGCACCCGGGGGCTGATGCAACCGCAGATGGCGAAGAAAATCGAGCAGGCCACGCGCAAGGAATTTCCCAATGGCATTCCCGCCTACGGCACTGATGCTCTGCGCTTCACCTTCGCCAGCCTGGCGACACAGGGGCGCGACATCAAGTTCGACCTCGGGCGCATCGACGGCTATCGCAACTTCTGCAACAAGCTGTGGAACGCCGCCCGCTACGTGCTGATGAACACCGAGGGCCAGGACTGCGGCCTGAGCGGCAAGATCGAACTTACCGCCGCCGACCGCTGGATCGTTTCGCGCCAGCAGGAAGTCGCCGCCGAGGTGGAATCCGCGTTCCGGGAATACCGTTTCGATCTTGCCTCACAGGCCATCTACAGTTTCATCTGGCATGAATACTGCGACTGGTATCTGGAACTCTCCAAGGTGGTGCTGACAGACACACACAGCCGGCCAGAACAACTGCGCGGCACACGCCGGACGCTGGTGCAGGTGCTGGAAACCGCGCTGCGTATGCTGCATCCCGTCATGCCCTTCATCACCGAAGAAGTCTGGCAGCGCGTGGCGAAGCTGGCGGGAAAGACCGGTGCCACCCTCATGCGCGAGCCCTATCCACGACCGGAAAGGAATCTGATCGACGCCGCGGCCAGCGAGGAGATGCGCTGGGCCATGGCCGTGATCACCGGCGTGCGCAACATCCGCGGCGAGATGGATATTTCGCCCGCAAAGCCGTTGCCTCTGATGTTCCAGGACGGTTCGCCGGCTGACAAAAAATATCTTGAGGCCAACCGCCCTTATCTCGCGGCCCTGGCGCGGGCCGAGTCCATCACCTGGCTCGACAAGGGACAGGAGGCGCCCGAATCCGCCACCGCCCTGGTCGGTCACATGAAGGTGCTCATCCCGCTCGGCTCGCTGATCGACAAGCGGGCGGAACTGGAACGTCTCGGCAAGGAAATGGACAAGCTCGAAAAGGAACTCGCCAAGGCGAAAACAAAGCTGGCCAATCCGGATTTCGTCGCGCGCGCGCCGCAAAACGTGGTCGAGCAGGAACAAGGCCGCGTGCAGCAATTTGAAACAGCGCTGGTCAATCTGCGCCACCAGCGCGTCAAGGTTGAGGCGTTGCCGGGCTGAGCCGGCGGCGCGTCAGTTAGTCCCCGACATTCACCACAAGGAGTCGTCATGAAAAACGGTTTTATATTCGGCCTGCTTGTCTTAACGCTTTCTCTCAATGCCTGGGGCAAGGAACCGGCGGGCGGTCTCAAGACGGACAAGCAGAAGTTCAGCTACAGCGCGGGTTACCAGATCGGACAGAACCTGAAGCGCCAGAACCTCGACCTCGATTCCAAGGCCTTCAGCCAAGGCGCGCAGGACGCGATCACCAACGCCAAATCGCGCCTCAAACCCGAGGAGATGCAGGCGGCGTTCCAGGCCCAGCAGAAAAAGGACATGGAAAAACAGGCGGCCGCGGCGAAAAAGAACCTGGACGCCGGTCAGGCTTTCCTCGAGGCAAACAAGAAAAAAGACGGCGTGGTCACGCTGCCCAGCGGGTTGCAATACAAGGTTATTACCGAGGGCAAGGGCAAGCAGCCAAAGAGTACCGATACCGTGGTCGCCCACTATCGCGGCACGCTCATCAACGGCACCGAGTTCGACAGCTCCTACCAGCGCAACGAGCCCGCGACCTTCCCGGTGGGTGGCGTGATCAAGGGCTGGCAGGAGGTGCTGCCGCTGATGAAGGAAGGCGCCAAGTGGCAGGTTTATATTCCATCCGAGCTTGCCTATGGCCCGCGTGGCGCCGGCGGAGAGATTGGCCCGAACGAAGTACTGATCTTCGATATCGAACTGCTTTCCGTGAAGGAAGCCGCGGCCGGAACGGAATCCAAAAAGGAAGAAAAATAAAAGGCGTTTCCTAACCCCGGCGCCGGAGTTTGTAGGATGTCATGTCCGGTACCAGCTCCGGACAGGGAACGGTGTCGAGGTCGCGGTACTTGCCGTTCGCGCGGTCAACGAGGGCGTGGATGTTTTTCACGTCCGCCGCGCCAGCGCCGTCCACGAGGCGCTGCAGGCCCAGCAAGCCGCCATGCTGGATTTTCACCAGCACGCTGTGCGGCATGCTGAGCAGGTCGTCCTCCGCTCCGAATGCCGGCAAGGCCGCAGCCTTCATCTGCTGGAACAATTTCTCGCAACGCTGATGTGCCGCGTCGGACTTGCATGCGATATCCGGTCCGCCACGACGCGTCACCTGTTCCGCCTTTTCACACCCGAACTGGCCGGTAATCAGGGTATTGCTGAAGGCGCATTTGTATTCGTCCATGCGTCAGTCGCGTCCGCGCCTAGCCCGGTTTGGCGCCGGAGCCGCTGATGTGCCAGTCGTAGGCACAGTCGAGATGCGTGCGCACCGCGATGATGCCGCCGAGCCCGTCCTCCAGCATCGCCCGCAGCGGCGTGCGATTGTCGAAGCGGTGATTGACCCGGTTCATCCAGATGTTGCCCATGTGCGCGTTATGCGGATAGGAGGTACGCAGGGCGTCGGCGATGCCGATGAGGTGCTCGATGCGCTCCATCAACTGCGCACTTTCCGGAAATGGCGTGCTCTGGCGGTATTGACGCACCGCACCGGGGCGCGTTCCTTCCGGCAAGGCCAGCAAGGCGATCTGCTCGGCGGCGCCAAGCCCCCAGCTGTCCAGCAGGCCGACAATGGCACGGGTCAGGGCGATTCGGTCTTCCAGGTTCATTTTCTGCGTCATGAATTCAGCATGGTAAAACGCGCTGGTGAGGGCTGTAAACGCACATCATTCATGATGACTTCGGCCGAAGGATACCGCTTCAATGCTCACGCGTGGCAAAAAAGCGGATTTGCGGCCAGCGCTCCATGGTCAGCTGGAGATTGACCAGGGTCGGCGCCAGATAGGTCAGGTTGCCGGCACGGTCGAGGGCGAGCCGGGTCTCGCCGTTACGGCGGAATTCCTCGAGCTTCTTCGGTTCGTCGCAGTCCACCCAGCGCGCCGTGGCGACGTCGATGTTGTCGTAGGTGCATTCCACGCCGTATTCGTGCTTCAGCCGATACGCCACCACGTCGAATTGCAGTGCGCCCACCGCCCCGAGGATGAGATCGTTGCTGATCAGCGGACGGAATATCTGCGTGGCCCCCTCCTCGCTCAGCTGGTCCAGCCCCTTCTGCAGGGCCTTCATGCGCAGCGGGTCGCGCAGCACCACGCGCCGGAAAAGCTCGGGCGCAAAGTACGGAATCCCGGTGAATTTGATGTCCTCACCCTCGGTGAAGGTATCGCCGATCTGGATCGTGCCGTGGTTATGCAGGCCGATGATGTCGCCCGCCCAGGCTTCCTCCACCTGCTCGCGCTCGCGCGCCATGAAAGTGATGGCGTTGGCGATCTGCACGTCACGGTTCAGGCGCACTTGGTGCATTTTCATGCCTTTGGTGTATTTGCCCGAGGTAATGCGCAAAAAGGCGATGCGGTCGCGATGCTTGGGGTCCATGTTCGCCTGGATCTTGAACACGAAACCGGTCAAGGCCGGCTCGTCCGGCGCGACTGTGCGGGTGAGGGTCGTGCGCGCGAGCGGCGGAGGCGCGTGCCGCACAAAATCGTCGAGCAGCTCGCGTATC
Source organism: Sulfuricaulis limicola (assembly GCF_002355735.1). Taxonomy (GTDB): domain Bacteria; phylum Pseudomonadota; class Gammaproteobacteria; order Acidiferrobacterales; family Sulfurifustaceae; genus Sulfuricaulis; species Sulfuricaulis limicola. The sequence goes on along the minus strand of NZ_AP014879.1, from coordinate 864,947 downwards.
CCGAAGTTATTGATGGCCGAACCGAAAAATACCGGCGTCTGCTCGCCGCGCAAATATTGCTGCGGATCGAAGGCATGGCTGGCGCCCTTGACCAGTTCGATTTCCGCGCGCAGCTCCGCGGCCTGCTCGCCGAGCATCTGGTCCAGCTCCGGATTGTGCAGCCCGCGGATCACCACGCCCTGCTGGATCTTGCCGCCGTGTTGCGGGCTGAAAAAATGCACGCTGTCCCCGGCCAGGTGATACACGCCCTTGAAGCGCCTGCCGCTGCCGATGGGCCAGGTCACCGGCGCGCAACGGATCCTGAGCACGGTTTCGACTTCGTCCATGAGCTCGACCGGATCGCGCGACTCGCGGTCGAGCTTGTTGATGAAGGTCATGATCGGCGTGTGCCGCAGGCGGCAGACTTCCATCAGCTTGATGGTGCGTTCTTCCACGCCCTTGGCTCCATCGATCACCATCAGCGCCGAATCCACCGCCGTCAGGGTGCGATAGGTGTCTTCGGAAAAATCCTCGTGGCCGGGCGTGTCGAGCAGATTGATGATGTGGCTCTGATACGGGAACTGCATCACCGAGGAGGTCACGGATATGCCGCGCTGTTTCTCGAGCTCCATCCAGTCGGACGTGGCGTGGCGCGCCGCCTTGCGTCCCTTGACCGAACCCGCGAGCTGGATCGCGCCGCCGAACAGCAGCAGCTTTTCGGTGAGCGTGGTCTTGCCGGCGTCGGGATGGGAGATGATGGCGAAGGTGCGGCGCCGGGCGATCTCGGAGGGGAAATCAGAGCTCATTTCAGAAACAAGAAAAAACAAAGCAACCGCAGATGAACGCGGATGGTAAGGAAGATAAACGCAGATGATTCAGGTGAATTATTGTTTTATCTGCGTTCATCCTGAAATATATCTGCGTTAATCTGCGGATAATTTATTTCATGGACTGGATTCAATCAAAAAAGAAACCCCGCCGTAGCGGGGTTTCCAGACAGACACTTGTGCCGGTCTTAGGCGTCGACGACGACCTTCGTCGCCTGCATGCCTTTCGGTCCCTTCTGGGACTCGAAGCTCACGCTCTGCCCTTCAGCCAGTGACTTGAAGCCGCTGCCCTGGATGACGGAGTGATGTACAAACACATCTTCGCCGCCGTCCTGCGGCTTGATGAAGCCAAAGCCCTTTGAATCGTTGAACCACTTAACGGTACCAGTACGCATTAATAACCTCGAAATAAAAGTAAGTTTTTGTGTTGCAGAGCGTGAAAGGATTTTACGGGAGCGATCTTTACAGCGGATCCACCGAAATACTGACATCAAACTGCAGCCCTGACACTATAGCCGATCATCTGCGGAAATACCACCTGCTGCCGGGGTTTTGGGGGGGCTTCCCCCAATATAAGGCCGGCGGGCGTCAACCACCGCGCCACAGGGCGCGCAGGCGGTATTTCGCCCGCATCGGGAAATCCAGTATCCCGCGGTGCCGGCGGACCTCGCGCAAGTACAGCTTGGCGGCCCGGAATCCGAGCCGGAACGAGCGCCGGAAGTACTCGACCTCCGTCAGGTGGCCGCCTTTCAGGGCGTGTTGAAAACCGGCGTTGAAACGGGCTTCCCGCAAAGAAGGTGGAATTTTGAGGCCTATGTCACGCGGCGTCGGATAGGTATACGGCATTATAATCTCCCGCAACGAGGGGCTTGCTTTCAATATAGACCTTTCCGGAACGGATGGTTTCCTTGCGCCTCCCGGAGGTCTTTGTAATATCGCGTAACCATGGCCAACTCCCCCTACGTCTTCGACGCCACAGCCGAGAATTTTCGCGTACTGGTGCTGGAAAATTCCGGCAAAGGGCCGGTATTGGTGAACTACTGGTCGCCGCGCGCCGGGCCCTGCCTGATGCTGATGCCGCGGCTCGTGCGTCTCGCCACCGAGTTCGGCGGGCGCTTCCTGCTGGTGATGCTCAACACCGACGAGTTCGGTCGCCTGGCGCGCGAGCACGGGGTCAACAGCCTTCCCACGGTCAAGCTGTTCCGGCACGGTAACGTGGTGGATACGCTGCATGGCGCCGAGTCGGAAGCGGTGTTGCGGGGATTCATATCGAAACACATCGATCGCGAAGCCAACGGCAAATACACCGCTGCGCTCCAGGCCTGGCAGCGCGGCGATCTGGATCAGGCAGTAACCCGGGCGGCGGAAGCGGCGCTGGCCGCGCCGGACGACCCGCGCTTCGCCATCGATCTGGTGAAGCTGCTGATACTGCAAAAGCGCTACTCCCGGGCCGATGATCTCATGAAATCCCTGCCGCGGGAGGTTCGACAACATCCGGAAATCCGCAATCTGTCGGTGCATGCCGGATTTCTCCGAACGGCAGGCGAAGCTCCACCCGTCGCAACACTGGAACGCGCCATTGCCGACAATCCTGATGATCTCGAGGCGCGCTATCAGCTTGGCGCCATCAAAATGGCCCAAGACGATTACGAAACCGCGATGCAACAGTTGCTGGAGATCGCCCGCCGCGACCCTGCCTATCGCGATCAGGCGGGACGCGACGGCCTGCTCGCCATTTTCAGTCTGCTGGGCGAGGATGACGAACGTGTCCGCCACTATCGGACCCTGCTGGACCAGACGCTGCACTGAATTGGGGCAATGACCAACGGGGGATCATGGCGGCGAATACCCGGAAAAAATCTGTATAAAATTTTGCCTCGACGGGTGGAATTGGCCGTTCGTCGGTCACATGGCATATCCCGGGACCACCATCGTCTATATACAGGGGATAGACGGCAACAAGGGGTCATTTTCGGGGGGGGGTTCCATGTCAGCCAGATCCACATGTCTTATTCTGTTTGTTTTAGTGTTGCTGCCGGCCGTGCCGGCAAACAGCGCCGGCCTGGACGACGCTGACGAGCGCCTGTTCAAGGTGCAACTGGCGATGGCCGAGAAAGGCGAGTCGCGGGCGCAATATTATCTTGGTGAAATGCATGAACAGGGATTGGGCACCAGGCAGGATGTCGACGAGGCATTCAAGTGGTACGCCAAGGCCGCGGAACAGGGCGACGCCATGGCCAAACGCAAACTCGCACACCGCCAGGAGATCATCAGCGAGATAAAGCAGGAACAGGAAGCCGAGAAGCTGGGATCCCCGGTACCAGCGACACCCCCCGTCAATACAGGAAACACCGCCAAAAGCGCCGTACCCTCCACACCAGCGACGGTCGCCCGGGCGGATCAGGACCGACTGGAACAGGACCGGATCAAGAAGGCCGCCGAGCGGGAGAAACGCCGCGCCATGGTGCGCGCCATGGTGCTCGAGCGCATGCGTAACCCGGTCGGGGGACTGTTCGAATAATCAAATCAGGACGGCGGCGCAAGCCAGCGTCATACCGCGCCGCCCAGCCGTCTGGATTCGACGGTGGACTTGATGACCTCGTCGATCAGCTTGTCGTCGATCCACAGGAATGCCGCGCGTGTCAGCGTGGAGACGGTATACATGCGCGGCTTCAGGCAGGATATCGGGTTGCTAGCCGTGGGTGTGCCGCCCTCGATGGTTTTAGGCATGCCGTCGGCCGCCACCAGCTCCACCGTCCCCTCGATGAGATAGAGATTCCAGCTGTCGTTCGTTCCCCGTTCCAGCAACGGGGTTCCGGGCGGGACCCTGTATACCATGCATTTTCCGGCGAGCGCCTCGAGCCTCGCGTGGTCCATGTCGCGGAACCGGGTAAATATCTTAAGCGTCCCGGGCTCCGCCGGCTCGGGTCGGCCCATCAGCGCGGAACCGATATTCCTGGGGAGCACGTTGTCATTGGCGTTATGCGACGCGTCCGCATCACCGGCCTTCGAATTCAGCGTCACCTGCCGCTCCGCACGCTTGTCGACATCGGCGTAGGGATCGTCAACAGCCTTTTCCGTCGCGGCAACGGCGTTGCGGCGGATATCCTCGATCAGGGTGAATTCCGCGGACTTGCGCATGCCCTTCTTGACGATGCCCTGATAGATCTTTTCCTTGAGAACACCGATCTCCGGGGTATAGCGCTTGCCCATGGGGATGCCGGCCAGCAAATTGAGAATTTCCACCACCGGCGTTTCCCGGTCGGCCGGCGTTACCGGACGATCAAGGTTCGCCGCATAATCGTCCAGTGTCCTGCCTCGGTCATAAAGCACGGGGCAATATACCGGGACATCGGGAGTCGAGGTATCCTTGTACTCCAGAAAAATCTCCATGCCGCGATAAATGCTTTTTTCCCGGTTCTTCTTCTGGAAGACGGTCAGATCCAGTTCCGTGGTTCCGGTCATCGGATACAGGCGACGTACGATATTTTTCTCAAGCAGCAGGGTCTCGGAACCCCACGGTCGTTTCTCCTGTGTCCGGTGAATGATGGCCAGGCGAAAATTTCCCTTCTCCGGGTTCTGCAGGTAGCTCATCAGGAAACGACGGTTGTAATCGGCAAACGCCCTGGTAAGTTTGGCGTCCACGACAAATTTTCCGTGCTGGTCATAAACACCCAGCTCGCCGTCGGAGGTCAGCACATAGAACCCGATCAATCCGGGAAATGATTTAATCGTTGCCATTTCCATTTTTACCCAAGACAGAATTCACCGGGTACCGGCCAGAAGCAAAAAATCCGCAAACTGCCGGTGACGGCTTCGCGTTACTGGCCCGGCCCGATCCCTGCCGTTTCAATTACCTCACTACCTTATCTTAGGTAAAAGCAAGGAATATGCCAGGAACGCCCTGATTTGCTGCCGGTTTTTCAAGGAAGCTCAACGGGAAAGGCACGGATAACTAAGAGGAATTTCTGAGAGGGGAAAATGCGGGCAGGTCATACCTGGTCATAAAACGCCAAATTGCCTATGGGATGCCCAAACAGGGCATGGTCATCGGGGCATGCATGCCGGGTGGATGGAACGAACAAGACCTCCAGGTGTCAGTGCTGACGGGATTTGCAGTACCTGGTGTCATTAAATGGTGAAATGACAGGCGTATTCGTCCAGTTACACTAAATCTTCCCAAAGTTCGCCCCTGTATAATCCATTGGAATTTTCCATCCAGGCCCCATAAGAAATTTTTAACTACACAAGGAAATCATGTCATTCATTCAACAGGCCGTCCTGGCCAAAAAAGCGGCGCTTGCCGAGGCCGTCAGCGAGCCGATGGCGCAACTCGGCACCCGCTGCGCCGATGTCTGGCCCGATGCCGATGCGCTCGATCGTCTCCTGCGCGAAACCATCGGGTCCATTCCCCACTGCCATTTGCTCTATGCCTGGGACCTCAATGGCATTGAAATATCATCCATGGTCCAGGCCAGCGGCGCCGACCCTTCGTGGCGCGGGCGCGATTTGTCGCAACGGCCCTACCTGAAAAACCACCTGCCGTTCAAGGGCGTGATGCTGTCATCCGTGTACATGAGCCAGTACGTGCCGAGACAGTGCATCACCGCGTTGCAAGCCGTCTCGCGCGATAATCACCTGCTCGGCTTCATCGCCGCGGATTTCGCGCTGGACGATCTGCTGCACGACTCGCGCCTGACGGCGCCCGACATTCACTGGCAACAGTTCCGCGGCGATCCGGCGGTGCGCGGCACGGTGTTCATGCAGGAACGCGCGCCGAGCCTGCTGGACCAGCATATTGACGAGGTGCTCGATCTTATTCATCAGCTTATGAGCCATCACGGCGTGTTCCACAGCAAGATTCATTTCTCCAGTGGTCGCTGCTCGCTGTGGCTGTTCGACGACCCTTATAATTACCGGCTGCACCGGGTCGACGAAATTGTCAACCCGGATTTCTGCCTGGCCTACCCGGTCCGCCCCTACCCGGAGAACGCCAAGGTCTCGCCGGACCAGATCCGGCACGTGCTGGACGAGTTCAAGGCCCTGCGTTTTGCCGATGAAACCATCTACCTGCGCTCCAGCTCCCTCAACATCATGAACGGCCTGGTGGGACTTACCTTCTCCTGCGACGGCTCGCACTACATGCCGGTCGAGGAGTTCATGGAGAAGGACCTGTCCTTCTGGCTCGGCTCGCTCAACATAAAACCGGAAGTCGCCGCTGTCTGATCCGGCCTGGTGGCGCCTGAAATACGCCGCCGGACGAACGCCGACATCAGCGTTATACGACTGGCGGTTGCTTCCCGAATTTGTCTATACTTGAAAGCGGGTGATGATAAACAATCACCGCTTGAGTCTACGGATGTCCAGTACCCATCAGTGCAGCAACCGAACTGGAGGTAGACGAATGAAGACGGTAAATCTGCAGTTGATCACCATCGGTCTGGAGAACGGGCAACAAGGGGTTTTTATCGGGGTACCCCTGATCACGGAGGCAAACAGCGAGATCGACAGTCAGGTGGAGGAGATCTGGTTTTCCGGCGTCCAGGAAATTCCGGATGACCTCAGCGTCAATAAACTCATGCATCTGATCGCGAGCCAGCTCTGCCGCTGCAGAGCCTCATTGCAGTAAACGCCGGTTCGCGTTTTTTCCTGTATCTCCGGGCCGGGCATGCCGGTCCCCAGCGGCTTTTTTCCCCTACTTCCCTTCGCACCATTCCCGGGCACGAAACAGACCTGCCAGGGTTTTCGCATCCGTGATCTCGCCTGATCGCGCCTGTGCCACAGCCTGCGCGAAGGGAACCCAGTGCACCTCGAAAACCTCATGCGGCTCGGCACCAGCCGGCGTGGCGCGCAGCTCGCGCGCCAGAAACAGATGCACCACTTCGGTGAAGACGCCGGGCGAGCTGACGATTTTCCCGAGCGGCTCCCAGCGCACCGCCTGCACGCCGGCTTCTTCCTGCAGTTCGCGCTGCGCGGTCGCGAGCGGCGGTTCGCCCGCATCCAGCTTGCCGGCGGGCAGTTCCCACAGCCACCCGCCCACGGCGTGCCGGTACTGGCGCAACAGGCATACCCGGTTTTCCGCATCGAGGGCCACAACCGCCGCGCCCCCGGGGTGGCGCACGATCTCGAACTCGGCCTCGGCGCCATTGGGAAGCGTGACCTGTTCCAGAAAAAGCTCGATGATTTTTCCGCGGTAAACCAGCGTTTCCTTATCTGTCACGTTTTCCTCCCGCCACCCTCAAACGAAATGGCAAAATGGCATTCTAACGATAAAACCGGCCCGGGACCGCCTGAATCAGGTAGTGGAACCCGGGCGCACAAGGGGTAAAATTGTGGGCCGGATCCGTGCCGTTAAGGACAACACAGACATGAAAATCATGCGTCAGCGGATGATCATGATGCCTGCCGGTGCCGTGCTGGTTACGGTGCTTATGGTCGCCTGCGCTACGGTCCCGGAGACCGGACGTTCCCAGCTGCAACTCGTCAGCCCGGCCCAGGAAACGCAGCTGGGTTTCCAGGAATTCGAAAAGCTCAAGAAATCCACACCCATCTCCAAGGACGCGGCAGCCACTGCCCAATTGCAGCGCGTCGGAAAACGCATCGCCGCCATCGCGCCGCTACCCAATGCACAGTGGGAGTTCGTGCTGTTCGACCAGCCCAACACACCCAACGCCTTCTGTCTGCCGGGCGGCAAGGTCGGGGTCTTCAGCGGAATCCTGCCCATCACCAAGGACGACGCCGGTCTCGCGACCGTGGTCGGGCATGAAGTGGCGCATGCCGTGGCGCGCCATGGCGCCGAACGCATGTCGGAGGGCACCCTGTTTCAGATACTCGAGGAGCTGGCGTTGGGACGTTCATCGCCGGCGACGCGCCAGGTCGTGCAACAGGCATACGGTCTCGGCCTCGCCCTGCCGCATTCGCGCAAACAGGAACTGGAGGCTGACCATCTCGGCCTGCTGTACATGGCGCGCGCCGGGTATCAGCCGCGCGAGGCGCTCGGCTTCTGGAAACGTTTCGCGGAATACAAGAACAAGAACGGTGGCGGCAAGCAGATTGAGTTCCTGAGCACACACCCACTCGACGACCAGCGCATCCGGCAGATTGAAGGGTTAATACCACAGGCAGAGATGGAGTACCGCAAACCGGCCAACACGCCATAACCACAAATTTTTTGTTATTCCTGCTCCGGTTTTAATTCACGCGTTTTTTGTCTCGTTGAAAATCCTCTTTTCTGCCGCATTAGCTTAAGCAGCCAATTCTGGCAGCAAGTACAGGCAATCGTTGCAGGAATTGACGCGCGTGCGTCGCCTGATGACGGTCACAGCCGGTACAAGGAGGCGCCATGTTTCATCGCAGACTGTATTTCATCGTTCCTGAAGAATCACATGCCGTACAAATCGTGGCTGATCTGGAGGCGACCGGGGTGGGCCGGCAGCACATCCATGCGATTGGCGGCAAAGGCACGACACTGGAAAAATTGCCCGCGGCGAACGAGCACCAGCGGCGCGATACCGTGTGGCTCCTGCAACGGATTGTGTGGACGGGCAATCTGGTGTTGTTTGCCTTGGGAGGGATCGGCCTGATCATTTCCGCGACTCAGGACTCCTTGACCGGAGCCATCCTGTCATTCGCCGCGATGACGCTCACACTCACCGCGGGCGTCCTGTTTGCAACACGCGTACCGGACACGCATCTCGATGAGTTTCGCGGCGTACTGTCACACCACGAAGTGCTGCTCCTGGTGGACGTGCCGAAACTGCGGGTGGCGGAAATCGAGGAACTGATCTCCCGTCGTCACCCGGAGGCAACGGCGGGCGGCACCGGCTGGACCATCGAGGCGCTGCAGATATAAGCCGGGTTTATGTCCGCGGCGCACGCGCGGTTATGCCGATGGAAAGCCACATGAAAAATGACGTTGTACCGCTGATGGCATGCGCGTATAGCTGTGAACCGGATCCACGCTTTGTCTCAGGAGGAGACCGCCATGTTCAACATCGTTTGCAGAACGGACCCTATCAGCGGCAAGGACCTATCCAGTATTACCGGCTTGCCAAACGTCATTCATCGCAGCGACGAAACCAGTGTTACGATTTATTTCGAGTCGGAGAACAACCGGCATGCCTATCTGGAAATGCCGGTGGAGCATCCGACCAGCGAGCATTCCGTGAACCTGGACAATCCCACCGATGAGATGATCGACGAGGGTTGAGGGAATTAAATGCCCACAGTCAGGTCGCGCGCCAGGATGATGGCATCCTCGCGGCCGCGACGCGCGGGGTAATAGCTTTTACGCAGCCCGACCTCGTCGAAACCGAGCTTGGTATAAAGCTTGTAAGCGGCGGTGTTGGACATGCGCACCTCCAGCAACGCCACGCGCGCCTTGTTCTGCCGGGCGATATCGAGCAGGAACAGCACCATGCCCTCACCCAGCCCCAGCCGCTGGTAATCCGGATGGATGCAGATATTCAGGACGTGGCACTCACCCGCGGCCACCGACATGATGCCATGGCCGATGATGCCCTCCTGCGGCGATTCATAGACGTAACAGTGGCAACCCACGCGCAGGCAGTCGCGGAAAATGGGCAGGGTCCAGGGAAATTCGTAGGCAGCGTTTTCCACCTCCATCACCGCCACCAGATCATGCCCGTTCATGGGGCGGAGCAGCGGCTGGTTTGAAATGACAACGGCGCTCATGACTCCTCCAGATTCGTCATGGCGGCCTTGGCGCGGCACAGATCATCCCACACCTTGCGCTTGTCGGCCGGGTTACGCAGCAGGTAGGCCGGATGGTAGGTCACGAACAGTGGCGTGCCATGATAGGACAGCTTTTGCCCGCGCAGTTTCGCCAGCGGGACCTCGGTCTTGAGCAGGCTGTGCGCCGCATGCCGTCCGAGCGCCACGATGAGTTTCGGCCGGATCAATCCGATCTGACGGATGAGATAAGGCTCACACTGCGTGACCTCCTCCGGCTGCGGGTCGCGGTTTCCCGGCGGCCGGCACTTGAGCACGTTGGCGATGTAGACCTCCTCGCGCTTCAGACCCATGGCAAACAGGATCGCATTCAGCAGCTGGCCGGCCCTGCCCACGAACGGCTCGCCCTGCCGGTCCTCGTCCGCGCCCGGGGCCTCGCCGATGAACATCCAAGAAGCGTGCCGGTGACCGACGCCGAAGACCGTCTGGGTGCGCGTCTTGTGCAGGGAACATTGGGTGCACGCGCGCACTTCCGCTTCCAGTTCCGTCCAGTCGCGGGAGTTGTCGACCGCGGTGTCCGCTTCCCGGATGAGAACCGGTCCGGGGACGGAACGCGACGGGACGGCGGGTGTTTCCGTTCCGACGCGGATTTCCGGAGAAACGGAAGCCGGCGCCTGTCGCGGCTCCCAGCGCGTGATGCCGAGCGCGTCGAGATACTGCCGGCGACGCATCTCATTCTGGACGTTCATGGCCTAAAGCATAAAGCGGCGCCATGAAAACTCAAGCGCGTCATATCGGCTGCCCCACCTGCGGGTGCGTGCGTTCCGCCGGCGCGATCAGCTTGTTCAGGGCATTAAGATAGGCCTTGGCCGAGGCGATGACGATATCGGTGTCCGCGCCATGACCGTTGACGATGCGTCCACCCCGTTCCAGGCGCACCGTCACCTCGCCCTGCGAGTCGGTGCCGCTGGTGATGTTGTTGACCGAATACAGCAGCAGCTGGCCCTGGCTGCCGGCCACGCTGTCGATCGCCTTGAACGCCGCGTCCACCGGACCGCTGCCCGGCGCGCCGGCCTGCTTTTCCGTCCCGCTGACGGCCAACGTCACATTGGCAAAAGGCGTCTCGCCGGTCTGGGAACAGACCTTGAGCGACACCAGCCGGAAATGCTCGTTCTCCTGTTCCAGATCCGCCTCGGTCACCAGAGCCTGCAAGTCCTCGTCGAAGATTTCATGTTTCTTGTCGGCCAGGTCCTTGAAGCGCTCGAACGCCGCATTCAATTCCTGTTCGGTCTTGAACTCGATATTCAGCTCCTTGAGGCGGGTCTTGAAGGCGTTGCGCCCGGAGTGTTTGCCGAGCACCATGCGGTTCGCCGCCCAGCCGACGTCCTCGGCGCGCATGATTTCATAAGTCTCGCGCATCTTGATGACGCCGTCCTGGTGAATGCCCGATTCATGCGCGAACGCATTCGCCCCGACGATGGCCTTGTTCGGCTGCACCGGAAAGCCGGTGATGTTCGACACCAGCCGCGAGGCCGGCACGATCTGGGTGGTGTCGAGCCGGGTATCGCACGAAAAAATGTCCCGGCGCGTGCGTACCGCCATGACGATCTCCTCGAGCGAGGCATTGCCGGCACGCTCGCCGAGCCCGTTGATGGTGCATTCCACCTGGCGCGCGCCGTTGAGCACCGCCGCCAGCGAATTGGCCACCGCCAGCCCGAGATCGTTGTGGCAGTGCGTGGACCAGATCGCCTTGTCCGAGTTCGGCACGCGTTCGATGAGGGTCTTGATGCGCTCGCCCCACACCTGCGGGATGCTGTAGCCGACCGTATCCGGCACGTTGATGGTACGGGCGCCGGCACTGATGGCCGCCTCGAACACGCGGCACAGAAAATCGATGTCGGAACGGACCGCGTCCTCGGCCGAGAACTCCACGTCGTCGGTGTACTGGCGCGCACGCCTGACCATCTGCACCGCGCGTTCCAGCACCTGTTCCGGGGTCATGCGCAGCTTGTGCTGCATGTGGATCGGGCTGGTGGCGATGAAGGTGTGGATGCGCCCGCGTTTCGCCGGCTTGATGGCCTCGGCGGCGCGGTCGATGTCCTTCTCCACGGCGCGCGCCAGGCCGCAGACCGTGCTCTCGGTCACCGCCTCGGCCACCGCTTTGACCGCTTCGAAGTCGCCGGGACTGGCGACCGGGAAACCGGCCTCGATCACGTCCACGCGCATGCGTTCCAGCACCTTGGCGATGCGCACCTTCTCGTCGCGCGTCATGGAAGCGCCGGGGCTCTGCTCGCCGTCGCGTAACGTGGTGTCAAATATGATCAACTGATCGTTCATGGTCTTGTCTCTGCGTAAATGATGCCTGCTTCGCTGGTCCTGTCATTCATCGTCGCGCACATGATTCATTCAAATCATGCGGGCTAAAAACAGGTTCTTGGTCGCGTATTATATTCCTCGCCAGGAAGGGGGTTGGTTTGCGCCTAGCGGCGCAGCAGCAGGGACAGCAGAGAGGCAAGCGCACGGGCCGATGCCACCGCGCGGCGGCGGGACCGGGTGCTGAAGGAAAGGGAGGATATGCCCTGCATGATTAAAGCTTAAATCAATCCGGGAAAAAATTAAACCCGGCCATGGGGGTGATTTTCGGGCTGGTCCTTGGCCTCGTGATGTGCCCGCCGGAACACGAATCCCAGGGGGCCGGACAGCGCATACACAAGAAAGGTCAGAAACAGTACCTGCGGGGGATTCTGGAACAGCAGGACGAATACCAGCGGCATCGCGAGTATGGTCATGAACGACACCCGCCCGCGCAGGTCCACGTCCTTGAAGCTGCGGTAACGCACGTTGCTCACCATCAGCACCCCGGCCATGACGGTCACGATCAGTGCCGCGATGCTGATCTCCTTGCCCGGCACGCCATTGGCGTGCAGCACCCACACCAGACCGACCACCACGGCCGCGGCCGCCGGACTCGGCAAGCCCCGGAAGTAGCGCTTGTCCGCCACGCCCACCTGGGTGTTGAAACGCGCCAGGCGCAGGCCGGCGCCGGCGGTATAGATGAAGGCCGCGAGCCAGCCGAGCTTGCCCATGCCGGAGAGCGCCCATTCGTACATGATCAGCGCCGGCGCGAGCCCGAAGGACACCATGTCCACCAGGCTGTCGTACTCGGCGCCGAAATCGCTTTCGGTGTGGGTCAGGCGCGCGATGCGTCCGTCGAGCGCGTCCAGGATGGCGGCGATGAAAATGGCGAGCGGCGCGTATTCGAAATTGCCGTTCATGGCCTGCACGATGGCGTAGAAGCCGGCAAACAGGCTGGCCGTGGTGAACAGGCTGGGAAGAATGTAAATGCCCCGGCGCCGACGCTTCTCCTCGGGGGCGGGTGTTTCGTCTAAATGATCCATCATTTCTCCTGCGCCGGCGGCGCCAATCGGGCGATCACCTGTGCCGCGCCCTTGACCTTGTCACCCAGCGATACCTCGAATTGCGCGTCACGCGGCAGATAAACATCGACGCGCGACCCGAACCGGATGAATCCATAGCGTTCGCCGCGCGCGATCCGCGCGCCCGGCTGTACATAACACAGTATACGTCGTGCAATCAGGCCGGCAACCTGCACCACCACGATATCCTGGCCCGCGTCGGTCCGGATCCACAGGGCATTGCGCTCATTGTCGAGGGAGGCCTTGTCGAGCGCCGCATTGACGAATTTTCCTGCGCTGTACCAGCGTTCCATGACCTTGCCCGCCACCGGGCTGCGGTTGGAATGGACGTTGAAAACGTTCATGAAAACGCTGACGCGCCGGGCCGGGCGCTTGAGCCAGGGGTCTTCGACCTCTCCGAGCGCGATCACCTTCCCGTCCGCCGGACAGATGACCGCGCCGGGCGCGTCGGGAATACTCCGGGGAGGATCACGGAAAAACTGGAGGATAAAAACCAGGATGAACCAGAACGGCGCGGCCCAGGCAGGTCCGGCCAGATAATGCACCACCACCGCCGCGCCCGCGGCCAGCGCGATATGCCACCGGCCCTCGCGGGCGAGGATCGGGTATTTAGCGTCATCCATGATTTATTGATTCAGAATGCGGGTGATGAAAAGAAAAAACGCAGACAGGTTTCGGATTCAAACACTGTCTGCGTTGATCTGCGTTTCGCAAGCTCAGTTTTTGGTCTTGTCGACGATGCGATGGGCCTTGATCCAGGGCATCATGTCGCGCAGTTTGCCGCCGACCTCTTCGATCGGATGCTTGGCCGCCTGGGCGCGCATCTCGGGGAAGCGCTTGCCGCCGGTCTCGTTCTCGGCCATCCATTCCCTGGCGAACTGGCCGGACTGGATTTCCTGGAGAATCTTTTTCATCTCGGCCTTGGTCTGCTCGTTGACGATGCGCGGGCCGCGGGTGTAATCGCCGTACTCGGCGGTATTCGAGATCGAGTAGCGCATGTTGGCGATGCCGCCTTCGTACATGAGGTCGACGATGAGCTTCAGTTCGTGCAGGCACTCGAAGTAGGCCATCTCCGGCGGATAACCGGCCTCCACCAGCGTCTCGAACCCGGCCTGTACCAGATGCGTGGCGCCGCCACACAGCACCGCCTGTTCACCAAAGAGATCGGTCTCGCACTCGTCTTTGAAGGTGGTCTCGATGACGCCGGCGCGACCGCCGCCGATGGCCGAGGCGTAGGACAGCGCGACATCACGCGCCTTGCCGGAAGCATTCTGCTTGACCGCGATCAGGCACGGCACGCCGCCGCCCTGGGTGAAGGTCGAGCGTACCAGGTGTCCCGGACCCTTGGGCGCGATCATGATGACGTCGAGATCGGCGCGTGGCTGGATGAAACCGAAGTGAACCGAAAAGCCGTGCGCCACGGCCAAGGTCGAACCTTTTTTCAGATTCGGCTCGACCTGTTCCTTGTATAGTTTCTTGTGCTGCTCATCCGGCGCCAGGATCATGACGAGATCCGCTTCTTTCACCGCATCGGGAATGTTCTTGACGTTCAGACCGGCGTTCTTGGCCTTCTGCACCGAATTCGAACCTTCGCGCAGCGCCACGCGCACGTCCACGCCGCTGTCCTTCAGGTTCAGCGCGTGCGCATGACCCTGGGAGCCGTAGCCCACGATGGCGACCTTCTTGCCGCGGATGAGGGAAAGATCGGCGTCTTTGTCGTAGAAAACTTTCATGTGAACTCCTAAAGATTAAATATCCGCAGATGAATGCATCTGCGTTCCAAAATGACGTTTATTAAACCCGCAGGCTCTTCTCGCCGCGGGCAATGCCGGAAACGCCGGAACGCACCACCTCGATGATATCCGCGTGGTTCACGGCCTTCACAAAGGTGTCCAGCCGGCTGCTGGTGTCGGTCAGCTCGATGGTGTAGGTGGCTTCGGTTTCGTCGAGGATCCGGCCCTGATAGTCCTTCACCAGTTGACTGATCTTGCCGCGCGCGGCACCGCCGGCCTTGACCTTGATCAGCAGCATTTCACGCTCGATATGCTGGCCTTCCGTGAGGTCGACCAGCTTGACCACGTCCACCAGCTTGTTGAGCTGCTTGGTGATCTGCTCGATGACATCCTCCGAACCGCTGGTCACGAGCGTCAGGCGCGACAGGGTTTCGTCCTCCGTCGGCGCCACGCTGAGCGATTCGATATTGTAGCCGCGCGCGGAAAACAGGCCGGCCACGCGCGACAGCGCGCCCGACTCGTTTTCCAGCAACATGGATATGGTGTGGCGCATCAATGTCTGCCTGTAGCTATGCCAGTTCCCGGTCGGTCGGCACGACCGCCTTGCAGGGCTTCAAATGCATCTCGTGCTGGCCCTTGCCGGCCGCGATCATGGGATAGACATTCTCGGTCTGGTCGGTGATGAAGTCGAGAAACACCAGGCGATCCTTCATTTTCAGGGCTTCCTTGAGCGCGCCATCCACGTCGCCGGGCTTTTCGATCTTGAATCCCACGTGCCCGTAGGCCTCGGTCAGTTTCACGAAATCCGGCAAGGCGTCCATGTATGAATGCGAATAGCGCCGGTCGTAGAAGAATTCCTGCCACTGGCGCACCATGCCCATGTAGCGGTTGTTGAGGTTGATGATCTTGATCGGCAGATCGTACTGCTTGCAGGTCGACAGCTCCTGGATGCACATCTGGATCGAGGCCTCGCCGGTGACGCAGGCCACGGTCGCCTCGGGGAACGCGAGCTTCACGCCCATGGCCGCCGGCAGACCGAAGCCCATGGTGCCGAGGCCGCCGGAGTTGATCCAGCGCCGCGGTTTGTCGAATTTGTAGTACTGCGCCGCCCACATCTGGTGCTGGCCGACGTCGGAGGTGATGTAGGCATCACCATCGGTGATCTCGTAAAGCCGCTCGAGCACGTACTGCGGCTTGATGAGCTTGCTCTCCCGGTCGTACTCGAGGCAGTTCATGGCGCGCCATTTGTCGATCTGTTTCCACCAGGCTTCCAGCGCCGGCTGGTCGGGCTTCCTGCCCGCGGCCTTGATGAGCCGGATCATCTCGCGCATCACCGGTTCGGCCTGTCCCACGATCGGGATTTCCACCGGGACGTTCTTCGAGATCGAGGCCGGGTCGACGTCCACGTGCACGATGCGCGCGTGCGGGCAGAATTTGTTGAGATCGCCGGTGACGCGGTCGTCGAAGCGCGCGCCGATGGCGATCAGCACGTCGCATTCGTGCATCGCCATGTTGGCCTCGTAGGTGCCGTGCATGCCGAGCATGCCGACGAACAACGGATCGGTCGCGGGATAGGAACCGAGCCCCATGAGCGTGTTGGTGCAGGGGTAACCGAGCAGGCGCACCAGCTCGGTCAATGCCGCCGAGGCCTCGCCCAGCACGATACCGCCGCCGGTGTAGATCATCGGGCGCGTCGCGGACAGCATCAGGTCCACGGCCTTTTTGATCTGCCCCGGATCGCCTTCGGTCACCGGAACGTAGGAACGCATGGAAACGCTCTTCGGGTAGGCGTACTCGCACTTGTGCGCGGTGACATCCTTGGGGATGTCCACCAGCACCGGTCCGGGGCGGCCGGTGCTGGCGATGTAGAACGCCTTCTTCACCGTGGCCGCGAGGTCCTTCACGTCCTTGACCAGGAAATTGTGCTTCACGCACGGGCGCGTGATGCCGACCGCGTCCACTTCCTGGAACGCGTCGTCGCCAATCAGGCTGGTGGCCACCTGGCCGCTGAACACCACCAGCGGGATCGAATCCATGTACGCCGTGGCGATGCCGGTGATGGTATTGGTCACGCCCGGGCCGGAGGTGACGAGCACCACGCCGGGACGGCCGGTGGCGCGCGCGTAGCCGTCGGCCGCGTGCGCCGCGCCCTGCTCGTGCCGCACCAGGATGTGCTTGACCCGGTCCTGCTTGTAGAGCGCGTCGTAGATGTGCAGCGCCGCGCCGCCGGGGTAGCCGAAGACGTATTCCACGCCTTCGTCAGCCAGGCAGCGGACAAAAATATCTGCGCCAGTTAATTCCACAAAAACCTCAAGGGAAATAAAAACCCGCGTCCGCCCCAAACCGGGCGCGCGGGCCTTGGCGTTTGCCGGTTTAAAAATAAGAAATTACTTATAAGTATCCGCAGGGTCAATAGCGGTAAGTCACAAATGATGCTTTTTACTGCCGGCGCCAGCTGGTTTGACCGGCGGTATCCTCCAGAATGACTCCCTGGGCCTTGAGTTCGTCGCGCAAACGGTCCGATTCAGCCCAATTCCTGTTCTTGCGTGCCTCTGAACGCCGGGCGATCAGGGCCTCGATCTGCGCATCGGTCAGGCCGTCGTCGGTGCCGCCGCGCAGGAAGGTCTGGGGATCGCTCTGCAAAAGACCCAGCACCCCGCCAATGCGGCGCAAGGTCGCACCCAGCGGCGCGGCCGCCGCTATGCCACTGTCCTCGCGCAGCTTGTTGATGTCGCGCGCCAGCTCGAACAGCACCGCGAGCGCGCCGGGCGTGTTGAAGTCGTCATCCATGGCGGCATGGAATTTCTGCTCCCAGGCCGCCGCGCCTCCCCCTGCTTCCGCCGGCGGCAGATCCTTGAGCGCCAGATACAGCCGGGTTAACGCGCTCTTCGCGCCCTGCAAATTCTCGTCGGAATAATCGAGCGGGCTGCGGTAATGGCTGCCGAGAATGAAGTAACGCACCACTTCCGGCTCGAATTTCTTCAACACCTCCCGCACGGTGAAGAAATTGCCGAGCGATTTCGACATTTTCTCCTGGTTCAGGCGCACGAAACCGACGTGCATCCAGGTGTTGACGAATTTGCTGCCGGTGGCCGCCTCGCTCTGGGCGATCTCGTTTTCGTGGTGCGGAAACTTGAGGTCCATGCCGCCGCCGTGGATGTCGAAATGACTGCCGAGGCAGGCATGGGACATGGCCGAGCATTCGATATGCCAGCCCGGACGCCCCGGTCCCCAGGACGAATCCCATTGCGGTTCGCCGGGTTTGGCGGCCTTCCACAGGACGAAATCCAGCGGGTCGTCCTTGTCCTCGTCCACCTCCACGCGCGCGCCGATTTTCAGTTCGTCCAGGGTCTTGCCGGAAAGCGCGCCATAGGGCTCGAACTTGCGTACCCGATAGTAGACGTCCCGGTTTTTCGCGGCATAGGCAAAACCGCGCTCGACCAGCCGGGCGATCATGTCGCGGATCTGGGGCATGTGCACCGTGGCACGCGGCTCCTGGTCCGGCGGGAGCACGCCCAGCGTCGCGGCGTCTTCGTTCATGGCCCGGATGAATCGCTCCGTGAGCGCGCCGATGTCCTCGCCGTTCTCTTTTGCCCGATTGATGATCTTGTCGTCGATGTCGGTGATGTTGCGGATGTAGGTCACCTGGTTACCGCGCGCGCGCAGGTAGCGCACCACCATGTCGAACACCACCATGACGCGCGCATGGCCGAGATGGCAGTAGTCGTACACCGTCATGCCGCACACGTACATGCGGACCTGGCCGGGCGTGATGGGAGTAAACGGCTCCTTCTTCCGGGTGAGGCTGTTGTAAATCTGGAGCATGATCCTGCTGTTGATGATGTCTGTTTATAGTGATAGCCGTTTGCGGGCGCGCTCGACGCCGATGAGCGGCAAAATCCTGGCCATTTCCGGCCCGTCCAGTTCGCCCAGGAGCGCCGCGCGCAGGGGCTGAAACAGCGACTTCCCGCTCACCGAGCGCGCCTGCTTCACGGTTTCGGCTACGACCTTGAAATTGGCGCCATGCGTTTCCAGCGCCTGGCGCGCCGTCGCAAAAAACTCCGGACCGGCCGCCATCATGGCCTCCCTGGCGGCGTGACTGACAACCAGCTTATCGGTAAACACGATCCGGGCCCAGCGCAAGGCGTCGGCGGGAAAAGAAATATTGCCGCGCACCGCTTCGGTGAACTCAGCGAAGCTGTCAGCCGGCACCAGCGCCTGCACTGCGTCGCCCATCCATTCCTGCAGCGTCGTGGACGGCAAATGCAACACCGCCTCGCGCTGCCAGTGCATCAGCTGGGCCTCGTCATAACGCGCCGGCGCCCGGCCCAGCCGCGAGAGATCGAAATTTTCCGCCAGGGCTTCCAGGTTCATGAAGGCATTGGCATCGTAGGTATGCCCCAGGCGCGCCAGATAATTATTGATGGCGGGCGGCAGATAACCCACGGCACGCAGCTCCTCGATCGATTTCGAACCGGTGCGCTTCGAAAGCGGCGCGCCATCGGCCCCCACCACGAGCGCGATGTGCGCGTACGCCGGCAGCGGCAACCCGAGCGCCTGAAGCAGCAGGATCTGGCGCGGGGTGTTGGTCAGATGATCCTCGCCGCGCACGACCAGCGTCACTTCCATGAGGGCGTCATCGATGGCGTTGCAGAAGAAAAATGCCGGCGTGCCGTCGGAACGGCGAATGACGTAGTCGCCGATATCGTCCGTGCTGAACACCTGCCGCCCGCGCACCTTGTCTTCGAACTCGACGGTTTTGCCCTCCTCCACCCGGAACCGCAGGGTGGCGGGCTCGCCGCGGGCGAAGCGGGCCTGCGCCTCCTGCGGCGACAGCGCGCGGCATTTGCCGGAATAGCGCGGCGGGCGATGCGCCGCCAGCGCGGTCTTGCGCGCGATCGCCAGTTCATGCTCGCTGCAGAAACAGGGATAGGCCTGGCCTTTGGATTCGAGGGCAGTGAAGTATTCCTTATAGACTGAACCGCGCTCGGACTGCGCATAAGGCCCATGACGGCCGCCGGCCTCCGGCCCCTCGTTCCAGACCAGCCCCAGCCAGCGCAGGTCTGCTTCCAGCGCGCGGGCGTATTTTTCGTGCCCGCGCATGGCATCGGTGTCTTCCAGACGCAGCAGGAAGGTCCCCCTGGCCTGCCGGGCCAACAGAAAATTGAAAAGCGCGGTGCGGATATTGCCGAGATGCAGCAGACCCGTGGGGCTGGGGGCGAAACGGGTCTTGAAGGGGCGCGAAGTCATTGTCGAGGGGCGCCATGTTAACGGAAACCGCCCTCCCGGCGTAGTCCCGGCGTTACGACAGCAAAGCCAATCCAGTGTAAACTTCAGTACAGAGGCCTGCCGCCGGCGGGCCCGCACAGCCAGCAGAAAACAAGAGCGCCCACTGATGATTCACATGAAAACCAACTACGGCACCATCGTCCTGGAGCTCAATCCGGAGAAGGCGCCGAAGACCGTGGCGAACTTTCTCGCCTATGCGAAGGACGGTTTCTACGATGGCACGCTGTTCCACCGGGTCATCGACAAGTTCGTCATCCAGGGCGGCGGCTTCGGCCCGGGGATGACCCAGAAGATGACGCGGCCACCCATCGAGAACGAGGCCAACAACGGCCTGCGCAACGCCCGTGGCACGCTCGCCATGGCGCGCGCCACCGATCCGCACTCCGCCACCAGCCAGTTCTTCGTCAACATCGTCGACAACGATTTCCTGAATTACACCGCGCCCACGCCGGCGGGCTGGGGCTATTGCGTGTTCGGCAAGGTCATTGACGGCATGCACATCGTGGACCAGATCAAGGGTGTTGTTACCGGTTCCAAGCTCGGTCACAAGGACGTACCGCTGTCCGACGTGATTATCGAGAAAATACAGGTCATTGACGAGAAGTAGGAGGCCCAGCAAAGAGATGCCGGCCACCACGCTCTTCATCTCCGACCTGCATCTCTGCGGCACCCGCCCCGCCATCACCCGGCTGTTCCTGGACTTCCTCCGGCAGCGCGCGCGCAACGCCGACGCACTCTACATCCTCGGCGACCTGTTCGAGTACTGGATCGGCGACGAGGCAGTCGAACAGGAAGAATTCCGCGGCATCGTCCGCGGCCTGCGCGCACTGACGTCGGCCGGCACGCCGGTCTTCGTCATGCACGGCAACCGCGATTTCCTGATGGCGGACGGTTTCGAAAAAGCCACCGGTTGTCGCCTGCTGGGCGATCCGGCGAAGATCGATCTCCACGGCGCCCCCACCCTGCTGATGCACGGCGATTCACTGTGCACCGATGACGTCGAATACATGGCGTTCCGCGTGCAGGTGCGCAATCCCGCCTGGCAGCGGGAGTTCCTGGCCAGGTCCGTCGCCGAGCGCGATCGCATCGTGCGCGACTTCCGCGAGATCAGCAAAAATTCAACCGCCAGCAAGAAACCGGAAATCATGGACGTGAACCAGAACGCGGTGGAAGCGATCATGCGCGAGCACGGGGTGCGCCGCCTGATCCACGGTCATACGCACAGGCCGAAGGAACATGCGTTCACGCTCGACGGCCGGCCCGCACGACGCATGGTGCTCGGCGACTGGTACGAACAGGGCAGCGTGCTGAGCGTGGATGCGCATGGCTGGGTGCTGGAGGGACTGCCGCTCGAAAAAACGGTAAAAAGCGAAAAAATGAAAGTGAAAAGCTGATTCCATGCGGGCAACCGCCTCTCACTTCATTCTCAATTCCTCGATGGTCAAGCGCTTGTAATCCGCCGGCAGCCGCAGCATCGCCGCCGTGGCGCGAAATTCCGCGTTGTAATCCACCAGTTCAAGCGTCTTGCCGGTCATGTCCGTGAGCCGGACTGGAAAGCCATGTTCCAGATGGCGTGCCGGAAGAAAAACGTTGTTCGCCATGTCACAGGCCGACAGCGTGCCCGGCGGCGCCAGCGGCAGGGTTTTCGCCTGCTGCCCGGCCAGTACCTCGCGGTACTGGCGCAGCGCCAGCAGCGCTTCCGGCAGCAGGTCCGCCGCCGCGTACAGGTCATAACAGCGCTGGCCGTTGGTCAGCAACTCGTAGTGGCTGACTTTATGCCCGCCGACGGCCGGAAACGCGGCGCTGTCGCGCACCACCTGATGCCGGAAGTCGGCGGGCGGTTTGGCGTCCATTGGTCGCGGCCGGATGATCAGGATCTGCTGTTCCGCGCTGCTGACGCTGTAGATGGTTCCGTCGGCCCGGTCGAACAGCAGGAAATCCGGATCGTCGGACCCGCCGTCCATGCGCACGAAGCCCGCGGTAATGACCATGCGCGAACGGAAGGGCTCAGCGCCCGGTTCATGCTCGACGAAATACAGCACCGCCGCCGGCGTCACCGGATCGGAGCAGGAAGTCATCGCCGGAAACAACAGGCATACGAGCAGGAGAAAACGTCTGGTCATGGGCCTTCAGTTTCCGCTTGTCATTTTCAGTCCCAGCATGATGTCCATGACGTTGGTGCCGGTCGGCCCGGTCTGGATCAGATCGCCGCTCGCCTCCAGAAACGTCCCGGCATCGGCCCGTGCCAACGCCTGCTCCGCGTTGTGGCCGGCCGACTCGCCCCGCGCGATGGTGCCGCCATCCACCAGCGCACCGGCGTCGTCCGTGGGGCCGTCGGTGCCGTCGGTGCCGGCCGACAGGAACCACGCATCGTCACGCCCGCGCAGCATCATGGCCGCGGCCAGCGCGAGACTCTGGTTGCGTCCGCCACGGCCCGGCGATTCCGGAAGCTGGACCGTGGTCTCGCCGCCCCAGACGTGCACCGTACCGGGCTCCGAGTTTGACAACTTCTTGGCCAGCCTGGCTCCCGCCTCCAGGGCGTCGCCGGATATGAAACTGGCCTCGAGCATCGCCTGATAACCCAGTTCCTTGGCGGCTTCCACAGCGGCACTCTTGGCGTTGTCGAGCGTGGCGACGATCTCGCGTTTTATATTCTGGAAACAGGCGTCGTCGGGCGCCGGCGCCGGCGGCATGTGCGCGAGCACCTCGGTGATGAAATCCGGCAGTTTACGGAGCGTCAACGGCCGGCGCAGGTCTTCATCCGCCACCAGCGGGCCGGAACCGATGGCGCGCAGATCGTTGCCCGGCACATCCGACACCACCAGGCACAGCACGCGCCGCGGATACAGCAGTTTGGCCAGACGACCGCCCTTGAGACGAGACAGGCGCCGGCGAATGCGGTTGTAATCGTTGATGTCCAGACCCGAACCGAGAATCCAGCGGTTGATCTCCTGAAACCGCTCGAGACTGATCTGCGGCGGCAAGGCCTCCACCAGCGCCGAGGCGCCGCCGGAGATCAATACGATCACGGATGCGTCCTTTGGAATCCGGTCGACAAATGCCAGCAACCGCCGGCCGGCCTCCAGGCTGGATTCGTCCACCAGCGGATGCCCCGCCTCCAGCACCGGCCATGGCAAGGGCTCGGCATGTCCCTTTTTGGTGATGATCAGGGCATCGACAAGATTACCGCCCATTACGTCCTGCGCACCCTGCGCCATGGCGCCGGCGGCCTTGCCCACCGCGATCATGTATACCTTCCCGGGCAGCGGTCTTTCCTTCAGCCGCTCGCGCACGCAAACGCGGCCGTTGACCGCGGCCAGCGCGGATTGAAATATCTTCAGCAGATTTTTCCGGTGATCGGTCGGCATGGTCATGTAATAGAAGATGGCATGCTAGCCGAGCGTCGGCATCGACAGATTCGACGAACCCCGCTCCTCGCCACCCGGCCAGCGGCTGGTGACGACCTTGCTGCGGGTGTAGAAATACACACCTTCCATGCCGTGCACGTGCAGGTCGCCGAACAGCGAGGCCTTCCAGCCGCCAAAGGAGAAAAACGCCATTGGCACCGGGATCGGCACGTTGATGCCGACCATGCCGACCTCGATGTCGCGCTCGAAGCGGCGCGCGTGCGCGCCGGAACGCGTGAAAATGGCGGTGCCGTTGCCATAGGGATTGCTGTTCACGAGATTGATGGCAGCGTCGATGTTGTCGGCCCGCAGGACGATCAGCACCGGCCCGAAAATCTCTTCCTTGTAAATTTCCATCGTGGTCGTGACCTGGTCGAACAGGGTCGGCCCGAGATAAAAACCCTTTTCACCGCCGGGGACCTTGAGCCCGCGCCCGTCCAATACCAGTTTCGCGCCCTCCGTCACGCCGCTGTCGATGAGCTTCTGTATGCGTTCGCGGTGCGCCGCGGTAATCACCGGCCCCATGTCGATGCCCGTCTGGTCGCCCGGTCCGACATGCAGGCGCGCGGCCTTGTCCCGCAGCTTCTCGACCAGGGCATCGCCAGCCGCGCCCACGGCCACGACCGTCGAGATCGCCATGCAGCGCTCGCCGGCGGAACCGTAGGCCGCGCCCATGAGCGCGTCCGCGGCAAAATCGAGATCGGCGTCGGGCATGACCACGGCATGGTTCTTGGCCCCGCCCAGTGCTTGCACGCGCTTGCCGTGGCGTGCTGCGGTTTCGTAGATGTATTTGGCCACCGGGGTCGAGCCGACGAAGGAAATCGCGCGCACGTCCGGATGCGTCAGCAGGGCATCCACCGCCTCCTTGTCGCCGGGGATCACGTTGAACACACCGTCCGGCAGCCCGGCCTCGCGCAGCAGTTCGGCCATGCGCAGGCTCGCCGAGGGCACTTTCTCCGAGGGTTTGAGGATGAAAGTATTGCCGCAGGCGATGGCCACCGGGAACATCCACAACGGCACCATCACGGGAAAGTTGAACGGCGTGATGCCGGCACACACGCCTACCGGCTGCAACAGCGAATGACAATCGACGCCGCGGCCGACGTCCTCGGCCTGCTCGCCCTTCAGCAAATGCGGCACGCCCATGGCGAATTCGATGACCTCGATGCCACGTTGCAACGAACCGGCGGCGTCTTCGCGCGTCTTGCCGTGTTCTTCCGTGGTCAGGTGGATGAGCTCGTCGCGATGCGCCTGCATCAGTTCGCGAAAACGCATGAGAATGCGCGCGCGCCGCAGCGGCGTGGTATCGCGCCAGCCGGGAAATGCCGCCCGCGCCGCCGCCACGGCATTTTCGACATCCTGTTTGCCGGCCAGCGGCGCACGCCGGACGACCGCGCCACTGGCCGGATTGAACACCTCCGCCGTGCGTGCGCTCGTACTCGGCTGCGACTTGCCGTTGATCCAAAGCGATAAAACCGGTTGTGACATGACGGCACCTCTCCGAGAAATGTCAGCCGACGATGATGATAAGCACCCGATACGGCCCGTGCGCGCCGAGCGTCACGGTCTGCTCGATATCCGCCGTGCGCGAAGGACCGGAAACAAAATTCACCGCGCGCGGCAACGCGCCGCGCTCGACGCGCAATCGGTCCCAGGCCTGCTCCATGGTCGCCACGATGCGTTCTGCTTCGATCACGGCAACGTGTGTCTCCGGCAGCAGGCTGACTGTCGCTGGTGTCTCCGGCCCGGAGAGCAACATCAATGTCCCGGTTTCGGCAATGCCGGCAAAGGCGCCGGTGACGCCCACCAGATCGTCGCCGCGCGCCGCGCGCGTCTGCAACTCAATACCGGCGGATTGCCAGCCATAAGGCGCCAGCGCCGGCCAGCATACACCCTGCCGCGGCAACTGGCGCTCGCTGAGATAGCGCGCCACCAGGCCCGGAACTTCGGTGATGGTGCGCGCCTGTGCCACATCGCTCGCCAGGTTCGCGGCCCGCTCGCCAAACCGTTTCACCAGATCTCCTGCCAGCGGCGGGATCGGTCCGCGCTGATGCCGGCGGATCTCGCCATCGACATCGGCGGCGATGCTGGAAGCGCGCGCCTTGCCGATCCGCGCCAGGATATTCTCGCGCGCACTCATGATGCACGCCGCGTCTGATACAGCTCACGGAAAGTCCGGCCGGACGGCGCCGGCATGTCGCGTCCCCGGGTCCAGCCGGACGCGCCCATCAGATGGCGCAGATATTTTTTCTTCCCGCCGAGCCGGTGCAGTAGCCGTGCCGCCACGCGCGTGAACATTGCGTATACCGCGGGATGCTGCGCCGCCCACGACCACAGCCGCAGCGCGGCGCGTTCACCCCAGGGACGCAGATCGCGCTCCACCTGCAGGTGGCGCAAATGACGCATCAGGTCCGGCAGCGGAATCTTCACCGGACAAACCACGGCGCATTCGCCGCAAAAAGTCGAGGCGTTGGGCAGATCGATGGCGTTCTCCAGCCCGACGAAGGCCGGTGTCAGCACCGACCCCATGGGGCCCGGATAGACCCAGCCGTAGGCATGGCCGCCGATGTTCTGGTACACCGGGCAATGGTTCATGCAGGCGCCGCAACGGATGCAGCGCAGCATCGGTTGCAGTTCGGTGCCGAGCAGGCGACTGCGGCCATTGTCCAGCAAAATAACATGGAAATGCTCCGGGCCGTCGGCCTCGTCCTTGCCGCGCACGCCGGTCAGGACCGAGACATAATTGGTGATGGACTGGCCGGTGGCGGAGCGCGGCAGCAGGCGCAACAGCGTGCTGGCATCCTCCAGCGTCGGCACCACCTTTTCGATGCCGGTAATGGCCACGTGCACACGCGGCAGCGTGGTGGTGAGCCGGCCATTGCCCTCATTGGTGACGATCAGCACCGACCCGGTCTCGGCGATGAGGAAGTTCGCGCCGGAGATGCCCATGTCGGCCGACAAGAATCCCGGGCGCAGCACCTCGCGCGCCTCGCGGCACATCTCGGCGATCTGCGTGGTGCGCGGACGTCCGTGCTTTTCCTCGAACAGGTCGGCGATCTCTTCCTTGCTCTTGTGCACCACCGGGGCCACGATATGCGACGGTGGTTCGTGCGCCAGCTGCAGGATGTACTCGCCCAGATCGGTTTCCAGCACCTCCACGCCCACGCTCGCGAGATAATCGTTGAGCCCGCATTCCTCAGTGACCATGGATTTCGACTTGACCACCTTGCGCACGCCGTGAAGCCGGGCGATCTCGACCACGAGACGGTTGGCGTCCTCGATGTCTTCCGCCCAGTGCACCACCGCGCCGCGCGCGGCCGCTTCCTGTTCGAAGCGCAGCAGGTAACCGTCGAGATTCCTGATCACGCGCTCGCGGATAGCGGCCGCGGCATCGCGGATTTCCGGGAAATTCGGCAGCTCCGCCAGCGCCGTGGCGCGGCTGTCGACGAAACGCGACTGGAGTTTTTTGAGCGCCTGCTGAAGATTTTCGTCGTTCAGCTTCTCCGTCGCCTTGCGCTTGAAATGCATTGCGGTTACTTCCATGCATTTTCTCCATTATCGCCGGCCAGGACCTCGGCGATATGCAACACCCGGGTTTGCGCATCG
This sequence comes from Sulfuricaulis limicola, assembly GCF_002355735.1. Classification (GTDB taxonomy): domain Bacteria; phylum Pseudomonadota; class Gammaproteobacteria; order Acidiferrobacterales; family Sulfurifustaceae; genus Sulfuricaulis; species Sulfuricaulis limicola. The sequence goes on along the minus strand of NZ_AP014879.1, from coordinate 837,978 downwards.
CCGTTGCGGCGCAGCCGGCCCTCGATGTTCAAAAGACAACCGAGATCGCCGGCTACGACAGTACCGGCGCCGGTCTGGGTGATGCTGGCGCATTTCCTGTCGGCCATACGCGTGGAGATATCGCCGAACTTCACGGAGAAGGTCCCGCCGAAGCCGCAACAGGTGGTGGCGTTTTGCATTTCCGTCAGGGTCACGCCCGGCATTTTCGCGAGCAAGGCACGCGGCTGCGCCTGCACGCCAAGTTCGCGCAGGCCGGCGCAGGAATCGTGATAGGTCAGCGTACCGGTATAACGGCCGGGAATATTTTTGATTTTGACGACATTGACCAGAAAATCGGTCAATTCATAAGTACGGACGGACAGACGCTGGACCGCTTCGAGAATGCCCGGGTCATCCTTGAACAGCGCCGGATAATGCGCCCGTATCATGCCGGTGCAGGAACCGGAGGGCGCGACGACATAATCGCAGCCCTCGAATTCCTTGAGGAGTTTCAGCGCCAGGGCCCGGGCCGCCGCGCTGTCGCCCGAGTTGTAACCCGGCTGGCCGCAACAGGTCTGGCCGGCGGGAACCACGACCTCGCATCCCGCCGCCTCCAGCAGCCGCAAGGCGGCAAACCCGATGCTGGGCCGCATCAGGTCCACGAGACAGGTGACGAACAGGCCGACGCGCATGATGCGGCATTCTACCTTGCGCGCGCCGGATTTGTTCAGTGCACACCGCTTCGCATCATGAAAGCCCGCGCATCAGGTCCTTCTTGAGGTCTTCCACGTCTTCCAGCCCTACAGAAATCCGGATCAGGCCGTCGCTGATGCCCGCCTCGGCGCGTTGTTCGGGCGTGAGGCGCCCATGCGTGGTCGTGGCCGCATGGGTGATGGTGGACTTGGTGTCGCCCAGGTTGGCCGTAATGGAAAGCACGCGCGTGCTGTCGATCAGCTTCCAGGCCGCGTCCTTGCCGCCTTTCAGCTCGAACGCCACGATGCCACCAAAACCCGACTGCTGCTTTTTGGCGAGCTTGTGCTGCGGGTGCGAGGCCAGGCCCGGATAGTAAACCCGTTGCACGCGCTTCTGCTTCTCGAGCCAGCGCGCGAGCTCCAGCGCGTTCGCGCAATGCGCCTGCATGCGCAGCGAAAGTGTTTCCAGCCCCTTCAGGAACACCCAGGCATTGAACGGACTCAGGGAGGGCCCGCAGGTGCGCATGAAACCATAGACCTTCTCGCCGACCAATTCCTTATTGCCGACGACGGCGCCGCCGATGCAACGGCCCTGCCCGTCGAGATACTTGGTCGCGGAGTGGATCACGACATCCGCGCCCAGCTTCAACGGCAGCTGCAGGGCCGGGGTGCAGAAACAGTTGTCCACCACCAGCAGGCAGCCTTTGGCATGCGCCAGCTTCGCCAGCCGCGCGATGTCGGCGATCTCCGTCAGCGGATTGGACGGCGTTTCCACAAACAGGAGCTTCGTGTTCGGCCGAATCGCCTTCTCCCACGCACCGTAGTCCGAGAGCGAGACATAACTGGTCTCGATGCCGAACTTGCCGAGGTAGTTGTTGAACAGCAATACCGTCGGCCCGAAGATGTTGCGCGACGAGACGATGTGATCGCCGCTCTTGAGCAGCGCCAGGCAAGTCGAGAGGATCGCCGCCATGCCGGAACCGGTGGCGACGCAACGCTCCCCGCCTTCCAGCGCCGCCAGACGTTCCTCGAAAGCACGCACGGTGGGATTGGTGAAGCGCGAGTAGATATTCCCCGGCTTCTCCCCGGAAAACCGCGCCGCCGCCTCGGCCGCGCTCTTGAACACGTAGCTGGAGGTAGCGAAGATCGGCTCGGAGTTCTCACCCTCGTTGGTGCGATGCTGGCCCGCGCGCACCGCGCGAGTGTCGAAACCCCATTGGTCAAAATCGTCAGACATGGCCTGCTGCTCCTTTATTACTGTTACGGCGCGGGCTTGCGGAAAACGACGGGCAACAAAAAAGCCGCGAATGCGGCTAGAGCGGGATACTCTCGCTTTAGCGGCATTTGTATCGCGCCCGCAAGTCGGGTGAGGATGGCGCATTGCTGCGCCACCCTCCCCTAAGAACCGAGCATGCAAGTTTCCCTGCACTCGGCTCAAGCCTCTATAAAAAGCGCCAAGCTCCTGATTATGGGAACCGGCTACCTTTCAGTCAACGTTTGCTGTGAACTTGACGATGACAGTTTGGATGCAGCAGCACCAGATTGGTCCAGTTGTCGCCGCCACCATCGATCTTCCGGACTTTGTGATGGCAATGCCATCCCGTGTCCTTGGTGATCTTTTGGTGACAGACAGGACAACAACCTTCCTGATTCCGCCACAGCGCCAAGAGCGTTCGCCGATCTTTCAATGAATCCTGCATCCTGAGGCCGATTAGCGCCTCGAAATACAGCTCCATTGCCGGATCGAACGGATTGGCGTTGCCCTGAATCTTCCTGTGGCGCCGGATCGCAGTGGTGCTGGCTTTAAACAGCCGCACGCTTTCCGGTTTGCCATTTTTCAGAACAACGCCGGTACCCGCCACGAACACCCAATTCCGGGTTCCGATGGTTCGGAAATATTTCTTCCTAACCCACTGGCGCCCTTTACTCGGGTGTCGGCGTTTCGCCCACTGCCACAATCTGCGCCAAAGCCATGAGTCAATCGCGCTGAATGTTTCCTTGGCAGAAACGGCCTTGTGATAATTCGCCCAACCTCGAACAACGGGATTAAGCAAGCGTATCAGCGTGGCCTGTTTCGTGGCCTTGTTGGCATCCAGGATTTCTCGAATCTTATCCTTGAACGCTTTTACGTTCCTTCTGGACGGCTTGATGATTAACTTGCCGTTGTACTTGCGCACATTCTGACCCAAGAAATCGAACCCTTCGGTGATATGTGTAATCCGGGTTTTCTCTTGCGAGAGCTCCAGTCCCCTGGTTGCGAGAAATCTGGCAACCAATGGTTTGACTTCCGTTTCCAGCAACTCTTTCGAGTTGCCGGTGATGATGAAGTCATCCGCATATCGCACCAAGTGAATCTTGTTCCGATAGGCTTTCGGCGTTCGCTTTCTGCCAAACGTGGCTTCAAGTTCCGCTTCCAACCCATCCAAGACCATATTGGCCAACGTCGGCGAGATGATGCCACCTTGCGGTGTTCCCGCTGGCGTCGCAAAGAGTCTGCGATTTTCCATGTAACCCGCCTTCAACCATTTCCGGAGGGTCGTCTTATCCACGGGGATATGAGCGAGCAACCAGTCATGGCTTATGTTGTCGAAACAACCCCGAATGTCTCCTTCGAGAACCCATTCGGCGCTTGAGCGTTGGCTTAACGCTGTGAAGCACTGCTCGATAGCATCGGCAGTACAGCGTTCGGGCCGAAACCCATAGGAGTGTCGATCCGCAAGGGTCTCCGCGACCGGTTCCAATGCCAGCAGATGAAGCGCCTGCATGGCACGGTCCAGCATCGTTGGAATCCCGAGCGGACGTTTCTTCCCGTTGTTTTTCGGGATGTACACCCGCCTCAATGGACGCGGTTTGTAGCCGCGCTGCTTGAGTAACAACATGGCGTTGGCTTTGACCTCCGGGGTGGACCACACTTCACCGTCCACACCCGGCGTTCGCCTGCCTGTGTTTTCCGTCACTCGCTTGACGGCTAATGCTTTGCCGGCAAACGAGCGAGCCAGGAATCGTTGCAAGGCTTTCACCCTGCGCCAATCCTGCTCTTTTGTAGCCTTCGCGATACGCACTTGCAGCTTCCTCACGTTGCGGTGTGCCCGGGCCCAGTCGATGCTGTGCCAAGGAATCACCTGCTCCGTGGAGGACGCAGATGCGTTGTTTTGCATGCTCACTTGCTTTCCTCCTGTTAAGAGAAATGAAATCCCCAAACAGGAGGCGCATGTCTCCCCCGAAGGGGATAGCCTCCCCTTCGGGGTCGAGTTGTCTGCACGTTCTCTCGCGAGGAGAGACCGAACGGAAGTCCGCTCGCTTTCGCGCGGGGTGACGTTGAAACCCCTATCCGATCCATTACAGACCGGCGTTCGCTTTTTCCGTTTTCCTTTATCCGCATCCCAACAGTCAGCCTTGCGGCGGACCTGCCCATGACGGGCGGGAGTACGGACTTACCGTGTTCCATTCAAACAACACGAACGGATTAGACCCTGCCTTTTCCCCGGAGGCCTTTATGTCAGCGTGTCGCTATTCAGCAGAGCGACATCCGGCCACGCACCTTTTAGTCCAAGCCTGACAGCAACTTTGGCTTGTTTTTGATAACGAGGTTTAAAACGGCAGTTCACATATGTTGGTCGTACCGCCCAGCCTAGCGCCTCATCCGCCTGTTGCTGGCAGAATCACGTGTATTCCTTGCGGTTCACACGCACACCGGTCGGTGTGGCTACATTGTCAGGGCGCTTGGCACGGGACCGTTACCAGACCCGCACTGCCCCTAGGCTGTTGTCGGCTAAACGACAAGTCCCGCTCGCAGCGTTAACTGCTGGGACAATTGTTTGAACGGCTTTCGCCACTTGGAATGGAAGTGTGCCCGCAAACACGATGGCACATCCATTTTGGTCAGACTACTGATCTCGCCGATCGGAAGGATTGCTTTAATCGGCTTTGCGCTATTTCCACCAGATTTTGCGTACTGGCAGGGCTAGCTACCCAAGCGACTCACGTCGCACGCTGAAGCTCAAATCGGCGCCAATCGCGACAAAAGTTATACCACCGGCTTTGTCGTGTCAACTTGATAGCGGATTGTAAACTGGAATTCAGGCCAAACTGTCACCGGTTGCTTACACGATGATGCCCGCTACCCGTGGAACGCGCGTCATATCCCAATGCATGACAGCCCAGCGCCAGAAATCTGCGAGACTGCCGTCGGCCAGTTCCGGCGGGACTTCCTGGCCCAGAAACCGCATGACCTGCAGCAGCGCCGGCATGGGGCGCGCCGCGTCGAGCGGCGCGGCCAAGGTCTGCTTGCTGAGTTTCTCGCTTCGCGCGTTGAGCGCCACCGGTAGATGGAGATAATCCGGCGTCGGCAAATCCAGCAGGCGTTGCAGATGAATCTGACGTGGCGTGGATTCGATCAGGTCGGCGCCGCGCACGATCGCGGTGATACCCTGCGCGGCGTCGTCCGCCACCACCGCCAGTTGATACGCAAAAAATCCGTCGGCGCGCCGCACCACGAAGTCGCCGAAATCCACGGCCAGGTCACGGACCATGCGCCCCTGAATAGCATCGATGAATTCGATCTTTTGTCCGTCCACTTTCACGCGCCACGCGCGTGGCGCGCGCCCCGGGGCGATGCCGCCGCGGCAGGTACCGGGATAAACCAGTCCGTCCACGCCGTTCACGCTCGAGTCCGCGATCTCGCGCCGGCTGCACGCGCAGGCATAGAGCGCGTTCCGCGCTCGCAGTTTTTCCAGCGCCTCCTCGTACAACGCGTGGCGCCGGCTCTGATACACCACCTCGCCATCCCAGTGCAGACCGAAGGCTTCGAGCGTGCGCAGGATGTCATCGGCCGCGCCCGGCGCTTCGCGGGGCGGGTCGAGATCCTCCATGCGCACCAGCCACTCGCCGCCACGAGATTTCGCCTGCAGGAAACTTCCGGCGGCGGCGACCATCGAACCGAAGTGCAACGGCCCGGTGGGCGACGGCGCGAAACGTCCGCGATACGGTTCTGAAGATTTCATGACGACACGTTCAAATAAAATTACACGTTGGCGCGCGATGGCCACAAAACTCGAGCGGTTTCTGTCCGTTGGTCAGGGATCATAGCAAATTGATCGGGTCGGCGGATGTTACAGCCGTCTTCGCGGTCATAACCCCGCGAACGAAACGAAAGGAGCAAATGATGAAAGATGAAAGCATCGAAAATCACGACACGATAACGGAAGAAAGAGCCACGGGGCTGGTAGCGATAATTCAGGCGGTACCGCGCCTGCTCGTTCCCCTGTTCGCCCTGTTCTTCCTGTCCTTTGCGCTGCTGTATGCCTCCTCGGCGATCATCGAGTTCATTAAACCGATTCTCAGCGAAGGCGACCTTACCAGTGGTCTGGTCAAGGGAGTGCACATGGGCGTGGTGGCGCTCGCCGTATATGAGCTGGCGCAGGTGGTGCACCAGGAATATGACAAGAGCGGCAAACCGTCCGATGCCATCCGGCGTATCCGGCGCAGTGTCACGCGCTTCGCCAGCGTCGTGTTCGTGGCGCTGGTGCTCGAATCGCTGATCATGGTGATCAAGTACAGCCAGCAGGACCTGGCCGGTTTCCTCTATTATCCGGTGGCGATCATCGCGAGCGCGTCACTGTTGCTCATGTCGCTCGGGGTTTTCATCAAGCTGAGCAGCTCGGACACGCTGGAAGACACATCTTCCACCGCTGCAAACAGTTAGCCGCCGTCCCGGCTTTACGCCATGCCGGGCAGGGATTACCCTAGCCCGCATGAGCACGGCCCCAACCTCCCTGGCTTCGACGGCGCTGCGCCAATCGCTGGCGGCGCGGCTGCGCGAATTCATGCCGCGCAGCTCGGTACTGACCGAGGAAGAAGACCTGCGCCCGTATGAATGCGACGGGCTGTCGGCCTACCGCCGGCTGCCCTGGATCGTGGCGCTGCCGGAGACGGTGGAACAGGTGGGTCGGCTGCTGCGGCTGTGCTCGGAGCAGGATATTCCCGTGGTCGCGCGCGGCGCCGGCACCGGCTTGTCCGGCGGCGCGCTGCCGCTCGAAGACGGCGTATTGCTGTCGCTGGCGAAATTCAACCGCATCCTGGAAGTCGATCCCGCCAACCGCACCGCCACGGTCCAGCCCGGCGTGCGCAATCTCGCGATCTCCGAGGCCGCGGCACCCTATGGCCTGTACTACGCGCCCGATCCCTCGTCGCAGCTGGCCTGCTCCATCGGCGGCAACGTCGCCGAAAACGCCGGCGGCGTGCATTGCCTGAAATACGGCCTGACGGTGCACAACGTGACCGGCATCAAGTTCATGACCATGGACGGCGAACTCATCACGCTCGGCGGCAAGGCGCTCGACATCCCTGGTTACGACCTGCTGGCGCTCATGACCGGCTCGGAAGGCATGCTCGGAGTGATGGTCGAGTTCACGGTCAAACTGCTGCCGAAACCGGAACGCGCGCAGGTGATGCTCGCGGTGTTCGACGAGATCGAAACGGCCGGCGACGCCGTTGCCGCCATCATCGCGAGCGGGTTCCTGCCCGCCGGCCTCGAGATGATGGACAACCTCGCCATCCGCGCCGCCGAGGCTTACGCCAAGGCCGGCTATCCGGTCGAAGCCGCGGCGATCCTGCTGTGCGAACTCGACGGCACCAGCGAGGAAGTTTCCGAAGGCATCGCGCAGATTCGCACGCTGCTGCTGAAGCAGGGCGCCGCCGAGGTGCGCGTATCCCGGGATGAAGCGGAGCGCCTGCGCATGTGGGCCGGCCGCAAGGCGGCGTTCCCCGCGGTCGGGCGCCTGTCGCCGGATTACTACTGCATGGACGGCACCATCCCGCGCCGACACCTGGCCAAAGTATTGAGGCGCATCAGCGATCTGTCGAAGGAATACGGCCTGGCAGTGGCGAACGTGTTTCACGCCGGCGACGGCAACCTGCACCCGCTGATTCTCTACAACGCCAACAAGCCGGGCGAGCTGGAAAAGACCGAGGAACTGGGCGGCAAGATTCTGGAATTCTGCATCGAGGTCGGCGGCACGGTGACCGGCGAGCATGGCGTGGGCGTGGAGAAGATCGGCCAGATGTGCCTCCAGTTCACGCGCGTGGAGCTGGAACAGTTTCATGCCCTGAAAGCGGCCTTCGATCCCAGGGGCCTGCTCAACCCCGGCAAGGCGGTGCCGACGCTGTCGCGCTGCGCCGAATTCGGCCGCATGCACGTGCACGGCGGCAAGCTGGTGCATCCCGAACTGGAAAGATTTTGAACCGCATGAGCGCCGCCAATCAGGATATCGCGAATGAACTCGCCGAGGCTATCAAGGCCGCGGTAAGGAAACGCACGCCTCTCACGATCACCGGCAGCGGCAGCAAGCGCTTTTATACCGGCGAAGCGGCGGGTGAAAAGCTGGATGTCACCGGTCATCGCGGCATCGTTTCCTACGAGCCGACCGAACTGGTCATCACGGCCCGCGCCGGCACACCGCTCGCCGAGATCGAGACGGCGCTGGCTGACAAGGGCCAGATGCTCGCCTTCGAGCCGCCTTACTTCGGCCCGGCCGCCACGCTCGGCGGCACCATTGCCTGCGGTTTCTCCGGCCCGCGCCGGCCCTATGCCGGCGCCGCGCGCGACCACGTCCTCGGCGCACGCCTCATCAACGGCAGGGGCGAGATCCTGCATTTCGGCGGCGAGGTGATGAAAAACGTCGCCGGCTACGACGTCTCGCGCCTCATGGTCGGGGCGCGCGGCACGCTCGGCGTGCTGCTCGAAATCTCGCTCAAGGTGTTGCCGAAACCGGCCCGGGAAATCACGCTCGGCTTCGCGACCACGGTCGACAAGGCCATCGCCACCATGAATACCTGGAGCGCGCAGCCGCTGCCGCTGTCCGCCGCCTGCCACGTGGACGATACCTTATATGTGCGTCTCTCCGGCAGCGAACTGGGGGTGCAGGCTGCGCGCGCCAAACTGGGCGGCAAGGCGCTGGACAAGAGCGATGAATTCTGGGGCGACATCCGCGAACACCGGCACGGCTTCTTTCAGGGCGATGCGCCGCTGTGGCGCCTGTCGGTCCCACCCGCCACGGCGTCGATGGACCTGCCGGGCCAGTGGCTCCTCGACTGGGGTGGCGCGCAGCGCTGGCTCCGGAGCGATGCGCCGGCCGCGGATATCCGCCGGGAAACGGAAACGGCCGGCGGTCACGCCACCCTGTTCCGCCGCGCCGGGCAGAACGGCGCCTCGTTCCATCCCCTGCCGCCCGCGGTCGCGGCGCTCCAGCAGAACCTGAAACGGGCGTTCGACCCCGAGGGCAGACTCAACGTCGCCTGAGCCGCAACCGAAGTGAACACAACAGGATCGCCCGCATGAGCACTGAAGCCGCCATCCCCAGCCACAACCGCCTGCAACTTTTTCCGGTCGCCTTCTTTTCTTCCGTCATGGGACTGGCCGGCCTCGCCATGGCGCTGCAACAGGGCGAAGCCATTCTCGGCCTGCCCCGGGGCGGCGGACAGATCGTGACGGTCGTCAGCCTGATCGTATTCGCGCTGCTGGCGGTTGTGTACCTCCTGAAATTGATGCGTTATCCGGAAGCGGTGATGCAGGAATGGCGTCATCCGGTGAAAATGAGTTTCGGCGCGACCATCACGGTCAGCCTGCTGTTGCTGGGCGGCGCCACCCTCGGACTCTGGCCAAAACTCTCGTACGCGCTCTGGCTCGCGGGCGCGGCACTGCATCTGCTGGTGACGCTCTACGTGCTGAACGCCTGGATCTACAAGCCGGGTTTTGAAATCACCCACATCAGTCCCGCCTGGTTCATTCCGGTGGTGGGAAACATCGTGGCACCCATCGCCGGGGTCACGCACGCCGGCCCCGAAACCGGCTGGTTTTTCTTCAGCATCGGACTGGTGTTCTGGTTGGTGCTGTTCACCATCATCGTGTATCGCATGATCTTCCATAACCCCCTGCCCGACCGGCTGTTGCCCACGCTGTTCATCCTGCTGGCACCGCCGGCGGCCGGCTTCATCGCCTACCTGAAACTCCGCGGCGTACTGGATGGATTCGGGCGCATTCTTTACCACACGGCGGTGTTCATCGCGCTGCTGCTGGCGTTGCAACTGCCGCGCTTCGCACGCCTCAAGTTTTTTCTTTCCTGGTGGGCCTACTCCTTTCCCCTCGCCGCGCTGACCATCGCCACACTCCTCATGTACCGCGCCACCGGCGTGGCGTTTTTCAAAGATGTTTCCTGGCTGCTGCTGGCATTGCTCTGTGCCGTGATCGCATTGTTACTGGCGCTCACCGCGCGCGCCATCGCGCGCAACGAGATCTGTACGCCGGAGCAGTAAAATTTGAGGTACCAAATTGGAACCTCAAACAGGCCGGGGATCAAGGTCACAAATTGTGACCTTGAAATCACAAATTGTGATTTCAAGATATGCCCTCCAGGAAATCCGGCGATTTGAGGTCACAAATTGTGATCTCAAACCTTTAGAACTAGGGCGGTAATTCCCCTGCACAAAGCTACAATCTGCAAAAACAAAGGTGTATCCGTGTCCCAAAAACCTATCGTTCCAGCAGAACAGATCGAAAATCGTATTTACCTCTTACGGGGCCAGAGGGTGATGCTGGATGACGATCTGGCCATACTTTACGAGGTGGAAACCAAGGTACTAAACCGCTCCGTCAAGCGTAACCTGCGGCGTTTCCCCGAGGACTTCATGTTTCAGCTTTCAACCAAAGAGTTTGAAAGTTTGAGGTGCCAATTTGGCACCTCAAAACGGGGAGGCCGTCGTTACCATCCGTACGCCTTCACCGAACAGGGCGTGGCCATGCTCTCGAGCGTGCTCCACAGCAAACGCGCGATCCAGGTCAACATCGAAATCATGCGCGCGTTCGTGCGCCTGCGGCAAATGCTCGCCTCCAACGTCGATCTGGCGCGCAAGCTGGCGGCGCTGGAGAGAAAATACGACGCCCAGTTCAGGGTCGTTTTCGACGCCATCCGCGAACTGATGACGCCGCCCGTGCCGAAGAAAAAGCGCTCCATCGGCTTCGCGCCCTGGGAAGACAAATAATCCGGCCGCCTCCCCGCTGTTCCACATCATGAAAAGCGCATTTACAGCCTGCGAAAGGCTGATAACATGGCGCCGCATCCGGTAACGTCGTCCAGATAATTTTCAGGAGCGGAGGAAGCATCCATGACCGTTTATTCCACGATCCATGCGCTGCTGGCGGACAAGCCCGCCAACGCCATTGCCTTTGTCGGCAGCGGCTGCCCGTCGCTCACCTACGGCGGGCTGCGCGATCATGTCGGACGCACCGTGGCGACACTCAACCGGCTCGGGATCGGACGCAACGACCGCGTCGCCATCGTGCTGCCCAACGGCACCGAGATGGCCAGCGCCTTCGTGGCCATCGCCGCGGGCACGACTTCCGCCCCGCTCAATCCGGCGTATCGCGCCGACGAATTCGAATTCTATCTTGCCGACCTCAAGGCCAAGGCGTTGGTGGTCGAACGCGGCAGCACTTCACCCGCGCTCGGCGTCGCCACCAAACTGAAAATTCCCGTTATTGAAATCGTGCGCGCGAATACCGACCCTGCCGGCGTGTTCGAGCTGGTTCCGGTCGCGGGCGGTCAATCCGCCGCGGCGGCGCGCGGCGGCCATGCCGGGACCGACGACGTCGCGCTGGTGCTGCACACCTCCGGCACGACTTCGCGCCCCAAGATCGTGCCGCTGTCGCAGCGCAACGTGTGCGCCTCGGCCGGCCACATCCGGGATATTTTGAGCCTCACGCCCGCCGACCGGGGCTTGAGCATCATGCCGCTGTTCCATATCCACGGACTCATTGGATCGGTGCTGTCCACGCTCTGCACCGGCAGCAGCGTTTACTGCACGCCCGGTTTCAACGCGCTCAAGTTCTTCGCCTGGATGGACGAGGCCAAGCCGACCTGGTACACGGCGGTGCCAACCATGCACCAGGCGATCCTGGCACGCGCGGCGAACAATCGTGAGGTTATCGCGCGCCATCCGCTGCGCTTCATCCGCTCATCCTCGTCGTCGCTGCCGCCGCAGGTGCTGGCCGAGCTCGAACAGGTGTTCAACGCGCCGGTGCTCGAGTCCTATGGCATGACCGAGGCCTCGCACCAGATGACCAGCAATCCGCTGCCGCCGCGCCCGCACAAGCCCGGCACCGTCGGCATCGCCGCCGGACCGGAAGTCGGCATCATGGGCGAGGACGGAAAATTGCTGGGACCGAACCAGACCGGCGAAGTGGTGATCCGCGGCCCGAACGTAACCAACGGCTACGAGAACAATCCCAAGGCCAATGCCGAGGGCTTCACCAATGGCTGGTTTCGCACCGGCGATCAGGGCGTGATCGACGCGGAAGGTTATCTCAGCATTACCGGCCGGCTGAAAGAGATCATCAACCGCGGCGGCGAGAAGATTTCGCCACGCGAGGTGGACGAGGTGCTGATGGACCACCCGGCGGTGCAGCAGGTCGTGACCTTCGCCATGCCGCACGCCAAGCTCGGCGAGGACGTGGCCGCGGCCGTGGTGCTGCGCGAAGGCAAGAGCGCCGATGAAAAGGAAATCCGCGAGTTCGCCGCCAAACGGCTGGCGGACTTCAAGGTGCCGCGCAAAATTTTAATTCTGGAAGAAATCCCCAAGGGCGCGACCGGCAAGCTGCAGCGCATCGGTTTGGCGCAGAAACTCGGCTTGGCGTGAAGCATCTCAATCGTCATTCCGGCGAAAGCCGGAATCCAGTGTATTAAAGTTAATTCTACTTATCTGGACACCGGCTTTCGCCGGTGTGACGAATCCTTTTTATCCTCAATATCCCAACGCGCAGCCGTCCTTGCGCGGGTCGGAGCCGGCAGACAGTACGCCGTTCTTCGCATCCACGTAAATCGCCTGCGCGCCGCCGAGCGCCAGCTCGGTGCGTCCGACCACGTGCCCGCGCTGTTGCAGCGCCTTCAGCACCTCCTGCGGAACCGGCCGTTCCAGCGCCACTACCCCGCCGCCCGGCATGAAGCGCGGCGCGTCGATCGCCTCCTGCAAGTCCAGTCCGAAGTCGAGCCAGTTGGTCAGCACGCAGACATGCCCCATGGGCTGATACTCCCCGCCCATCACGCCGAAACTCAATAGGTCATCGCCGCGATAGGCCATCGCCGGGATGATGGTATGCAGCGGGCGCTTGCGCGGCGCGATGCAGTTGAAATGACCGGGCTCCAGCACGAAGCCGGCGCCGCGGTTCTGCAACATGATACCGGTGTCGCCCGCGACCACACCGCTGCCGAAGGGGTAGTACAGGCTGTTGATGAAGGATACGGCGTTGCGGTCGCGGTCCACCACGCTGAGATACACCGTGTCGCGGTGCGCGCGCGCCGCCAGCTGAACCGGGTAAGGCGCGGCGCGATGCGGATCGATGCGCGCGTACTGCCGGGCGGCGAATTCCTTCGACAGCATTTCTTCCACGGGCAACTGGTTGAACGCCGGGTCGGCGACGTACTCGTCGCGCTCGGCCCATGCCAGCTTGAAGGCCTCGATCACCCAATGCAGATGATCGGCGCTCAGATGTTTCATGCCGCGCAGGTCGGCCTGCTCCAGGATATTGAGCGTCATCAGCGCCGTGATGCCCTGCCCGTTCGGTGGAATTTCGCACACGCGCACGCCATGGTAATCGGTGCTGATTGGTTCGACCCATTCCGAACGGTAGGCGGCGAAATCCTCCAGCTCGAGCAGGCCGTCATGGGCATGGCTGTGGCGCACGATGGCTTCCGCGATCGGGCCGCGATAGAAGGCCTCGCGCCCGCCGCGCGCGATGCGGCGCAGCGACTCCGCCAGCCGCGGCTGGCGATGCAGCGTGCCGGCCGCGGGCGCGCGCCCGTCCACCAGAAAATCACGCCGGCTTTCGGCATGCGGCGCGAGCACGGCGGCGTTGTTCTGCCAAGCCTTCGCCACCACCGGCGTGACCGCGTAACCGTCCGCGGCAAAGGCGATAGCCGGTTGCAGCATCTCTTCCAGGCTGCGCGTGCCGAAACGTTCGAGGGCCGTCTGCCACGCGTCCACGGCGCCGGGCACGATCACCGATAAAATTCCGAACTCCGGCACCTGCATCAGCCCGCGCCGCTCGAATTCCTCCAGCGTAGCGCGCGCCGGGGCGCGGCCGCTGCCGTTCAGGCCGAAGAGCTTGCCGGTTTTGGCTTCGTGATACAGCAGAAAACAATCGCCGCCGATACCGGTCGCCTGCGGCTCGGTGACGCACAGCACCGCGCTCGCCGCGATGGCGGCGTCCATGGCGTTGCCGCCGGCCTGCAGCACCCCGAGTCCCGCCTGCGTCGCCATCGGCTGGCTGGTGGCGATCATGCCATGCGTGCTCATCACGACCGAGCGGCCAGGGTATTGGTTGTCGCGCATGTTTTTCGTCCAGTGAAATCCGGTTTTACGTTAACGCGGCCGCGAGGCCAATTTCATCTTGTGGAAACCCGATGCGGCTGGCGACACGCGGCGCCAGAAGGTAGCATACATACCTCGATCCGCGACCATAATGGATCGCCACGATAACACGGCGGAGGAGGCTTTATGCACTGGATACGTTTCGAGCGCGGCGGACAGACCGGATTCGGAACATTGCGCGATGGCGTAATCCAGGTCCACGAAGGCGACATGTTCGCCGGGGCGCGCGCGACGAACGCCACCGTGCCGCTGGCCGAGGTCACGCTGCTCACGCCCTGCGTGCCAACCAAGATGATCGCGCTGTGGAACAATTTTCACGCGCTCGCCGCCAAACTGAACCTCACGGCACCACCCGAACCGCTCTATCTGCTCAAGGCGCCGAATTCCTTTCTCGCTGGCGGCCAGACTATCCGCGTGCCGGCGTCCTATACCGGCAAGGTGGTGTACGAAGGCGAACTCGGAGTCGTGATCGGCCAGCGCGCCTCGAACGTTTCCGAGGCCGACGCCGCGAAATATATCTTCGGCTACACCTGCTCCAACGACGTCACCGCCGCCGAAATCCTCCAGAAAGACCCGACCTTCGCCCAGTGGACGCGCGCCAAGGGCTTCGACACTTTCGGCGTGTTCGGCCCGGTCATTGCCACCGGCCTGGACCCGCTCACGCTCAGCGTGAAAACCCTGCTGGACGGCAAGGAGCGCCAGAATTACCCGGTAAGCGACATGATCTTCAAGCCGGCGCAGATCGTGAGCCTGATCTCGCGCGACATGACGCTGTACCCGGGCGATGTCATTTCCTGCGGCACGTCCGTGGGCGTCGGCTCGATGAAACCGGGCAGCAAGATCGAGGTCGTTATCGACGGCATCGGCACGCTGTCCAACGAATATAAGTAAGAGTCTCTGGTATATAAATTTTGAACCGCCAAGACGCCAAGGTCGCCAAGAAGAAAAACTTTCATGAATAGAAAACTTGGCGTTCTTGGCGTCTTGGCGGTTAACTGCTTTTTTTGATGCTAAATGATTTGGAGGATTGATCCATGAAGATCTGCATCGTCGGCGCCGGCGCCATCGGCGGCTTGCTGGGCGCAAAGCTCGCGCTCGCGGGCGAGGAAGTCACACTGATCGCGCGCGGCGCGCATCTCGAGGCCATGCAAAAGAACGGTCTGAAGCTGATCGAGGAAGATGGCTCCGAGCACGTGGCGAAAAACGTCAAGGCGACCAGCCGGATCGCCGAGGCCGGCAAGCAGGACGTGGTGATCCTGGCGCTCAAGGCGCACCAGGTCGAACCGATCGCGAAGGAGATCCCGGCCCTGTTCCACGACCAGACCGCGGTGGTCACGACCCAGAACGGCATTCCCTGGTGGTATTTCCAGAAGCACGGCGGCGAGTTCGAGGGCCGGCGCGTCGAGACCGTGGACCCGCATGGCAACCTCATGGCCAGTATCGAGGTCGAGCGCATCCTCGGCTGCGTGGTCTATCCCGCCGCCGAAATCGTCTCCCCCGGCGTGATCAAGCTGATCGAGGGCAACCGCTTCCCGGTGGGCGAGTTGGACGGTTCCGAAAGCGAGCGCGTTAAGAACATCACCGCGACCTTTACCAAGGCCGGTTTCAAATCACCGATATTGAAAGATATCCGCGCGGAGATCTGGCTCAAGCTGTGGGGCAACCTGAGTTTTAATCCCATCAGCGCCCTGACCCACTCCACGCTGGTGGACATCTGCCAGTTCCCGCTGACGCGCCAGCTGGCCGCCGACATGATGACCGAGGCGCAGACCATCGCGCACAAGCTCAATATCGAATTCCGCGTGTCGCTGGAGAAGCGCATCGCCGGCGCCGAGAAGGTCGGCAAACACAAGACCTCCATGCTGCAGGACATCGAGATCGGCCGCGCCATCGAGATCGACGCCCTGGTCGGCGCCGTGATCGAGCTGGGCAAGCTCACCAATACGCCCACGCCGCATATCGACGCGGTCTATGCCTGCGTCAAGCTGCTGGCGAAAACGCTCGGCGAGGAAAAAGGCAAGCTGAAAATAGAAAAAATCAGCTGATTCTCAATACGGGACAGACCACGGTTTTAAGAAAAACCGGAGTCTGTCCCTCGAACTCCATCACTTCGACTGCGACACCATGTAGTCGACCGCCGCCATCACGTCCGCGTCGCTCAAAGTAGTGTTTCCACCCTTGGCCGGCATCATGCCGGCCTTGCCCTGAAAGCCCTTGAGAGAGTGCATGTGCAGTGTGTCCATGCCTTGGGCGATGCGCGGGGCCCATGCCGCCTTGTCACCCAGCTTGGGCGCACCCGCCACACCCGCGGCATGACAGGCGAAACAGGTTTGCTTGTAGGTGGCTTCACCCTTGGCGAGGTTGCCACCGCCAGCCGCGGGAGCGGCTGGCGCGGCGGCAGGCGCCGCCGCTTGCGGGGCCGGGGCTGGAGTTGGCGCTGCCGCTTCGGGAGCGGGAGTCGGTGTCACCGTTTGTGGCGCGGGCGGCACGGCAGGCGCGGGCGGTTGCTGCTTGCCACAGGCAACCAGGAACGGAAGGATCAATAACGAAAGCAGCATTGGTTTCATCATGGGAACTTCTCCTTTTTGAAACAGTTGATTGGTACTCCAGATGATCCTTTTGAGCAAACGTGCGCCACCGACTGCAAAAGGGGTGGAGAAATTTATTATTAATTGCTCCACCCCTCCCCTCTCACTCTTATCTGCGCTTACTTCACCGGCGCCATCAGATGCTGATAGGGCGTGCCGGCCCACATCACGTAGGGGACTTTCGTGTCGGGATCCGCGCTCTTCGGATATTGGTCGTAGAAGCCCGGATCGGCGCCAACGACCATTACGTGCGGTCCGGTCTTGATCCAGTGATTTTTCGCATCGGGTTTGGTCGCGTAGGGATCGGTGTTGCTGGCGTCGGTCCCGCCCGCGAGCATGTACATGAAACCGATCTTGCCGGCAGCCGGGGTCTTGTGCCCGATCCACGCGTGGGCCCAGTCCAGGGCGTTCTTGTCCATGCACATGGGATCGGGGCCGGGCGTTGCCGGGTTGTCCGGCATGCAGGTGAAGCCGTTCTTTCCTTCCCGCAGCGTGCGCATTTTTCCATCCGCTTCCATGGCCACGATGGTAGCGCCCTTCGCAACCTTGGCCGGCGCCGCGGACATGGCGCTCGCGATCAGTTGCTTGTCAGTGGGGGCCTTCTTCCCCGCCGCCTGGACACTCATCGTCAGCAATAAAGATGATGCGAACATTATCAAACTGCACACAACTTTGTTTGGTGTTTGCATGGAGGTCTCCTTGAAGTCGAGTGGTTATTATTCACATGCCATCATGGTCAAATAAACAGCCTATGGGTATCAGGCTTTTTTCGCTGTTTTCCTGATTTCACCATGTTCAGATTCTTCTTAACTCCGGAAAAATTCAAGGCCCGCGAAAAGGGCTCATGCTGCATGGCGAATCGACGCCCGGTATTAGCCCGGACTGACGATCAGGCTGGTATCGGGCGGAAGGCCGGGATGGGCGTGGCGCGCTCTAAAGACTGCGACCGTCGAAGTGGCCCACCTTGAGCGGCGCCAGATCGACGCCGTCCAGGCAGCGGGCGTTGACGGCCACCATGTATTTGCCGGTCGGGGACATGCCCTCGCCAAACGGCGCGCACCCGCACCGAGGGCAGAAACGGTGTTTGATCAGATGTTTGTTGAATGTGTAGGTGGCAAAGTTTTCCTCGGGCGTAAGCAGGCGAAAATTCTCGCGCGGCACAAACCAGTGCAGCGCGCCGCGCTTGCTGCAAATCGAGCAATTGCACTCCATGACCTTTTCAAGGTCACCCTCGGCCTCGAAGGCGATCCGGCCGCAGTGGCAGCTGCCTTGGTAAATCATTGACTCACTCCTGTGCGTGCCCGGGCCATCTATCCCGAACCAATGGAAAACATGGATTCCAGATCATGCTTCGAGTAGGTACGGAAGGCGAGCATGGTTTCGCTGTCCACGATGCCGTCGAGCTTGAGCATCGCCCCGGTCACAAGATCCGACAACGTCTCATTGTCTTTGGTTCTGACAATCGCTATCAGGTCATAGCGCCCGCTCACCGAGTAAACCTCGGTGATGCCCTTCATGCCGGAAAGTTGCGAGGCGATATCGTTCACCTTCCTGCGGTCCACCTTCAGAGCCACGATTGCCGTAACCATTGCCTATCCTCCTTGCTGTTCCGAAAAACCGGGAGCTGACTCAAATTCACCCTGTTTTACCTCAAGCCGCTACCCCAAACAAAGCCCCCACTCCGGCTGTCAACGCCATGGCCAAGGCGCCCCAGAAGGTCACCCGCACGGCAGCGGTCATCACCGAAGCGCCGCCGGCGCGCCCGGCCAGGGAACCCAACAGCGCGAGAAACAGGAGCGAACTGCCCGACACCACCCACATGAGCGCCGTTACCGGCACCAAAAGAACAACCAGCAGGGGCAAGGCGGCGCCCACCGCAAAAGTGGCGGCCGAGGCCAAGGCGGCCTGGACCGGTCGTGCGGTCAACGTATCGGATATGCCCAGCTCGTCGCGCGCATGCGCGCCAAGCGCGTCATGCGCCGTCAACTGGGTGGCGACCTGGGAAGCCAGTTCTGCATCAAGTCCGCGTTTAACGTAAATAGCGGTTAGCTCCGCATGCTCGTGTTTGGGATCGGCAGCCAGCTCCTGCCGCTCCCGATCCAGATCGGCATTCTCGGTGTCGGCCTGCGAACTCACCGAAACATACTCGCCGGCGGCCATGGACATCGCTCCGGCGACAAGTCCGGCAACACCCGCGATCAGGATGCTCTTTGAGCTCGCGCCCGCCGCCGCCACGCCCAGGACGAGGCTGGCGGTGGAAACAATACCGTCATTGGCACCGAGAACCGCTGCACGGAGCCATCCGATGCGGTGTGTCCTGTGGCCTTCAACGTGTCTCATGCAGTCCTTTCTTTTTCGGGATGCGCTCGGCGACGCCCAGCGGACGGAACCAACGGTTGAATGATACGTCAGTAAACCACTCAATTGGACCCGCGTTCCTGCGCCCAATGAAACCGGTGCAGCACCCGGTGAACCACGGGCGCCAGCATGATACCCATCACGGCAATGAATACCAATCCTGCATACAGCGCATAAATACCCGCGAAAAGCTTCCCCGGCTCGCTCAGACCATCCGTCTTGACGGGCCCCATTCCGCCGAGAAGCATCGCCGAGTTCAGGAACGCGTCGAGCCATGACATACGCTCGTAGTGACGATAGCCAATCATGCCGATAAACAACGAGATCGCGACCACGACCTGCGCCACGAAAACATGCCCGACCATCCGCAGAAAAAACCTGCCCGTGGGAATGGGTGGCTTGTGGTGTGGCTCGTACATGAGTCGCGTTTTGGTTCCCTGGTTGATTTAACAGCCTGTTTAACGATATACCTCTGATAAGGCCCGGGGAACCCCCACCAAAAAATGATCCTGCCCTTTGACGATACACCGCAAGAATCGGGTTGTCTGCGCCGGTCTGCCCGGCTTATTCTGCGCCCATGGACAGGATCAATGGCCACTCGCGGCGCGCCACGGATTACGAGCGTATCGAACGCGCGATCCAGTATCTGGAAGCGAACTACCGGCGCCAGCCGGATCTGAAGGAGCTGGCGCGTAGCGCGGGGCTGAGCGAATTTCATTTCCAGCGGCTGTTCCGGCGCTGGGCCGGCATCAGCCCCAAGCGCTTCGTGCAATATCTCACCGCCGGGCACGCGGTCCGCCTGTTGCGCGAATCACGCAGCAATCTGGACGCAGCCTTTGATGCCGGGCTGTCCGGGAGCGGCCGCCTGCACGACCTGCTGGTGAATTTCCACGCCGTGACGCCCGGCGAGCTGAAACGTGATGGCGCGGGGCTAACGATTCAATACGGCTTTCACCCCAGCCCGTTCGGGGAATGCCTGATCGCCGTGACCGCGCGCGGCATCTGCCATCTCGGTTTCGTGCCACCGGAGGGCCGGCATGCCGCGCTGGCGGAACTGACGGCCGAATGGCCGCGGGCGCGCACAGAGGAAGCGTCGCGCACGACGGCCGCGATTGCGCGCCGGCTGTTTACGCGCGGCAACGGCCGTTCACCGGAGATCGATCTACACGTGCCCGGGACGAATTTCCAGATCAAGGTGTGGGAGGCGCTGTTGCGGATTCCGCCGGGGAGCGTGGCATCTTACGAAGACATCGCCCGCCGCATCCGCGCGCCGCGCGCGGTGCGGGCCGTGGCCAACGCCGTGGCGCACAACCCGGTGGCCTGGCTGATCCCCTGCCATCGCGTGATCCGCAAGAGCGGCGCGCTCGGTGGTTATCGCTGGGGGGAAACGAGGAAAAAAGTTCTGCTCGCGTGGGAGGCGGGGAAGATGGGTTAACGATTCGCGTCAGCGGCGCGCCGCTTTTGCGCGTCCGTCTCGAAGCGTGAGTTAGCCATTCTGTTCATTTCTTTGTCGAAGGCGGCTTAGGGCACCATAAGCAATAAATAGGAGAGCTGCTACAAATACTACCTCCTCGGGCCACGCGTAGTAGTTTCCTGGTATTTGATCCGATGCATAGTAGTCGTATGCATCCGCACCAATTGCCAACACTCCCGCAGGAGCTACGAGCAGCAACAGCTTGGCGGATGTGTAACTAGCTTTACTAAAGCTCCCTGCAAGTATTCCGCTGATGCCGGATATGGTCGGAGTAATTGCGAAGATTCCAAAAAACAATTGTCCGAACAAATGCACTATGCCCATAAATACGCAGATGACGCGAGATATTGTTATTGCGGTGTGCATTCTTATGTTGTCTAACGTTTTTCTGTGCCGCGCTGGCCACGGAAACACCAGGAAACACGGCGCGCTGTCCCCGGCGTCGGCACGAGCAAAGAGTTAAGTAGCATGCTCACCCCTCAAGCCACCACATTGTGGGGCGAGAAAAAGGAAACCGAGATGCAATGCGATCCGCGACCTCAGCGACGGACTTAGCAACCTTGGCTATCCAATGGACTGGAAAATGGATATGCCGATCAGGATCGTTCATCCAGTTGCCGTAGCTGATTTCATCGTCTTCTGTTGCGGCGATAGCCCATGAATCAGCCTTTTTCCCGGGACGATACTCGTGCACAAAACCGGAGCGCACTTCCTCATAAAAGACGCCAGCATAGGAAAAACGCCGGATCTCCTTAAGACTCAAACTAGAACATAGCGATAGGATCTCCGCTTCCGTTCTGTCTACGTCATTTCCCGTAAGCATCCGAGTTTTCTGATAATCCATGAACTTCTTTCGCAAGGCGTCAGCTTCGGTGATTTTGTTATCGTCACGGAGACGTCCAATCAATAGTGGAACGCTTATGCGAGTTGGATTTAGTTTCGCATCGCAGTAGTCCTTGATTATTTCGACAAAACGCATCTTGTCGATTCCGCTCCCGGGCCATGCTTCGGCTGCCATTGCACTTATGGCCGCAGAAAGGATGATAACGCCCTCGGCATAAGAGCCGCCGCACTCACCGGCGCATAAACGAAGCGCAGTATCTATTTTCTTCGCCACCCAATCGCAGCGTGAGAAAGTCATGTTTGGGTTGCTACTTAACGATGATTAGAGGACATATTGACAGTAATTAACATTAACACCGCTCCCGGCATTTTTATTTTCAATGACTTGCGGCTGATGGGTCCGGATATAGGTTGCAGGATTGCAAGATAACATGCAAGAAACCGTCAAATCGTCCCATAACATGATGCTTGCGGAGTGGGGCGTGGGGTGGGGGTGTTACGGCTGGGCGCCTGATGCCCGTGGCGGAATACATCCGGCGCAATACGCTTCGCTATTGCGCCCTACCTGTACTACGTGCTGCGGGCTTGAGGAATGGCGCGTGATACGCGCCCTACAAGTGATACAGCATCAAATCTTCGGCAGCGTCACGCCCTGCTGGCCCTGATACTTCCCGCCGCGATCCTTGTAGGAAGTCTCGCAAACCTCGTCGCCGCCGATGAAGAGCACCTGCGCCACGCCTTCGTTGGCGTAGATTTTCGCGGGCAGCGGCGTGGTGTTGGAGAATTCCAGGGTGACATGTCCTTCCCACTCCGGCTCCAAAGGTGTCACGTTGACAATAATCCCGCAGCGCGCATAGGTGCTCTTGCCGAGGCAGATGGTGAGCACGTCGCGCGGGATGCGGAAATACTCGACGGTGCGCGCCAGCGCGAAGGAATTCGGCGGGATGATGCAGACCTCGCCCTTGAAGTCCACGAAGCTGTTCGGATCGAACCGTTTGGGATCGACGATGGTGGAATTGATGTTGGTGAAAATCTTGAATTCGTCCGAACAGCGGACGTCGTAGCCGTAGCTGGAGGTGCCGTAGGAAACGATGGGGCCGTTATTGTTGCGCTTGATCTGGTTCGGCTCGAACGGCTCGATCATGCCGTGGCTCGCCGCCATGCGACGAATCCATTTGTCTGATTTGATTCCCATAAGAAGGCGCTATTTCACCGCAAAGACGCAAAGGACGCAAAGGTTTTAAGAGTTAACTTAAACCTGCATTTCTTTGCGCTCTTCGCGCCTTTGCGGTGAGTGTTTTTATGTATTCTGGATGACGATGCTCGGGAACTTGGCCGAGAAGTCCTTCTTTTTCAGCGACAGCTTGGCGGCCACGCGGCGGGCGATGTCGCGGTAGATCTGCGAGATGCGGCACTCGGGATCGGCCACCACCGTGGGCTTGCCGGAGTCGGTCTCCACGCGGATGCGCATGTCGAGCGGGAGCGCGCCGAGGAAATCCACGTCATTCTGCTCGGACATCCTCTGGCCGCCACCCTCGCCGAAAATATGCTCCTCGTGCCCGCACTTGCTGCAGATATGCGTGCTCATGTTCTCGATCACGCCGAGCACCGGGATGTCCACCTTCTCGAACATCTTGAGGCCCTTGCGCGCGTCCAGCAGCGCGATGTCCTGCGGCGTGGTGACGATGATGGCGCCGGTGACCGGCACCTTCTGTGCCAGCGTCAGCTGCACGTCGCCGGTGCCTGGCGGCAGGTCGATCACGAGGTAATCGAGGTCCTGCCAGTTGGTGTCGCGCAGCAGCTGTTCCAGCGCCTGCGTCACCATCGGGCCGCGCCAGATCATCGGCGTTTCCTCGTCCACCAGGTAGCCGATGGACATGGACTGCAGGTGATAGCTCATGATCGGCTCGAGCGACTTGCCGTCCTTGGATTCGGGCTTCATCTTCGAACCAAGCATGGTCGGCTGGCTCGGACCATAGATGTCGGCATCGAGAATGCCGACGCTGGCGCCTTCCGCGGAAAGCGCCAGTGCCAGGTTCACCGCCACGGTGGACTTGCCGACGCCGCCCTTGCCGGAGGCCACGGCGATGATGTTCCGCACGCCTTCGATGGGCTTCACGCCCTTCTGCACGCCGTGAGCGACGATCTTGGAGGAAAAGTTGATCGCGACGTCCTTGACGCCGGCGATGGCCGCGACTTTTTCCTTTAGTTTGGCGCCGAGATCGGCGATATAGCCCTTGGCCGGGTAACCCAGCTCGATGTCGACGGTCACTTTGCCGCCGTCGGTGGTGATTTTCTTCACCGCCTTGGCCGCCACCAGGTCCTGCTCGAGATAGGGATCGATCACCGCCTTGAGCGCGGTTTCAACTTGCTGCTGGGATACGTCCGCCATGTAAGCTAACTCCGGATTCGGTCTGTCAGGGGGCGCACATGCTACACCGCGGACCGAAAAAAGTCATGGCCGGGGGCGGCGTAAAGCTGTGAATTCCCTTATGATACCGGGGTTAAACTAATGATGCCGCCCGCCACGTTATGGTGGCGGCGATTTTATGCCCGACAAGAAACGCAAAATCCTCGTCACCAGCGCCCTGCCCTACGCCAACGGCCCGCTCCACCTCGGGCATCTCGTGGAATACATCCAGACCGACATCTGGGTACGGTTCCAGAACATGCGCGGGCACGAGTGTTACTACGTCTGCGCCGACGACACCCATGGCACGCCGGTGATGCTGCGCGCCCAGCAGGAAGGCATGACGCCGGAAAAACTCATCGCGCGCATGGGCGAGGAGCATCAGCGCGACTTCGCCGACTTCGGCATCGGCTTCGACAACTACTATTCCACGCACTCGGACGAGAACCGCGAGCTGGTCACGGAAATCTATAAACGATTATCCAGGGCCGGGCATATCACCAAGCGCACCATCAAGCAGGCCTACGATCCGGTCAAGAACATGTTCCTGCCGGATCGCTTCATCAAGGGCACCTGCCCGCGCTGCAACACGCCGGACCAGTACGGCGACTCCTGCGAGAACTGCGGCGCGACCTACTCGCCGACCGAACTGAAAAACCCGGTCTCGGCGCTGTCCGGCGTGCCGCCGGTGGAGAAGGACTCGGAACATTACTTTTTCAAACTCGGCGATTTCGAGTCCTGGCTGCGCGAGTGGCTGCACCCGGACATCACCCAGGCGCGCCACGTCCAGCCCGAGGTCGCCAACAAGCTGACCGAGTGGTTCGACGCCGGGTTGAAGGACTGGGACATCTCGCGTGACGCGCCCTATTTCGGCTTCGAGATCCCGGACGCGCCGGGGAAATATTTCTACGTCTGGCTCGACGCGCCCGTGGGCTACATGGCGAGCTTCAAGAACCTGTGCGCGAGGAAAGGACTCAAGTTCGACGACTTCTGGGGGAAGGATAGTCAAGCCGAGTTGTATCATTTCATCGGCAAGGACATCCTGTATTTTCACACGCTGTTCTGGCCGGCCATGCTGCACGGCGCGGGCTATCGCACGCCGACGTCGGTGTTCGCGCACGGCTTCCTGACCATCAACGGCACCAAGATGTCCAAGTCGCGCGGCACGTTCATTACCGCGCGTTCCTATCTCAATCACCTTCACCCGCAATACCTGCGTTATTACTTCGCCGCCAAGCTGAACGGCCGGGTCGAGGATATCGATCTCAATTTCGGCGACTTCACGGCGCGCATCAACAGCAACCTGATAGGCAAGTACGTGAACATCGCCTCGCGTGCCGCCGGTTTCATCACCGAGCGCTTTGCCGGAAAGCTGGGCAAGGAAGCGGTCAACAGGGAATTGTTGCTTGAAACCCAGAACGCCGCCGAGGCCATCGCGGCATGCTATGAGAACCGCGATTATGCCGAAGCGGTGCGCCTGATCATGGCGCTGGCGGACAAGGCCAACGCCTTCGTCGACGACCGCAAGCCCTGGCTCATGGCCAAGGACCCGGCGCAGAATGAACATCTGCAACAGGTCTGTACCACCAGCCTCAACCTGTTCCGGCTGCTGACGATTTATCTCCAGCCGATCCTGCCGCGCATGGCGCAGGATGTCGCGACATTCTTTAATATACCGCCGCTCGCCTGGGCCGACGCCAAAACGCTGCTCACCGATCACACCATCAACCCGTACCAGCATCTGGCCACGCGCGTGGACCCGAAGAGCATTCCCGCGCTACTCGATGAAGCCCACAAGGACATGAAGACCATGGCCGATAAAACCTCCGAAACCCTCACCGAAACCAGCGACCTCGCGCGCCACCCGCTCCTGCCCGAAATCAGTTACGACGACTTCGCCAAGGTGGATCTGCGCATCGCGCGCATCGTGAAGGCCAGCCACGTGGAAGGCGCGGACAAACTGCTGGAACTGACGGTCGATCTCGACGGCCTCACCCGCACCGTGTTCGCCGGCATCAAGGAGGCGTACAAGCCGGAAGATCTCGAAGGACGGCTCACCGTGATCGTGGCCAACCTGGCACCGCGCAAGATGAAATTCGGCATGTCCGAAGGCATGGTGCTGGCCGCCGGTCCCGGCAAAAAGGATTTATGGATTCTCTCGCCGGATGGCGGCGCCAAACCGGGAATGCGGGTCAAATAACCCGCCAGTTTGCCACTGGCTGCGGCCTTGTGACGCAGTCAGCGCGTTTGATGCACGTCAAACAGTCCCGCCCCGCGTCCCGGTATCTTCGTCGCCTCGTCCCGAAGCCACCGAGGTGTCGCATGAAAAATCTTTACGTTTGTATTCTGACTGGCGCGCTGCTGTCCGCTTCCGCCTGGGCGGATGACAATGCCGCGCGCGTCGAGGCCAGCCGCAATGCCGTGAAGGAACTTCAGGGCGCGCTGGTCACCGAGCTGCGGGCCGCCATGAAGGCGGGCGGGCCGGTCAACGCCATCGAGGTCTGCCACAAACGGGCCGCGGAGATTGCCGCCGGCATTTCCGCGAAACACGGCTGGAAGGTCGGCCGCACCAGCCTGAAGTACCGCAACCCGGGCAACGCGCCCGATGCCTGGGAGAAGCAGGTGCTGCAGGATTTCGAGAAGCGCAAGGCGGCGGGCGAAGACGCGGCGAAACTCGAACACCACGAGATCGTCGGCAAGGAATTCCGCTACATGAAGGCGCTGCCGGTTCCGGCCGACATGCCCTGCCTCAAGTGCCACGGCGAGCAGCTCGATCCGGCGGTGCAGGCCCGGCTCAAGGAACTGTATCCGGGCGACAAGGCCACCGGCTACAAAACCGGCGACCTGCGCGGCGCCGTCACCATCCGCCAGTCGCTCTGATTGGAATCCGTCTCAAAAATACCCATGTAGGTTGGGTTGAGCGAAGCGAAACCCAACAAACCGCTGGGTTATGACGCGACCCTCTCCCCTTACCCTCTCCCGCTCGCGCGGGAGAGGGGGGTTGGTGATACGGCGATATTAATGTTGGCGCCTGACCCAACCTGCATGGAAATCATTTTTGAGATAGCTTCTAGTAACGTCGCAATGCAATCCCCGGCTCAATACACCCCGGGGATGAATTTTTTCACGCGTCGCGCGTAGTCGCCGTAGTCCCGGTATTTTTCCCGCAGCCAGTTTTCCTCGTAGGCGGCCTTGCGATCGAAAAAGATCGCGAGCGCCAGCACCGGCAGCATGCCGATCCCGCACAGCCACCACAAAGTCCAGCCCAGGCTGGCCAGGATCACGCCAGTGTAGATGGGATGACGCATTAATCGGAAAGCGCCTTGACGGTGCAACGTCACACCATCGAGCGGCCGGGGGAAAGGCGTCAGAGCATCGCCAAGGCTCACAAAGCCCCAGATAATCAGCGCGCCACCCGCCACCGTGACCAGTGCGCCCAACCACGCCAGCGGATGCAGCGGAATGATCTGTCCGGCACCGAAGCGGATGGGAACAATGAATGCCAACAGCATCAGCGGCACCTGGGCCAATACCCATATTCCGCCACGAGACACGAACGAATTATTCCGCCACATGCGCCTGAAATTCCGGTTTGGCAGCGCACGGTAACGCTTGTTGCCTGAGGCGTAAAGCGCGGCCATACTCTTCGGCCATGCGCCCGACCGTTACCATTGACCAGATCGACGCGTGCCTGCCACAGACGCAGTGTACCCAATGCGGCTACCCGCGCTGCCGCGTCTATGCCGAAGCACTCGCCGCCGGTTCCGCCAGCATCAACCAGTGCCCCCCGGGCGGCGATGTCACCATCGAGGCGCTGAGTGCGCTGCTGCATGCCACGCCGCAACCGCTCGACCCGCGTTTCGGTTCGCACCAGCCGCGGATGCGCGCCGTGATCGACGAAACCCTGTGCATCGGCTGCCGCAAGTGCATTGATGCCTGTCCCGTGGATGCCATCATCGGCGCACGCAAGCTGATGCACACGGTCATCGCCCGTGAGTGCACCGGCTGCGAGCTGTGCCTGCCGCCCTGCCCCGTGGATTGCATCGCGATGATACCGGTTGGCTTGACGTCCGGCGGCGGGCCCTGGCCGGAGTATCCGCAAGCGGATACCGCGCGCTGGCGGGCTCGGACTGAAAAACGCCTGGAACGTCTGGCGCGCAACAAACAGCTGCGCCGGAAAAAAACCGCGAAGATTGCCGGATCAACGACGACTCTCCCCAACGATCGGGAAAAAATTCGCGCTGAAATACGGGCGGCGATTGAGCGGGTCAGGTTGAAAAGAAAATCCGGCGGATCCAAAGCCTGATACTCATCATGAGCCCGGCCAAACGCAAAGAAATATTCGCGCGCCTCAAAAAGGCCAACCCGCGTCCGACCACGGAACTGAAATACCAGACACCGTTCGAGCTGCTTGTGTCGGTCATTCTTTCGGCGCAGGCCACGGACAAGAGCGTCAACAAGGCCACGGCGGAGCTGTTCAAGGTCGCGCGCACGCCGCAACAAATTCTCGATCTGGGCGTGCGCGGCCTCAAGCGTTATATCCGGACCATCGGCCTGTACAACACCAAGGCTGCGAACATCCTCAAGACCTGCCGCCTCCTGATCGAAAAACATCGTAGCCGGGTTCCCGCCACGCGCGAGGAACTTCAGGCCCTGCCGGGCGTCGGACGCAAGACCGCCAATGTGATCCTCAACACCGCCTTCGGCCAGCCGACCATCGCCGTGGATACGCATATCTTCCGTGTGGCCAATCGCACCGGGCTGGCGCCCGGCAAGAACGTACTGGTGGTGGAGATGAAACTGCTCAAGGCCGTTCCGGAGGAATACCGCCACGATGCGCACCACTGGCTGATCCTGCACGGGCGTTACACCTGCCTCGCCCGCAAGCCGCGTTGCCCGGAGTGCGTCATCTATGATTTGTGCGAGTACAGAGCTAAAGTTAAATGATCATGGAACAGCGCTACGTCGCCACCGGCATGAGTCACGGGCATCGCGCCCTTCCCGAGCACGCGGAACAGGCGGTGAAGCGCGCGCTGGCGAAAGCCGGACTGGAACGCGCCAACGCCATCCTGCTGTTTCTCACCCCGGAGTACGCCGCCAATCCCGAACCCGCGTTGCGCGCCGCGGCGCGCGCCGGCGGCTGCCTGCAGGTGGTGGGCTGCACCGGCGCCGGCATCCTGACGGAAGCGGAATGGGTGCTGGACAGTCCCGGCGCCGCGGCCATGGTGCTGGGCGGCGACATGCAGCTGACAATCTCGCCCCAATCGAGCCGCAACGACGAGGACATGGTGCTGAGCCTGTGCACGCCCGCCGGGCTGACGGCGGACTGGCTCGACGTGCCGGCGCGGCGCTTCGGCGCGGTGTCGGGCGATCTTTTCGGCCACGGTCCGTTCAAGGTCTGGAGCGGCGCCCGCGTTTCGGACGCCGAACAGGTGGATGCCGTGCTGAGCGGCGTGCGCGGCGTGCTCGGCGCCTCGCAGGGCGTGCGCGCGCTGACCTCGCCCATCGAGGTAGCGGAAGTCCAGGGTTACGACATCAAGCGTCTCGGCAATTACCCGGCGCTCTCGGTGCTGGTGCAGTCGCTGCCGCCCGCGGTGCGCGAGATGGAACGCGTGCCGCTGCACCTGATCATGGGCGGCGTGACCATCGGCGATCCGGAGACAGCCATCCGCGAGGGACGTTATCGCCTCAATCATATCGTCGCCGCCAATCTGAACGACCAGTCCATCACGCTCTCGGAACGTCCGGCGCGCGGCGAACGCATTTTCTGGGCCATGCGTGATGCCCTGGTGGCCGAGCGCGACATGCTCGGCTGTATCACGCGCAGCACGCAGGAACTCGGAGCCGACCCGGATTTCGCCCTGCTGTTTCCGTGCATGGGGCGCGGACCGAATTTCTTCGGCAACCGCGATCGTGACCTGGACAACCTGCGCGCGCGCTTTCCTGGGCTGCCCATCATCGGCATGTACGGCAATGGCGAGATCGGACCGCTCGACGGCGCCAATCACCTGTTCCAGTATTCCGTCGTGCTCGGCCTGTTCAAGGCCGCCGCCGTCGCCTGACGATGCTGACCGGCCAGGACCGCGGGCAGACGCGCGAGGTTTTTTTCCGAGCCTGGCGAGCGCACCGCGAAGGCCGCCCGCTCGAAGGCGTGGAAAAGCTGATCGTGCAGGTCGCCCTGCGGCATCCCGAATATCACCCGGTGCTGGAACAATCCGAGGCGGCGCGTGAGCGCGATTATTTTCCGGAAGCGGGCGAGACCAACCCGTTCCTGCACCTGGGCATGCACATCGCCATCGAGGAACAACTCTCCATCGACCAGCCGCCGGGGATCCGCGGCGCTTACCAGAAACTCCTGAGCCGGCACCCGGATGAACACGCGGTCCAGCACCGTATGATGGAATGCCTCGGCGAGATGCTGTGGCAGGCGAACCGCCAGAAAACCGCGCCGCAGGAAACGGTGTATTTCGACTGCCTGCGTCGTTTGACTTCCGAAACATAGAACCAGCGGTCTTTCCGGGGAACGAACCGGTCGAAACTTTTACCGGGCCGCCGGGTCTGATTGGCCAATCCTTGTCCGACCGGCAATCACCGGCGCAAAAACAAACCGTCAGGAGAACCCATGGCACTGGCCCAAAGCACCGCACGACTGGTAGCGCCCGTCATCCGCTGGCTCGATTCCGTCAGTCCGCTTATCGATTTCACCGTGCGCTTCTGGGTCGCCAACGTCTTCTGGAAGTCCGGCATAGCCGCGCTGCACGACTGGCAATCCACGCTGGATCTCTTCACCTATGAATTCAAGGTCCCCCTGCTGGCGCCGCAAGCCGCAGCAATACTGGGCACGGGCGTCGAGCTGTTCTTTCCGGTATTGCTGGTCATCGGCCTGGCCACCCGCTTCAGCGCCGCGAGCCTGTTCATCTTCAACATCATCGCGGTCATTTCCTATCCCGGCCTCGGCGAGGCCGGGCTCAAGGATCATGTCTACTGGGGAATCCTGTTGATGGTGACTTTGCTGCACGGACCGGGCAAGATTTCGCTTGACCATTTCATCCGCCGGAAATGGATGAAATCGTAACCGGGAAAATCCGCCGCCCATGCCGCAAACCGCCGTAAAAATAAAAGCCGCATCCGGGCCGTCTTTCGACGGCTGTCTCGACCGGCATGGCCTGGGCCCGCTGAAGCGCGACCGGCTGCGCGAATTGCAGGTCAACGTCGGCCGCCTGTGCAACCAGGCCTGCCATCATTGCCATGTGGATGCCGGCCCCAAGCGCACCGAAATCATGGCCTGGGGCACCATGGAAAAGATCCTCGGCTGGGCCGAAACCGCCGGCATTTCGGCGGTGGACATCACCGGCGGCGCGCCCGAGATCAATCCGGATTTTCGCCGCTTCATCGATGGCTTCCTCGCGCAAGGCGCTCATGTCACCGTGCGTTGCAATCTCACGGTCCTGCTCGAAACCGGCCAGGAGGATTTGGCTGCGTGGTACGCGCAGCGCAAAATCCGCCTGGTCTGTTCCCTGCCCTGCTATACGCAAAAAAACGTGGACGCCCAGCGCGGCGATGGCGTGTTCGAAAAGAGCATCGAGGCCCTGCAACGCCTGAATGCCGCGGGTTACGGGCGCGACGCCACGCTGGCGCTGGACCTGGTGTACAACCCCGGCGGCGCGTTCCTGCCGGGCGCGCAGGAAAAACTGGAAGCCGATTACAAACAGCGGCTGCGAGAGGATTTCGGCGTCGTTTTCTCGCGCCTCATCACCATCACCAACCTGCCGATCAACCGTTTCGCGCATTTCCTCGAGCGCACCGGCCAGTTCGACAGCTACCTGCTACTGCTGGAGCAAAACTTCAACCCCGCGACGATTCCGGGTCTGATGTGCCGGCACTTAATAAGTGTTGACTGGCTCGGCCAGGTGTACGACTGCGATTTCAACCAGATGCTCGATCTGCCGCTGGGGGACAAACCTCATCGTCACCTGTGGGATATCGATATGAAGAGCCTGACCGATGAAGTGATTGCGGTGGACTCCCACTGCCTCGGCTGCACTGCCGGTGCCGGGAGCAGTTGCGGCGGCGCGCTGGCCTGATTACAAAACTGCCGTAACGGTTCCCAGCCGACTCGCAGGGTGTGCTGAGAGTAAGCGAAGCGCACCGTACAGGCCGTTCGCTGCGCAACGCTTCGCTTTTGCGCACCCTGCTGAAACTGACGGCCGCTCGCGACGGTTTTTGGCAGCTCCTACAAGAATTGCCGCAGCGGCTCGTATTTTTGCGCCACCAGCCAGAGATCGGCCGCCGTATCGATGTCGCGCAGCTTTTTCAACAGCTGAAACTCCATATCCAGCTTTTCGGCGCGCGCCAGCGTCGTCTCCAGAACCCGGTCGCTGCCCCAGGGCATTTCCTCAAACAACTCGGGTCGCGCCTCCTGCAAGCCGATGAAGTAATAACCGCCGTCATCGGTGGGCCCGAGAACATTCTTGCCGCGCGCCAGCCAGCTGTTGGCCTGATCGATCACATCCCAGCCGCAGTGCGGGACATCGCAACCCATGACGGCGGCGCTCCCCTTGCGGGCGATACCTGCGCGCAGCGCGTCCAGCATCTTGGCGCCGAGGTCGCCCTCCGCCTGTGGCACGAGCCGGATGTGAAAATCACTGGTGAGCCGGCGAAGCAGCAGGTGATCGGTCCCGGGCCAGACATACAGCATGACGTCGCCCGGCCAGGCGGAGACCGCCAGCTCGACCGTGGCGCGGATCATGAAGGCGGCGATCTCAGCCGCTTTTTCCGGGCTGTACTCCGGTTGCAGGCGGGTTTTGACCTCGCCGGCGATCGGCTGTCTGGCAAACAGCATCAGCTCGGGCTGGCTCATGAATAGCTCATGGCCCCACGCGCCCCTCCCCCAAGGGAGAGAGAGGGAATCGGTTCGCTGGCGCGATTCATAAGTTCGGATAATACCAGCGCGCCAGACGCGCGGGTGAAACACCCAACCAGTACAGGAAACGCAAGGTCCACATCATAAGAATCGTGCGGATAATTCCGTGTTTCTCCCAGCGCCGCGAGGAAGCGAGCACCGGACCGGGCAGGCATGCCGGCCGGCCGATCCATTTGAGGCGGGTGGAAAACTCGATGTCCTCCATCAGCGGCAACGACGCGTAACCACCCAGCATCTGATAAACATCGCGCCGCACGAAAATCGCCTGATCGCCGGTGGCGATCCCGGTGAAGCGCGAGCGCCAGTTCATCAGGCGCTCGATGACGCGAAACAGGAAATGCCGCCCGGACAGGCGAACGTCGAAACGGCCCCACGGGCGGCCGCCCTCGACCGCGTCGCGGATGTCGTCGGCCGCACCCGGAGGCAGGATGCTATCCGCGTGCAGAAACAACAGCACGTCCGCCTCCGCCGCCTGCGCGCCCGCGTGCATCTGCACCGCCCGCCCGCGCGCGCTCTGGATCAGGACCGGCACCGGCTGCGTGTCCGGCTCCTCGGGCGACATGAACTTGCAGACGGTCTCCACGCTGGCATCCGTGCTGCCCCCGTCCACCACGATGAGTTCATCGAAATGCTGATCCTCGATCAGCGCCAGCAGGAGCTCCTCCAGATGCGCGGCTTCATTCAGCACCGGCAGGATGACGGCTATTCTCATGACAGGACGAACGGAGCGAAAGCGCAGCGGATCATGGCTCGGATTCCAGGACAAGACGAACGCAGCGCAGCGTAGCAGGGCTGCCGTATCGGGAGCAGGAGAAACCGACGCAAGGCGCCGCAGCGCCGCTCAGGCGGAAGGGCCAGGCTTGTTTCCGGAACGCGCCATGCGGATGAGCCTCACGGCCAGCAACAGCGGCACGGAAGCATGCATAACGAGATCGAAGATATCGATGGGCCGCGACAGCGTGCCGTTGGCCAGCATCCTGAGCTTCTGCCACAGGTGCGGCTCCGGCATCAGCGGCGCCAGACCCAGAGCCAGCGCCGCGATCACCAGCGCGGTAAGCGGAATCTTGTCGATCCATTGCATGGTTATTTCGCGCCCTGCGTGCCCCGTTGGATGAGTTCGATCTTGTAACCGTCGGGATCTTCGACGAACGCAATCACGGTGCTGCCGTGCTTCATCGGCCCGGCCTCGCGCGTCACCTTGCCGCCGCGTTTTTTGATATCGTCGCAGGCCTTGTAGGCGTCATCGACTTCGAGCGCGATGTGGCCGAAGGCATTACCGAGATCGTATTTGTCGGTGCCCCAGTTGTAGGTCAGCTCGACCACGGCGTGCTCGGTCTCCGGACCATAACCGACGAACGCCAGCGTGAATTTCCCGTCCGGATAATCCTTGCGGCGCAACAGCTTCATCCCGAGTACGTCGGAATAGAATTTGATCGAGCGGTCAAGATCACCGACCCGGAGCATAGTGTGCAGGACGCGCATGGGACACCTCCGCAGAATTTTTCAGCCGAAATGGCAGATGTAATCGAGCAGATCGGTAACTTCGATTTCAAAGTGAGAGTTCCCGGGTACCGAGAAGCTCTGCCCCGCCTGGTAATCGCTCCAGCTTTGCTGGTCGGCCAGCTTCACGCGGCAGTGGCCCTGGGACAACTCCATCACCTCCGGGGCCTGGGTGCTGAAACGGTAGGTGCCGGGCAGCATCACGCCGAGCGTTTTCATCTCGCCTTCGGGCGTGATGATGGTGCGGCTGGTTACCTTGCCACCGTGGTAGACGTTAGCCCTGGTTTTGACTTCAACATTCTTGAAACTCATGTTTTGCCCCGCTTGCGCTTCGCGGCGATACGCATGCGCAACGCATTCAGCTTGATGAAACCCTCGGCATCCTTCTGGTTGTAGGCGCCCTTGTCTTCCTCGAACGTGGCGATGGTGGCGTCGAACAGGCTGTCGGAGTCCGATTTACGCCCGACCACGGTCACGTTGCCCTTGTAGAGCTTGAGCCGCACGACGCCATTCACCGTTGCCTGCGAGGCATTGATCATCTCCTGCAACATCCGGCGCTCGGGGCTCCACCAGTAGCCGTTGTAAATGAGCGAGGCGTAGCGCGGCATCAGGTCGTCCTTCAGGTGCGCGACCTCGCGATCCAGCGTGATGGACTCGATGGCGCGGTGCGCCTTGAGCATGATGGTCCCGCCCGGCGTTTCGTAGGCGCCGCGCGATTTCATGCCGACGTAGCGGTTCTCGACGATGTCGGTGCGGCCGATGCCGTTGGCGCCGCCGAGCTGGTTAAGCGTGGCGAGCACCGTGGCCGGCGACATGGCCTTGCCGTTGATGGCGGTGATATCGCCTTTCTTGTAAGTAAGTTCGATATAGGTCGCTTTATTCGGCGCCTTTTCGGGCGCCACCGTCCAGCGCCACATGGATGCTTCCGGCTCTTTCCACGGATCTTCCAGAATCCCGCCTTCGTAGGAGATGTGCAGCAGGTTGGCATCCATCGAGTACGGCGACTTCTTGCCGCGCTTCATCTCGACCGGAATGCCGCGCTTTTCGGCATAAGCCATGAGCTTCTCGCGTGACGTTAGATCCCACTCGCGCCACGGCGCGATGATGCGGATGTCGGGGCGCAGCGCGTAATAGCCGAGCTCGAAGCGCACCTGGTCGTTGCCCTTGCCGGTGGCGCCGTGCGACACGGCGTCGGCGCCGACCTTGTTGGCGATCTCGATCTGGCGCTTGGCGATCAGCGGCCGCGCGATGGAAGTACCGAGCAGGTATTCGCCCTCATATAGCGTGTTGGCGCGGAACATGGGGAACACGAAATCGCGCACGAACTCTTCCTTGAGGTCGTCGATGAAGATTTCCTTCACGCCCATCTTCTTCGCCTTGGCGCGCGCCGGCTCCAGCTCCTCGCCCTGCCCGATGTCGGCGGTAAAAGTCACCACCTCGCAGTCATAGGTGTCGCGCAGCCAAGTGAGGATGACGGAGGTATCGAGCCCGCCGGAGTACGCCAGAACGACTTTCTTTATTTTTGCCATGGTTCAACCACTGGAATGATCAGCAGGAAAGGCGGCATTGTAGCGGATTTTCCGGCGCGCCACCGTTCCGGCGGAGTCCGCGGGACGCCGCCGGGGAACCGGGCTAGCGCCGCTTCTGCGGCATCAGATCGGTACAGACCCCTTCGTACACCTCGGCCACCATGCCGACCGACTCACCGAGCGTGGGATGCGGGTGGATGGTCTTGCCGATATCCGCCGGGTCGCAACCCATTTCGATGGCGAGCGCGAGCTCGCTGATCAGGTCGCCGGCGTTCGTGCCCACAATGCCGCCGCCGATGACGCGATGGGTTTCTTCATCCACGATGATCTTGGTGAGGCCTTCGTCGCGGCCGTTGGCGATGGCGCGACCGGAGGCGACCCACGGGAACCTGGCCTTGCCGACCGCCCGGCCCTGCTTCTTCGCCTCGTCTTCGGTCACGCCCACCCAGGCGATCTCGGGATCGGTGTAGGCGACCGACGGGATCACCGCGGCATCAAAGAAGGACTTCTGCCCGGCGGCGGCCTCCGCCGCCACATGGCCCTCGTGCACCGCCTTGTGCGCCAGCATCGGCTGGCCGACGATGTCACCGATCGCGAAGATGTGCGGCACGTTGGTGCGCATTTGCTTGTCAACCTCGATGAAGCCGCGATCAGTGACCGCAATCCCCGCCTTCCCGGCGTCGATGTTCTTGCCGTTCGGCGCACGGCCGGCCGCGACCAGGACGAGGTCATAAACCTGCGGCTTGTCGGGCGCCTGCTCGCCCTCGAACGTGACCTTGATGACGTTTTTCGTTGCCTCGACCTTTGTGGTCCTGGTCTTCAGCATGATGCGGTCGAAGCGATGCGCATTCATCTTGTCCCACACGCGCACCAGATCGCGGTCGGCGCCAAGCATGAGCCCGTCCAGCATTTCGACCACGTCGATGCGGCAACCCAGCGCCGAATACACGGTCGCCATTTCGAGCCCGATGATGCCGCCGCCGATGACCAGCATCCTCTTCGGCACGGCCCGCAACTCGATCGCGCCGGTGGAATCGACGATGCGCGGGTCCTCGGGAATGAACGGAAGCTTCACGGACTGGGAGCCGGCGGCGATGATGGCATGGGCGAAGCGGATGATCTTCTTCTCGCCGGTCGGCGCCTTGCCTTCGCCCGCCGTCAGCGCGATCTCCATGTGATGCGGATCGATGAAACGTCCGATGCCGCGTATCACCTCGACCTTGCGGCCCTTGGCCATGATACCGATGCCGCCGACCAGCTTGCCGACCACCTTGTCCTTCCACGCGCGCAGCCTGGCGAGATCGAATTTGGGCGCGCCGAAACTGACGCCGTGCTCTACGAGTTTCTGCGCCTCCTCGGTCACGGCCGCGACATGCAGCAGCGCCTTCGAGGGAATGCAGCCGACGTTGAGGCACACCCCGCCGAGGGTCGCATAGCGCTCGACCAGCACCGTCTTCTTGCCGAGATCGGCGGCGCGAAACGCCGCCGAGTAGCCGCCGGGGCCGGCGCCGAGCACCAGCACTTCGCATTCGCCGTCGATCTTGCCGGTATACGTCGCCGCGCCCGGCAGCGGCCCGGTGCGTGGCGCCGGCGCGGGTTCCGCCGCGTGCACCTCGAACTTCGGCGCGGCGGCCGAAGCCGCCTTCGCCGGCGCCGCCGGCTCGGCCTTGGGTGCGGGTTGGGCGGGCGCGGGTGCCGCGGCGGCAACTTCCGCCGTCTCCAGCAGCAGGATCAGTGTTCCCTGCGCGACCTTGTCGCCGACCTTGAGTTTGACGTCCTTGACCAGGCCTCCGGCCGGGGACGGGACGTCCATGGTGGCCTTGTCGGATTCGAGGGTAATGAGCGGGTCTTCCGGCTTGATGGTATCGCCGGGTTTGACCATGACCTCGATGACGGCGACTTCCGTGAAGTCGCCGATGTCGGGGATTTTGACTTCCATCATATTAGGCATGGCATCCATCGCCACCGCGCGGTGGCCGGGTCAGTTAGCGTTTCTTCGATTTCTTTTTCGCCGCCTTTTTGGCGGCCTTGCGCGGCTTCGCCGTCTTCCCGCCGCGCTTCGGCGCTCCGGCCTCCGCCGCCTGCGCCAGCGACGCCAGCGCCTGGGTGAAGAAGGTGGTGAAGCGCGCGCCCGAGGCGCCGTCGATCACGCGGTGATCGTAAGACAGCGACAGCGGCAGCATGAGCCGCGGCGCGAAGCGCTTGCCGTCCCATTTCTGTTTCATCTCGGCGCGCGAGACGCCGAGAATGGCCACTTCCGGCGCGTTGATGATCGGCGTGAACAGCGTGCCGCCGATGCCGCCGAGGCTCGAGATCGAGAAACAGCCGCCCTGCATCTCCGGAAGCGTGAGCTTGCCTTCGCGCGCCTTGGCGGCGAGCTCGGCCGCCTCGCGCGCCAGCTCGAGCACGGATTTCCGGTCGGCGTTGCGAATCACCGGCACCACCAGGCCGTTCGGCGTGTCGGCGGCAAAACCGATGTGATAGTAATGCTTGATGATCAGGTTCTCGCCGTCAAGCGAGCTGTTGAACTCGGGAAATTTCTTGAGCGCCTCCACCGCGGCCTTGATGAGGAAGGCGAGCACGGTCACCTTGACGCCGTCCTTCTCGTGCGCCTTGTTGAGCGTCACGCGGTAACGTTCGAGCCCGGTGATGTCGGCCTCGTCGAACTGCGTGACATGCGGGATCATCACCCAGTTGCGCGCGAGGTTCGCGCCCGAGATCTTCCGGATGCGCGTCAGCGGCCGGGCCTCGATCGAGCCGAACTTGCTGAAATCGGTCTTCGGCCAGGGAATGATGTCGAGTCCGCCGCCGGCCGGCCGCGCGCCGGCCATCACCGCCTTGACGAAACCCTGCACGTCTTCTTTGGTGATGCGTCCCTTCGGACCGGTGCCCCGGACCTTGGCGACATCGACGCCCAGCTCACGCGCGAACGCACGCACCGACGGACTCGCGTGCGAACGCGTGCCGCCGATCACGGCCGCGACCATCTCCGCCGGCCCGGGCATCAACACCACCGGCGGCGGTGCGTTTACTTCCTCACCCTGACCGGGCGGCGGCGGCGAATCGGTGGCGAACCCGAATCCGGCCGCGCGCATCCCCGGTTCGGGAGCAGACGCTGTCGTCACCGGCGCGGGCGTCGCTCGAGATGGCGCCGTCGGTGCGGCGGCCGGCGGAGTCGCGGCGGCGGCAGGTTTCGCTGCCATCGCGGGCGCCGCGGCGGCTTCTGCCGTCTCCAGCAGCAGGATCAGCGTTCCCTGCGCGACCTTGTCGCCGACTTTGAGTTTGACGTCCTTGACCTTGCCGGCCGCCGGGGACGGGACGTCCATGGTGGCCTTGTCGGATTCGAGGGTAATGAGCGGGTCTTCCGGCTTGAGGGTATCGCCGGGTTTGACCATGACCTCGATGACGGCGACTTCCGTGAAGTCGCCGATGTCGGGGATTTTGACTTCCAGTGTTTTGGGCATTTTATTTTCGTATCATCTCTTCACCGCAAAGACGCAAAGAAAACCATATTCACGTAAAAAACTTTGCGCTCTTTGCGCCTTTGCGGTAGATGTTTTATCACACCGTCAGCGGGTTCGGTTTCTCGGGATCGATACCATACTTCTTGATGGCATCAGCCACCTTCTGGCGCTCGATCGCGCCGTCCTCGGCCAGCGCGGCGAGGCTGGCGAGCGTCACCCAGTGGCGGTCGACTTCGAAGAAATAGCGCAACTTATCGCGCGTATCCGAACGCCCGAAGCCGTCGGTGCCGAGCACCGTGTAACGACGCGGCACGAACGGCCGGATCTGCTCGGCGAAGGCGCGCACGTAGTCGGTCGAGGCGATCACCGGGCCCTTCGTGTCCTTGAGACACTCGCCCACATGGCAGGTACGCGGCGGCTTCGCCGG
This sequence comes from Sulfuricaulis limicola, assembly GCF_002355735.1. Lineage (GTDB taxonomy): Bacteria > Pseudomonadota > Gammaproteobacteria > Acidiferrobacterales > Sulfurifustaceae > Sulfuricaulis > Sulfuricaulis limicola. The sequence goes on along the minus strand of NZ_AP014879.1, from coordinate 798,369 downwards.
ATGCAGCAGGTTCCAGCGCGCGCACTCGTTGCCGTCGCGCGCGAGCTGGGTGAAGCTCGGGCAGCTCCAGATATCGGCCTCCACGCCCCAGTCCTGCTTGAGCAGGTCGGCGGCGGCGATGACCTCGCGCAGGATCGCCCCCGACCCCAGCAGCTGCACGCGCGGTCCATTCCCGGCGCCACCCTGGCGCAGGCGGTACATGCCCTTGAGTATGCCCTTCTCGGCTCCCTCGGGCATCGCCGGATGTTCGTAGTTCTCGTTCAGCACGGAGATGTAGTAATAGATATCCTCCTGCTCCTGGTACATCCGGCGCAGGCCGTCCTGCATGATGACGGCAACTTCATAAGCGAACGTCGGATCATAGGATAGGCAGTTCGGGATCTGGGCCGTCGCAATATGCGAATGCCCGTCCTCGTGCTGCAGGCCCTCGCCGTTCAGGGTGGTGCGGCCCGAGGTGCCGCCGAGCAGGAAGCCGCGCGAGCGCGAGTCGCCGGCGGCCCACCACAGATCGCCGGTGCGCTGGATGCCGAACATCGAGTAGAAGATGAAAAACGGGATCATCTGCGCGCCGTGGGTCGAATACGAGGTCGCCGCCGCGATCCACGAGCACACGGCGCCGGCCTCGTTGATGCCTTCCTGCAGGATCTGGCCGCTCGCGTCCTCCTTGTAGAACATGAGCTGGTCCTTGTCCTGCGGCGTGTACAGCTGGCCCTGCTGCGACCAGATGCCGAGGCTGCGGAACAGGCCTTCCATGCCGAAGGTGCGCGCCTCGTCAGCGACGATGGGCACGATGTGCTTGCCGAGGTTCTTGTCCTTGAGCAACACCCCGAGCAGGCGCACGAAGGCCATGGTCGTGGAGAACTCCCGGCCCTCTCCGGAGGCCTTGAGCAGGCTCTCGAACGCCGACAGCGGCGGCACCTCGAGCGACGCTGCCTTGCGGCGGCGCGTGGGGATGTCGCCGCCGAGCGCGTCGCGGCGGGCGCGCATGTATTTGTACTCCGGCGAGTCTTTGGCCGGCTTGATGTATTCCAGCTTGTCGAGCTGCGCGTCCGTCAGCGGCAGCTTGAAGCGGTCGCGGAACGCCTGCAGCGAGGTCGTGCCCATCTTTTTCTGCTGGTGCGTGATGTTCTGCGCCTCGCCGGCCTCACCCATGCCGTAGCCCTTGATGGTCTTGGCGAGGATCACCGTCGGCTGGCCCTTGTGATGGGTCGCGGCGTGGTAGGCCGCGTACACCTTGTGCGGGTCATGGCCGCCGCGATTGAGCCGCCAGATGTCGTCGTCCGACCAGCTCGCCACCAGCTCCTTCAGCTCCGGGTACTTGCCGAAGAAGTGTTCGCGCACATACGCGCCGTCCTTCGACTTGAAGGTCTGGTAATCGCCGTCCACGCACTCTTCCATGCGCTTGCGCAGCAGCCCCATGCGGTCGCGCGCCAGCAGCGGATCCCAGTAGCTGCCCCAGATGAGCTTGAGCACGTTCCAGCCGTGGCCGCGGAAGCCGGCCTCGAGTTCCTGGATGATCTTGCTGTTGCCCCGCACCGGACCGTCGAGCCGCTGCAGGTTGCAGTTCACCACGAAAATAAGATTATCCAGGTTCTCGCGCCCAGCCATGCCGATGGCACCGAGCGACTCGGGTTCGTCCATCTCGCCGTCGCCGAGGAAGCACCAGACCTTGCGGTCTTCGGTGTTGACGATGCCGCGCGCGTGCAGGTATTTCATGAAGCGCGCCTGGTAGATCGCCTGGATCGGGCCGAGGCCCATGGACACCGTCGGGAACTGCCAGAAATCGGGCATGAGCCAGGGATGCGGGTAAGAGGACAGGCCCTTGCCGTCGACCTCGCGGCGGAAATGGTCCATCTGTTCAGCGGTCAGCTGCCCGAGCATGAAGGCACGCCCGTAGAAACCCGGCGCTGAGTGGCCCTGCATGTAGATCAGGTCGCCGCCGTGCTTTTCGGACGGGGCGCGCCAGAAGTGATTGAAGCCGACGTCATAAAGCGTCGCGGCCGAGGCGTAGCTCGCGATATGCCCGCCGAGATTGGAATCGCCCTTGTTGGCCTTGAGCACCATCGCCACGGCGTTCCAGCGCACGAACGAGCGGATGCGGTCCTCGAGCGCGTGGTCGCCGGGCGAACGGACTTCCTGGTCGGGGGGAATCGTGTTGATGTAGGCGGTGTTGGCCGCGTACGGCACGTTGATGCCCGCGGCGCGCGCGAGCTCGATCTGCTTCTCGATCAGGTAATGCGCGCGCTCCGGGCCTTCCTGCTGGATGATGGCCGACAGCGCATCGAGCCATTCCTGGGTCTCCTGGGCGTCGACGTCGGTCTTCGGGGGTATCGGGGTCACAGCGGCCATGGTCTCGCACTCCTCAAATTAACTCTCCCTTCTGCGGATAATCCGGACGGGCATACTCGGGCCGGGGACTGTGTCCGGTCGTGTTTTACGGCCGGGTGGCGGCAGCGGGCAAAACAGGGCTTCCGTTCTTACCATGCGTCATACGTTTTCGGCCGGTCCCAATTCCACCGGCGCAACCGTATCATCTCCTTTTTGCGCGCGGTATGATCGTTTTTTTAGTCAAACAGGTCAAGACAAACAGCGTTTTAGGCCCAGTTTCGATTCCGATTTGACAAAAATTTTCGCGCGAGGCACCGATGCAGTTCGAAATTCCGAAGATCAAGCAAGAAGCCGGTGGTTTAACGGAAAAAGCGCTCGATATCCACGCAAATGCCATTTTTCTGGTACCGGTGCAGGATTTCGATGCGAACGTGCTGCCATTCGGCAAGGAAATCGCCAAACGTCTCAAACGCGCCGGACACAAGCTCGACAGCGACAAACCTTTCGTCACCGATCTGCCCAATCCGAACGCCACCCGCATCGCTCTGGCCGGGATCGATCCGGCATCCAGCGCCTTCGAGCGGCTGACGCTGGCGCGCCGGCTCGTCGCCGCGCACAAGGGCCAGAAACCGCAACAGATCGCGGTCGCCTGCTTCGGGCTCAAGCCGAATGAAGCCGGGCGCGCCTGCGAGGCGGTGCTGGCGGCCCTGCTCGCCGCCGATTTCCCGATGCCGGATTACAAGAGCAAACCGGACAAGCCGTCCCGGCTGAGCGAGATACATATATATGGTCACGCCTCCGTCGACGGTTATGCCCGCACCATCGCGGAAGCCAGAGGCAACAACCTCGCGCGCTGGCTCACCGCCTTGCCGCCGAACGAACTGACGCCAGGAAATTATCGCCGGCGCATTGAGAAACTCGCGCGCGAGCAAGGATGGAAAGCCGAATTTCTCGATATCAAAAAACTCAAGGCGCGCGGCGCCGGCGCTTTCCTCGCCGTGGCCCAGGGCAGCCCGGAACCGGATGCCGGCATCCTGCATCTGCGCTACACGCCGAAAAAGCCATCATCCAAAGCCACGCTCGCGCTGGTCGGCAAGGGCATCTGCTTCGACACCGGCGGCACCAACCTGAAACCGGCCAAGTACATGCACGGCATGCACGAAGACATGGAGGGCAGCGCCGTGGCGCTCGGCACGCTGCTGGCGCTCACCGAATTGAAAGCGGATTTTTCAATAGACTGCTGGCTGGCGCTGGCACAGAACCACATCGGGCCGAAGGCCTACAAGCAGAATGACGTAGTGAAGGCCGCCAATGGCAAGACGATTGAAATTATCCACACCGACGCCGAAGGCCGCATGGTTCTGGCTGACACGCTTTATTTCGCCTCGCGCGAGAAACCGAAACTGATCGTCGATTACGCCACGCTCACCGGCGCCTGCGTCGGCGCGCTCAGCACGCGCATGAGCGGCACGCTCACCAACCGCGAAAAACTGGTTCCGGTTTTAATTGAAGCCGGCACCGCCTCCGGCGAACGCGTCTGGCCGTTCCCGCTGCCGAAGGACTACGAAGACGCGCTCAAGAGCGACATCGCCGACATCAAGCAGTGCACGCTCGACAACGACGCCGACCATATCCTCGCCGCGACGTTCCTGAAAAAGTTTTTAGTGAATGATCCCGACTGGGTACACGTGGATTTGTCGGCGGGGAATCACAAGGGCGGGTTGGCGCATATCCCAACAGATACGACGGGGTTTGGGGTGAGGTTTACCTTGAATTTATTGATGGATCAGAAGGTCCTGAGTTAATTTTTTTCGTCATTCCCGCGGAAGCTCTCAGTTGTCATTCCCGCGGAAGCGGGAATCCAGATAGTAAAACTCGAGCGGGCTTCGCCCGCGTTATTTGAATCTGGGATGCTCCGCCCCCGACCCAGGGTGACTTTCTTTGCTCGTGCAAAGAAAGTCACCAAAGAAACACGTGGCCCCGGAGCGCACGCCGGCTGCGCCGGTTCCCTCCGTTCCTCGCCCCACCGGGCGCTCGCCAACTCGTCGGCCGCAAACAACGCGGCTCGACTCAAACAGGGGCTTGCTTAAAAACTCCCGGTGGGGCTGCGGTACTCGGCGCGCGCTACGGGGCCTAAAAAACCTACTCGTAGAAACTCCCAAGAATCCGGTGAGATGGGTAGCTCACCTCCCCGTATGGCGCGCCCGAGCATCGCAGCCCGAATCGGGGTAGTCACGTGCCTCGTGGTCGAGCCCGGGGCGCGTTGTATGCGCCCGGCGAGTTGAGGCGCGTGCCGATTCGGGCGAGAAGCACAGGGGGCAGTCGCGCCATCCGGGCGCGCTTTCTTTTGGGTACTTTTCTTTGCGCGAGCAAAGAAAAGTACCTCGCCGGCGGTGCGAGAACCGCAATTATTGTTTTTGAGTCGCGCGCAATGCGCGCGAACCATTTACTGCCTGGATTCCCGCTTTCGCGGGAATGACGAAAACGAAGAAGAAACTAAAACTTCAACCCCGCCTTCTCCAATTCCTCCGAAACCTTCAAACCCTCCGCTGTCCGGCAGGATTCGATAAATTCCTTCGTCGTGACGACGCGGACAACACCGCTGCTCCTGGCAGACTCCACTTTTACCGCCAGCGCGAACAATTTCGCCATACCCTCCTCGCCTTTCAGGCGCCAGGTTTCCTCCGCATCCACGGTGAAGGAAAACCCGTGCACCTGCCAGGTCGCGATGGGTCCGTCCTTCGAGGCGCGGCGCGCGGATTTTCTGATCGCCGGCAAGGAACGTTCCATCACGGCGATCACGTCCTGCAGCGCCTCCTGGGACTTTTCCTCGGGTACCAGCCAGCAGAACACGGCGGTGTCGCGGAAGAAGGCATGCAACAGCGGCATATCCTTGAAGAACGGTGAGGTGACGAGGCCGTAACGCGACAAGCCGACCTGTTTCTTGATCGAGGCGCCGAGCGCGAGAGGGGCGCGATGGTTCCTGAGATGGATATGGCACTGCACCAGGATCACGCGGCAGGCGTTGCCTTCATCGAGTGCCGTGGAGAAAAACGGCTGGCCGCTGCGGCGGAAACCGGAAAACATGCTGTTGATGCGCGCCACGGCGAAATACGCCAGGCTGAATGTGAACGGCGCGGTAAGGTCGATGAAGATAGCGGAAAAATTGAGCGTCAGATACGACACCGCGAGAAAACCGGATTGCAGGACGGTGAAAGCCAGGTTCACCACGCGCTGGTCGATGTTGTACACGAACGCGAGGGTTAGCAACGCGAGTGACGCCAGCGTGACGAGAATATCGACCCACGTCGGCAACACAGTGAGGAAGTCGCGATTTTTCAGATTGTCGATCGCCGTTGCCAGGATTTCCACGCCCGGGTGTGTCTTGGCCACCGGCGTCGTCTTCAGGTCGAACAGCGACGGCGCGGTCGAGCCGATGATGACGATCTTGCCGGCGAACTCGTCCGCCGGGCGGGTCTTTTGGCTCTTTTGCAGATCGAGATAAACCTCGTGGAACGACACACGCCGGTAGGACGGCGGCTTGCCGCGCCAGTTGAGCAGGATCTCGTCCTGGTCCGGCAGCGTCGCGCCCACGGCCGCCGCCACGCTGGCCGGCAGCGAGCCGACGCGCCAGCCGTACTCGTCGGCATAAACATCATAAGTCCGGGCCATGCCGTCTTCATCGGTGTAGATGTTGTTGGTGCCGAGACGATGATCCGTCAGCACATCGAAGAAGAACGGCAGAATCACCGCAAGGGTGGCGGTCTCGGATGCTGCCGGATCGAGTTTCGACACGCCGGGCAACTGCATGACGCGCAATTGGCTGCGCGAATCATTTTCCTCGGTCAGGCGGATCATCGGGAAAAACGTGTTGGGCGTGGCAGCGATCACGTCGCGGAAATATTTGTCGCCGGCCACGTTGAACACGTCCGGGTCGCTGAAGGTGATGTCGAACACGACCGCTTTCGGTTGCTGCGGCGCGATGCCCTCCACCAGCTCGCCCATGATGTTGCGCGGCCACGGCCAGCGGCCGTATTCCGGCGCCATCGCCGCCAGCGCGGACTCGTCGATGTCCACGATGACGATATCCGGGTCGGCCGCGGGATGCTGGAAGCGCGTTTTCATGATCAGGTCGTAGGCCTTGTTCTTCATCCCGGCCGTCGAACCGCTGGCGATGGCGAAAATGGCCGCGGCCGCGACCACGACCGCGAGGCCGATGTAGAACCGGTTGCCGAGGTGGATCGAAAGCGATGACAGCGGGCGCAGAAACAGACGCGCGATACGCTGAAGCGGATTTTTGGCTGGCATGCGTAAAACGTCCCTGTCAGAACGGCCTTATCATACTGAATCACGCCAAATCAGGACGCTTGAATTAGTCCGGTAGCTGCTTTACCCTAGCGCCCCACGAAAGCAGTCAACAATTCCAAGCCCATTCCGAAAGAGAGGAAGAACCCATGAAAACTCCGCTGGATTCCATTGTCGGCACGCTCATCAGCGGTCTGATCCTGACCGTAATCCTGTATTTCTTCGTCGTCAATTTCCTGGTCAAGACCGCGGTCTGAACATTCATCGTCATTCAACAATTTACGGGAGAAAAAAATGGAACTGACTATCGTCCGCTGGTTGCACATCTTCGCCGGCATTATCTGGATCGGCCTTCTTTATTACTTCAATTTCGTCCAGGCCGTGGCCCTGCCCAAGGCCAAGGCCGATAACACCGCCGCCGGCATCACCAAGCACGTCGCCCCGCAGGCGCTGCTGTGGTTCCGCTGGGCCGCGCTCACGACCTGGCTCCTCGGCGCCTATTACCTCGAACGCTCCGGCGTCGGCCTCGGCAACGCCTTCATGCTGAAGGGCGCGGCCGCCTCCATCGGCGTCGGCGCCTGGCTCGGCACCATCATGCTCTTCAACGTCTGGGTGCTGATCTGGCCCAATCAGAAAAAGGTGCTGGGCCTGGTCCAGGCCGATGACGCTACCAAGGCCAAGGCCGCGCGCGTCGCCTTCCTGGCCTCGCGCACCAACACCATGCTGTCCCTCCCCATGCTGTTCTTCATGGTCGCGGGCAGCGTGGGCCACGGCCTGCCGCATATGTAACAAATCAGGCGTAATTGCTGACCGAGGCCCGGCATTGCCCGGGCCTCGTGCTTTTGGCCCTTGCGTTCTTGCCCGCAGGGGGTAGAATTTTTGCTTTAAGTGGCGCCCGCAAGGCGCCTTTGTCTTTTTAGGGCACCAAAAAAACATGTCTTCGCACCAGATGCCTCTTTTTGCCAGCCTGCCCGTGGCCTTCACACATGGTGAGGGCGCATGGCTGTGGGATACACAAGGCAGGAAATACCTCGATGCGCTGGCAGGCATCGCCGTGTGCGGCCTCGGGCACGCGCACCCGGCCGTGACCGCGGCGCTGTGCGACCAGGCAGGCAAGCTGCTGCACACCTCGAACTGGTATCAAATCCCGTTGCAGGAAAAACTGGCCGAGCGTCTGTGCAAACTGGCAGGCATGGACAATGCCTTCTTCTGCAATTCCGGTGCGGAAGCCAACGAAGCCGCGATCAAGCTGGCGCGGCTTTACGGCCATCAGCGCGACATCCTGACACCCGGCATCATCGTCACCGAGGGCAGTTTTCACGGCCGCACGCTCGCCACCCTCTCCGCCTCCGGCAATCGCAAAATTCAGTCCGGCTTCGAGCCGCTGGTACAGGGCTTCTATCGCGTACCGTATAACGATCTCGAAGCTGTCCGACAAGTCGGTGAACGCAGCAAGGAGATCGTCGCGGTGCTGGTCGAACCCATCACTGGCGAAGGCGGTATATCCGTCCCCGACGCGGGCTATCTGAAAGGCCTGCGTAAAATCTGCGACGAGCGCGGCTGGCTGCTGATGCTCGATGAAATCCAGACCGGCATGTGCCGCACCGGCAAATGGTTCGCCTGCCAGCACGAAGGCGTGGTGCCGGATGTCATGACCCTGGCCAAGGGGCTTGGCAACGGCGTGCCGATCGGCGCCTGTCTCGCGCACGGCAAGGCAGCCCAGGTGTTCAAGCCTGGCAGCCACGGTTCGACCTTCAGCGGCAACCCGCTGGTCTGCCGCGTGGCGCTCACCGTCATCGATGAGCTGGAGAAAGGCAAGTTCGCCGATCGCTCCGCCAAACTTGGTGAACGGCTGCTTGCCAAACTCAGGGAAAAACTCGGCAAGGTCTCCGGCGTCAAGGAAATACGCGGACGCGGGCTCATGCTCGCCGTCGAACTCGACCGGCCGTGCAAGGAACTCTTGCAACGCGCGCTGGAAAGCGGGATTCTGATCAACGTTACGGCGGAAAACGTCATACGCCTGCTGCCGCCGCTCATCTTCACCGACAACGAAGCCGATATGCTGGTCGATAAACTCGACGAGGTAGTACGCGCTTTTTTAAGCGGAACATGAAATCGCGTCATTTCCTCACATTGCCGGACCTGACACCCGCGGAACTCAAGCGGGTGCTGGCGCGCGCCGTGGAAATGAAATCCATGCTCAAGCGCGGCGAACGGCACACGCCGCTGACCGGCAGGACCATGGCGATGATCTTCGAGAAATCCTCCACACGCACGCGCGTGTCGTTCCAGGTCGGCATGGCGCAACTGGGCGGCACGAGCCTGTTTCTCTCGCCACGTGACACCCATCTCGACCGCGGCGAGCCGGCGGAAGACACCGCGCGCGTGCTGTCACGCATGGTGGACATCATCGTGATTCGCGCCAATTCGCACGCTATGGTCGAACGCTTCGCAACACACTCGCAGGTGCCCGTCATTAATGCATTGACCGATCTCGATCACCCTTGTCAGTTGCTCGCCGATATCCAGACCTGGATTGAAAAGCGCGGCGACATCGCCGACAGGAAGGTCGCCTGGATCGGCGACGGCAACAATGTCTGTCATTCCTGGATCAGCGCTGCACGCATGCTGGGGTTCAAGCTCGATATCGCCACGCCCAAAGGCTACGAACCGAAGGCCGAGATCGTCGCAGCCAGCGGCGATTGCGTCACGTTGCACCACGACCCGAAACAGGCCGCGCGCGGCGCGGACATCGTCGTCACCGACACCTGGGCCAGCATGGGACAGGAGCACGAAAAGGCGGAGCGCATCAAGGCCTTCGCCGGCTTCATGGTGGACGGCGCGCTCATGAAACTGGCAAACCGGGATGCCGTCTTCATGCACTGCCTGCCGGCCTACCGCGGCATGGAGGTGGCGGCCGAGGTCATCGACGGACCGCAAAGCGTTGTCTGGGACGAGGCCGAAAACCGCCTGCATGCCCAGAAGGCCCTGCTCGAATTCCTGCTGGCGGGAAAAGAACGAAAATAGACAGGATTCACAGGATTAACAGGATTATTGATATACAAAACATAAAAACTGTCTTATTTTTAATCCTGTAAATCCTGTTAATCCTGTCCATTAAATCTTTCCGTGAACGAAATACTCGCGCTCAATGACATCGTATGCCGCTACGACGGCCGTCTCGCGGTGGACGGACTGTCGCTGCATGTCACCGCCGGCAGCATCGCCTGCCTGCTGGGACCGAGCGGCTGCGGCAAGACCACCGTGTTGCGCGCCATCGCCGGTTTTCACCCCCTGAGCGCGGGCAACATCTGGATCAATGGCAGCGCCGTGTCCCAACCGGGCTTCACCCTGCCGCCGGAGAAACGCCGCCTCGGCATGGTGTTCCAGGATCACGCCCTGTTTCCGCACCTCGACGTCGCCGGCAATGTCGGCTTCGGCCTGCGCGGAATCACCGGCGCCCGCAGGCAAAAACTCGTCGATGAAATGCTCGAGGTCGTGGGTCTCGGCGGCATGGGCGGGCGCTACCCGCACGAGCTCTCCGGCGGACAGCAGCAGCGCGTGGCGCTGGCGCGGGCGCTGGCGCCGCAGCCCGATCTCATCCTGCTCGACGAGCCGTTTTCCAACCTCGACGTCGAGCTGCGCGAACGCCTTTCGGGCGAGGTGCGCGAGATTCTCAGGCAGCGCGGCGCCACCGGCGTGCTGGTGACGCATGACCAGCACGAAGCCTTCGCGCTCGGCGATGTCGTCGGCGTTATGCGCGAGGGCAAGCTGTTGCAGTGGGACACGCCCTACAACCTGTATCACGAGCCGGCTGACCGCTTTGTCGCCGATTTCATCGGGCAGGGCGTGTTCCTGCGCGGTACCCTGCTCACGCCCGAGACGATCGAAACCGAGATCGGCGTGCACAGGGGCGATCGCGCCTACGACTGGGGACGGGGAGCGCCGCTCGAGCTGCTGTTGCGGCCGGATGACATCGTGCCGGACCCGGAGAGTACGCTCCGGGCCAAGGTGGCGCAGAAGGCCTTTCGCGGTGCGGAGATCCTTTATACCTTGCGCCTGCCCAGCGGCGGCCGGCTGCTGGCGTTGTTTCCGAGTCACGCCGATCACGCGATCGGCGAGCTCGTCGGCATCCGCGTGCAGGCCGATCATCTCGTGGCCTTCCCGCTCGCCGCGGGCCATTCAGCCGGCGCGGCTCGCGTCGCGAACTAGCCGCGCTCAACCCGCACGGCGGGCGTTAATTACTTATAGAGCCGCTTCCCGGCACCGGGAGACGACGCGCCGTCGCCGGAGGACAAAGTCTGCGGCAAGCTGCCGGCGTCCGACGTCCAGAGCGTGATCGGTTCGTGTTTGATCTTGTGCGTCTCCGCCTCCATCGTGCTCCCGCGGCCCAGATACCCCTGCGCCGTGAGATACGCCAGGATCTTGTCCGCCGCTTCGCCGGCCGATTGCAGCGAAGTATCCACCACGATCTCGGGGTTGACCGGCGTCTCGTAGGGATCGGACACGCCGGTGAATTGCTTGATCAGGCCGGCGCGCGCCCGCGCGTACAGACCCTTGCGGTCGCGTGTCTCGCAGGTGGTCAGCGGCGTGGCCACGTAAATCTCGATGAAATCACCGTCCTCCTCGACCATGGCGCGCACCTGGGCACGCGTGTTGGCATAGGGCGCGATGGGCGCGCAGATGGCGATGCCGCCATGACGCGTGATCAGGCTCGCCATGTAGCCCTGGCGCAGCACGTTCATGTCGCGGTGTTCGCGCGAGAAGCCAAGCTCGGAGGAAATATTCTTGCGCACAATGTCGCCGTCGAGCAGCGTGACCGGACGCGCCTCCTGCTCCTTGAGCCGCGCATACAGCACCTGCGCCAGCGTGGATTTGCCCGCGCCCGACAGGCCGGTGAAAAACAGCGTGAAACCATGGCGCAGCGTCTTGCGCCATTCCTCCAGCACCGTCGGGTAGGAAAACCAGTGCGCGACCTCGGCATGCTGTTCATGCGACGTTTCACGGATCCGGCCTTTCATGCGCCGGCTCGCGCCGCGCGGTGACAGCAGTTTTTCCGGCTGGTCTTCTTCCAGCACCAGATTGCGGAACGGCACCACCTCGATGCCGATCTCCTGCGCATGCCAGGTCACGGAGTCCAGAGCGTGGTACCGCCCATACAGCGGATCGCCGGTGGCGCCCTCACCCTGGTCGTCGTAATCGTGCTCCACGATGAAATGCGAGCAGCCGAAATTCTTGTGCAGAATCGCATGCCACAAGGCGGAGCGCGCGCCGCTATGGCGCGGTGACAGCTCCAGCAGATTCAGTTGCGCGACCTGAGCGGAGTAATGATCGAGCGCCGCGCGCAGGGCGCGCACGCGCGAGAAATGATCGGCGTCGTTCAGCCCCCGGCGGCCGATGGCTGCCTGGATCAGCAACACGGCGTCATGCAGGTAGGCGGTGCGCTTGGTGAATTCCACGTGCGCACGATGCATGAGATGACGCGGGTGATAGCCGACCACGCGCGTGGCGCCGCGTCGCGCCAGTTGCGCGCGCACCTCCGCCGGGGTCCGGCGCAGCGGACCGAAGTCATGATGCAGCGGCAGTTCCACGACCTCGAGCTTGCCGGTGACACAGGCCTCGCCGCCCGCATTGAGCAGCTGATTAGCCGCCGCGTGCGTGAAGGAACGCGTGCCATAGAGACACTGCGCTTCCGCGCCCCGGTCCGGTTGCCAGATTTCCGCCACCGTGAGCACCGCCATGAGCGTGCCCTCGGCGTCGCGCAGGGCGATCGGCCGCCCCGGCGCAATGCTTTCGGCGAATTTCAGCGACACGTCCAGCGTCACCGGCACCGGCCAGAGCCGGCCGTCGGCGAGGCGCATACCCGCGCATACGGCCTCGTAATCGGCTTGGCCCATGAAGGACGTCAGCGGCGATAATACCCCCGTCGCCAGCATTTCCAGGTCGGCGAGTTGCCGTGGAGAAAGATCGAGCGAGGCCAGATCGCGCGAAGCCGCCTTGAGCTCGGCGGCACGGCCAGGATCAACCAGCAGATTGACCAGTGTCCCGCCGTAAGGTTGATTCAGTTCCCTGGCTGCTCCCAAACGATGTGCGCCGCTCATGGTATGCCCCTTGTCGCTTCCCGCCTTTCCACGTGATTGGCGTGCCGGTACACGGGCGCGCCTTCCTATTGCAGGGCGATTGCGGCATTCATGCGGCATTCCCCGGGTGGTTTACCCGTCCCTGGGCAAAACCCGCTGTTTCAGGGCGATTGCTTGCGCAACCCCACCGCAGGGCAAGCCTATACAGGGTTTGCCGGATCACAATCCGACAGCGTGACGTGTTCGATAAATGGCATATTCTGCTGGATCGAGGGACATCCAGACCCAAAGGCAAGAAAATGCCCTCTGGAACGATTTTTGCTGCCATACTTGAATTCCGGTCTGTCCGCACTTCCCGTGGTTTACCGCCTGAAAACGGGTTTACAGGGCGTTTTTGCTAAAATAGTCTTGAGATAGAGGGATTTGTGGAAAAAAAGATATTACGCCTGCTGATCGTTGACGACTCACCGGATGACGCCGAGCTGGCCGTAGCCTCGCTGCGCAAGGCCGGTTTCATGCTCAAGAATCAGCGCGTTCAGGACCTCGCCTCCATGCAGACGGCGCTCGACAAGGGAACCTGGGACGTGGTGCTGTCGGAATACACGCTCCCGCATTTCGGCGCGCAACTGGCGCTTGATCTGGTGAAGCGCGCGCATCTCGACATACCCTTCCTCGTGGTCACCCGCAACATCCGCGATCCGGACCTGGTCAAGATCATGCGCAACGGCGCGCACGACGTGGTGCTGAAAAGCCAGTCGGCGCGTCTCGCGCCCGCCGTCGAGCGCGAGCTGCACGTGGCCGAGGAACGCCGGAAATACCAGAAGATGTCGCTGACACTGAACGAGGTGGAGAACAAAAACCGCGCCATCATCGAAGGCTCGCGCGAGGCCATCTGTTACTGCCAGGATGGCATGCACATCGACGCCAACAAGACCTACCTCGATATGTTCGGCTACGAGGATTTGACCGAACTCGAAGGCGTCCCCCTGATGAACCTGGTCGCCAAATCCGATCACGTGCGTTTCAAGGATTTTCTGCGCAAGATCAACTCGCCGAATCCACCCGAGCCGCAGGAATTCCTGGCGGCAAAAAAGGATGGGCAGCATTTTCACGCGGAGCTGGCGATTTCGCCGATCGTGCTCAACGGCGAAAACTGCACACAGTGCGTCGTCATCGACGTGTCCAAGCGCAAGGCCGTCGAGAACCGCCTGCAATACCTGAACCAGCATGATCCGCTCACCGGGCTTTTCAACCGCCATCACTTCACCCAGGAGCTGACCCGGACGCTGGAGAAGGCGAAACAGGACGGCAGCCAGAGCGCCCTGCTCTATCTCGATCTCAACGAGCTCAAGGAAATCAACGACAGCCTCGGCCACGCCGCCGGCGACCGCCTGCTGCTCAAGATCGCGCGCCTGTTCCGGGACAAGCTCGGTGATTCGACGATTCTGGCGCGCTTCAGCGGCGACGAGTTCACCGCGCTGCTGCACGATATGAGCGAGAGCCAGATCAAGGAATCCGTGGCCGCGCTGCTCGCCTCGCTCAAGGACACCACCTTCAGCGAGGGTGGCAAAACCTTCCGCTGCGACGGCACCATCGGCGTGGTGGTGATCGACAAACACTGTGAAAGCGCGCAGGCGGTGCTGAACAAGGCGTATCAGACCTGCCAGGGCAGCCGGCCGTCCCGACCGGCGCCTGTGGTGGTCGCGCCTGCCCCGGAGCCGGTACCGATACCAGCCCCGGCTTCCAGACCGGTGCCAGTGACCGAGGCGCCCGCCGCGGCGGAGGTACCGGCGCTGGCGCCGATTCCCACCCTGACCGAAATTCGCCGGCCGGCGCCGTCCGTGTCCATGAACGCCGAACAGGACTGGGAGGGACGACTCAAAACCGCGCTGGAGAAAGACGGCTTCCAGCTCGCCTATCAGCCCACCGTCAATCTCCACGGCGACCCGGCGGAGTATTTCGAAGTGCTGTTGCGACTCGCGGGGCGCAATGGCGAACTGATCCATGCCGGCGAATTCATGCCCGCCGCGGAACAACTGGGATTGCTGACGACTATCGATCACTGGGTCATCCGCCAGTCAGTGCAATCGCTCGCCGCGCTGCATCGTGACGGCCGCAAGGCCAGCTTCTTCGTGAATCTGAGCCCGGTATCACTGGGCGATCCCGAATTGCTCACCATGCTCCAGAAGGAGATCACCGCCGCGCGCCTCAAACCGAAATATCTGGTGCTCGAGGCCGACGAATCGGCGGTCATGGAGAACCCGTCGGACGCGGCCATGTTCATGCAGGCCGTCAAGCGGATCGGCTGCCGCTTCGCGGTCGACAATTTCGGCAACAACCTGAGCACGCTCAATCGCCTGCGCGAAATGCCGGTGGATTTTCTCAAGATATCGGGGTCGCTGATCCGCAACCTGTCGACCGATGTGCTGACCCGCACCTCGCTCAAGGCCATCATCGATCTGGCCAAGTCCATGAACAAGCAGACCATCGCCAAGTTCGTCGAGAAAGCCGATGATCTCGGGGTGTTGTGGAACCTCGGCTTCGATTACGTGCAGGGCAACTACTTCCAGCAGGCGGACGCCCACACCGATTACACCTTCGCCGACGAAGCCACGCTCGCCTCCGACACCGGCACGCCCAACTGGGCGAATTCCCGCCGCTGAATTCCGCGTTTTATCATCAGCGCGCCCGGTATCCGGGCGCGCCGCACCGTTGCCTCCTTTTGCGCCACCCCTATAATAAGCAGCCTTTGACCCACATCAGGTAGCTCCATGTCCGGCCAGTTCATTTATACGATGCACCGCGTCAGCAAGATCGTGCCGCCGAATCGCGCGATCCTGAAGGATATTTCCCTGTCTTTCTTTCCCGGCGCCAAGATCGGGGTGCTCGGCCTGAACGGCTCGGGCAAATCCACGCTGCTGCGCATCATGGCCGGCGAGCTCCAGGAATACGACGGCGAGGCGCGCCCGCAACCGGGCATCCATGTCGGCTTTCTGCCGCAGGAACCGCGGCTCGATTCCACGAAGGACGTGCGCGGCAATGTCGAGGAGGCGGTGGCCGAAACCAAGAAGCTGCTCGACGATTTCAACGAAATCTCCATGAAATTCGCCGAGCCCATGAGCGACGACGAGATGAACAAGCTCATGGAAAAACAGGCCAAGCTCCAGGAAAAAATCGATGCCGCCGGCGCCTGGGATCTGGACCGCAAGCTCGAAATCGCGGCCGATGCCCTGCGCCTGCCGCCCTGGGACGCGGACGTGACCAAGCTTTCCGGCGGCGAACGTCGGCGCGTGGCGCTGTGCCGCCTGCTGCTGTCGCAACCCGACATGCTGCTGCTCGACGAGCCCACCAACCATCTCGACGCCGAATCGGTCGCCTGGCTCGAGCGTTTCCTGCACGATTACCCCGGCACCGTGGTGGCCGTGACCCACGACCGCTATTTTCTCGACAACGTCGCCGGCTGGATTCTCGAGCTCGACCGCGGCGAAGGCATTCCCTGGAAGGGCAATTACTCGTCGTGGCTGGAACAGAAGGAAAAGCGTCTCGAGACCGAGGAGAAGCAGGAATCGGCGCGCCAGCGTGCCCTGAAGCAGGAACTCGAATGGGTGCGCACCAATCCCAAGGGCCGTCACGCCAAGAGCAAGGCGCGGCTGGCCGCTTATGAAGAGATGGCGTCACAGGAATTCCAGAAGCGCAACGAAACCAAGGAAATTTTCATCCCGCCCGGCCCGCGCCTCGGCGACGTCGTGGTGCAGGCGGAAAATCTGAACAAGGGCTTCGGCGACCGGCTGCTGATCGACAGTCTGAGCTTCAATCTGCCGCGCGGCGGCATCGTCGGCGTCATCGGCCCGAACGGCGCCGGCAAGACCACGCTGTTCCGCATGATCACCGGCCAGGAGAAACCCGACGGCGGCAAGCTGCGCGTCGGAGAGACCGTGCAGCTCGCTTACGTGGATCAGAGCCGCGACACGCTCGACGGCAAAAAAACCGTGTGGGAGGAAATCTCCGGCGGTCACGATATCATGCTGGTCGGCAAGACCGAGGTGCAATCACGCGCCTATTGCGGCCGCTTCAATTTCCGCGGCGCCGACCAGCAGAAACTGGTGAAGGACCTTTCCGGCGGCGAGCGCAATCGTGTGCACTTGGCGAAACTGTTGAAGAGCGGCGGCAACCTGCTGCTGCTGGACGAACCGACCAACGATCTGGACGTGGACACGCTGCGCGCGCTCGAAGAGGCGCTGCTCGACTTCGCCGGTTGCGCCGTGATCATCTCGCACGATCGCTGGTTCCTCGACCGCATCGCCACCCACATTCTCGCGTTCGAAGGTGACAGCCACGCCGTATGGTTCGAGGGCAACTACGCCGATTACATGGCGGACAAGGAGCGCCGGCTGGGCGCGGAGGCGGTGCAACCGCACCGCATCAAGTACAAGAAACTCGTCCACTGACCTCCGCCCGGGGATGCCGGCAGCTGCCGATTTCCGCGACTTCCCCGCGGTTCCGGCAGTGGATCAAGGCCCGTATGGGCCGATTGGCCGGACCGGCGGCTGGGCGGCTGGGCGGCTGCCCCCGGCATCTGTTAGATTGTTCCCGCCCTGAAGGCATCAGGAACTTGCACAGGGAAGCTGTGTCATAACCGTGCGGTTGATTCCCGGTCGAGGCACTGATCTGCATTGCCCTACTGAGGCCTCTTCCCAACGAGATCAACTGAACGCAACAAACCCTAAACAACGGAGACGATTATTTATGATGAATGCCAAGAAACTCACCGGCCTGGCCCTGGCCACGGCCGCCGCCGGCCTGTTCGCCACCGTCGGTATCACTGCCGCCAACGCTGCCAAGCATGAAGGCGAAGCCAAGGTCCACTGCAACGGCGTGAATTCCTGCAAGGGCACGTCAGCCTGCCAGACTGCTTCCAGTGCCTGCAAGGGCCAGAACAGCTGCAAGGGCAAGGGCTGGCAGTACATGAGCAAGGCGGAGTGTGACGCGGCCCAAGCCAAGATGAAGGGCGAGATGCATAAAAAGTAAGCCGAAATCCTGACGCAGATAAAACCGGGTGCCTCGCGGCGCCCGGTGTTTTTTCCGCCGATGACAAGCAGCCCTCATCTTCCTGAACGCCCTTATCTCGGCTTTGGACTGGGCCTGCGCCCGACGCATTACGAAACCATCCTGACCGAAGCGCCGGCAGTCGACTGGTTCGAGATCATTTCCGAAAACTACCTCATCCCGGGCGGAAGACCACTGCATTATCTCGACCGCATCCGCGAGCGATACCCCATGGTCATGCATGGGGTATCGCTTTCGATCGGGACGCAGGACCCGCTGGACCGCGAATACCTCAAGCAGTTGAGGACGCTTGCCGACCGTGTCGAACCAGCCTGGATCTCCGATCACCTGTGCTGGACCGGCGCGCACGGCCTGAATGCCCACGACCTGCTGCCTCTGCCTTACACCGAGGAAGCCTTGAAACACGTGGCAGCGCGTGTCGTCGAGGTGCAGGATTTTCTCGGTCGCCGGATATTGCTGGAGAACGTTTCCAGTTACGTCAGCTATCCCGAATCGGAAATGAGCGAATGGGAATTCCTGCGCGAAATCACCGCGCGTGCTGATTGCCTGATCCTGCTCGACATCAACAACATCTACGTCAGCAGCGTCAACCATGAATTCAACCCGCATGCCTATCTCAACGCCATTCCACCGGATCGGGTCTGGCAGTTCCATCTCGCCGGGCACCGCAACCACGGTGATTACATCATCGACACCCACGACGAGCCGGTGATCGATCCCGTGTGGGAATTGTACGAGGTCGCCGTCCGGCGTTTCGGGCGCGTCTCGACCATGATCGAACGCGACGACAACATTCCGCCGCTGGCGGAACTGCTGGCCGAGCTGGACCGCGCCCGACGGATCGCCGCCACTTCGCAGCGCCAGACGGCGGTAACGGCGGCCTGAACATGAACGCGCTGGCCGACCTGCAAGCCGATTTCCAGACCTTCCTGCTTGACGGTAATGCGCGCATGCTGGGCCGCGTCACCGGCACCGCCAAAATCAGCGCCGAACAGCGCCTCGCCATTTATTACGACGCCTACCGGCTGCGGCTGCTGGAGGCCCTGGCGTCGAACTATCCCGTATTGCGCGCCTGGCTTGGCGAAGACGAATTCGAAAACATCGGGATTGCCTACGTCTCTGCCCATCCCTCGCGGCATTTTTCCATCCGCTGGTTCGGGCATCTTCTGCCGGAATTTCTCGCCACCGCCCAGCCCTGGTGCGAAAAATCCAGTCTCGCCGAAATGGCGGCGCTGGAGTGGGCGCTGTCCGAGGCATTTGACGCGGAGGACGGCACGGTCATCGGCATCGAGGACATGGCGGCGATTCCGGCTTCGGCCTGGCCGGACATGCGCCTGCAATTTCATCCTTCCGCGCAGCGTCTGGACCTGCGCTGGAACGTGCCCATTCTCTGGAAGGCCATCAACCAGAATCTGGATGCCGGAAAAACCGCCGCTTCCTGCCGGGGCGAAACCAGCGCCACGCCATCAGCGGGAAAGAAACAGCATGGGGACACACCCGCGGTCGCCGAGGTGCCCGCCCTGATGGAACATGAACATCCGCAGGCCTGGCTCGTCTGGCGCCAGGACCTGAAAACCTGGTTCCGCTCCCTGTCCGTGGACGAGGCCTGGGCGCTCGATGCCGCGATGACCGGCGAGAATTTTGCCGCGATCTGCGAAGGCCTGTGCGAATGGATCGATGCACAAAACGTGGCGCTGCACGCCGCCGGGCTGATGAAACAATGGATCACCGACGGCATCGTCAGTGATATTGATTTCAGGAAACAATAGAATACCTGCCATTGAACAACAGACGGCGATAATAATTAAGAACATGTCACAGCGGATGATTTTCTTCGGGGGTTTCCTGGTCTGTGCCGGCCTGATGGCCGCGGCGCTGTACTTCCAGTACGGCATGAAACTCGAACCGTGCCCGCTCTGCATCTTCCAACGGGTGTTCGTGATCGTCACCGGCCTGATCCTGCTGGCCGGCGCCTTGCACAACCCGGGCAAGGTCGGGCGACGCATCTATGGCGGGCTCGTGGCGCTGGCAGCCGCGCTGGGCGCCGGATTCGCCGGCCGGCATGTATGGATCGAAAATCTTCCGCCCGATCTGCAACCCGGCTGCGGCTACAGCCTCAACGACATGCTGGAAACCTTCCCGCTGCTGAAAACCCTCAAGCTGGTACTGGAAGGCAGCGGCGGTTGCGGCAAGATTACCTGGTCTTTTCTGGGACTCAGCATGCCATCCTGGACGCTGATTTTCTTCATCGGTTTTATCCTGCTGGGACTGATGCTGGTCTTTACCGTTCTCGGCAAGCGCTGAAACCGTTTTAAATCATTCCCAGATGTCCACCACCACGCCCTGCTCGCGCAGGTGATCGGCACGCTCGCGGATGAAACGCTGCAACTCGGGCTGCTTTTTATACGCACCGGAGGCAACGTAATCCAGCACCGACTGGACGTGAAACCCCTTCATGAAGGCCTCGATGCGTATCACTTCCCTGCCGGCGTCGTACAACACCGCCGTGGGCACATAGGCGATCCCCAACTCGTCGGCCCACAGGCGCGCACTGATTTTTTTGCCGGCGGGAGTCACGAGCGGCGTGGTGCCCCAACGATCCAGTTGAATCACATGGAAGCGCTTGAGCAGCTCCAGCGTGGCGGCATTGCCCGCCATCTCGGCGTGCATGCGATCGCAGCCGGCGCAGTCCTTTTGCTCGAAGAACACGGCGACCGGTTTCCCCGCCGGAATCTTGCCCAGATCATGCGGAGGTTTGGCGAAAAACGGCTGCGGCTGCAGCGAGCCTTTGGCCGGCGCTGGCGCCTGTTGCGCCAGATATTCGCGGAAGCTCAGGCGGCCTTCCTGCTTTTCCGCGACGTATCGCAACGCCGCCAGGAACTGGTGCGGCGGATAGTAACCGTTGATGCGCAGCACCTGCTCGCCCTTTTCGTTGAAGAACAGCAGCGTCGGCGTGAACCAGACCTTGAGTTTCGCGGCGAATTCCTTCTCCGGCATGACATTGCCGGAAAAATCGGTCACCGCGCGGTCGCCCCACAGGTTCAGATCGATGGCGTCGAAATGCCGGCGGGTGTATTCCACGATATGCGCCTGGCTGAAGTTCTTGTTGAACAGCTCGGCGCAATACGGGCAGCCGTCCTGCCCAAAATAGAGCATCAGACGCTTGCCGTTTCGCGTCGCCTCGGCGACATCGTGCGGCAGATCGAGGAAGGATTTCTTGAACCAGACGGGGATCTCGAACTGGCCGACACCGCGCAGCTCGGCCTTCTCCGCCGCCGGCAGCAATACCGGCACCAGCCCCAGCAGTATCCCTGCGCCCAGCAGTGCCAATGACCTGAAACCGTGACTCATCACCATCACCTCCGTGTTCGGAACCGCCGCCGGCCGCGAATCGGCTGCGGTTTGTCGGACAAACGTTACAAGTATATGACGCAGATCGGGTAGAATTCATTTCGTTCCTGATTGATCCCCATCCCTATGCGAACTCGACACTACGGAAAACCCCCCGCGCGCCAGAGCGACTGGAACGCGATCAAATCGCTCTTGCCCTATTTGTGGGAATTCCGCGGCCGGGTGGTGCTGGCGCTCGCCTTCCTGGCGCTCGCCAAGGTGGCCACCGTCGCCGTCCCGCTGGTGCTGAAGGACATCGTCGACGCGCTCAGCCCGGGCACCGCCCCGCTGGCCCTGCCGGTTTTCCTGCTCGTCGCCTACGGCGCGCTGCGGCTGGCCAACTCGACCTTCGGCGAATTGCGCGACGCCGTGTTCGCCAAGGTCACGCAACGCTCGATCCGGCGCGTGGCGCTCAAGGTCTTCGAACACCTGCACAACCTGGCCCTGCGCTTCCATCTCGAGCGCCAGACCGGCGGCATGTCGCGCGACATCGAGCGCGGCACCGCGGGCATCCGCTTCCTGCTCAACTTCATGCTGTTCAACATCCTGCCCACCATCCTCGAAATCGGTTTCGTGGCGGCGATCCTGCTGGTCAAGTACGACCCGTGGTTCTGCATCGTGACGCTGGTCACGCTGGTGGTGTACATCGCTTTCACGCTCTGGGTCACCGAGTGGCGCATGATCTTCCGGCGCAACATGAACGAGATGGACTCCAAGGCCAACACGCGCGCCATCGACAGCCTGCTCAATTACGAGACCGTGAAATATTTCAACAACGAGGGCTTCGAGGCGCGCCGTTACGACGAGACTTTGCAGTCCTGGGAAAAGGCGGCGGTCCGCAACCAGACCTCGCTGTCGTTTCTGAACATCGGCCAGGGCGCGGTCATTGCCGTGGGCGTCACCATCCTCATGCTCATGGCCGGCCAGGGCGTGGTGCGCGGGACCATGACCATCGGCGACCTGGTGCTGGTCAACGCCTTCCTGATCCAGCTGTACATGCCGCTGCATTTCCTCGGTTTCGTGTACCGCGAGATCCGTCACTCACTGGCCGACATGGAGCGCATGTTCGGGCTGCTGGCGCAGAATACCGAGGTCAGCGACCGTCCGGATGCCCGGGATCTGCATATCCGTGGCGGTGAAATCCGCTTCGAGCATGTCGGCTTCGGCTACGACGACCGGCGCATGGTATTGCAGGACGTGAGCTTCGACGTTCCTTCCGGACACAAGGTGGCGGTGGTGGGCGCGAGCGGCGCGGGCAAATCGACTCTTTCACGCCTGATTTTCCGGTTCTACGACGCCACCACGGGTCGCATCCTGATCGACGGCCAGGACATCCGCGACGTGACCCAGAAAAGCCTGCGCCGGGCCATCGGCATCGTGCCGCAGGACACGGTGCTGTTCAACGACACCATCTATTACAACATCGCCTACGGCCAGCCCGACGCCACGCGCGAGGAAATCATCGAGGCGGCGCGCTCGGCGCACATCCATGAATTCGTGGAAACGCTGCCGGACAAATACGACACCCTCGTGGGCGAGCGCGGCCTGAAACTCTCCGGCGGCGAAAAGCAGCGTGTCGCCATCGCGCGCACGCTGCTGAAAAACCCGCCGATCCTGGTGTTCGACGAGGCCACCTCGGCGCTCGATTCGCGAACCGAGAAGGCGATTCAGGCGGAGTTGCAGGAGATCGCGACCAACCACACCACGCTGGTTATCGCTCACCGGCTCTCCACCATCATGGACGCCGACCAGATCCTGGTGATGGAGCACGGGCAGATCGTGGAACGCGGCACCCATGGCGAACTGCTGGCGCAGGGCGGCGCCTACGCCCACATGTGGGCGCTGCAACAGCAGGAGCAGCAGGAAGAGGAAGAGAAGCTGAAGGCTGTCGGCGTCTGAGAAATCGCTAAATCGCCGTGCCGAAGGACGGGTCCGTGCTGTCCTTGGGCACGGGCAGACCCGCGATCCGGCTGCCTTGCGTTACCGCGCCGCCCGGGAAAAGCAGATAAAGATGTTTCCGCCCGCCCTTCTTCTCGAACCGCTCCTCGAGCGCGTGTAGCACGTCGCGCGCATGCGCGGGCTGCCCTTGCTGCCGATAGAGATCGCGCAGGAAATTGATCACTTCCCAGTGGTCGGCCTTGAGCTCTATTTTCATCTCCCTGGCCAGTTTTCTCGCGATGTCCTCCGACCAGTCATTCAGTGCGATCAGGTTTCCCGCCGGGTCCTTGTCGAGCGCGCCTTCATTGACGATGAACTTCATGATGTCGGGCATGTGCCACCTCCGTGTTGATCGGCCGACGGGTTATCGTCTTGCCGGGATGCCACATTTTATATCAGCAGGCATCGACCTGCATTGGCAGGACCGCCGGCAAGAACCGCGCCAGCGGCAGGCATGCCCGACCCCGCCAGGCGAGTGCTGCATCGCGCCATGCAACTGGTTGATTTGCCGCTAAACACCCGCGGGATTGCCATCCTGCGCGCAGCATGGTCTTATCGGCTTGCAATCCTGCAACACGGGAGTAACATGCGCGCGCATTCGTGCTTTCCGGGAAAAAAAATTGAATAACGACGCCCCCGCGCGGAATTCCACGACCGCCGCGCTCGCCCTGCTGGCCCTTGGCGTCGTCTTCGGTGACATCGGCACCAGCCCGCTCTACGCCGTCAAGGAAACCTTCAGCGCCGAACACGGCATTCCTCTCAATGCCGAGAACATTCTCGGCGGACTGTCCACGATCTTCTGGGCGCTGATGATCGTGGTCACGTTCAAGTACGTGACGCTCATCATGCGCGCCGACAACAAGGGTGAGGGCGGCATCATGGCGCTGCTGGCGCTGGCCTCCTCGGCGGTCAAAAACTCGTCGCGTTCGCATGCGGTTATCCTGCTGCTCGGAGTGATCGGCGCGTCGCTGTTCTATGGCGATGCCGTGCTGACGCCGGCGATCTCAGTGCTGTCCGCCGTCGAGGGCCTCGAAGTCGGCACCGCGGCCTTCAGGCCTTATGTCATCCCGATCGCGGTCATCGTGCTGGTAACGCTGTTCGCGTTTCAGCGCCATGGCTCGGCGGTGGTCGGTGCCCTGTTCGGGCCGGTGTGCGCGCTGTGGTTTCTCTCCCTTGGCGCGGTTGGCGTGCACAACATTATCCAGAACCCGATGGTGTTGTGGGCGCTCAACCCCGTGTATGCCTTCGGCTTCGTTACCGGCCACAGTTTCGCCTCGTTCGTGGTGCTGGGCGCGGTGCTGCTGGCCTTCACCGGCGCGGAGGCGCTCTACGCCGACATGGGGCACTTCGGCAAGCGCGCGATCCGCATTGCCTGGTTCGGCCTGGTGCTGCCGGCGCTGGTGCTGAATTACTTCGGCCAGGGGGCGTTGCTGATCATCAACCCCGGAGCGATCGCCAACCCGTTCTACCACGCCTATCCGGACTGGGCGCTGTACCCGATGATCGCTCTCGCCACCGCGGCCACCGTTATCGCCTCGCAAGCGGTCATCACCGGTACCTACTCTGTCACCAAGCAGGCGGTCCAGCTCGGCTTCCTGCCACGCCTGAACATCCAGCACACCTCGGTAAAACAGATCGGGCAGATCTACATTCCGAGCATTAACTGGATCCTTCTCATTTCCGTGCTCCTCGCCGTGATCGGGTTCGGCTCCTCATCCAATCTCGCCTCGGCCTATGGCGTGGCGGTGGCGGGCACCATGCTGATCGACACCATACTGACCTTCTTCGTGATCCGTTACAAATGGGGCATTCCCGTGATCGTGGCGGCCATCAGCACCGGCTTTTTCATCTTCGTGGACATGGCGTTCTTCTCCGCCAGCCTGCTGAAGGTATTCGACGGCGGGTGGTTCCCGGTGTTTGTCGGGACGGCGATATTCCTGCTCATGGTGACCTGGCGGCGCGGTCGCGAGATCCTGATCGCACGGCTGCGGCAATCGTCGGTGCCGCTGGAGGCGTTCCTGGATTCGCTGATGCGCAGCCCGCCGGTGCGGGTCGCCGGCACCGCGATATTCATGACCTCGACGCCGGGCAGCGTGCCACACGCGCTGCTGCACAACCTGGCGCACAACAAGGTGCTGCATGAACGCGTGATCTTCCTCACCGTCATCATCAAGGATGTCCCGTGGGTGCCGCCTGACGAGCGCGTGATTATCGAGGATCTCGGGAACAACTGCTTCCAGCTCACCGTTAACTTCGGCTTCAAGGATCGCCCCGACATCATGCAGGTGCTCGACCAGTGCCGCGAATACGAGCTGGAATTCCAGCCGCTCCAGACCTCGTTCTTCCTGAGCCGCGAGACCGTGATCCCGAGTATCCGCTACGAGGGCATGGCGCTGTGGCGTGAGCGTATGTTCGCCACCCTGGCACGCAACGCCAGCAGCCCCGTGGAGTACTTCAACCTGCCCGCCAATCGCGTGATTGAGGTCGGCACGCAGGTCGAGATCTGACGCCGCGCGTCGGCAAAAGCAGCGACACCGGAAAATCCACCCACCCTGTCCGGTATTTGCCGTTACGGCGCGTATTTGCATGGACGCTTGGCGGCGGCAAATTTATACTTGGTGAAATTCGTCATTCATCCGCCCATCTACCGGAGCTTTCATGCGCCCAGCGCTCATTCTTGCCGTCCTTGAACGTGAATTCCTGAGCACCCGCGAGGGCCACCACACGCCGGTCATGCTGTGGGGCCCGCCCGGCGTCGGCAAGTCGCAGATGGTGGCGCAGGTGGCGAAAAAACACGGCGTGCCGGTCATCGACATCCGCCTGTCACAGATGGAACCGACCGACCTGCGCGGCATTCCGTTTCGTGTCGGCGACGTCGTCGAGTGGGCCATTCCGGCGATGCTGCCGGACGCCCAGCGCCACGGCGCCGAGGGCATCCTGTTTCTCGACGAAATCACCTCGGCAGCGCCGACGGTGTCGGCCGCCGCTTATCAGCTGATCCTCGACCGGCGCCTCGGCGCCTACACGGTACCTGCCGGCTGGGCCATCTTCGCCGCCGGCAACCGCCAGGGCGACCGCGGCGTCACCTACAGCATGCCCGCGCCGCTGGCCAACCGCTTCTCGCACTTCGGTGTCGAGACCCATCTCGACGACTGGGTCGCCTGGGCCTACGCCAACAACATCGACGAGCGCGTCATCGCGTTCCTGCGCTTCCGTCCCGAGCTGCTGTTCGATTTCGATCCGGCGCACAACCCGGTGGCCTTCCCCAGCCCGCGCTCGTGGGAATTCGCACACCGCGCCCTTGCCAAGTTCGGCGAAACGCCGGATCTGCTGCTGGGTTCGCTGGAGGCCTGCGTAGGACCCGCCGCCGGCGTGGAACTCAAGGCCTTTATCGACAATCTCGACAACCTGCCGGACATCGACGCCATCATCAACGGCGCCTCCACCACGGTGCCAAAGGAAACCGACCTGCAATACGCCGTGGCGGCGGCGCTCGTGGGCCGCGCCATCCGCGCCAAGGGCAGTGCCGACGAAGCCAGGGTCTACGGCAATATTCTCGACTACGCCGGGCGTTTCCCGAGCCGCGAGATGGGCGTCATGCTGGTCTCGGACATGCAGCGCGCCGTGGGCGAAAAGCTGTTTCAGCTTCCCCAGTTCGCGCAATGGGCCAAAAAGATCGCCAACGTGATGATCTTCGACATGTGGCAGAAGCCCGCCGCCAAGGTGAAATAAGCGGAGCGAATGAATTCACAGGCCCCCAAAAGCGACGCCGTCGAAGACAAGCTGGTTGCCGCGCGCACCTGGCTGATCATCGACAAGCCATTCCTCGGCGCATTAGTGCTGCGCCTGCCGCTGGTGGAGGCCGACCCGAAGTGGTGCCATACCACCGCCACCGACGCGCGCTCGTTCTATTACAACCGCCGTTACATCGAGGCGCTGTCTTTCGAGCAGACCAAATTCATCCTCGCGCACGAGGCGCTGCACTGCGCGCTGTCGCACTTCGCGCGCCGCGAGCATCGCGACAAGCGCCGCTGGGACCTGGCCTGCGATTTCGCCATCAACCCCCTGCTCGTCGCCGACGGGCTGAGACCGGCCCCGGATGCGCTCATGCTGGACGCCTACAAGGACATGACGGCGGAAGAGATTTATCCCTGCATCCAGGAAAACACCGACGAAAAACCGATGGATCAGCACCTGTACGACCAGGATGACCGGCCGCACGGCCCGGGCGAACAGGGCGGCGGCCAGGGCGGTGAGGGACCGTCGCAGGACGATGACGGCGGCGGCAGCCAGGGCGAAATGGATCCGCAAGCCAACGGTGCGCCGCAACCACCGCCGTTGTCCGCGCCGGAACGGGAATCGCTGCACAAGCAATGGCAGCAGCGCCTGGCCTCGGCCGCGCAACAGGCGATCCAGGCCGGCAAGCTCGGCGGATCGATGGCGCGCATCGTGGATCACCTGCTGCAACCGCAACTGCCGTGGCGCATGCTGCTGGCGCACTACATGACGCGCGCCTCGCGCGACGATTACAGTTTCGTGCACCCGTCGCGGCGCGAGGGCACGGCGATCCTGCCCGGCATGCGCAGCCAGCACACGGATCTGATCGTGGTGCTCGACACCAGCGGTTCCATCTCGGACGAGGAAATGCGGGAATTCGTGAGCGAAGTCAACGCCATCAAGGGCCAGGTCGGCGCACGCATCACGCTGCACGCCTGCGATGACAAGCTGGCGCAGGACGGTCCCTGGACCTTCGAGCCGTGGGAGGAAATCGCATTGCCAAAGCAGTGGCACGGCGGTGGCGGTACCAGATTCACCCCCGTATTCGAATGGGCCGGGAACCAGGAACGGCCGCCCCAGTTGTTGCTCTACTTCACCGACGCCAGGGGCGAATTCCCCAAGCGCGAGCCGTCCTATCCGGTGCTGTGGCTGGTCAAGGGCAAGGAGAAAGTGCCCTGGGGCCAGCGGATTCAGTTAAACTAGCGCGCTGACATTTTTTCTGTTTTCTCGTCCGGATTTTCATGGAACTCTCCAGCGAAGACCTGCTGCGGCTGAACGTGCTGCTCGCCAACGACATTGAGGCGATCCGCATCGACGAGCAGAGCATGACGGTCTACGGGCTGGCGCGCGGCAACGAGGCGCGCGTGCCGCTCAATCCCAACTGCCGCCCGGAGAAATACCTGCGTCTGGTGCGCGAGATGCTGTCGAGCCACGTGCTCGGCTCGCCCGGCGGTTATCCGGTGTTCCTGCAACGCTGGACACGCATGGGTCAGGCGCGCGAAACACAGCTCGACAAACTGCTGCTGCTCGGCGAGCCCGAGGCGATCACTGCCGTGGCCGGTGCACCCGGCCTGTCCGACGATCTGGCGCGGCGCACCTGGTGGGCCCAGCCGACCTCCGACATCGCGCGGCGCATGCTCGACAAGCAGGCCGTGGTGCAGGGGACCATGGGCCGGGAACTCGCGGAGCACCTGGCGGAGCATCTGCCGTTCGAATCCGACCCGATGCTGGTGATCGCCACGATCCGGCTGATACTGCAGCCGGGGCTGATCGAACCCGAGGCACGCGACCGCATATTCCGGCTCGGCACGCACCGCAACGTCTATCACATCGGATTTCTGGAAGCGCTGCCGGACGAGCTGCCTGAACCCCTGCCGGCCCGAGCGGATCACGCAGATTATCGCAACCGGCTGGCGGCGCTGGCGGCGGAAGGCAACGCACTGGCGGCGTTGCTGGCCAAGCTGCTCGGCAGTCCGGGCCAGACCTTCCTCGCCGTCTCCGAAACGCCATTGCAGCACCCGGTGGACAAATATACCGTGGCCAAGCTCATGGACATCATTGGGAATTATTTCAGGCCGGCGCTCGGCGGGCAAACCCCTGCCCGCGAGATCGGCGCGGCCATCGCCGGCGCGGAAAAACGGATCGCCGCCCCGGGTGACGAGTCCGCGGCGCTGCTGGAAGCCGTGCCGGCATTGCGCGGGGAAATCGCCGCCATGCTCACGCTGGCGCACACCGGCGAGGCGCTGGTTACACCCATCATCGCCGCGTCCACCGCGAGCGGCACCCTGCTGCGCCGCAAGCTCGAACCGGTGCTGGATCCTCTGCTGAAGCAATATGCGGTGCTGCGCAAAACCGCGCACGCCACCGGCGGCGGCCGGGCGTCAAGACGAATTCCTGCAAGATAGATATTGTGGGGCACGAAAAGCGCGGCGTTGCGCACTGTTCGCGTTCATGTCAGGGAAACATCTAAACCCGTCATTCCGGCGCAAGCCGGAATCCAGTTTATTACTGATTTTTTTTAATATCCTGGACCCCGGCTTTCGCCGGGGTGACGAAATGCCCTATTAATCTGTAACTCCTGCCAATTATTTATCTTTGGGGTCTTTCTTGCCGCGGCCGATCCGGGTGATCGGTACCACCACGTTCTTCTTCGGCTCGTCCGTGTAGTACGGGCGCATGTCCATGGTCTTGCCGGAATCCTCGATCAGCTCGCGCTCACGCGCGGAAATCAGCTTGAGGCACTGGCGGATGCCCTCGATGGTGCGGTCGGATAGCGGGTGCTTCAGGCCCGGTTGCGTGGCCGTGTCCTTCACGACATCGGTCAGCACCAGTTTCAGGGCCTTCAGAATCTGGTGTTCCTTGCTTTCCAGCGGGCTGGTTTTGTCGTCGCTCATGTCCTGTCTCGGCCAATACGGCGGGGGGCGTAACCGGCCGCAGGTTACAGGGAATGCCGCGGCTTGGCAATCAGCCGCCGGGCGGATTGGCGGCGAGTGTGGTGTAGCGGTAGCGGGGACTGTACTGGCGCTGGTACTGCAAGACTTTCCTGACGTACATCTGCGTTTCCGCGTATGGTGGGATGCCCTGATGTTCTTTCACCGCGTTCTCGCCGGCGTTGTAGGCCGCGATGACGAGGTAGAGCTTGTTGTTGAACATGTCGGAAAGAAATTTCAGGTGCTGCACGCCGGCGCGGATATTCTCGACCGGATTGTAGATGTCGCGCACCCCGTAACGGCGCGCGGTCTCCGGCATCATCTGCATCAGACCGCGCGCGCCCTTGTTCGATACGGCATAAGGGTTGAACGCGGATTCCGCGTGCATCACGGCCTTGACCAGCGCGAAGTCGACGCCATTTTCATCGGCATAACGCCGGATCAGACGGTCGTAAGTGGAGGAGGATTCGCGAAACACCGGACTGTTCTTCCGCGCCGCCAGCTCGCCCGCGCCCTTCACGTCCGGCGTCACGCGCACGACGCGCGTGTGTTTGGCGTTGATCGGATGATCGGTGATCATGCGCGAGCCGTCCGGCATCTCGTACACGTACACCTCGGCCAGGGCCGTGGCGCTCATGGCAAACCACGCGCACAGCCCGAGGGCTGCCGCGCTGCGTCGCGCCGATGACAGTCTGTGACTCCGCATCCGTCAGAACTTTCCGTTTAAATCCAGGGGTATAGCTTGCAACTCCCGTGCCGACGGTGGGGAGCAGAATGGCCGGCTAACTTCCTGCCCAGACACGAGATTTTGGGCGCGGGGCGGCAGGCTTCACAGCCGGTAAGCGGAAAACGTCAGGAAATGGCCGCAGCGCGGCCGCACAGTGGTCTACTTGATAACCTCGGTATCGCCGTGAGAATACGGCGGCGAGCAGCTGCACAGGATTTTCAATTCCGTCGGGCCGGTGTTGTCCACCCGGTGCGGCGTCCCGGGCGGGATGCAGATGGTGTCGCCGACGTGGATGGCGAAAATTTCATCGCCGCGCACCATGCGCCCTTCGCCGGCGGTGACATGGTAAATCTCCTCGCTAAGACCATGCCGGTGCAACTGCGTGCCCTGCCCCACCGGCACGATGGCCTCCGCCAGACTCTGGTTGGCGTTGCCATGCACATTCGGATGCATCAGCTCGCGAATGATGGAGCCGTCCCTGGTGACAAAAGATTCGACGCTGACGTATCGGCTTTTATGCATGGTTCACCATAATCGTATTATGCCTCCGGCCACGCCGCCCGGTCGACATACACGTCCACGCCCAGAACCGGCACGATATGCCGCGCCGGGATATCCGCTCCCGCGCGCCAGGCCCGCACCGCGTCGCGCTTGGCTTCGCCCCCGACCATAAACAGTGCCCGTTGTGCGCGGCTCAGGCGCGCGGCGCTCAGGCTCACGCGCTCCGGCGGCGGTTTCGGCGCGGCGCGCACCGCCAATACGTCCGCCGCGCCCTCCTCCGAACCCAGGGACTGGCCGGGGAACAGGCTGGCGATATGGCCGTCCTCACCCAGACCGAGCAACACCAGATCGAACTCCGGCACGCGGCGCATAATCTCGGCATAGCGCTGCGCGCCCTTTTCCGCGCCATGCTCGGCCGGGATGGGATGCACGTTAACCGGGGGAATCCGGATGTGGTCGAGCCAGGCGCGGCGTGCCATGGTGTCGTTGCGCCCGGGATCGCCGCGCGGCAGGCAACGCTCGTCGCCAAAATAAATCTGCCACTTGACCCAATTCGCCCCGCATTCGCGCAGGCGCTCGTAGGCATTCTTGGGCGTGTTACCGCCGGCCAGCACCAGATGAAACACGCCGCGCGCCGCAATCGACTGGCGCGCGGCATCGAGGATAAGCGCCTCTGCCTGGCCCGCGAGCGCCGCGGCGTCCGGAAACACCTGCCAGCGCGTCGTCGGTGCCGGAGCGCTCACGCCGTCAGATCTCGTTGCGCCAGACCTGGTCTTCGCGCTCGAACAGGCGCCCGGCCTCGCGCGGCCCCCAACTCCCGGCCGGGTAGGTAGCGATGTAGTCGCGGCGGCGCGACCAGTCGCGCAGGATCGGGTCGACCACGCGCCACGCCCATTCGACCTCGTCGAAACGCAGGAACAGGCTGCGGTCGCCTTCGACGACGTCCAGCAGCAGCGTCTTGTACGCTTCCATCGTGGTCGCCTGGGTCGGGCGGTACGAGGCGTTGAGGCGCACGATGCGCGTGTTCATGCCGAGACCGGGTTCCTTGGCGTGCAGCTCGATGTGCATGCACTCGGTCGGCTGCATCGACAGCAGGATCCAGTTGGGGTCGATGTGCGCCGCGCCGGCGTCGTGGAACAGCAGTTGCGGCGGATGGCGGAAACGGATGGCGATGAGCGAGGAATTCTCCGCCAGGCGCTTGCCGGTGCGCACGTAAAACGGCACGTTGCGCCAGCGCCAGTTGTCGATATAGAACTTGGCCGCCACGAAGGTCTCGGTCGCCGAGCCCTTGGCCACGCCCGGCTCCTCGAGATAGCCCGGCGCGTCCTTGCCATTCACGCGCCCGGCGGCGTACTGGGCGCGGTAGGCGTGCTCGCCCACGCCCTGCGGCGGAATCGGGCGGATCGAGCGCAGCACCTTCACCTTCTCGTCGGCCAGGGCATCGGCTTCGAGTATCGCCGGCGGTTCCATCGCCACCAGCGTCAGCAGCTGCATCAGGTGATTCTGCAGCATGTCGCGCATGGCGCCGGCGGTGTCGTAATAGCCGGCGCGCCGGCCCACGCCTTCCGACTCGGCCACGGTGATCTGCACGTGGTCTATGTAGTTGCGGTTCCAGATCGGCTCGATCAGGGTGTTGGCGAAGCGGAACACCAGCAGGTTCTGCACCGTTTCCTTGCCGAGGTAGTGATCGATGCGGTAAATCTGGTCTTCGTCGAAATAGCGGTGCAACTTGGTATTCAGCTCCTGCGCGCTGGCGATGTCCTCGCCGAAGGGCTTCTCCACCACGATGCGGTGCCGGCCGTGGGTGCGGCTGATGCCGATCTTGCTCAGTTGCTCGATCACCACGAGAAAATCCGACGGCTTGATGGCGAGGTAGAACACCATGTTCTCGCACACGCCCATGCGCGGCTTGCTGAGCTCGTCCATCATGCGCTTGTAGGCCTGCGGATCGTTGAGATCGCCCATGACGTAATCGAAGCGCGCCTCGAAACGCTGGAACACCGCGGCATCGAAGCTGTCGCCGAGATGTTCCTGGATGCTCTGCTTGAGGAAGCCGAGCCATTCGCTCAGGGTCCAGTCGCGCCGGGCAAAAGCGAGGAAGCGCAGGTCGGTGTTAAGCCGGTCCGCGGCCTCCAATTGATAGAGCGCCGGCAGCAGCTTGCGCGCGGCGAGGTTGCCGGTGGCGCCGAAGATGACGAAATAACAGGGTCCGAGGTCAGCCATGTTGTCCTTTCAGTATTTTTCTTCCCTAATATCTTTAAAAAAATGAATGGACAGGATTCACAGGATTAACAAGATTTTGTTCACAAGATTTTTTAATCCTGTAAATCCTGTTAATCCTGTCTATTTTGTTTTTTCTTTTGTCGCATGCCCGCCGAAACCCCGGCGCATCATCGCTAGCAGCCTGTCGGCGTATTCGTCCTTGCCCTGGCTCGCGAAACGCATCATCAGCGCGAGACTCATGACCGGCGTCGGCACACCCTGCTCGATGCCCTCGAGCGCGGTCCAGCGGCCCTCGCCC
Organism: Sulfuricaulis limicola; assembly: GCF_002355735.1. GTDB lineage: Bacteria > Pseudomonadota > Gammaproteobacteria > Acidiferrobacterales > Sulfurifustaceae > Sulfuricaulis > Sulfuricaulis limicola. Next base: position 764,805 of record NZ_AP014879.1, on the reverse strand, counting down.
GAGTCGGCCACATAGGGCGCGATGCCCTGCAATTCCTGATCAAGCGCCAGGAATTCGGCAGTGAGATCGAGCAGCCAGCTGCGCACCACGCTGCCGTGGCGCCACATCTCGGCGACCGCACCGAGATCGAGCTTGAAATCCTCACGCGCCTTCATGAGCGCAAAACCCTCGGCATAGGCCTGCATCATGCCGTACTCGATGCCGTTGTGGACCATTTTCACGAAATGCCCTGATCCGACCGGCCCGCAGTGCAGCCAGCCCTTGTCCGGCGCGGGCGCGAGCACTTTAATGATTGGCGTCAGGTGCTCCATGGCGGCCTTCTCGCCGCCCAGCATCAGCGCATAACCGTTCTCCAGGCCCCACACACCGCCCGACACGCCGGCATCGATGTAATGCAGCTTTTTTGCCGCCAGCGCCTGCCCGCGGCGCATCGAATCCTTATAGTAGGAATTGGCCCCGTCCACGACGATATCGCCCGGCGCCAGCCGGGGGGCGAGTTGGTCGAGATGTTGTTGCGTCACGTCTCCGGCGGGGAGCATCAGCCAGACAATGCGGGGGGTTTTGAGACGGGAGACCAGGTCTTCGAGACTGTTCGCGGCCTTGAGGCCGGTTTCATTGGCCAAATCCTTCGTGACATCAGCGTTGCGATTCCACGCGACGACCCCGATGCCGCCCTTCCTTAACCGCCGGGCCATGTTGGCCCCCATGCGCCCCAGACCGATCAGTCCCAGTTCCACGGTCAATGTCTCCGGAATTATCCTTGCAGGAATGTTGACCTTAACATGAAACCGGGAACGGCTGCTAAGAAACGGGTCCTTTCCGCGCAGCCAATGTGCGTTCAATGCGCCGGTCGGGCACCAGCCACATTGCCGCCACCAGAATATATATCGCTCCGGCGACCCATGGAGCAATGAAAGCGGCAAATATCGCGATGACATAAAGCACGGGGGATATCTTCCCCTTGAAGTCGCTGCCCACGGCCTTGGCGAGCACGGATTCCCGGCCATGCCGGGCGATGATGGCCTGCTGCAAAATCCAGTATGCCACGGCCGCCATCAGCAATACCACGCCGTACAGGGCCGTCGGCATGGCCGCAAAGTGATTCTCGCCCATCCATCCGGTCACGAACGGGAACAGCGACAGCCAGAACAGCAGATGCAGGTTGGCCCACAGGATCGCGCCGTTCACATGCTGCGTGGCATGCAGCATGTGATGATGGTTGTTCCAGTAAATGCCGAGATAGATGAAGCTCAAGACGTAAGTGAGGAACACCGGCAGCAACGGACGCAGGGCGGCGAAATCCGTGCCATGCGGCACTTTCATTTCCAGAACCATGATGGTGATGATGATAGCGAGCACGCCGTCGCTGAACGCCTCCATGCGGTTTTTATTCATTATCTGCCTTTTATGTATGCGGGAACTGCGGATTCCAGGCGACTTCCCAGAGAAACCCGTCGGGATCGGCGAAATAACCCGTGTACCCGCCCCAGTCCGCGCGCGTGCCCGGCTTCGCGATGCGCCCGCCCTTGGACGCGACTTCCTTCAGCAGCGCATCCACCTCCGCCGCCGAGCGCACGTTGTGCGCCAGCGTGAAACCGGGAAACCCCGATCCCGCCGCCGGCACCCCCGCATCCGCCGCCAGCAGCTCGCGCGGATACAGCGCCAGCCAGGTTTTGCCCAGCTCGAAGAAGGTAACCTCGGGCGGTGTCGGTATTCGCGGCAGGCCCAACACTTCCTCATAAAACCGCGTCGCGCGCTGGAGGTCGGAGACTCCGAGGGTTACGAAACTGAGACGGGGTTCCATCTGAACCTGTTTATTTCTTGGCTTCTTTCATTTCAGGCAGACAACTTTGGTTATCTATCTGCGCATCAAGGTTATATTCCTTACCAGCTTCAACAATGATTTGTATTGTTGCTACATTTTGGTAAACGCTCGTTTTAAAAAACGTTTCTTTCCTCAACATGCAATATATTTCTAGTTCGTGCTTACCAGGAAGAACCTCTACTGCGGCATCATATACACCCGATTTACGGCCATCCACGCTTTGAATAATTACTTCTTTATTAGTACGGTTTGGCATCCTGGGAATATTTTTGATAATTGCTACTTTTTCTTTAGAAAGTTCTGCCCCCTCATGCAACTTGTTAGTCCCGTAACAACCTGCGATTGAAACGCTGAGGATTAGAATCGACAGCGTCAGATAAGCCATGCTGTTTTTCATTTTTTCTCCTCGAAATCTAACGGCGGGGTTCCATGTTGTCAGGTCGTTATGCCTTCTTGAGGATGCCAATAATGAACAGCAGCAATGCCGCCCCAACGGTTGCCATCACGATTGAACCAATCAATCCACCCGCCGAGATACCCAGCAAACCAAATACAAAACCACCCAGTACGGCGCCGATGATGCCAACAACGATATTACCGAGCAGGCCAAAACCTCGGCCTTTCATGAATGTTCCCGCCAACCAGCCGGCTACGGCGCCAATTGCCAGAAATATTAACAATCCTGTTATATCCATGATTTCACCTCCGTGTCGTTATGAATTGAGCCTGGCCCCTTTAATTAGGGCAATGAGAGATTCTGCGACTTCTGAGAGTGGGATGCGTTGCCTATTTGAATAGTAGACGCGGTGAACTGTTTCCAATTCCATATATGCCTCCCCTCCGGAACTGTTTGTTTATTCAGAAGAGCTGGTGCTTGTATTTCTTATTTCATCTAACTCTGCAACTGAAAATAATGCACATAATTGAATCTTCCCACCCCTTGAGTCAAGCAAAGCTCGGAAAAGGTTTCGTTTTAAGGCCCCATATGGCGCGCCCGAGCATCGCAAGCCTCGGGTCGAGCACCCGAAGGGGCGCGGCAGGGATGCCGCGCGTCGTCCGACGGCACAGGGACGTGCCGTCGGACGACTGCCGTGCCCGAGGCGCGAAGCGCAGGGAGATGTCGCGCCATTAGGCGGGCGTGCTTTCTTTGGTTACTTTCTTTGCACGAGCAAAGAAAGTAACCAGCCGTGGGTCTGCCACCCACAAGTAATACGCGGGCGGAGCCCGCTCGACAATTACCCCTCTCCCTAGCCCTCTCCCGCATGGGGAGAGGGGACATAATGAAAAAGCCGCCTTGCGGCGGCTTTTGTTTATTCAAAACCTAGATTCCCGCTTTCGCGGGAATGACGACCAAGATAAGTTCGCGGGGACGACGACGGTATTGTCCGGCGGGTTACGGCAAAAATCGCCTAACCCGCCCTACATGAACTAATGTGAGGTGACGAAGTCACCCAACCCAAACTCTCGCATTTCGGAACATCCTCATCCACGCCCCGTCCTCGCCCCATTCGTCCGGATGCCAGGAATTGGCGACGGCGCGGAACACACGCTCGGGGTGCGGCATCAGGATGGTGAAGCGCCCGTCCGGCGTGGTGAGGCCACAGATGCCGTGCGGCGATCCGTTCGGGTTGTACGGATAGGTCTGGGTGAGAGCGCCGCGGTTGTCCACGAAAGTCAGCGCCACCTGCTTGTCGAGAATGATCTGCTCGACATGCGCCTCGTCGCGGAACTCGGCGCGGCCTTCGCCGTGCGCGACAGCAATGGGCATCATCGAGCCCTGCATGCCGGCGAGCAGGATCGAGGGATTCTGCGGGATCTGCACCATGGCCACGCGCGCCTCGAACTGCTCCGAGGCGTTGCGCACGAAATGCGGCCAGCGCTCGGCGCCGGGGATGATCTCGTGCAGGTTCGACATCATCTGGCAGCCGTTGCAGATGCCGAGCGCGAAGCTGTCAGCGCGCGTGAAAAAAGCCGCGAACTCGTCGCGCGCGCGCGAGTTGAAGAGAATGGATTTTGCCCAGCCCTCGCCCGCGCCGAGTACGTCGCCGAAGGAAAACCCGCCACAGGCGGCGAAGCCCTTGAAGTCCTTGAGCGAGCGGTGGCCTTCGATGATGTCGCTCATGGTCACGTCCACGGCGGTGAAACCGGCGCGATCGAAGGCCGCCGCCATTTCCACCTGGCCATTGACGCCCTGCTCGCGCAGGATGGCGATGCGCGGGCGCGCGCCGCGGCCGATGTAGGGCGCGGCGATTTTCTCCTCGGGATCGAAAGTAAGATTGGCGCTCAGGCCCGGGTCCTGGGTGTCGAGAATGCGGTCATATTCCTCCTGCGCGCACCGCGGGTTGTCGCGCAGGGCCTGCATCCGGTACGTGGTCTCGGACCAGGCGCGTTGCAGGTTCACGCGCGAGTCATAAAAGATTTCCTTGTTGTCGTGGTTGAAACTGATGATGTCGTCATCGGTCAGGCTGCCGATGATATGGGTGTGGCGCGCGAGGCCGGCCTGCTTGAGCGCGCCGATGATGCCTTCGCGGCGGGAACGAGGCACTTGCAGCACCGCGCCCAGCTCCTCGTTGAACAGCGCCGCGATCGGGTCGCTGCCGAGGTCGGAGAGATCGATGCGCACGCCGGTGCGCCCGGCGAAGGCCATCTCGCAGACGGTCGCAAGCAGGCCGCCGTCGGAACGGTCGTGATAGGCGTAGGCAAAGCCGAGTTCGTTCAGGGCCTGGATGACGTGGAAGAACAGGCGCAGCACGCGCGGATCGTCCACGTCCGGGGCCTCATCGCCGAGCTGGCCATACACCTGCGCCAGCGCCGAGCCACCGAGGCGGTTGGCGCCCTTGGCGAGGTCCACCAATATAAGATCGGTCTCGCCCTTGTCGGTGCGCAATTGCGGTGTCAGCGTCTTGCGCACGTCCATGACCGGCGAAAACGCGGACACGATCAGCGACAGCGGCGCGGTCACCGCGCGCTGTTTGCCTTCGGCGTCCTGCCACACGGTTTTCATCGACATCGAATCCTTGCCGACCGGAATGGAAATCCCGAGCGCCGGACATAGTTCCAACGCCACCGCGCGCACGGTGTCGTACAGCGCCGCGTCCTCGCCCGGATGGCCGGCGGCGGCCATCCAGTTGGCGGAGAGTTTCACGTCCGGGAGTTTCTGGATGCGCGCGGCGGCCAGGTTGGTGAGCGCCTCGCCGATGGCCATGCGCCCGCTGGCGGCGGCATTGATCAGCGCCAGCGGCGTGCGCTCGCCCATGGCCATGGCCTCGCCGGGGTAGCCGTCGTAACCGCTGGCGGTGACGGCGACGTCCGCCACCGGCACCTGCCACGGCCCCACCATCTGGTCGCGGCACACCAGGCCCGACACGGTGCGGTCGCCGATGCTGATGAGAAAGGTCTTGTTGGCTACTGTCGGCAGCCGCAGCACGCGGTACACCGCATCCTTGAGATCGAGCCCCTTGGTCTTGAAGCGCTCAAGTTTGCGCTTCGCGTGCTTCACATCGCGCTGCATCTTCGGTGGCTTGCCGAGCAGCACCGCGAGGTCCATGTCGATGGGTGTCGCCATGCGTTCGGCGAGCGCGGCATCCGCCGTCAGGTTCCGGTTCGATCTGAAGTAGCCGTCTTCCAGCGCCAGATGCCGTGCTTCGGTCGCTTCGCCGACCACGGCATAAGGGCAGCGCTCGCGCTCGCACAGCGCGCGGAAGGTTTCGAATTCCTTTTCTTCCACCGCCAGCACGTAGCGCTCCTGCGCCTCGTTGCACCAGATTTCCATGGGCGACATGCCGGGCTGGTCGTTCGGCACCGCGCGCAGGTTGAATTTTCCGCCGCGGCCGGCGCCGTTCACCAGTTCCGGCAGCGCGTTCGACAGGCCGCCGGCGCCGACGTCGTGGACCGAAAGAATGGGATTGTCCTCGCCCAGCGCCCAGCACTGGTCGATGACCTCCTGGCAGCGCCGTTGCATCTCGGCATTGGAGCGCTGCACCGAGGCAAAATCGAGTTCTTCGTGGCTGGTGCCGGTGGCCATGCTCGAAGCGGCGCCGCCGCCGAGGCCGATGAGCATGGCCGGGCCGCCGATGACGATGATTTTCGATCCCGCCGGAATCTCGCGCTTGTGCACATGCTGCGCGCGGATGTTGCCGAGGCCGCCGGCCAGCATGATCGGCTTATGGTAACCGCGCATCTCACCGTCCACTTCCAGCTCGAAGCTGCGGAAATAGCCGCCGATGTTAGGGCGGCCGAATTCGTTATTGAAGGAAGCGCCACCGATCGGCCCTTCGAGCATGATCGAAAGCGCGCTTACGATGCGGTCGGGCTTGCCGTAATCCTGCTCCCACGGCTGTTCCGCGCCGGGGATGCGCAGATTCGACACGGAGAATCCGGTGATCCCGGCCTTGGGCTTGGCGCCGCTGCCGGTCGCGCCCTCGTCGCGGATTTCGCCGCCGGAACCGGTGGCCGCGCCCGGGAATGGCGCGATCGCGGTCGGGTGATTGTGGGTCTCGACCTTCATGAGGATGTGGGTGTCGTCCTCGTGCCAGGCGTAAACGCCCGTGCCCGGCTCGGGGAAGAAACGCCCGATGCGCCCGCCCTCGATGACCGCGGCGTTGTCCTCGTAGGCGCTGAGCGTGCCCTTGGGATTGGCGGCGTGGGTCTTGCGGATCATGCCGAACAGCGAATCGGTCTGCTTTTTGCCGTCGATGATCCAGTCGGCGTTGAAAATCTTGTGGCGGCAGTGCTCGGAATTGGCCTGTGCGAACATCATGAGCTCGACATCGGTGGGGTTGCGCTGGATGCGCCTGAAATTCTCGACCAGATAATCGATCTCGTCCTCCGACAGTGCCAGACCCCATTCGCGATTCGCCGCGACGAGTGCTGCGCGCCCGCCCGTGACGAGATCCACCACGCGCAGCGGCGCGGGAGCATCTTCGCGGAACAGCTCGGCGGCCTGCGCAAGCCCCGGCAAGACGTTTTCCACCATGCGATCGTGGATCAGCGGCATGAGCGCTTCGCGCTCGGCCGCGCCCAATGCAACGCCGTCGCTCATGGTGAAATGCCAGGCCACGCCGCGTTCAATACGTCGAATCTTTTTCAGCCCACAGCAATGCGCGATGTCGGTGGCCTTGGTGGACCAGGGCGAAATCGTGCCGAGACGCGGGACCACCAGCAGCGGCGCCGTGGAAGGATTCGCGTGGACGGTGTCGGCGGCGGGGCCGTAGGTCAGCAGGCGCTCCAGCAGCGCGCGCCCGCGCGCGTCGAGCTCGCCATCGAGCGCGGCGAAATGCCAGTAAAGCGCGGTCACGCCGGTCAACCCCGGCACGCGGCCCTGCATTTCCTTCAGCAGCCGGTCGCGCCGGAAAGGCGACAGGGCCGGGGCGCCGGGCAGGGACAGCACGGCGGCGGCTTTCGGTGCCGGGGAGGATTCGGGTTTGCTGCCAGTCATGCTGTGAGTGTCTGCTGATGAAACACCATCAAAAGTGCCGTCACTCCGGCGAAAGCCGGAGTCCAGATTATTAGAGTTCGTAAAGTCATATGATACTGGATGCCGGCTTCCGCCGGCATGACGGAGAAATAAATTGATTCAGAGGTGCCTGACATTCCGTTATGCCCAAGCCTCGGCCACATGGTGAAACGCCAGCCCTTCTTCCTGTTCGGCGACGTCGATCCACTCCGGTTCGCAATCCAGCGCGCGCGCCAGCGCCGCTTGCGCCAGTGCCGGGGTGTTGTTGGTCTCGGACAGATGCGCCGCCGCCACGTAGCGCAGGCGCGGCGACATGATCTGCGACAGCAGTTCCGCCGCCACCTTGTTCTCCAGGTGGCCGTGCGGGCCTTCGATGCGCGCCTTGAGCGAGGGCGGATAGGGCCCGTCACGCAGCATGCGCGCGTCGTGATTGCATTCCAGCACCAGCGCGTCGCAGCCGCTCAGCATCTCAATCACATGTGCAGTAATCGAACCGATATCGGTGAGAAAACCGAAGCGCGTGTCGCCGTTGGAAAAGCTGAACTGGCAGGGTTCACGCGCGTCATGCGGCACCGGGAACGGCTGCACCTCGATGTCGTCGATGGCGAAGGCCTCGTGCGGGTTGATCAGGCGGATGTCGGTACCCTCGTCGAACTGACCCTTGAGCGCGGACCAGGTCCCGGCCGTCATCCACACCGGCACGCCGAACCGGCGCGCGCAGCTGGCCGCGCCGCGGCAATGATCGCTGTGTTCATGGGTAATCAGGATCGCGGAAAGCTTGCCGTGATGGCGGTCGTGCCGCGCCAGGCGCGCGGCGGTTTCGCGCGCGGAAAATCCGCAGTCGAGCAGGAGCGCGGTGCGGCCGCACTCGATCAGCGCGGCATTGCCGCGGCTGCCGCTGCCGAGGATCGCAAAGCGCAATCCGGCCCCGTCAGCCCGTGCCCTTTTTCCCGTGTTCTGCAGTCGCAACCCGCCTATTTCAGTTGATCGTAAAGCAGCGTCAGGATGCGCTCGCTGGTCCCGGACTGCTCCGGCGCACCCTCCCTGGTCAGCACGTCCACCCGGGTTGCGGTCTCATTCCCCTTCAGGACGATCTGGTATTCATTGGTCGGCTCGGCTTCCTTCTTGCTGAACAGGCGCCGGAACCAGCCCTTCTTCTTCTGCGCCACGTCCGGGTCGATGTAGCGCACGTAATAGACGCCCTTCGAACGGTCGCGATCATCGACAGTGAAACTGGTCCGGTCCAGCACCAGCCCCACGCGCCGCCAGGCGCGCTCGAAATCCTCCGACAGGCTGAGGGAGATGCTGTCTTTCTCGCGATTGAGTTTGGCGCGCTCGGGGGCGGTGGTTCCCGCGCTGGAGGCGATCATGCTTGCCGCCTTTTCCTCTTTCACGCCCAGGCTCGCCATCAGCAGGCGCAGCATTTCCGCTTCCAGGTCCGGGTCCGAGGGACGCGGCTGCCAGCGTGTCTCGCCGATGCCGGAGGGATCGTTGCCGACGAGGGTCTCGACCATGCCGCGATGGCTCAGGTAGATTTCCGTGGTGCCGGGTTCCTTGCCGCGTTCGAGGCGGATGCGGTATTTGTCGCGCAGGCCGGTGGAGTACAGCGTGCCGAGCGATTTCGCGAGTATTTTCTGCATGCCGGTGCCGACTTTCGCGCGGTTCTCGGCCCAGTCGGTTTCGAGCACGCCGGTTTGCGGATTTTCCTGGTCGATGATGAGGCCGCGATCGAGGACGAATTCACGCACCCGCGGCCACAGTTGCTCCGCCGGCAACTTGACCACCAGCCAGCGAATCTGGCCGGCGCGTTCGAGCCTGATACCGTCGTAGGCCGGGAGCACGTCACTGCCGGCCGCTGTCTGCTTCTTCCCCTCCCCGCTGACGAATCCCGAATAGGTCGCGGCGCCGGGCACCGGCGCCCCTTCCTTCGCATCCCCGGCGCCCTCGGGCGCGGCCAGTTCCGGCGGGATATCGAGCGGCGGCAGGGTGCGCGTGGCCTTGTAGTCGATCTTGCGTTTCTCGGCGATGGTCTGGCAGGCGCCGACGGACACGGCCGCCAGCAAGCAAAGCAGGAGTCTGGCGAAGCGTATCGTCATGGATCCTCGGCTAGTGAATAAAATCATCGGTCAGAATGTAATACCCGCGGCGCGCATGGCCTGGCGCACGGTTTCGTGATGCTTGCCCGACAACGGCGTCAGCGGCAGGCGGATGCCCCCTTTGATCAGGCCCATCTCATTTAGTGCCCACTTCACCGGGATTGGATTGGCCTCGATGAAAAGGTTCTTGTGCAGACCCATGAGGCGGTCGTTGATGGCGCGCGCTTCCTTTTCCCGGCGTTCCTGCCCGAGCTGGCACATCTCGTGCATCAGCTTCGGCGCGACGTTGGCCGTGACCGAAATATCGCCCTTGGCCCCGAGCAGGATGCAATCGAGCGCGGTGGCGTCGTCACCCGAATAAAGATCGATTTTGTCGCCGCAGCGGCGCAGGATGTCGCGCGCGCGGTCGAGATTCCCCGTGGCTTCCTTGATGCCCACTATATTAGGAATGTCGGCGAGACGCTCGACGGTTTCCGGCAGCATGTCACAGGCGGTGCGTCCGGGCACATTATAAAGTATCTGCGGAATCGGCACGGCCTCGGCGATGGCCTTGTGATGCAGGTACAGGCCTTCCTGGGTCGGCTTGTTGTAGTAAGGCGTCACCAGCAGGCAGGCATCGGCGCGGGCCTTCTCGGCGCAGCGGGTGAGTTCGATGGCCTCGGTGGTCGAATTGGCGCCGGTCCCGGCGATCACCGGCACCCGGCCGCGGGCCTGCTCCACCGTCACGCGGATCACCTCGCAGTGTTCGTCCATGTCGAGCGTCGGCGACTCGCCGGTGGTGCCGACCGCGACGATGGCGTCGGTGCCGTTCTCGACGTGGAAATCGACCAGGCGGCGCAGCGCGGGCAGGTCCAGCGACCCGTCTTCGTGCATGGGCGTGACCAGGGCCACCATACTGCCGTGAAACATAAGGCGCAAACCTGAAAAAATGGATCGGGGAAGGCGCATGGTACTTGCGCCTTCCGCCGATGACAAGCCGCGGCCTGCGCATCAAACGTGCTGTTTTATGGCCCGATCAGCGCATTGGCGTGGCGCCGCGCGCACGCCTGTTTTAAGCTGCCGGTCCATGACAGAGTCCGCCCCGAAACCCGTCCGCGAAATCCGCATCAACCCGATCGTGCCGAGCGAGTCGGTGCTGGTGGCGACCGCGCGCGGCCTGCGCCCGAAAAAGGCCGAGGCACCCGCGCCGCGTGACACCCGCGCCCACGTCGAGACCTGCCCGTTCTGCACCGGCAACGAGCACATGACGCCGCCCGTCATTGCTTCCTATCCGGCCGAAAATAACTGGGAAATCCGCATCGTCGAGAACCTGTATCCGGTGCTGGGCGACGACATCCGCAATCCCAATCTCACGTTCGGGCTGCAACAGACCATCGACGGCTACGGCCGGCACGAGGTCATGATCGACCACAACCGGCACGGCATCGCCATACACGAGATGAGCGAGCCGCACCTGGCGCTGCTGTTCGGCGCTTACCGCGACCGCATGCAACAGCTTTACCGCTCCAATTCACGCCTGCGCTATGTGCTGGTGTTCAAGAATTTCGGTCCCGCGGCCGGCGCCTCGATCGCGCATACCCACAGCCAGGTGATCGCCACGCCGGTCATCCCGGACAACGTGCAGGCCGAGGTTACCAACAGCCGCGCGTTCTGGCACAAGAATCATCACTGTATTTTCTGCTCCCTGATCGACGAGGCGCTCACCTTCGAGGCCACCATCTACGACCGCGAATCCGGCGATATCCGGCGCAAGATCAATGTCGGCCAGTACGTCGTCGAGCGCGGCGCGAAGTTCATCGCCATCAAGCCTTTCGCCAGCCGCTACGAGTGGGAGGTTCACATCCTGCCGCTCCAGCACCAGAGCGATTTTCTGCGGGTATCGAAGGACGATCTCGACGATCTGGCGCGCGTCATGCGCCGCACCATGGCGCGGCTCGACGCCGTGCTCGGCGGCGCGCAGTACAACTACTTCCTGCATTCGCTGCCGCACGACATTCAATGCGAGGACTGCGAAGCGAGCTACCACTGGCATCTCGAAATCACGCCGCGCACCAGTATCCCCACGGGTTTCGAACTGGGCTCGGGACTGTTCGTGAACACGGTGGCACCGGAAACGGCGGCGGAAAAACTGCGGACGGTAGTATTGGATTAACCAAAAATTTCACAGGATTTACAGGGCGAAGCGAGGTAGTCGCCGATGCCCTTAACGGGCATCGGCGCCGCTGAGCGCCCGCACAGGGATGTGCGGGCCGGGCCTATCGAAGCCCTAGTCGCGACGCCAGGGACGGCATGTCAGCCGTCCCTGGCGAGGCAACGGAGTTTTCGACATACTCGGCCCCGCCATCCGTGGCGGGGCGCTCGCCGGGACGAAGACACGTTAAGTGTCTTCGTCTGTTTCCGGCTCGCCCTGTTAATCCTGTCTATCTCATTATTTTGCGTCTTTGTTTTCCTGTGAATCATCTGGCATCGCGTTTATCACGGCCTCCAGATCGAGCGCGCGGATGGCTGAAATCGCGCATTCCCATCGCCCTTCCTCGCACAGGCCGCTGATGCCGGCGTTTTCATAAGCTTCCTGCGCCGCTTTGCCGCAGGCGTCACGCACGGCCTCGGCCAGGCGTCGCTGTGATTCCCGTTGGTTCATGCCGGTTATCTCCTGCACTCTTTTATCGCGGGTGGCGATGGCTTTGACCTGCATCAAAGCAGGCACCCATGCCCCGGAGCATGGTTACGGTATCATAGCAACGACAACAGAGGGGATGCCGCCATGGGAACCGCCGCCCGGAAAACCAGCAGAACCTCCCGCCCGATACGCCGCGACCGGTACATCAAGGAATATGAACACGATACCTACAAGACCCGGGGCAAGCTGCGCGAGCCCGCGGTCTGCCCGGCGTGCAACGCCGTGTTTCACAAGGGGCGCTGGCAGTGGCTGGCGCGGCCGCGCGGCGCGCGCGAAACCCTCTGCCCCGCCTGCCATCGCCTGCAGGACAAATATCCCGGGGGCTATCTGACGCTGAGCGGGCCGTTCCAGAAACAGCATGGTGACGAGATCCTGCGCCTCGCCCGCAACGTCGAGCGACGCGAGAAAAAGAACCATCCCCTGCGGCGCATCCTGTCGCTGGAGGAGCAGGATGGCGATGTCCTGATTACCACGACCACGATGGGCATGGCGCGCGCCATCGGCGATGCCGTGCATCATGCCTACAAGGGCGAACTCTGCTACCAGTACACGGACGAGGCCGACATCCTGCGCGTGGCGTGGAAGCGCTGACGCGGCGCGCACCGGCGGGCGCGGTCGCCTTCCCTTCGAAATCAATTCTCCGCGACCAGACGTTGCGTCAGTCCTCCCTGCGCTCGTCTTCCTCTTCCCCGGTTCCTTCCGCTCTCTGCACTTTCTCTTCCAGGGCCTCAGACCAGTCTTCTGGCTCCATGCCGGTTTCGGTATAGCCGAGATCATCACGCTCGACGTCATCCACGGGTCCGGTCCAGTCCTCGGGCGGCGCGATGGTTTCGAGATCCATCTCATTCCAGTCATCAAAATCCATTTCCTCCACGTCGCCATCGAAATGCTGGATATCAACCGTGCCATCCTCGTCGTCGATGGCGGTCACATAGAACTGCTGGCCCTTGTCCAGATGCCGGTACCATTGCGATATCCGGGGTTTGAGCATGGTAGTCACGAAACACCTCCCGCTTTGCCGCTGGCCTCCTGAATAACACGATTTAGTTACATTCGGGCATTGGCGACATTGACCCCTGTCAAAGATAAGGACAAAAAACCCGATGTAGAGTGATTCCAACACGGGATTCGAACGAGGGCGCGAGCGATGGATCACGATGCGCCAGTCCTTTTTGCCCTGCAAGCCAGCCGTCCATTCGGTGAAGACGTGGCGCGGCATCTCGGCATCGCTTTGAGCGCGCACGAGGAAAGGGAATTCGAGGATGGTGAACACAAATCCCGCTCACTGGTCAACGTCCGCAATAGAGATGTTTTCGCCATACAGTCGCTGTATGCGGATGCCAGGGAAAGCGTAAACGACAAGCTGCTGCGCTTGCTGTTTTTCATCGGCGCGCTCAAGGACGCCTCCGCGAAATCCGTTACCGCCGTGGTCCCCTACCTGGCCTACGCGCGCAAGGACGCCAAAACCCAGGCACGCGACCCGGTCACGACACGCTACATGGCCCGGCTGTTCGAGGCCGCGGGCGCCGATCGCGTGGTCACGATGGACGTGCACAATCTCGCGGCCTTTCAGAACGCCTTCCGTTGCCGCACCGATCACCTGGAGGCCACGAAACTGTTCGTGGCGCACCTGGCGCCCCTGTTGCGTGACGCGCCCGCCATTACCGTGGTATCGCCGGACATCGGCGGCATAAAACGGGCCGAGCGGTTTCGTCAGGCGCTGTGCCGGAGCACGGGACGGGAATCGAGCCTGGCCTTCATGGAAAAGGCGCGGGCCAAAGGCATGATGCGCGCCGGCCGGCTGGCGGGCGAGGTGGCGGACACCGTGATTATCGTCGACGACCTGATCAGCACCGGCGGCACGCTGTTGCAGGCGGCGATCGCCTGTCGCGAACGTGGCGCGGTCAGAGTCTATGCCGCCGCCACCCACGGGCTTTTCATCGGGGACTCGGGCCAGCTTTTGTCCGGGGCCGAACTCGATAGGATCATCGTCACCGACAGCGTCCCCCCGTTCCGCCTGAGCCGCCAGCTGATCGCCAAAAAACTCGCCATCGTCTCCGCCGCGCCCCTGTTCGCCGAGGCGATCCGGCGCATCCACAGTGGAGATTCGCTGGTCGAATTGCTGGGGACCTGACTTTCCGTTCTTGTGGGCTAGAATACAGTTATTCGCGGCATTGAAGACCGGCAGCGTGAACGTATTTCACCTGCCGGTCCCAGGCAGGATGCATGCGTACCGGTTTTAATCGATCTGACAGGGAAAACATGAAATCGAAATATACGTCGGTAATTGTTGCCGCACCAATCGCCATCATCTGCATGATATCAGCCGGCTGCGCCACAGAAGTATCCCGCACCGCCACCCAGTTCAGTCCTGACGCGGGTGCTGACAACAAATATATCGTGGTAACCAGGGAGGTCACCGTGACTCCATCTGCCGGTTACTCACGCACGCTGAAGGCCGGGTCAACGTGGAAATACGTTGGGCGAATCCCCGAAGGCGCCGTCTACAAGGTACAGGATGATGTTTTCATGCTTGAAGGCAAGCACATGCATGAAGCTTATTGCGTAATTGCCAACAACGAACTGGTGGGTTTCTACCTGGCGGTCGAAAATGCTTTTTCACCGTTATCTTCACGTGTCCCCCTCTCTCTCAATCAAAAATAAGGAGTCACGATGCGCGCTGTTAATATCACGATTGCAGCAATTGTCTTTATCCTTCTGACTGGATGTGCCGCCACCGGGCCGCTTTACTCCGACATATCGGCCTCGATCCCGCCGGTATCGGCCAACAAGGGCAGAATTTACTTCTACCGCAGCGATACCATGTTTGGCGCAGCTATCACGTCTGATATCAGCCTCAACGGCAAAGTGGTCGGTAAATCCGAACGCGCCAGCGTCTTTTATGTGGACCAGGCTCCGGGTAATTGCGTGGTGTCTACCTCGACCGAGGTGGAGAAGCAGCTGACGTTTACGCTGGCGGCGAATGAAACAAGATACGTTCATACCAGCGTCTCCATGGGTGTTCTCGTCGGCCGCATCAATGCGAAACTGGTAAATGCCACTGAGGCAAAATCCGAAATCGCGGGCCTGCACTATATCGGCGCACAGGCACAGAAGTAGACCGGCTCACGCTGAGAGGGGCGCGCCGGTTCCGGCGCGCCCCTCTCTTCTTTTGCCGGGCTTCGCCATGGTTGGCCCGACCCGGAATATTCAGAACTTTTCCTGGTAACTTTCCGCAAGACGCAGATATTCACCGGCGACAGCGCGCCAGCGGGGCCAGCTGCTTCGCTCCAGATCACGCAGATGCCAGATGGCAAGCCGCGCACGCAGGCAGGCCCGCTGTGCCTTGTAAAAACTGACAAGCCGTGGTGCCGGATAATCGCCGGTGAAACGCCGGTAAGCCCCGAATAATTCCGGCTCCACCTGCGGTGCACCCAGGCGCTCGCATTCCATGGCGAGAAACGCCAGCTCATCCGCAGGATCGATGATTCGGAAGGAACGGTTGAATTCCAGGCGGTCGAAAATCACCGGCAGCGATTCCACGCAGATATGCTCCGGGCGCAAATCGCCATGCCCTTCGATAATCCTGCCATCCATGGCGCGATGCTCGAGAAGTTCCGGTGCGTGCATCAGAAATTGTCTCTGCGCCTGATGCACCGCCCCGACCAGTTCCGCGGGCAGGCCGTACGCCGGGTCGGCCAGCGTGTCCTGATTAATCCGGACCTTGTACTCATACTGCCGGCGATATTCCTCGCCGCCGATCCCGATTGGAATGCTTTCGCGATAAAAACGCGCCAGCATTTCCGCCACCGCGTGCATGTCCATGGGCTCGAGCATCCGCTTCCGGATGAGGTCATCCAGCATCCGTTCCGCCGGCAGGCGGCGCATCATCACCAGCCAGTCGATGATCTCGCCCTGCCCGCCGAGGCGCATGCCGCCATCGCTGTCCAGCGCCAGCGGCAAGATATCGAGATAGACGCCGGGCGCGAGGCGCTGGTTCAACCGCAGCTCTTCTGCACAGTTCATTTGGCGCGCCGCCACGGTGCTGAAATCCAGATAGTCGTAGCGCACCGGTTTCTTGAGCTTGAAGGCATGCTGCGGCGTCAGGAAAACCCACGACATGTGGGTTTCGATGGTTTCGATGTGTGCCGGTTTTTCGGGATAGACCTGCGGCTGCCGCAGAAACGCGATCCTGGCTTCCTGATCCGGAACCGTCTCCGCCCTCGACATCAGTTCCATGATGCCGCGCCCTTCCCGTTCAGGTGGCGCCTGAACCAGTCAGCCGCCGCTGCGGCGACCTGTTCGAGCGTTCCGGGTTCCTCGAACAAATGCGTGGCGCCGGGGATGATTTTCAATTCCTTCTCGCCACACAGCTCGCGGTAAGCCGCGCGATTGAGCTCGATCACGGCCGCGTCGTTCCCGCCGACGATCAGCAGTGTCGGCGCCTGCACGCGCGGGAGGTCGTCGAGCGCCAGATCGGGGCGACCGCCGCGCGAAACCACGGCGCCGATTCCCGGCCCCAAGGCGGCGGCCGCCCGCAGCGCCGCCGCCGCGCCGGTACTGGCGCCGAAATAGCCGAGCGCCAGAGCGCGCGTGGCCGGCTGTTGACCGGCCCATTGGGTCGCCAGCAGCAGGCGATGCGTGAGCAGGTCGATGTCGAAGCGATTCTCATAAATCCGGTCTTCCGCTTCGGTCAGCAGGTCGAACAACAGCGTAGCCACGCCGTTCTCGCGCAGTATCCTGGCGACATAGTTATTGCGCGGGCTCAGCCGCCCGCTGCCGCTGCCATGTGCGAACAACACAAGGCCCGTGGCGGCGGCTGGTACGGCGAGCGTGCCCTGATGGACGGCGGCGTCCATCGGAATCGTGACGGCCCGTTCGTGATTACGGAAATCCATGTTGTTTCGCTGTTTCCCTGGAGCTCACCGATCGCAGCAGGGCGATCACTTCTTCGTCGGTCACCTGGAGGAAATGGTCGTAATAGGCGCCGACCGCGCCAAGAAAATAAGGTGAAGGGTCCAGCACCACGAACTCGTCCACTTCGCGTGCCAAGCGTTCCACGGTTTCGGGCGGCGCGACCGGCACCGCGACCACCAGATGCGCCGGCTGGCGCCGCCGCGCGTCGCGAATGGCCACCTCCATGGTCAGACCCGTGGCAATGCCGTCGTCCACGATGATCGCCGTCCTGCCTTCCACCGGCGCCGGCTCGCGACCACCGAGGTAAAGTTCACGACGGCGGCGCGCCTCCTGGCGTTCGGTCTCGACCTCCTGCCGGAACCACTGCGGATCCACGCGCGCGACTTCCTCCCGGTTGCATACCATCTCGCCGTTTTCCACGACGGCGCCGATGGCGTACTCGGGTTGCCGGGGATGACCGATTTTCCGGGGGATGAGGAGATCGAGCGGCATGCCTAATGCGCGCGCCACTTCCACGCCCAGTACCACGCCGCCACGTGGCAGGGCATACACCACGCCGTCATGTTTCTGGAATTTTTTCAGCGCCTGCGCGAGTTGCTTGCCCGCGTCGACGCGGTCCCGGAAGTGCATGGCAAAGCTCCCCGCTCTGCCGTTAATGGAAAAACAGATTATTCCTTTGCGGCGATTCGTCCTTGACGGGGATCAATATCAGGGGATGGATTCGGTGGTGTATCGCTGTACGCGGATGCGGCTCGACCAATAGTCGGGAGACAGGCCGGCCTTGCGCTTGAGCTGGCGCAGGAATTCGCGCGGATCGGGAAGCTGTTCCCACACCGAGGGCAGAAACGTGCCGCGGTTGTAACCTTCTTCGATGATCAGGCCGTCCACCCGCGGGTGCAACTGCGCCAGCAGTTCGTCTTCCGAGGAAAACTGTAACGGCTCGGGCGGGCTCAGCACCGAAATATGTATGTCGAGGCGTTCATACTCCGTCCAAGTGAGCGCAGAAAAGCGCGGGTCCCGAAACGCCGCGCTGAAAGCATTGCTGGCCACATCCTGCACCAGCGTCTGGTGCGCTTCGAGCGTGCCGATGCAGCCGCGCAGGCTGGCGTCGACATGCAGGGTGACGAAGGTGGCGCGCAAAACACGCAGCGGTTGCGGATAATCAGTCGCCCGCACGCTGAGGGTCTCGCCGCGCAGGCCTTTCTTGATGGACTCGCCGGCCAGCTGCAACAACTGCTGCTTGTGTGGCGGCGCGAGCGCGGAGGAAATATTATTCAAAGACGTAAGCGCCATATCCTACAACCCGGTCGTGAGAACCAGCGGTATCGCCGGAATTGCGCAGATCAACAGTTTTGGCCTTGAGGCCGCGGCTCCGCGCCACCTGCAGCAGGCCACTTACCGGGTTGCGCCCGCAGGCGTGATCGTACTGGATGTCCTCCAGCCGCAGCTGCTCGATGGCCTGCGAGGTCGCGCGATCCAGCTTCTGCGCGGTTTTATAGTCGTGGTAGTGGCTCAGGTCCGAACTGATGACGATCAGTGTTTCCGGCCCGCCCCAGAGCGCCTCAAGCACCTCGGCCACTTCATTGGGCCCGGCGTCACCAACAACCAACGGCACCAGGCTGAACTCCCCCAGCGTTTCCTGGAGAAATGGCAGATGCACCTCAAGGCTGTGTTCCTGCATGTGGGCGGCGTCCATCACATGCACCTGTGGGAGACCGGATATTTTTTTGACCGCCTCCTGATCCACCATGACGCGTCCCAGCGGGGTTTGGAAGCAATCCGCGCTCGACAGCGCCAGCCCATGGAAACCAACCCGGTGCGCCGGTCCGAGTAACACCACGCGCGTGATGCACCCGCGCGCCGGCTGGATACGCGCATAGACCGAGGCCGCGATCGGGCCGGAGTAAATATAGCCCGCATGGGGCGCGATAATGGCCTTGGGTACGGCGCCGGTCGCGTGTACCGCGCCGAGATACTCCGCGACCATCGCATGCAATTCACGCGGGTCGTCGGGGTAAAACAGGCCGGCCACGGCTGGATTTCGGACGCTCGTCATGACGATTCCTGCTGAAAGCTGTCTACTACAATGTGCCCGCCGGACACCATTTTCAAGTAAAACCGCGCAGGCGTAGTATGAATATATTGATTCAGCGCTCCCCAAACCGCATTAATCACTCATGGAAACGGAAATTCTCGATTCGGCGTCGGTGGTTGCGACCCGCTACTGGCACAAGCTCGACGACGGGCGGGTGCAATGCGACGTCTGCCCGCGCTACTGCAAGCTGCACGAAGGCCAGCGCGGCCTGTGTTTCGTGCGCGGCAACCATAAGGGACAGATCGTGCTGACCACTTATGGCCGGTCTAGCGGTTATTGCGTCGATCCTATCGAGAAAAAACCGCTGAATCATTTCCTCCCCGGCACGCCGATCCTGTCCTTCGGCACCGCCGGCTGTAATCTCGCCTGCAAGTTCTGCCAGAACTGGGACATCAGCAAATCGCGTGAGCTCGACACGCTGATGGACCAGGCCTCGCCTGAAACCATCGCCAGGGCAGCCAGGGATCTCGACTGTCGCAGCGTGGCCTACACCTACAACGATCCGGTGATTTTTCTGGAATACGCCATCGACGTCGCCAGGGCCTGCCGCAAGCTTGGCATCAAATCCGTCGCGGTCACGGCGGGTTACATGTGCGAAGAGCCGCGGCGCGAGTTCTACCAGTACATGGACGCGGCCAACGTCGACCTCAAAGCCTTCACCGAGGAATTCTACTGGAAGGTGACGGGCGCGCACCTGCAACCCGTGCTCGACACCCTCAAATATCTCAAGCACGAAACCAAAGTGTGGCTCGAGCTCACCACCCTGCTCATTCCCGGCCTCAACGACTCGGAAAAGGAGATCGAGGAAATGACCCAGTGGGTCGTGGAGAATCTCGGGCCCGACGTGCCCATGCATTTCACCGCGTTTCATCCGGACTGGAAAATGCGCGATATCCCGGCCACACCCGTGGCCACGCTCATACGGTCGCGCAAGATTGCCATGAAAAACGGCGTGCGCTACGCCTACACCGGCAACGTACACAATGAAGAAGGCGATTCGACATATTGCCATCATTGCGGAGCAAAGTTGATCGGACGCGACTGGTACAACATGACCGCGTGGAATCTCGATGCCGAGGGCAAGTGCAAGGCCTGCGGTACTGCCTGTGCCGGCGTGTTTGAGGACAGACCCGGTGACTGGGGCGCGCGCCGGCTGCCGGTGCGGCTGGCCAACTTCGCCGCCTAGAATTCGATAGTTTCATTCTCAGATTCACGCGGAATTCCCATACAATGAACCATCAACGCTGGGAGCATTTTCCGCACGAAGCCGACATGGGCATACGCGGCATCGGCAACACCCGGGACCAGGCCTTCGAGCAGGCGGCGCTGGCCATGACCGCGGTCATCACCGACCCGGTACAGGTGGCCGCGGCGGAAATGGTGGAAATCACGCGTGCGGCGCCGGACGACGAATTGCTGCTGGTGGACTGGCTCAATGCCCTGGTTTACGAGATGGCGACGCGCAAGCTGCTTTTCAGCCGCTTCGAGGTCCATGTGAAGGACCATGTGCTCAACGCCCACGCCTTCGGCGAACCGATGAACCCGGCGAAACACCACATGGCGGTCGAGGTCAAGGGGGCGACTTATACTGCATTGCGTGTTGCGCAAGAGAGCAACGGCGAATGGATTGCTCAATGTGTGGTGGATGTGTAAGTACTACCAGTACAAAGTTACAAAGTACAGAGTACAAGGTTAAATGCGGACCGTGCTTGCTTTGAACTCTAAACTCTAAACTCTGAACTTTGTACTCTAAACCCATACCAGAATTCCATGGACATCGCGCTCTTCGCCCGCCACACCGACTACGAATGGGAAATCGCCCCCCACGGCGCCATGCGCGTGCCCGCGGTGATCTACGCCGACGAAGCCCTGATCCGCGCCATGGATCACAAGGTGTACGAACAGGTCTGCAATGTCGCCACCCTGCCTGGTATCGTGAAGGCGTCTTACGCCATGCCCGATGCGCACTGGGGTTACGGCTTTCCCATCGGCGGCGTGGCCGCCTTCGATCCGGATGATGGCGGCGTGGTCTCGGCGGGCGGCGTGGGCTTCGACATCTCCTGCGGTGTGCGTTGCCTGCATACCGGACTGAACACCGAGGATGTCATGGCGGTCCAGAAAATGCTGGCTGACACTT
Organism: Sulfuricaulis limicola; assembly: GCF_002355735.1. Lineage (GTDB taxonomy): Bacteria > Pseudomonadota > Gammaproteobacteria > Acidiferrobacterales > Sulfurifustaceae > Sulfuricaulis > Sulfuricaulis limicola. Next base: position 743,600 of record NZ_AP014879.1, on the reverse strand, counting down.
TATATAGAGAGATTCCGGCGGGTCTGGGCAGCACCGGCGCCATCCGCCTGAATCAGTCCGAAATGGACGCGATGCTGGCGGGCGGCGCGGCCTGGGCCGTGAAACAGGGCCACGGCAGCGCGGCCGATCTCGATCACATCGAGGAGCATGGTCAGATGCGCGGCGCGCGCCCCGACTGCGTTTCGGAACACGCCAAGAAACGCCAGCGCGACGAGATGGGCACGCTCGGCAGCGGCAACCATTACCTCGAAGTACAGAAGGTCGTGAGGGTCTTCGACACCAGGGCGGCGGAGGCCTTCGGCATTCGCGAAAACGACGTCGTGGTCAGCATCCATTGCGGGTCGCGCGGCCTCGGGCATCAGATCGGCACCGAGTTCCTGAAGGAAATGGTAACCGCCGCTTCACACTACGGCATTATGCTTCCCGACCGTGAACTTGCCTGTGCGCCGATCAACTCACCGCTGGGCGAAAATTATCTCGGCGCCATGCGCGCGGCCATCAACTGCGCCCTCGCCAACCGCCAGATTCTCACCCATCTCGTGCGCGAGGTCTTCTCGCAGGTCATCCCGAAAGCCCGCCTGCCCCTGCTTTACGATGTCTCGCACAACACCTGCAAGGCGGAGGAACATGTCGTGGACGGCAAGCGGCGCAAGCTTTACGTGCACCGCAAGGGCGCCACGCGCGCCTTTGGCCCGGGTCATCCGGATATTCCCGATATATTGCGCGCCGTCGGCCAACCGGTCTTGATCGGCGGTTCGATGGGCACCGGCTCCTATATTCTCGTCGGCACGAAACAAGGCGAGGCACTGTCGTTCAGCTCCGCCTGCCATGGCGCCGGCCGCGCCATGAGCCGGCACCAGGCGTACAAGACCTGGAAGGGCCGACAGGTGATCGATGAACTGGCGGCGCGCGGGATCCTGATTCGCAGCCCCTCCGGGCGCGGCGTGGCCGAAGAGGCGCCGGGCGCCTACAAGGACGTGTCGGCCGTGGTGGACGCCGCCGACGCCGCCGGTCTGGCACGCAAGGTGGCGCGGCTGGAACCGCTTGTCTGCATAAAGGGTTAACTGAAAATATATCATTCCATGCTCATCGATCCCTTCCTCACCGAAATCTCCCGTCACATCTGGGACAGCAAGTACCGCTTCCGCGACGGCAGCGCAGTACACGACCGGACCGTGGACGACAGCTGGCGGCGCATCGCGCGCTCGCTCGCGAGCGTGGAGAAAAGCGACTGGGCACGCTGGGAGAATCACTTCTATTCCGTGCTCCGGGATTTCAGATTCCTCCCCGGCGGGCGCATCCAGGCCGGGGCCGGCACCGGCCGGCGCGTGACGCTGTTCAACTGCTTCGTCATGGGCACCATCGAGGATTCCATGGACGGCATCTTCGACGGCCTCAAGGAAGGCGCGCTCACCATGCAGCAGGGCGGCGGCGTGGGTTACGACTTTTCCACGCTGCGGCCGCGAGGCGCCACAGCGAAAAGCGTCGGCACCGTCGCCTCCGGTCCGGTGTCGTTCATGCAGATCTGGGATGCCATGTGCGGCACGCTGCTCTCCACCGGCGCGCGGCGCGGAGCCATGATGGCCACCCTGCGCTGCGACCATCCCGACATCGAGGCCTTCATCGACGCCAAGCGCGACAGCCAGGTGTTGCGGCGATTCAATCTCTCGGTGCTGGTGACGGATGCCTTCATGGAGGCGGTGCACCGGGACCAGGACTGGGCGCTGGTGTTTCCCGCGGAGGACGGCATTCCGGCGGGTTCCGACACCGCAAAACGCCAGTGGTCGGGGCGATCCGAGCCGGTGCGCTGCCGCGTTTACCGGCGCCTGCGCGCCCGCGAGCTGTGGGACAAGCTCATGCGCGCCACTTACGAGTACGCCGAGCCCGGTGTGCTGTTTCTCGACCGCATCAACCAGCAGAACAACCTCTGGTATCGCGAGCAGATCAGCGCTACGAACCCCTGCGGTGAAATTCCGCTGCCGCCCTACGGCGCCTGCAACCTCGGCTCCATCAACCTGACGGCCTTCGTGCACGACCCCTTCACCGATGGCGCGCGTTTGGATCTCGACGCGATCCGCAAGACCGCGGCGGTCGCCACACGCATGATGGACAATGTCATCGACGCCTCGCTGTTCCCACTGGATAAGCAGGCAGCACAGGCGCGAGGCACGCGCCACATCGGGCTCGGCCTCACGGGACTGGCGGATACGCTCATCATGCTCGGTCTGCACTATGCCGATGAGGCGGCACGCGAGCTGGCGTCGCAGGCGATGCAGGCCATCTGCCACACCGCCTATCGCACGTCCGTCGGGCTGGCGGAGGAGAAAGGCGCGTTCCCGTTTTTCGAACGGGAAAAATTCCTGCAAGGAAAGTTCATTCAAACCCTGCCGGGTGACATCCAGGACGGTATCGCCCGCTTCGGCTTGCGCAACAGCCACCTGACCGCGATCGCGCCGACCGGCACCATCAGCCTGCTGGCGAACAATGTTTCAAGCGGGCTGGAACCGGTGTACGAATTCAATTACGTGCGCCGCGTGCTGGAGCTCGACGGCAGCTACACCGAGCACAAGCTGACCGATTATGCGCTGCGCCTGTGGCGCGAACGGCACGGCGACGATGCATTGCCGGCGGCGTTCGTGGATACCCATGCACTGGCGCCCGCGGCGCATCTCGCCATGCAGGCGGCGCTGCAACCGCACGTGGACAACTCCATCTCCAAGACCATCAACGTCCCGCGCGATTACCGCTTCGAGGACTTCAAGGAGATCTACGAGCGCGCCTACGACATGGGGCTCAAGGGCTGCACCACCTTCCGCCCCAATCCCGTCACCGGCGAGATACTGCGCGGAGAAACCGGGCAAGAGACAGGCCCGCACTGCTGTACCGTCGAGCGCGAAGCAGACTAATCCCCGTCCCTGTTCTCCGGGGTCGCGCGCCTATACAATTCACCCACAGGAGCTGGACACACATGAAAAAGGCTGTACCAGGGAAACCCGTTCCCGACGCGGAATTGCAGACCACCGGCGGCAAGACCCTCCGCCTGCATGATCTCAAGGGCCAATACACCGTGCTGTATTTCTACCCCAAGGACGACACCCCCGGGTGCACCCTGGAGGGGCAGGATTTCCGCGACCAGCACGCCCGGTTCAGGAAACTCAAAGCCGCGATCTACGGCGTGTCGCGCGACAGCCTCGCCTCGCACGAAAAATTCAAGGCCAAGTTCAAGTTCCCCTTCGAGCTGATTTCCGACCCGGACGAAAAGCTCTGCCGCCTGTTCGACGTCATCCGCGAAAAAAGCCTGTACGGCAAAAAATACATGGGCGTGGACCGCAGCACCTTCATCCTCGACCAGGACGGCGTCCTGCGCAAGGAATTCCGCGGCGTCAAGGTGAAGGGGCATGTCGACGAAGTTCTCGAGGAAATCCGCCAATTGCAAACCCCGTCATCCAAAAAAGCTAAATGACCTCCAAGAAAAAGATTTTCGTTGTCGATACCAACGTCCTGATTCACGATCCGTCCTCGATCCTGCGTTTCCAGGAACACGATGTGGTGATCCCCATCGTGGTGCTGGAAGAGCTCGACAACATCAAGGTCGGCATGTCGGAAATCGCGCGCAACGTGCGCCAGGTCAGCCGCCTGCTGGACGAACTGGTGGAAAAGGCCAATGGCGACATCAGCCACGGCGTCAAACTGCCTTCGGCTTCCAAGGACTTCGAGACCGGACACCTCTTCTTTCACATGGAAGAGGCGCGCAGCACGCTGCCGTTCGGCCTCTCCGGCCGCAGCTCGGACAACGCCCTGCTCGGCATTACCATGGATCTGGGGAAGAGCCACCCCAACCGGCAGGCGATCCTCGTCACCAAGGACATCAATTTACGCATCAAAGCCCGTGCGCTCGGCATCCTTGCCGAGGATTACACCAACGACCAGGTGCTGGATGACACGAACCTGCTGTTTTCCGGCGCGGAAAAGCTGGCCGCTGATTTCTGGGAAACGCACAGCAAGAACATGGAATCGTGGAAAGAGGAAGGCCGCACCTTCTACCGCCTGCGCGGACCCAAGGCACGCGCCTGGCTCCCTAACCAGTTCCTGTATATCAATGGCGAGAAAGCGGATAAGGGCTTCGAGGCCGTGGTGCGGCGCCTCGAAAACGATTCCGCCATCATCGAGGTGGTCAAGGACTACGCCGCGGAGCGCAACAAGGTCTGGGGAATTTCGGCACGCAACCGCGAGCAGAATTTCGCCTTCAACCTGCTGATGGACCCGGAGGTCGATTTCGTCACCCTGCTCGGCCAAGCCGGCACCGGCAAAACCCTGCTGACGCTGGCCGCGGCCCTGATGCAGACGCTGGAATCCAAACGCTACACCGAAATCATCATGACGCGCATGACCGTGCCGGTCGGCGAGGACATCGGCTTCCTGCCGGGCACCGAAGAGGAAAAGATGGGCCCGTGGATGGGTGCGCTCGAGGACAATCTGGACGTGCTGCAGGAAACCGCCACGCAGGAACACGGCGCCTGGGCGCGCGCCGCCACCCACGACCTGCTACGCAACCGCATCCGCATCAAGTCGCTCAACTTCATGCGCGGGCGCACCTTCCTGAAGAAATTCCTGATCATCGACGAGGCGCAGAACCTGTCGCCGCACCAGATCAAGACCCTCGTCACCCGCGCCGGCCCCGGCAGCAAGATCGTCTGCCTCGGCAACATCGCTCAGATCGACACGCCCTACCTGACCGAAACCACCTCCGGCCTGACCTACGTCGTGGACCGCTTCAAGCAGTGGGAGCACAGCGGGCACATCACGCTGCAACGCGGTGAGCGCTCGCGGCTGGCGGATTATGCGTCGGAGATACTATGAGGAGAGCGTAAGTACAGTTAACTAACTGGCTGCGGAAATGCAACGCATCACCTCTACTGCCCGATCGTGAATGAATCCGTGAACCGCCCGGCCTCTGCCGGCAGGAACTCTCCGCTGAGCCGGTTCCCCTGAATGGTGATGTTGAGGAACCCGAAACCCGCACCCGCGCTGCCAGCCCCCATCCATTTTGCGAAGTACGGAGCCTCCGCGTCGGATTCGCTCACGGCATAAATATCGTCACCGCCCAGCCCCGAAATCACGAAGACAGTACCGGCTCCTTTCGGGTAGGCTGCATCCGCACCATCGTCGGCCACGCAGGCAGAATTGTAGACAGCCTGAGCGCCGCCGGTCGCACTGTAATCCCCCCGCAAGACTGTACAACCGGGCGCGTGCGCAAGCTGCTTGCTGCGCTGATAGGTATGGTCGTGCCCTTGCAGCACGAGGTCCACCTTCTTGGCTATAAGCAGGTTCAGAAGGTCGTCCGCCCCGCTCCCGCCGGGATCGAGTTCGTGACAACCCTTGACGCCCATGGTGAGGCAGTTCATATGCATGCCCACGATCACCCAGGGGATGCCAGCGGTACGCGCGGCGTCTATGGTCTGCGCGAGCCACTGGTATTCCGTGCTGGACGCGCGGTACCGATAGGTCTTGCCGAATACCGGAAGGCCGGGTGCGATCATAATGATGCGAATCTGTCCGGCATAATCGAACCAATACTGCGCGCCATAGACTCCGGTAGCGCCGACGGGATCGGGGAAACAGTCGGGTGGTTTGATAAAGTTGCCGATATAGCCGTTCGCGCTACGGTCGTCCTCGTGGTTGCCGGTAAGTAGCACGAAGGGAACGCTGCCGCCCATGCCGGTACGCATATAAGTGCACCACGCGGACTCCTGGCCGTTCAACCCATAGCTGAGATCGCCGATGCCCAGATGAAAGGCGATGTTGTCCGTCTGAAAAAGGGTGCTCATCCGGGCCAATACCTTGTCGGTATTGGCAGTACGGCCATAGTCCCCCGTAGCAACAAAGTGCACCGGATCAAGGGTGTTTTTGACAGTGACCGTGATGGCGGCGGACTCGGCGACATTGCCGGCGGCATCACGCGCCCGCACTTTGAGGGAGTGCGTACCTTCGGCCACCGCGGTGGTGTCCCAAGTCCGAGCATAGGGTGCAACCGTGTCCTCGCTCCCAAGCACCACGCCATCCAGAAAAAAACTCACTCCCACCACACCTACGTTATCAGTCGCGCTGGCATCAAGTGTGATACTTCCCTTCACCACTACGTCAGCGGCGGGCGCGGTCAGCGAGACAACAGGTGCCGTGGTATCGGGCAGCGCGGACGTGGTCGCGGCAATCTCGGCGGATCGCGCGGAAACGTTGCCCGCCGCATCGAAGGCCGCGACCGCATAGCGGTAAGTGGTGCCGGACACAAGGTTCGTATCCTGATATGGCGCGGTTGTCGGCGCAGCAATCTCAACGCCGTTACGGTAAAGCCGATAGCCCATGACCCCGACATCGTCGGTGGCTGGCTGCCAAGTGACATTGAAGGCGATCGAGGAAACGATGAGGACCGTGAGGCCCGTGGGAACCGAGGGTGGCCTAGTATCAGGTGTCGGCGCACTTGCAGCAGAATCGCTACTGCTACCGCCATCGCTACCGCCTCCGCCCTGGCAGGCGGCGAGACTCAGAGCGAGCATCAATGCGCCCAGCGAGCATAAAATCCGGTGAAGCAAACAGTGATTTTTACTGTTCGCGACGTGCTCAACATTTGTTGAGTAACCTTGGTGCTGAATCGCCGGGAGGTTCATTTCACTTTTCTGCTGATAACAAATTGGGTTTCGCTTCAGGGCTGCTTGAATTTGATGCATCTGCCCTGATTATCGGCTTTTTTCCCTTCCAGATTAGGAACCGTGGTCTGACCCGGTTTTTCCGTTACTGCATACCGACCCGGTTGCCGCCACTGGTTTTGGCCATTTGCAATGCCGCTTCGGCGGCAGCGAGGAAAGCTGGTGCATCGACGGAGGGTTGCAGCTCGGTGGCGCCGACCGACACCGTCAGGGAAAGCGAGGCGCTTTCGCCAGGAATAATCACTCCCGCCCGATTTACCGCGTGCCGTACCCGTTCACCTACGACGCATGCGTTTGCCACGTTGGTGTCGGGCAACACCACGGCGAACTGCGCGGCGCCGTAACACACAACCAGATCGGTTGGCCGGAAGTTGTTGACTAACAGCTGGGCCACGGCATGGCACACTTTATCTCCCGCGGCTGGCCCGGAACGAGCGACGTAATCGGCGAAACCATCGATTTCAACGAGCAGCAATCCCAGCGGCGCATGGCTGGCGGTACTGCGAGCAATCTGGCGGGGCAGCGTCGACTCCAGCCAGTGCCGGTTGTACAGTCCGGTGCGCTCATCATGTGATGTGTGGTGCCCATGGGAGGTCTTCAGCTCTTCGTTTCCGGCGATAAGCCCCCTGACTCGCGTGCGTTCCGCGAGAAGCGACAGCCAATTGCGCGCGATTTCGTGCGACGCGCGGATCAACCCCCAGGCAACATGGCGGTCGATAATCAGCAAGCGCGTCGGCTCGGTGGCCGAAATCGTAGACGCGATAACCGCATCCTTCAGCAAGGATAATTCGCCAATGCTGTCCCCGGCTCGAACAAACATGTCGGGAATCGTCGAGGACGAACCCTCCATCCGCAACCGCCCGCTCAGTACCATATATAACGCCTGACAGGGCTCACCGGCGCGGAGCAGCACTTCGCCGCTCGCCAACGACCGCACCGGGCAATCATGCAGTAGCGGTGCTATCGTTTCCTGATGTGCATCCTTTAACAAGGCGATCTGCGCGAGTTCCTTCCGTGACCATCGTGCAGAGGCAGACACCCGCGCTTCCCGGCGCATGTCCTCAAACGTTTTCTTGGATTGATCCATAAAATGCAAATGAGAGGAAGACCACGGTTTCCAATAGCAGCAATAATTTACTTATAGATCAGAAACCGTGGTCTGTCCCCTATTATTGCTTAAGGATTAATTACACAATCAAATTCTTTGCCTTCAAAGCGAGTACCAACGATTATGCTGGTTGATGGATTAACTTCAAACATAAATTTGCATGAACGTCCCCGCATATACAGATATGTATATTCTACATTTCCATTTTTTAGCGTTCTGACTTCGATGGGATCTCGACGATATCTCCAAGAACCTGGGTAGGCATCGTCTATATTGGTTCCTACTGCTTTCTGCAATTGGTTCTTAAAATTCTGATGCGGCGAAACCGTCGCGCACGACAATGACGATGTTACTAAAAGAACTGACAGAAGAGCTACTTTTAAGACTCTAACGAACATGTCTGAATCCGGCACACAATCACTTAGATCGATCCACCGCCAACTGAACAGACAGAGGTACATCGAGCAACGCCCCATAAGTTACGATGGCGGAATACGGCATGCGGTACGCCGGGCAGGGTGAAGCGGGGTTTGCGGGGCATGGTTCGCTGGTCTGGGCGTTATTATCGTGGTGCCACTTTAGCTGATTCGAATATAAGAGGAAATTCCTCTCTGACCCGGTTTTTCTTCTTGAGGCGGCAATGGTATTTCTCGGTGCAGGTTTGCAGGTCTTCCAGGTAACGACGATAGTCCTCCTCGGCCAGGAAACAAGGCTCGCGGTTGTTGCCGCGCTGGATGACGTGCTGAGGTATACCCGGCAGAGTGAAACGGGGTTTGCGGGGCATGGTTCGTTGGCCTGGGCGTTATTATCGTGGCGCCATTTTAGCGAATTAGAATATAAGAGGAAATTCCTCTCTGACCCGGTTTTTGCGGTTCTATTATTATTTCTTATCGCGCAGTTCGGGCACGCGCAGCACCAGGTCGGCCAGGGCTTTGTCGAGGGCGATAAGGAGGGTGCGGTAGATCAGGCGGGTGTATTCAGGTGGATGTTTCTCGGATCCAATGCCAATGTAATCCTTGATCCATTCTCCGCGTTGAGCGCCAGAAGAGAACAAACTATCAACGTAAATGTAACTTGAATCGTGCGCTCGTACAGCAATTTCTGTGCTTATCACTGCCCGCCATTGAGTAACGTCGGTAAGTCTATCGAACGCCACATCGTGTATCCGTAATTCTAAGGTAACCACTGGATCGGCCTCGTTCGAGCGCTGGAACCATCGGGCAACTTCTGCATCAGCCACCTCTTTAACCATTGTCCGCGCTGCGTACTGCACGTGAAGGAATCTCGGTGCGCCCGCTCCTTGAGGTTCGCGGGCGATCCCGATATCTGGTGCATCAATCTTAATCGCAATGTTTAAATTTCTCCGTGCTACGGAGGGAAGGCGTGCGACCTCATTCTCAAGCAGCGCTTTATCCGATGACACCTTGACGATTGGAGCAGCGCACGCCGCAAGCGACAACAGTGACAGAACGACCAAGGCCAATATAAAGCGTGACACCGTCATTAATCGCCACATCCAAGGTACTTGGCACATGGGTGTGTACTGCCGTCCACGACTGCATCGGGATTGAAGATCACCCGGCAGGGTGAAGCGAGGTTTGCGGGGCATGGTTCGCTGGTCTGGGCGTTATTATCGTGGCGCCACTTTAGCTGATTAGAATATAAGAGGAAATTCCTCTCTGACCCGGTTTTTCGTTGTGTGACTCGGTTATTGTGCCGTCCTTTTCCGTGAGGTGCGCTCTTCTACTCAAAAACAGGCACTGCCAGACCTCTAAACTAGGGTGTCACATCAATGTAGGCATCAGGCACAAAGGAGATGCCCGGCACAGGCACCTTCTGTCCGTCAACACTCAGGCCGTTTATCGTAATGGTGAAAGTTGAGCGCGGGTCCAACGGCGGGATACCAAATTTAACTGCGAAACAATAGAGCCCTCCCTTTCCCAACGGCACCGGATCGGCTGGCTTGTGCTCGTACTTCTTTAAAACAGTGGGGCGCCCCTGATGGAAGGCCAAATCCGCGTCTGGTTCTGGTATTCCGCATAGAAATGATGAACGCCCCGATATAGCCCGATCATAAAACGACATCCTAGGATGCACTGGCGTTGGCACGAGGGCATAAACGCTTACCGGATGATGCTTGCTACCGTTGTCGTCTTCAAGAACCACTGCCATCGCGTTGAAGATGGCTTCATGGTTTCCGGTTGAGAACAGAAACTCAACTATAAAGGGGTCACGAGTACCCAGCGCACTGTTCTCATAGTAGAAAGGTGGAAACCTGTATTCTTCCTGGTTTATTTTGTGGACAGAATTAAAGACAAGGAGGATGTGTCTTGTCTGCTGCGAAATCCTGATGGCGTTGGATGGTTGAACCAAAACATCAACACCACCGGCCGCTATTCTCCCGGTTGGTGACCTTTTTCTTCCAACCATTTTCTCAACCGCACTTAGATGGGTGCGATCCTTCTCTGTTCTTTCGGTGCTGACAAGATATGTATAACTTGAGACGCCGCAACCACAGATGCACAGACACATACTTGTACCAACAATAGCCAGCAACACTGTTCTACAGTTCGACATAACAGACAACAGGGGACAGACCACGGCTATCCATCCGACAAACTCCTCCGGTAAAAAATATCTAGCTCAACTCCCCGCCACCGTCATATTTTCAATCAATATCGAACCGCTGCGAATATTGCCACGGGTGTCGACGTCGCTGCCGACGGCCTTGATGCGACGGAAAATGTCCTTGAGATTGCCGGCGATGGTGATTTCCTCCACCGGGTACTGAATCTCGCCGTTTTCGACCCAGAAGCCGGCAGCGCCACGGGAATAGTCGCCGGTAACCATGTTGACCCCGAAGCCGATGAGTTCCGTCACCAGCAGGCCGGTGTTCATTTGCCGTAGCAATCCTTCCAGGTTTTCCTTGCCGGGATCGATGGTGAGATTGTGCACCCCGCCGGCGTTGCCGGTGGTCTGCATCTTGAGCTTGCGCGCCGAATAGGAGTCGAGCACGTAGCCTTGCAGAATCCCGTCGCGTATCAGGTCGCGCGGTTTCGTGGCCACGCCCTCGCTGTCGAACCCGGCGCTGCCCTGCGCGCCTTTCAGATGCGGCTGCTCGTGGATGCGCACGAAATCGGCGAATATCGGCTTGCCGATGCTGTCCAGCAGGAACGAAGCCTGGCGGTAGAGGCTGGTGCCGCGCACGGCGCTGACGAAATGCGACAGCAGGCTGGCGGCGATCGGCGCTTCATACAATACCGGGCACTCGCGCGTGGACAGCTTGCGGCTGCCGAGCCGGCGCAGGCTGCGGCGCGCGGCATGCTGTCCGACCGTTTCCGGGGATTCCAGGTTTTTCGCGTCGCGCGCCACGCTGTACCAGTAATCGCGCTGCATGCCGGCTTCGTCCTGGGCGATTACGCTCACCGACAGGCTGTGGCGCGTGCTCGCCACGGTGCCGAGGAAGCCATTGCTGTTGCCATAGACTTCCAGGCCTTCATGCGTGGACAGGCTGCCGCCTTCGGAATTGGTGATGCGCTTGTCCGTCCCGCGCGCGGTGGCTTCGGCGGCGCGCGCCAGCTCGATGGCCCGTTCCGTGCCCGGATTCCAGGGATGATGCAGATCGAGGTCGGGAATGTCTTTCGCCAGTCGCGCGGGATCGGCCAGTCCGGCGCAATCGTCTTCGGCGGTGAATTTGGCGATGGTGCAGGCGGCGCGCACGGTTTCGCGCAGCGCCTGTTCACTGAAGTCCGTGGTGCTGGCCGAGCCGGTGCGCTGCCCGAAATAAACCGTCACGCCCATGCCCTTGTCGCGCGTGTGTTCGACGGTCTCGACCTCGCCGAGACGCACAGTCAGCGACAGGCCCTGGCTGATGTTCACCCCGGCCTCGGCCGCGCTCGCGCCGGATTTTTTCGCTTCCGCGAGCACCTGCGCGACGACATTGGCGAGGCGCTCGCGCGTCTGCTGGTCCGCCACCGCAGGACTGGGAACGATCGCCGTGCTCATGCCTGCGTCCCTCCGACCGTGAGGCCGTCGATTCGCAGCGTCGGCTGGCCCACGCCCACCGGCACGCTCTGGCCTTCCTTGCCGCAGGTGCCGACGCCCGGGTCGAGCTGCAGGTCACTGCCGACCATGGACACGCGCGTGAGCACGTCGGGTCCGTTGCCGATCAGGGTCGCGCCCTTGACCGGACGCGTGATCTTGCCGTTCTCAATCAGATAAGCCTCGGAGGCGGAGAACACGAACTTGCCTGAGGTGATGTCCACCTGCCCGCCGCCGAAATTGACGGCGTAAAGTCCTTTGTCGACGGAAGCGATAATTTCCTTCGGATCAAATTTGCCGGGGAGCATGTAAGTATTGGTCATGCGCGGCATCGGCAGGTGCGCGTAGGATTCGCGCCGGCCGTTGCCGGTGGGCGCAACCTTCATGAGGCGTGCGTTGAGCGTGTCCTGCATGTAACCCTTGAGGATGCCGTTCTCGATGAGCACGGTCTTCTGCGTGGTCGTGCCCTCGTCGTCCACGTTGAGCGAACCGCGCCGGTCGGGGATGGTGCCGTCGTCCACCACGGTGCATTGCTCGGAGGCCACGCGTTCGCCCACGCGTCCGGCGAACGCAGAAGTGCCCTTGCGGTTGAAATCGCCTTCCAGTCCGTGGCCGATGGCCTCGTGCAGCAGGATGCCGGGCCAGCCGGGGCCGAGCACCACCGCCATGGTGCCGGCCGGCGCTTCCACCGCCCCCAGGTTCACCAGCGCCTGGCGCACGGCTTCGCGCGCATAGGACAGCGCCCGGTCTTCCTGGTTGAAATAGTCGTAAGCGAAACGCCCGCCGCCACCGTGACTGCCGGATTCGCGCCGGCCGTTCTGCTCCACGATCACGGTGACGTTGAGCCGCACCAGCGGGCGCACGTCACCGGCGATCACGCCGTCGGAACGCACCACCAGCACCACTTCATGCGTCGAGGCCAGGCTCGCCATGACCTGCTTCACGCGCGGGTCCTGCGCCCGCGCCGCTTGTTCGACGCGCTCGAGCAATTTTACCTTGGCGTCATCCGGCAGGCTCGCGAGCGGATCGTCCGGGCGGTAAAGCTGCCGCCCCGCTTCGCCGCGGAAAGCCGCGGGCACGCGCCCCTGTGCGCCCTGCTGCACGATGGCGCGCGCCGCGCCGGCGGCCTCCAGCAGCGCCGGCAGCATGATCTCATCGGAATAGGCGAAACCGGTTTTCTCCCCGGCGACCGCGCGCACGCCCACGCCCTGCTCGATGCTGTGGCTGCCGGATTTGACCTTGCCTTCCTCCAGCGACCAGGATTCGTGGCGGCTGTACTGGAAATACAGATCACCGTAATCCACGCTGCCCGACATCAGCTGGCCCATGAGGCGCGAAAGCTCGGTCTCGCCCAGGCCGGCGGGTTCCAGCAGCGACCGGCGAGCCAGTGTCAGCATGCCTTCGCTCATGAACTCAGTCTCCGGTGCCGGATGCTCGGCAGATTCCTGCGCACTTCCTGCAAACGCGCAAGATCGCACTCGGCCATGGCATGGCCCGCGCCGTGCGGAAGCCGCGCCAGGATTTCTCCCCAGGGATTGACGATCATGCTGTCGCCATGGGTTTCGCGGCCATTGACGTGGCGGCCGTCCTGCGCCGCGGCGATGACGTAAACCAGGTTTTCGATGGCGCGCGCCCGTACCAGAACTTCCCAGTGGGCCTTGCCGGTGTGCGCGGTGAAAGCCGCGGGCACGGCGAAAATTTCCGCGCCCTGCTCCTGCAGGCGCCGGAAAAGCTCGGGGAAACGCAGATCGTAACAGATGGCGAGCCCGAGCTTGCCGTACGGCGTCTCGACCACGACGACTTCATTGCCGGGCTCGAATCGGCTCGATTCACGGTAGGTCTCGCCATTATCCAGTTGCACATCGAACAAATGAATCTTGTCGTAACGCGCCACGCGCTCGCCGCGGTCGTTGAATACCAGGCAGGCGGCGCGCACTTTTCCGGGATCGTTCGCGGCCAGAGGGATCGTTCCCCCCGCTATCCAGAGCCGGTGTTGTTTCGCCTGCGCCGCCAGAAACTCCTGAATGGGGCCGCTGCCGTCCTTTTCAACCGCCGTCAGGCGGTCGGCGTCGTCGAGCGGCATGAGCGCGAAATTCTCCGGAAGCACCACGAGCCGCGCGCCGGCCGCGGCGGCGGCGGCGATGCGGCGCCCGGCTTCCTCGAGATTGTCCGGCACCCGCGGTCCGGACGTCATTTGTATCGCTGCCAGCTGCGTCATGGCGTCACCGCGCGCGAACCCTTCGCGCGTCCGGCAGGGGAACGAACAATATCCGTGATGAACGTCAGGGAAACCGGAAACCCGGGGTGCAAAATGTAAATCCGCAGCATGCCGCTAGAATATCACTGAACCCCGGCCTCATCACCCGCTTTTCCCGGCTCGGTGGGGGCGTTGGACGCTTCACCCTTGACCAGTTTGGTAATGACCGGATTGTCCCACGGCCCCTTCACCACATAGGTGATGCGGGTACCCGCGGCGATCTGCTTTTTGAAAAGCTTCTGCACCGCGAGCACCGCCGCCGCCACCTGCGGCCCCAGCACGCCCCAGGTCGCGATCGTCACGGTATCGCTGATTTTCGGCTGCAGCTCCAGCGCCAGATCAAAATCCTCCGTCGCCAGTCCGATGCGGCCGCCGATGTCGAGCTGGGTCGCCGGCCCGCGGATGGAAAAACCGCTGGTATAGGCATTGCCCTTTTCGATTTTTATCTCGCCCTGGATACGGTCATAGATCAGTCCCTTGCCGAACACCGGAGTGAAGTCGAGAGTGAGATAGCGGCCGATGGCGCTCAGGTCGAGCAGACCGAACAGGCGGCCGGCGCCCGATTTCACCTGCAGAAAACGACCCTTCTTCGCGGACACGTCGACCTTGCCGCTCAGTGCCGCGAGTTGCGGATTGGCCGGCGATCCCGACCACGACAGCTGCGACTTGACCTGCGCCTCGCCGCCGGCCAGCTGATCCGGCGCACCGAATGCCTCCATGGTCTTGCCCATGTCCGGACTGCTGAATTCGATATTGAACCGGCTCACGTGGTTCTTGCCGTCGAAATCCCAGCGTCCGTTGGCGTTCAGTTTCATGTCGGGACGCGCCAGGTTGAAGCGCTCGATGCGCCAGCCGTCATTGTCGGGTGCGGCCAGGAAATCGAGTTCGCCCAGCGATTTGCCGCGCAACTCGAAGGATTTGCTGCGCAACACCACCGCCGGGAGGCGGCGCGGATCCGTCGGAGTGTCGCTCCGTTTGTGCTGCGCGTCCGGCAACTTGAGGTGTGCCAGGTCCATTTCATATCGCAACGTCGGGCCCTTGCCGGAAAAATTCACGGAACCGGCCACGGCGGCGCCATGGACCGTGCCCTGCCAGATATCGCGCCGGCGGGAAAAATCAATGGCGAGTTTTCCGAACTGGCGATCGAACAGGGTCAAGGCATTCACGTTGGCGCTGACACGCGCGAGAAATTCCGGGGCATCGGTCGTTTTTTCGCCGAGCAGCGGCAACCACTGGTCGGCATTCACTTCCGCCAGATCGGCCCTGATGTACACATCACGGGTTGTGGGCGCCGTCGCCGGCGCGCCGGAGAAGTTGATGCGCGCGCCGGCAAAATCCCAGCCCTGCGTCTGGCGCGCCAGGGCAATCCTGCCGTTCACGCGGTTGCCGCCCTGGAGCGCCAGCAGGATATGATCGGGACGGGCCGACTCGGTCCGGACCACGAGCTTGTCGTCCAGCAGTCCGTCCGGAAAGTCGAGCGGCGCGGGCAGCGAGGCCTTGAGGCCGCGCAGATCGGCCTCGGCGCGCAATTCGCCGGTATTGCCCTTGTCCTGCCAGGTGCCGGACCAGCTGGCGGCGCCGCCGAGACGCGCGGCGATGCGGGTTCCGATCACGGGCGCCAGACCCTGAGCCGTGATGGCGCCCTGGCCCTGCACGAACAACCGGCCTTCGCGCTGCGCCGCGGACAGCACGGTCTCGCCACCGAGGAAACGCGCGCGCAGGGCGCCCTCGTGCAGGCCCGCCTGCGTGAAACGCACGCTGCCCTCGACGGCATCCGCCGCCGGCGAACCGGCGAATCGCAGCGTGTTTTTCATGAACCGGTACTCTCCCTGGAGCGCGGTGGAATGCACATCGGCCAGCGGTATCGTGATATCGAGACTGAGGATGCCCGCGCCCGATCCCTGCAAACCGGACGGCAGGTAGGCCAGCCAGCGCGCGCTGCCGGGTTCGGGCTTTGCCGCGCGCAATACATTCAGCGTTTCATTGAGCGCGCCGCTTACCTTGCCGCCGACATGCACAATATGATGGTCCGCGCCGGAATAGCGTGATTGCACCACCACCTGCGTGGCGTCGAGCTTGCCGATTTTCCCGCCGCCAACCACCGTTACCTCGGAGCCGTCGATGGTCACGTCCACTTCCGCCTGCTTCACCGGCTCCCAGCCGGGAAGAAAACGGTAAATGCCGTTGCGCACATGTCCGCGCAGCTCGAATTTTCCGGTGCCATGGCGAAAGGGAAAATCCCGTATGGGTCCGTCGTAGACCAAATAGCCTTCGGTGATGTCGCCGGCGATGAAAGAGCCCTCCATCCAGGCGAGCGTCGCGGGTTTCAGATGTGACGCCGGATAATAACGCGCGGCGTGCGCGCCGTTGCCGTCCTGAAAATCGACGCGCAGTTTCAGCACCGGTGACAGGTCATGGTCGTGCGGCAGTTGCAGGCTGAGCTTGCCGGTGCCGCGGCCGTCCGCGCCGGACAGGCGCAGACGGTTGCCTTTGACCAGCCAGTAATCGGCAAATTTCTCCCAGCTCAGGTCGCCGTTGACGCGTTCGGCGGCCAGGGGGGCGCGGAATATCTGCGGCAGCGACAGATCCATGCCGATCGAATCGATCCGGAAATTCCCGGTGTTGCGCGACAGGGACAGATGACCGCTCACACCGCGTGCGCCTGGATATTTCTGGTACGGAAGCACGGTGCCATCCTTGATATCCGCATCCAGGGAATAATCCACGGGTGACATCCAGTCGCCCTGCAGGCGCAGGCTGAAATTCTCGACACTCCCGTCGGGTTTGGTCGCCAGCCAGGCATCAAACAGTCCGGCCGCATTGCCCGGGATATTTTTCGCGCTCTCGGCGATTTCACCTTTCAGGCGCGTCACGAAACCGGTGATATCACCCACATCCACGTGCTTGATATGGAATTCACTCGCCTCCGGCCGGCGCACGATGCGCAAATGGCCACCCGCCCACGCCGGGCCTTCCAGACCGAACAGCGGATTGGCCACGTCGAGACGCCAGCCTTCGCGGGTCGTGCGCCAGCTCAGGTCCCCGCTCGCCTCGCGAATCCCGAGCGGCGTTTCCCACCCCGGGACCGGCAGGCGCAGGCCGGAAACCTTCACCGAACCTCCGACCGAAACCGGACGCCCTTCGTCCCATTCGGACCGCAGTTGCAGCGCAAATTTCCCGCGCAAGGTGTCCGGCAGCTTTTCGCGCGCGATCAATGGCAGGGCGCTGATATTGATTTGCGTGGTGCGCAGGTAGATGTCGCCATCCCATTCGGGAGACGTCAGCGGATTGCCGCTGATGTCCAGGGCAAGGGAACATTCGTCGCATATCCCGTCCGGAAACCTGGCGCTGAATCCGAGACGGTGCCGGTCGCCGCTGTTGCGCAGACTCAGGTTCACTTGCGCCAGGCGCAGCGCCGGGCCGGCCTCGCGGTGATCGAACCATTGCAGCTCGCCGTTCTCGATCTCCAGCCGCCCCTGCTGGAACAGCCAGCCGACGAACTTCTCGTCCTGCCCGCGCTCGACCGGCGCGAGCGGGTCGAAACCGGAAATGCGGAAGCGGCCGTCCGGCAGCCGCTCCAGCGCCAGGCTCGGATTCACCACCACCAGACTGTTGATTTCGATCCTGCCCCACAGCAGGGGCAGCAGCGCCAGACTCAGGCGGACTTCGCTCAGCCGGATCGCGGGCCGGGCAGCGTCGGCGACGTATACCTGCAATCCGCGCACCTGCGCCCCGGGATACAGGCCGTCCCAGTGGGCACTCAGCGATTCGATGCGTACCTGGTGTCCGGAACGCTGGCTCAGGTACTCCTCGAGATTCTGCTTCTGCCCGGCGATCATCGGCAGCAGGAAACGCGCGACGATGAAAACGATCGTCAACAGCACCAGTAGCACCGCCGCCAGGTACAGGGTCCAGCGGCTCACGTGCCATGTCACGCGACCGATATGAAAGACGTACTGGCGCAGTCGCTTCTTCATGTCAGCGGGCAGTCCTGGACCGGCTTGTTGGAGGATTCATACCGCTATTCTGCCGTATCCGGACCCAAAGCAGAAAAATATCAGCGACGGCCCGGGAATGATTTCTTGGAGGCCGCGTTTTCACGAAAGTTCTTGCGCGCCGGCCGGGAACGGCCGGCATCACATCAGCACGACATCGTACTGTTCCTGCGTATAGAGCGGTTCGACCTTGAGCTGGATCGGCTTGCCGATGAACTCCTGCAGTTTCACCATGCTGCCGGCCTCCTCGTCGAACAGCAGGTCGATCACCGCTTGCGATGCCAGCACCAGATAACCGTCGGCACCGTATTGGCGCGCTTCGCGCAGGATTTCCCGGAAGATCTCATAACAGACCGTCTGCGGTGTCTTCAACATGCCGCGTCCCTCGCACACCGGGCAGGGCTGGCACAGCACATGCTCGAGACTTTCGCGCGTGCGCTTGCGCGTGAGTTCCACCAGACCCAGCGGCGACATTTCCGTCAGGTAGACCTTGGTGCGGTCGCGCGCCAGCGCGCGCTCGAGCGCGCGCAGCACCTGGCGCTTGTGCTCGGCCTCCGCCATGTCGATGAAGTCGATGATGATCATGCCGCCCAGGTTGCGCAGTCGCAGCTGGCGCGCGATGGTTTGCGCCGCTTCCAGGTTGGTCTTGAACAGGGTCTCTTCCAGGTTGCGCTTGCCGACGTAAGCGCCGGTGTTCACGTCGATCGTGGTCATGGCCTCGGTCTGGTCCAGGATCAGGTAGCCGCCGGACTTGAGCATGACCTTGCGGTCGAGGGCCTTCTGGATCTCGTCTTCGACGGAATACAGGTCGAAGATCGGACGCTCGCCCGGATAATGCTCGATCCGCTCCGCGATCTCCGGAATGAACTCGATGCCGAAATCGATCGCCTTGGTGTAAACCTCGCGCGAGTCGATGCGGATCTTCTCGACATTACCGCGCACGAGGTCGCGCATGGCACGCAGCGCCAGCGGCAGATCCTCGTGGATCAGGCTGAGCACGGGTGCGCTGCGGATGCGCTCCTGGCAGGCGACCCACACCCGGCGCAGATAACGGATGTCGGTTTCGATTTCCTCCTCGGCCGCCGTCTCGGCCAGGGTACGCAGGATGTAGCCCCCTTCCTCGGCGCCTTCCGGCAACGCCGATTTCACCAGCGCCCGCAGGCGCTCGCGCGTGGCCTCATCACCGATCTTCTGTGAAATGCCTATATGCCTGCTGTAGGGAAGATAAACCAGATAGCGCGCCGGCAAGGTGATCTGCATGGTCAGGCGCGCGCCCTTGGTGCCGATGGGGTCCTTCAGCACCTGCACGATCACTTCCTGCCCGTCCTGCAGCAGCTCGTTGATGGGCGGCACCGGGCCGGCGTTCTCGACGCCGGAAACCGGACGAATGTCCGAGGCGTGCAGAAACGCGGTGCGATCATGCCCGATGTCAACGAACGCCGCCTGCATGCCCGGCAGGATACGAACCACCTTTCCTTTATATATGTTGCCGACGATGCCGCGACTGCGCGCGCGCTCTATGTAGACTTCCTGCAGCACGCCGTTTTCGACGACCGCTACGCGGGTTTCTTGGGGCGTGACGTTGATGAGGATTTCTTCACTCATATACCATCCGTCCCAATCTTGCGCAAAATTTCATCCAATTCATACAATGGCAGCCCCATAACGCCGGAATAGCTGCCCTCCAGCTTCGCGATAAACGCCGCGGCGCGGCCCTGGATCGCGTAGGCACCGGCCTTGTCCCGGGGTTCGCCGGTTTTCCAGTACTGCTCGATTTCCGCCGGCGTTAGCGGACGGAACGTCACGCGACTCGTGCTCAGTGCCGTGTATTCCTTTTCGCGATGCCACACGCACACGGCGGACAGGACCTCGTGCGTGCGCCCGGCCAGGCGACGCAACATGTCCATGCCATGCGCCGCGTTCTCCGGTTTACCCAGGATTTCCCCATCGATGACCACTTCCGTGTCCGCGCCCAGCACCGGATGCGCCGGCAGCCCGCGCTCCCTGACCCACTGCGCTACCCGGCGCGCCTTGTCGCCGGCGACGCGCGCCACGTATTGCGCCGGCGATTCACCGGCCGCGCGAACCTCGTGGATATTGGATGGCATGACGTCGAACTCGACGCCCAGCTGGCGCAGCAATTCCTGCCGGCGGGGCGAAGCAGAGGCGAGATAAATCATAAATGGCAAGTTTAAAGTTCAGAGTACAGGGTGCAGGGTTGAACGCGCTGGTTTTTAACTCTGTACCTTGTACTTTGTACTCTAAACGCTGAACCCGTTACCTCCTTACCGGTGGTACGGGTGCTGGCTAATGATACTCCACGCCCGATACAGCTGCTCGGCCAGGACCACGCGCACCACCGGGTGCGCCAGGGTAAGTTTAGACAATGCCCAGCGTTCTTTCGCGCGTTCCAGACAGGCCGGCGCCAGCCCTTCCGGACCGCCGATCAGCAGGGCCAGGTGCTCACCACCGCCCAACCGTTTCTTGAGATCCGCCGCCAACGCCCCGGTATCGAGCTGTTTTCCTGACAGGTCGAGCGCCACGACATGCGCGCCGGCGGGAATGGCGGCCAGCTGGCGCGCGCCTTCCTGTTCGACGAGGCGCCGCAGATCGGCGCTCTTGGTGCGCCGCCCGGCGGGGATCTCGTGCAGCACCAGGCGGCACTCGCGCGGCAGGCGCTTGGCGTACTCCTGGTATCCGGTTTCAACCCATTCGGGCATGCGGTCACCGATGGCGATGATGTGGATTTGCATATTGAGCTTTGAACCGCCAAGGCGCCAAGACGCCAAAAAGTCGGAAATTCATTTTTTCACAGCTTTTGCTTTTCTTGGCGTCCTTGGCGTCTTGGCGGCCTTCCTGTTTTCGCCTGCCTCAACGCGCTTGGCGTCGGACCAGAGTTTTTCGAGGTTGTAGAAATCACGTATCTCCTCGCGCATGACATGCACGATAACGTCGCCGAAGTCGATCAGCACCCAGTCACCGATCTTTCCGCCCTCGACGCCCACGGCGCGCACGCCATGGGAACGCAGCGCTTCCGCGACCCTGTCGGCCGTGGACTGCACGTGCCGGTTCGAGGTGCCGGTGGCGATCACCATGTAGTCGGTGAAATCGCTGATCTTGCGCACGTCGAGCACCGTGACATCGCGTGCCTTGGCGTCTTCCAGTGCGTGCTGAATCCAGCTTTGGGTTTTTTTGGCGGAGGCGGCTTTGGGCATCAGTTTTCCCGATTGAGGTAGATTCGGTTGGCGCGCAGATACCCGAGCACGGCGGGCGGCAATAACCCGTCCACCGGTTCGCTGCGCGCAATGGCTTCGCGAATACGCGTCGCGGAAATATCCTGGGGCGTCACAGTCTGAAAATAAAGCTTTCCCGCGCTGGCCAGGGCGAGATCGCCGGCGGCAGGCGCGAGACGGCCGCGCGCCCATGTCGGCAGGTCCTCGGCGGCCGGCAACGACCAGCCCGGCCGTGTCATCACGACAATATGCGCCAGTTCCGGCAGCCGTTGCCACTGGTGCCAGCTTTCGAGGCCCTCGAAGGCATCCAGGCCCAGTAACAGGCACAATGGACGGTCGCCGAGTTCCTCGCGCAGGGATGCCAGCGTCAGCACGGTATACGAAGGCCCGCCGCGTTTGATCTCGCGGTCATCCACGCGCAATCCGGGAAATTCGCCCACCGCCAGTTCGGCCATGCGCAGGCGCTGTACCGCCGTGGCCAGCGGCGCGCGGCGGTGCGGAGGATTCGCCGCCGGGACGACCCGCACTTCCGCCAGATCGAGCGCGCGCAACACTTCCTGCGCGGGGCGCAGATGGCCGTAATGAATGGGATCGAACGTGCCGCCAAGGATGCCGAGGGGTTTACTCACAAAAAATACAATGGACAGAATCGGGAGTTCGCAGGATTAAAACCGGCAAGAAAAAATCTTGAATCAAGTTGACCTGAAATCCCGTCTATTTTCTGATGTGCCCGTCTCCGAGCACGACGAATTTCACCGACGTCAGCCCCTCGAGGCCGACGGGACCGCGCGCATGCAGCTTGTCGGTGGAAATACCGATCTCGGCACCGAGGCCATATTCGAAGCCATCGGCGAAGCGCGTCGAGGCATTGACCATGACCGAGCTCGAATCCACCTCGCGCAGGAAACGGCGCGCACGGGTGATGTCCTCGGTCACGATGGAATCAGTATGGGCCGAGCCGTATTTGGCGATATGGTCCATGGCCGCGTCCACGTTTTCCACCACACGGATCGAAAGAATCGGCGCCAGGTATTCCGTATGCCAGTCCTCCTCGGTCGCGGCCTGGATGCCGGCAAGAATCTTGCGCGTGGCCTCGCAGCCGCGCAGCTCCACGCCCTGATCCTGGTACATCCTGCCCAGCACCGGCAGGACTTTCGTCGCCACGTCGCGCGCGACCAGCAGCGTTTCCATGGTGTTGCAGGTGCCGTAGCGCTGAGTCTTGGCGTTGAATGCGACCTTGACTGCCTTGTCCAGGTCGGCCTTGTCATCAATATAAACGTGACACACGCCATGCAGGTGCTTGATGATGGGAATCGTGGCCTCGGCGCTGATGCGCTCGATGAGTGACTTGCCGCCGCGCGGCACGATCACGTCCACGTATTCCTTCATGCGGATCAGCTCGCCCACGGCGGCACGGTCGGTGGTCTCGACCACCTGCACCGCGTCTTCCGGCAGACCGGCCTGTTTGAGCCCGGTCTGGATGCAGGCGGCAATGGCACGGTTCGAATGAATCGCCTCGCTGCCGCCGCGCAGGATCGAGGCATTGCCGGATTTCAGGCACAGTCCGGCGGCGTCGGCGGTGACGTTCGGACGCGATTCGTAAATGATGCCGATCACGCCGAGTGGGACGCGCATGCGCCCGACCTGGATGCCGGAGGGGCGGTAATTCAGATCGGTGATCTCACCCACCGGATCGGCGAGCGCCGCGATCTGGCGCAGGCCCTCGGCCATGGACTGGATGCGCGCTGCGCTCAGTTCGAGGCGGTCGAGCATGGCGGAGTCGAGGCCCTGGGCCTTGCCGGCGTCGATATCCTTCCTGTTGGCCGCGATCAGCGCGTCTCGCTGACGCTCGATCTCGGCGGCCATCGCCATCAAGGCGGCATCCTTGGCCGCGGTCTCGGCGCGCGCCATGACGCGCGCGGCGGCGCGGGCGCGTTGCCCGACTTCCTGCATGTAGCGCTGGATATCGGCGTCGGCGGCTGGTTTCGAGGCTGTTTTCATGAATCTCTGCTATTTGTCGTACTCACCATCTATATATGACATGTGGCGGGCTTGAGGCCGCTCATGCTGAGCGCCAGACACTGCAACTCCTGCCACACATCGCCGGTTCCCCGGCCCTTCAGAATGCGGTCGGTCCGGGCGGCGCGCCGCAACAGGTCCTGCGCCGCCTCCGGCGACAGCCGCTTGAGCGCGGCGCTGACCAGCGGCTTGCGTTTGGCCCATACCCGCCGCGTATCGAGAACCCGCATCACCGGCTGGCCCGAGGCGACCAGGCTCGCCATCTGCGCCAGTTCGCGCGCTTCACGCGCCAGCGCCCACAAAATCAGTATGGGCTCGACGCCTTCGCCACGCAGGTTGGTGAGAATCCGCTCGACCGTCGCCGGTTCACCGCGCAGGCTGGCGTCCGCCAGCGCAAAAACATTGTAGCGGGCATTGTCGCCGAGATTATCCTCGATGTCATCCAGACCCACTTCGCCGCCGCCAAAACGCAGGGAAAATTTGTCGATTTCCTGCGCGCAGGCGAGCAGGTTGCCTTCCATGAGATGCGCCAGCAGGTCCACCACGCCCGGGCCCGGCTTCAGCCCCTTCGCCTCCATGCGACGCCTGATCCAGGCCGGCCATTGCGCCGCTTCCAGCGGCCAGGCCACGACCACCACGCCCGCGCCTTCCAGGGCCTTGGCCCATTTGGTTTCGCGCGCCGCCTTGTCGAGCTTGCCGCAACTCACCAGCAGCACGGTATCCGCCGGAGGTTGTGCCGCGATTTCGATCAGAATTTTCGCGCCGGTCTCGCCGGGTTTTCCGGTCGGCAGGCGCAATTCGATAAGACGCCGCTCGGCGAAAAGCGACATCGACTGTGCCGAGGCGAACAACCCGTTCCAGTCGAACCCGCTCTCCACCGTCAACGACTGGCGATCGAGGTAGCCGTTGGCCTGCGCCGCTTCGCGAACGGCCTGGCAGCTTTCCTCGACCAGCAGCACTTCCTCGCCGTACACGAAATAGACTGGCGCCAGCCCGCGCTTGAGGTGATTGGCCAGTTGATCAGTGTTTATTTGCATCGGAATCAATGAGAGTGATTCGCGACAGGCGCCGCAGGATCTGTTGTACCGCATCGCGTTGCATTTCGCTCCGCAGTTCCCGCTCTTCCCTTTCCTTGGCAAGCACGTTCAGCCGGTCGAACTGATGGTCGCGTTGCACCTTGACCGTCTGCGGCTCCGACAACGGTTTGTTGTCCACGTCGACCAACTGGAAACTTACCTCGTATTTCAGCAGGTACTCGTCGACCTTGCCGGTGGAGGTTACCGACAGCACCCGGCTGTCCGACTGCTCGCGGTACAGCATCAGCCGTGGCGCATCACCCGATTCCTGGATTTGAATATCCGTCTGGGTGCGCAGGGCATTTTTCATCGCCGCCAGCAGCGGGCTGCTTTCCGGCAGATTGCCCTCCACACTGACTTGCAGCACGGAAAGCGCGGCGGGCGCTTCCACCTTTCCCGTACCGCGCAGATGGAAACCGCAGGAAGCCAGTGAAAAATACAAAGTACAAAGTACAGCGTGCAGAGTAAGAGCGGATAGCGCGCGGCGGCCCGTCCCTTTGTACCCTGTGCTTTGAACTCTGTACTTCATAAAACGATATTCACCAGCTTGCCCGGCACCACGATGACCTTCCTGACCGGTTTGTCTCCGACATGGCGCGCCACGGCTTCGTCCGCCAGCGCGAGTTCGCGCACTCTATCCTCGCCTGCCTGCGCGGGTACCGATACCCGCCCGCGCAGCTTGCCGTTCACCTGCACCACGATCTCCAGGTTATCCTGCTTCAGGGCCGAATCGTCGGGCTTGGGCCAGCGCACGTCGATCACGGCCTCCTTGTGACCAAGGGTGTGCCACAGCGCGTGGCAGACATGCGGCACGATCGGCGACAGCGTCAACACCGCGAACTCGAGCGCCTCCTGGCGCACGGCCCTGGCAGGCGCCGAGCCGTCATCGAGCTTGCTGACAGCATTGAGCAGCTCCATCACTGAAGCGATGGCGGTATTGAAAGTACGGCGCCGGCCGATATCGTCGGTGACCTTGGCCAGCGTCTGGTGCGCCTGGCGGCGCAGATCCCTGAGCGCCGGCGACAGCGATGAAAAATCGGCTTTCGCCGCTGGGCCCAGGCCGGCATGATCGGCCACGAGCTTCCACAAGCGGCGCAGGAAACGGCTGGCACCGGCCACGCCCTCATCCGACCACTCCAGCGTCATCTCCGGCGGCGCCGCGAACATCATGAACAGGCGCGCGGTGTCGGCGCCGTACTGCTCGATCAGCGACTGCGGATCGACGCCGTTGTTCTTCGACTTCGACATGGTGCCGATGCCGCCCGATTCGACCGGCTGGCCGTCGCTCTTGAGCACCACGCCAAGGCGGCCGCCCTTGTCGTCGGTTTGGATCTCGATCTCCGCCGGATTGAAATACTGGATACGCCCGCTCGCGGGCTTGCGAAAGAATATCTCGTTCAACACCATGCCCTGCGTGAGCAGACGCATGAATGGCTCGTCGCCCCGCACCAGGCCGGTATCCCGCATCACCTTCCACCAGAAACGCGAGTACAGCAGGTGCAGAATGGCGTGCTCGATGCCGCCGATGTACTGATCCACCGGCATCCAGTAACTGGTCTCACCGTCGACCATCGCCGTGTCGCCGCGCTGGCTGGCGTAACGCGCGTAGTACCACGACGAATCCACGAAGGTGTCCATGGTGTCGGTCTCGCGCTTTGCAGCCTTGTCGCACTTCGGGCACTGGCAGTTCACGAAATCGGTGCGCTTGTTGAGCGGGTTGCCGGTGCCGTCCGGCACGCAGTCCTCCGGCAGCACCACCGGCAAATCCTTGTCCGGGACCGGCACGTCGCCGCAGTGATCGCAATGAATAACAGGTATCGGGCAACCCCAGTAGCGCTGGCGCGAAATGCCCCAGTCGCGCAGGCGCCACATGACCTGCTTGTCGCCCAGGCCTTTGGCTTTCAGATCGGCGGCAATGACATCGATGGCGGCGCTGTAGTCGAGGCCGTCGTACTTGCCCGAATTCACGCAGCGGCCGTGTTCCTTGTCCGCATACCATTCCTGCCAGGCATCGAGCGAGAATTTCTCGCTTCCGACAGCGATCACCTGCTTGATGGGGAGTTTGTACTGTTTGGCAAAATGAAAATCGCGCTCGTCGTGTGCCGGCACCGCCATGACCGCGCCTTCGCCGTAGCCCATGAGCACGTAATTGCCGACCCACACCGGAATCGGGTCTCCCGTCAGCGGGTGCGTCACGCTGATGCCGGTCGGCATGCCCTTCTTTTCAATGGTGGCGAGGTCGGCCTCCATGACCGAGCCACGCTTGCACTCATCGATGAACGCGGCGAGCTTCGGGTTGGTCTTCGCGGCATGCGTCGCGAGCGGATGCTCGGCCGCGACCGCACAAAAAGTGACACCCATGATCGTGTCGGCGCGCGTGGTGAAGACCCAGAGTTTTTCCTCGCGTCCATCCAGCTGGTACGGGAAGGCGAAACGCACGCCCACGCTCTTGCCGATCCAGTTGGCCTGCATGGTGCGCACGCGCTCCGGCCACTCGGGGAGCTTGTCCAGGTCGGCCAGCAGCTCCTCGGCGTATTGTGTGATCGCCAGGTAATACATCGGGATCTCGCGCTTCTCGATCACGGCGCCGGTGCGCCAGCCGCGGCCGTCGATGACCTGTTCGTTGGCGAGCACGGTCTGGTCCACCGGGTCCCAGTTGACCACGCCGGTTTTCTTGTAGGCAATGCCCTTTTCCAGCATGCGCAGGAACAGCCACTGGTTCCACTTGTAATACTCGGGCTTGCAGGTGGCGAGCTCGCGCCCCCAGTCGATCGCGAAACCGAGTGACTTGAGCTGCTTCTTCATGTACGCGATGTTGTCGTAGGTCCACTTCGCCGGCGGTACCCCGTTCGCCATCGCCGCATTCTCCGCCGGCAGGCCGAAGGCGTCCCAGCCCATGGGCTGCAACACGTTGCGTCCCTGCATGCGCTGGTAGCGCGTGATTACGTCGCCAATGGTGTAATTGCGCACATGGCCCATGTGCAGCTTGCCGGAGGGATAGGGAAACATCGACAGGCAGTAGAATTTCTCCCGTGTCGGGTCAGGCACGGCCTTGAAACTGTGATGACGCTCCCAGTAGTCCTGGGCGTCTTTTTCTACTTTTTCGGGAAGGTATTGCTCATCCATCGTATTCATGAATCCAGCCGTGCCTGAGGGCGGGAAGAATACCGTAATTCGGGGGTTTCGTCTTTTGTATGGCTGTCATTCCGGCGAAAGCCGGAATCCAGATAGTAATCATCAGTAGAGCGGGCTGCGCCCGCGTTATTTGAATCTGGGATGCTCCGCCCCCGACCCAGGGTGACTTTCTTTGCTCGTGCAAAGAAAGTCACCAAAGAAACACGTGGCCCCGGAGCGCACGCCGGCTGCGCCGGTTCCCTCCGTTCCTCGCCCCACCGGGCGCTCGCCAACTCGTCGGCCGCATAAAACGCGGCTCGACTCAAACAGGGGCTCGCTTAAAAACTCCCGGTGGGGCTGCGGTACTCGGCGCGCGCTACGGGGCCTGAAACAACCTACCCGTTAGAGACTCCAAGTATCCGGTGAGGTGGGTTCTTAAAACCCCGTATGGCGCGCCCGAGCATCGCAGCCGGTCCCGGAGTAGTCGCGCGCCCCGTGTTCGAGCCCGGAGCGCGTTGTTTGCGCCCGGCGAGTTGGGGCGCGCGCCGGGGCCGGCGAGAAGCGCAGGGGGTGGTCGCGCCATCCGGGCGTGCTTTCTCTTGGTGACTTCTCTTTGCACGAGCAAAGAGAAGTCACCCGCCCGCGGTGCGGAAACCGCAATTATGCTTTTTGAGTCGCGCGCGGAGCGCGCGAACCATTCAAGACCTGGACCCCGGCTTTCGCCGGGGTGACGAAAAAGAGAGTTTCGCGGGAACGACAAAGAAAGAACTACTTCCCCTTCGCGTCGTACTTCTCCATCACCTTCGGCGTCAGGTCCATGCTTTGCTCGGCGTACAACAGGCCGGATTCGGACGCCTCCAGCACCAGGCTCAGTTTCATTTCCTTCGCCAGGTCCGCGACGATGGCCCGTATCTCGGTCAGGGCCCTGGCGGTGTATTCATTGTCTTTCTTGCTCACTTCCTGCTTGGCGTCCCGCATCATCTTCTGGTAGGCCTCGGCCTTTTCCTGGAAGGCCTTTTGTTTGGACTTTTTCTGCTCGTCCGTCATCATCAGCTGGTCCTTCTGAAAGGACTCCTGCATGGCCTTGAGTTTTTCCTCCTCCTTGCCGAGGACGCTTTCCTTTTCCTTGATTATTTTCTCGAACTCAGCCCTGTTTTTCTTGCCAAGCTTGCTTTCCAGCAGCACTTTGCGCATATCGACGTAGCCGATGGCCGGTTGGTCGGCGGCCATGGCTACATGGTTCAACAACATGATCAACGGCAGCAAAAGAAGAAACTTTTTCATATCTCAATCCCTGGAAAAATGATGGAACCCACCAGAAGCGGGGCAAACTTATTATACCAGCAAGACGAGCGACCGGAGCCGCATTTACATCATTTCGCGGGGGGTAATCGCCAGGGCAACTGAAGTCAATCTGATGCAGCAGGGGGATTTACCGGACAGAATATGCACGTCGCTCGAAACACCGTGGGCGCGATCAGGCAACGTCGAGACGGGTTCCGTTTTTCAGTAGCGCCGTGAATTGATCCGGCGGAAGGGGCTTGCTGAGGTAGTATCCCTGCATCGTATCGCAGTGGTGTTCGCGCATGAAATTCAGTTGCTCGAGGGTTTCGACGCCCTCGGCCACGACCTTCAGCCCGAGGCTATGGGCCATGGTGATGATGGTGCTGGCGATGGCGGCGTCGTCTTCGTCCTTCGGGATATCGCGCACGAACGACTGGTCGATTTTCAGCACGTCGATCGGAAAACGCTTGAGATAACTGAGACTGGAGTAGCCGGTGCCGAAATCATCGATGGAAATCCGGATACCCATGGCCTTGAGTTCGCGCAGGGTATTCACGGAGGCCTCGGCCTGCTGCATGATCAGGCCCTCGGTGATCTCCAGCCCCAGGCGGGTGGGGTCGAGGCCGGTTTCCTGCAGGATACGATGAATGGACGCCGTCAGATCCTTCTGGTGAAACTGCCGCGAGGAAAGATTCACCGCCACGTAGAGCGATGGAAAGCCTGCTTTCTGCCAGCCCCGGCATTGCTCGCAGGCCGTGCGCAGGACCCATTCGCCGATGGGAATGATGTATCCGGTCTCCTCGGCCAGCGGAATAAACAGCGCCGGTGAAATCATGCCGCGCTCGGGGTGTTTCCAGCGCAGCAGCGCCTCCATGCCGACAATCGCTCCCGAACGACAATCGGCAATGGGCTGGTAATTCAGCGAAAATTCGCCGCGTTCGAGCGCGGATCGCAGGTCGTTTTCGAGCGCCAGCCGCTCGGACACGAGGGTGGTCATTTCCGCCACGTAGAACTGGTAGTTGTTCTTGCCGGATTCCTTGGCGCGGTACATGGCCACGTCGGCATTGCGCAACAGGTCGTCGGCGCCGCGGTCATCGAAGGGATATAGCGTGATGCCCAGGCTGGCGGTAACAAACAAATCGTGCCCGGCGACGCGGAAGGGCTGGTGGAAGACTTCCAGGATTTTCTGCGCCACGTGAATGGCATCATCCACGTGGCCCATGTCCGCCAGCACCAGCGCGAATTCGTCGCCGCTCAGGCGCGCGACGGTGTCGCCCCGGCGTACCACGCCGCTCAGGCGCATAGCGACTTCGCGCAGCAGGATGTCTCCCTTCCCGTGGCCGAGGCTGTCATTGATGTACTTGAACCGGTCGAGATCGAGAAAGACCACGCCCAGCAGCCGCTCATGGCGGTCCGCGTCGGCCATGGCCTGTTCCAGCCGCTCAATGAACTGCACGCGGTTGGGCAGATCGGTCAGGCTGTCGAAATGTGCGAGCTGCTTGAGACGCCGCTCGGTCTGCTTGCGTTCGGTGATGTCGCGCGTGATGCTGAGCACGAGCGGCTGACCGCCCTGTTCGCCGGGCAAGGGAACGGCATGCGTTTCCATCCAGCGATGGGTGCCCTTGAGCCCGATGATCTCGAATTCCATGATGCCCTTGTTGCCGCGCAGGACATCGCCAATGAACGTCCGGTACGCCTCGCGATATTCCGGCGCCATCAATTGCAGGATCTGCTTGCCGATCACCTGCTCCGGCCGGCTGGCCTCGATCATGGCCAGCCCCGCGGCATTCATCTGCACCAGGGTGCCGTCCGCCCTCACGACCTTGACGCACTCGGGTTCGGCATCGATGATCGCGCGCAACTGGTTCTCGCTGCGGCGCAGGGCCTGTTCCGCGCGCTTGCGCTGGATCATCGAGCCCAGCTGGGTGGCGGCGCTGGACACGATACCGATGAGATGCTCGTCTTCCTTGCGCGGCTCGCTCACGAAAAATTCGAGCACCGCGATGAACTCGTTGCCCGCCGTCACCGGTATGCCTAGACCCGCCTTGAGTCCGGCTTCGATGGCGACGTCAGCGCGCGGAAAATTTTGCTCAACGCTCACGTCCTTGATCCATACCGGTTGCTTCGATTCCCACACGCGGCCGGGCAGGCCGGTGCCCGGCGAGAACGTCATGTCCAGACTCGCCTTGCGAAACCGCTCCAGGCCTTTCGCCTCTCCATGCCACGCTGGAACACATTCGATACGGCCGGTCTCGTTCGGCATCCACGCCTGTCCCAGCATCCAGCCGGTGGACTCGCAGACTTTGCGCAACACCACCTCGAGCGTGGTGTGCAGATCCTCGGCTTCGCCGACCGCGAGCGTCAGGGTCTGCAACAGGCGCACCTCCTGTTCCGCGCGCTTGCGCTCGGCGATCTGCGTCTCGAGCGCGACGTTCGCGGACGACAGCTCATATACGCGCTCAGTGCGACGCCGCAGGAATCCAATCATCAGCGCCATCGCCGGCGTGGTCACCGCCCACATCATGACGCGCACAAAATTCTCGCCGGTGTATTGAAAGGGCTGGCCGGGAATCGAGAAATAATGCGCGAAGTAAAGCCATGACAGGACGGCACTGATCAAGCCGGAGCGTATTCCGCCGCGAAAAGCAGCGAACGCTACAACGATCAGAAGAATGGCGGGCGGGTTGGGGATCCTGTACCCGGTGCGCGCCAGAATCTCGAGAATGAAAATCGAAAAAATGGCGAGCAAAGGTCCGCCAATGCTGCGCCAGAGATCCGGCTTTACCGTATGCAAGTCCTGCTCTGTGGTTGCCATGTGCGCTCGGCCGGGATCCTGTTATTGGCGCCGGTTATTAACCTTATAAGAATAGGTCAACCAGGAAGGTGAGCAAGAACCATGCCCGTGCACGGATAGTGGCAAAACCGGGCGGGCAATCAGTGCCTGCCGGCCGGACGTTTACGAAGTCGCGGCGCCAGCACGCCCAGGATCACCACGAGGGCCAGCGCCAGCACGACCGGCCGATTCCCCCATCGCACATAGGGCGTCTCCCCCTGCATGGGCTGCACCGTGGCGGTCAGGGAATAGGTCCGGAACTGCGGCGAACGCGCCAGGACCCGGCCATGGTGGTCGATCGCGACGGACGGCCCGGTATTGGCCGCGCGCAGCATCGGCCGGCCGGTTTCGAGCGCGCGCATGCGCGCCATCTGGAGCCGCTGGTGCGGCGCCAGCGAATCGCCGAACCACGCATCCTCGCTGACGTTCACCAGCAATGACGCCTGCGGCAACGCGCGAATCACTTCCTCGCCGAAAGCGTCCTCGTAACACACGGACACGCCGATTTTCTGTCCGGCCGCGCTGAGCGGCGGCTGATCCGGCGCCCCGGCGCTGAAATCCGACATGGGTATTTGCAGGCTCCGCATCAACCAGCGGAACAACGGGTCGAGCGGCGGATACTCGCCGAAAGGAACCAGATGTTGCTTGCGGTATATGCCCGGATTCGGACCGATACTGAGGACGCTGTTGTAGTAATGCCCGTCACCATCGCGCTCCACCACGCCGATCAGGAAATCCACGCTGGCGTTGCGGCTCATGCGTCGCAGGTTGGTGATGAGGTCCGGATCGATTTCATCCAGCGTCGCCGGAATCGCGGACTCCGGCCAGACGATCAGGTCCGACCACGGCGCCTCCGTGGTCAACGTGGAATAACGCTCCACGATCGCGCGGCGACTGCCTGACTGCCATTTGCTGTCGAGCGGGACATTGCCCTGGATCAGCGTCACCTGCAACGGGCTGCTCACCGGCCGCACCCACTCGAATCTGCCCGCGAACCAGCCGGCAACCCAGACCGCGATCAGCAGCGGCAGGAACTGGCGGAGAAATTTTTCCGGCGCGTGTGTGCCTGCTGCCAGCAGGCCGGCGCTGAACGCGCAGAAGAAACTCACGCCATACACCCCCAGCCACGCGCTGTAACCGGCCAGTGGGCTCGCCACCTGGCTGTAGCCGAGGTTCAGCCAGGGAAACCCGGTCAGGAACCAGCCGCGTGTCCATTCGAACAACACCCATAACGCGGGCAGCACGACGGCCGCATGCCACGCGCCGGTTTGCGGAAAAAAACGCGCCTGCAGCCATCCGAGCAACGCGGGATAAAGCGACAGTCCCGCCACAAACAGGAAGACGGCGAATCCGGCCAGTGGCACCGGCATGTTGCCGTAATGGTGCAGGCTGACGAAGACCCAGGACACGCCGACGCCGAACATGCCAAGACCGAAAACAAAACCGCGCCACGCCGCGCGGCCCGGCGACAGCTCCTGCCACAGAAAAAACAGCACAGCCGGGGACAGGACTGCGAGCGGAAACAGGTCGAAGGGAGAAAACGCCAGCGGCAGCAGCGCGCCGGCGACGCACGCGGCCGCATCGGCCCACGCCGGCAGCAGCGAAAAAATATTACTTCTTGTTTTTTTGCCGGCCTGGTTGTTCAACCGGGGTCACTTTCAGCAGGTAAACACGGCGGCTGTCGGCGCGCAGGATTTCGAAACGCAGGTTATCGATCTCGATCTTTTCCCCGCGGCGCGGGACATGCCCGAGGCGGTTCATGACCAGCCCGCCGATGGTCTCGATTTCTTCGTGCGAGAGATTCGCGTTCAGGCGTGAATTGAAGTCGGCCAGCGTGACCAGCGCCTTGACCACGTACTCGCCGCCATCCCGCGGCATGATCATGACGTCATCGTCGATGTCGTATTCGTCCGAGATTTCGCCCACGATCTGCTCGAGCACGTCCTCGATGGTCACCAGGCCGGCCACGCCGCCGTATTCGTTCACGACGATGGCCATGTGATTGCGGCTGGTACGAAACTCCCGCAGCAGCACGTTCAGGCGCTTGCTCTCCGGCACGAACACCGCCGGGCGCAGCATGTCGTGGACGTTGAACTGGGCGCGTTTCTTCTTGTCGAGAAACAGGTAGCGCAGCAGATCCTTGGCCAGCAGGACACCGATCACCTTGTCCTTGTCGGCGTCCACCATCGGGAAGCGCGAGTGGCCGGACTCGATTACCATCGGCAGGTAGTCTTCCGGCCGGCTGTTCCGGTCCACCACGTCCATCTGCGAGCGCGGCACCATGATGTCGCGCACCTTCATTTCGGAGACCTGCAGCACGCCCTCGATCATGTCGAGCGAATCGCGGTCGATCAGGTCGCGCCCGGCCGCGTCGCGCAGCAGCTGCACCAGGTCCTCGCGCGAGGCCGGCGCGCCCAGCAGCGCCAGGCTCAGGCGGTCCAGCAGCGAGCGTGGCGCGGCCGCGGCTTCGTCCTGGGTATCCTCAGACTTGTCTTCGGTTTTCTTGTTCATGAAAGGTAGGGGTTGGCGAAACCCAACTCCTCGAGAATACGGATTTCCTTTTTTTCCATCACGGTGGCGTCCCGCCGGTTCAGATGATCGTAGCCGCGCAGGTGCAGTATACCGTGTACCACCATGTGTGCCCAATGCGCGCGCTCCGGTTTGCGCTGCGCGCGCGCCTCGCGCCGCACCACCGGCGCGCAAATGACCAGATCACCCAGCACTTCGCTGCGGGTCCCGGACGGCGCTTCGAAGGGAAACGACAGCACATTGGTCGGGCCGTGTTTGCGGCGAAACCGGCGGTTCAGGTCGGCGGATTCCGCGACCCCTACGATACGCACGCCCAGGGCGACGCGCTCGCGGCCGAGACCGCGCAAAGCGGTGCTGGCCCAGCGCTGCAGCGACGACCTGGCAGGCAAACCGGCGCGGGCGGCGGCGTATTGCACGCGTAATTGCAGATTCATTTCGCGGGCGGCTGGCCTTCCGCGTCCTTGTCGTGACTTTCGTAGGCCTCAACGATTTTCTGCACCAGCGCGTGACGCACCACGTCCTGCGGCGTGAAATGGGTAAAGGTGATGCCATCCACGCCGCGCAGGATCTCAATCGCCTGCTTGAGGCCGGACAGCTGGGTGCGGCGCAGGTCGATCTGGGTGATGTCGCCGGTGATCACCGCGGTGGTGCCGAAGCCGATGCGCGTGAGGAACATTTTCATCTGTTCCGCCGTGGTGTTCTGCGCTTCGTCGAGGATGATGAAAGATTCGTTCAGCGTGCGGCCGCGCATGTAGGCCAGCGGCGCCAGTTCGATCACGCTTTTCTCCAGCAGGCGCGCAACCTTCTCGAAACCCAGCATCTCGTTCAGCGCGTCGTACAGCGGGCGCAGGTAGGGGTCGATCTTCTGTTCGATGGCGCCGGGCAGGAAGCCCAGGCGCTCGCCCGCCTCCACCACCGGCCGCACCAGCAGGATGCGTTCGACGCGGTTGCTCTCGAGCGCCTCCACGGCGCAGGCGACGGCGAGGTAGGTCTTGCCGGTGCCGGCCGGGCCGATGCCGAAATTGATGTCATGGGTCAGGATGTTGCGTATGTACTGGCGCTGGCGCGGGCCGCGTCCGCGCACGATGCGCTTGGGCGTGCGCAGCGTGCTCTCGCGATCGCTGTCCGTGTCGGGCGCGCGCAAGGCCAGCTGTTGCAGGGCCGCGTGCACGCCGGCCAGCGTCAGCTCGCCTTTGCCTTCCGTCACTTCGTAGAGATCCTTCAGCAACTGCAAAGCGGCGTGGCTTTCCTCCGCGCCGCCGCTGACGCGGAACAGATTGCCGCGGCTGGCAATCTCCACGCCCAGGTATTCCTCGATCTGCTTGAGATGCTCATCGTGGCTGCCGCAGAGGCTGGCCAGGCGCCGGTTGTCGGCGGGGGTGAGGCTGAGCTCAACGTACTTGGGCTTGGGTTTCAAACGTGCAATGCAGTTCCGGAAGGGTCTTGATTGATAGTTAAGAGCAAAAGCGGGTAATAAATCAAGCGCGGCGCGCCTGAGGCTCTGCAAGCAGCCGTCCGCGCAGGGAATTTGTCAGCGACTCGGTGATTTCCACGTCGACGAAATGGCCGATCATGGCGATATTGGTGCAATCAAAGTTGACGACGCGGTTGTTCTCGGTGCGCCCGCACATCTGCTGCGGTGACTTGCGTGCCGGCCCCTCGACCAGGATGCGCTGCGTGGTCCCCACCATGCGCCGGCTGATGGCGGCGGCCATTTCGATATTACGGCCCTGCAAACGCAACAGACGCGCCTCCTTGGCTGCGCGCGGCGTATCATCGGCCAGTTCCGCCGCCGGCGTGCCGGGCCGCGGACTGTAGAGAAAACTGAAGGAAGTGTCGAAATTCATCTCCTCCATGAGACTCAGGGTGGCGGCAAAGTCGGTCTCGGTCTCGCCCGGAAAGCCGACGATGATGTCCGTCGTCACGCTGATATCCGGCCGCACCTCGCGCAGCCGCCGTATCTTCGACTTGTACTCCAGCACGGAGTGACCGCGCTTCATCAGCGCCAGAATCCGGTCCGAACCGCTTTGTACCGGCAGGTGCAGATGGCCGGCGAGCTGTGGGACCTCGGCATAGGCGGCAATCAGCCGGTCACTGAACACCTGCGGGTGCGAAGTGGTGAAACGAATGCGGCCGATACCGTCAATCTCGGCGAGATAGCGAATCAGCAGGGCCAGATCGGCGAACTCGCCGGTATGCATCACCCCGCGATAGGCATTGACGTTCTGACCGAGCAGAACCACTTCGCGCACGCCGTGCTCTGCCAGATGCGCCACTTCCGCGATCACGTCGTCGAATGGGCGACTGAATTCCTCTCCCCGGGTATAGGGCACGACGCAAAACGTGCAGTACTTGCTGCATCCTTCCATGATCGAGACGAAGGCGCGCACGCCGTCCACGCGCGGCTCCGGCAGGCGGTCGAACTTCTCGATCTCGGGGAAGGACACATCCACCGCCGGCCGGTGGTCGGCCAGCACGCTGTCCAGCATCTGCGGCAGGCGGTGCAGGGTCTGCGGACCAAACACCAGGTTCACGTACGGCGCGCGCCGGATGATCGCCGCGCCCTCCTGGCTGGCGACGCAGCCACCCACGCCGATGATCAGGTCGGGCCGGGCCGTTTTCAGTTCGCGCCACAGGCCGAGCTGGGAAAATACCTTCTCCTGCGCCTTTTCACGGATGGAACAGGTGTTGAGCAGCAGCACGTCGGCCTCAGCCGGGTCGTCCGTCGCTTCGAAGCCATGACTCGCCGCGAGCGCATCCGCCATGCGCGCGGAATCGTACTCGTTCATCTGGCAACCGAAGGTCTTAATATGCAATTTGCGGGACATGGACAGGAATTAATCAGCAAGGCAGGCGGGTAATCTACCGCCGGAGGGGGGAAATTGCCAGCCAAGGCAAATAAGAGCGTAAAAAAATGCGGGCGGCTCACGCCGCCCGCATTCCGGAGGACCGTCAATAATCGTCAGGACCCGGATTTTTCGTCGATCTGCGACAGGATCGCCACGATCAACGCCGCCGCCGACAGCGCGAAGATATAGATGATGTTTTCCAGGAGTTGGGAATAGGTCGACGCCAGGTAAGTGATTATCGACGGTGTACCAATCCAGAAGCTCAGTTTCAGCATAATGCACTCCTCCTCGGGAAATAGTCTGCGGGAGGGGCGTTGGCCCGTCATTCCTTTCTACCCGCAGGTCGTCCCTTGGACAGAGTCTTGGCCGGGAGCGCCGAAACCACAAGCCAGGACCGATACATGGCAGTTCGCCAACGATGGCCGGGCGACGTGACTTTACGCGGATGAATGGCGCTTCGCAGGCGTTCGACGGCGACCGACGAAAGGCAAGAAACCTGATCGCTTGCCGACGGGAAAATAATGGTAGCTAGGGGCGGAATCGAACCGCCGACCTCAGCATTATGAGTGCCGCGCTCTAACCGTCTGAGCTACCTAGCCGTAAAAAGGGTGCAAAAGATACAAGATTCGGGACGACGGATAAAGGGGAATCCGGCGCAACCGGGTTTTTACCGTCGCCGGCCTAGACGTTGAAGCGGAAATGCATGACGTCGCCGTCCTGCACCACGTAATCCTTGCCTTCCAGACGCAGCTTGCCGGCCTCGCGTGCGCCGTGTTCGCCCTTGAACCGTACAAAATCCTCGTAGGCAACGGTTTCGGCGCGGATGAAGCCGCGCTCGAAATCGGTATGGATCACGCCCGCGGCCTGCGGCGCGTGCGCGCCCTTGCGCACGGTCCAGGCACGCACTTCCTTGGGACCGACGGTGAAGAAGGTCTGCAAACCGAGCAACTGGTAACCGGCGCGGATGACGCGGTTCAGGCCCGGCTCCTCCAGCCCCATGTCGGCGAGAAATACCTGCTTTTCCTCCGCGTTCATGTCGGCCAGTTCCGCCTCAATGCGGGCGCAGATCGGTACCGCCACGGAATTTTCCGAGTGCGCGAGCTTGTCGACCTGATCGAGCCGGGGATTATTGCTGAAACCCTTCTCGTTCACGTTGGCGATGTACATGAGCGGTTTGTCGGTCAGCAGGCACAACGGTTTCAGCAGCCTGTGTTCCTCTTCACTCAAACCCATGCTGCGTACCGGCTTGCCGTTGTCCAGGTGTTTGTGCACGCGCACGAGCAGCTCACGCAGCTTGATGTCGTCCTTGCTGCCGCTTTTGGCGTTCTTGTCGGCGCGCTGCACGCCCTTGTCGGCGGCCTCGAGATCGGCGAGCGCCAGCTCGGTATTGATGGTTTCGATGTCCGCCAGCGGGTTGATGCCGCCCGCAACATGCACGATGTTCTCGTCCTCGAAACAGCGCACCACATGCGCGATGGCATCCACCTCGCGGATGTGGGCCAGGAACTTGTTGCCCAGCCCCTCGCCCTTGGAGGCGCCGGCCACCAGGCCCGCGATGTCCACGAATTCAATGGTGGTCGGGAGGATTTTCTCCGGCTTGGCGATACCGGCCAATTGCTGCAGGCGCGGGTCCGGCACTTCGACGATGCCGATGTTCGGATCGATGGTGCAGAAGGGGTAGTTCTCCGCGGCAATGCCCGCCTTGGTGAGCGCGTTGAACAGCGTGGATTTGCCCACGTTCGGCAGGCCGACGATACCGCATTTAAAACCCATATCTTATGATCTCTCTTTTCTGCCAACTCCCCCTCTCCCGCGTGAGCGGGAGGTGAGGCGGATACAGGTAAAGGTCCTGTGGACCTTTTCCCCGCCGAACGGGCGCACATGATTCTTGTGCGCCCCGGCGGGAACAAGGGGAGAGGGTGCAAAACCTTAGCACCCCCTCACCCTGCCCTCTCCCCCGCTCGCGGGGAGAGGGGATGGAGTTTATTTGTGTGTGTGCAAACTGTTCATGGCCTTCTGGAACTCGCCGTGCACGATATCCGCCAGATGCGTCTTGCCGTGCATGATGGCCGCATCGATCAGGGTCTGCTCCGCCGCCGTCGCCTTCTTCAGTACATACGAGACCACTTGCGCGGCATTGCCGGGATGGCCGATGCCGATGCGCAAACGCGCGTAATCGGAGCTGCCCAGCTTTTCGGTGACGTCGGACAGGCCGTTGTGACCGCCATCGCCGCCGCCGATCTTGAGCCGGATGGTTCCCGGCGGCAGGTCCAGCTCGTCATGCGCCACCAGGATTTCCGTAACGGGGATTTTGTAATACTGGGCAAACCTCGACACCGCGTCACCGCTGTGATTCATGAAGGTCTGCGGTGCCAGCAACCAGATGTCCCTGCCGCTCAGGCTGATCTTTCCGACATTCGCGGTGAAGCGGGATTCGGCGCGCAATTTCTCGCCGGTGGCATCCAGCAGGACGTCCAGAAAACGGAACCCGGCATTGTGCCGGGTCTCCGCATACTCCGCGCCCGGGTTCCCCAGGCCGACGATAAGTGAGATGCCTTGGGACATGTTGCCACCTTCCCCTCATCCCCACCCCTTCTCCCCCAAAGGCGGAGAAGGGAGCGAGCCGGGCGCGCTTGCGCGCGACTCCGTGAGATCGGATTACTTGCCTTCCTTCTTGGCTTCGGGTTTCTTGGCCTCCGGCTTCTTGGCATCCGCCTTGGGGGCCTCGCCCTTCTTGGTCTCGCCGGCCTTGGCTTCGCCCGCCTTCGCCTCGCCTTCCGCCGGGGCTGCCGCCGCGGCTTCGCCTTCCACCGGCGCTGCCACCACCGGGGCTTCTTCCACAACCTCCTTGATCATCGAGATGGCCGCCACTGCGAGGTTGTCGCCGCCGTGCGTCAGGCTCGTGATCGCCACGCCTTCCGGCAGTTTGAGGTCCTTGAGATGCACCGACTCATTCAGGCCGAGGGCCGACAGGTCCGCCGTGAGGAATTCCGGCAGGTCCTTGGGCAAACAGGTAATGTCGATATCATTCATGAGATGCGTCACGACACCGCCGTCGATCTTCACGCCCGGGGCGACATCGCCGCCGACGAAGTGGATCGGCACCTTCATGTGGATCTTCTCGGTGGCGCTGATGCGCTGCAGGTCCACGTGCATCACGATGGGCTTGTATGGATGCATGTGAAAATCGCGCAGAATCGCCTGGTCGGTTTCACCGCCGACCGTCACGGTCAGGATCGAGGTGTGAAACTTCTCGTTCGCGAGGTGGCGTGACATCAGGTTATGGTCCAGCGCAACCATGGTCGGTTGCTTGCCCGCGCCATACAGCACGGCGGGTACTTTGCCACTGCGGCGAAGGCGGCGGCTCGCACCCGTACCTTTCGCTGAGCGTGGCTCGGCAGTCAGTTCAAATTTAGCGCTCATTGTCAGTCTCCAGTAAGGTTAAACAACTCCCCTCTCCCGCGACCAGGATCGGGGTACAAAAAAGGCACCGGGCCAAAGCCCAACGCCCGAAATCGTTATTCCATGAACAGCTCGCTGACCGAATCCTCTTCCGCGATGCGCCGCATGGACTCGGCCAGCAGCTCGGCCACGCTCAGCTGGCGGATGCGCCGGCAGGCCCTGGCCTCCGGTTTGAGCGGGATCGTGTCGGTCACTACCAGCTCATCGAGCTGGGACTTGCTGATCCGTTCCACCGCGCTTCCGGACAGGACCGGGTGCGTGCAATACGCCAATACCTTCTTCGCGCCATGCTGCTTGAGCGCGGCGGCGGCCTCGCACAGCGTGCCGGCGGTATCGACGAGGTCGTCCATCAGCACGCAGGTTCGGCCCTCGACCTCGCCGATAATGTGCATCACCTTGGCCTCGTTCGGCTTCGGGCGGCGCTTGTCGATGATGGCGAGGTCCGCCTCCAGATGCTTGGCCATCGCCCGCGCCCGCACCACGCCGCCCACGTCCGGCGATACCACCAGCAGATCCTGGAACTCCTGCCGCCAGATGTCGCCCAGCAACACCAGCGACGCATATACGTTATCCGTCGGGATGTTGAAAAATCCCTGGATCTGGTCAGCATGCAGATCCATCGTCAATACCCGGTTGGCGCCGGCGACGGTGATCATGTCCGCCACCAGCTTGGCCGTGATCGCGACCCGCGCCGTGCGCGGCCGACGATCCTGGCGCGCGTACCCATAATAAGGTATCACCGCCGTGATGCGCCGCGCCGAGGAGCGCTTCACCGCGTCGATCATGATCAGCAACTCCATCAGGTTGTCGTTGCTGGGCGCGCAGGTCGGCTGGAGGATGAACACATCCTTGCCGCGCACATGCTCCATGATCTCGGTCTGGATCTCGCCGTCCGAGAAACGGCCGATGACCGCCTTGCCGAGCGGCAGTCCCAGATGCCTTACCACCAGTTCCGCCAGCGCCGGGTTGGCGTTCCCGGTAAACACCACCATGTTGTCCAAGGACACAAGATCTCCCCTGTGAGTCGGATGGTCCACGACAAAATCTGGTTGGGGCGCCGATACCGCTCCGCCAATGCCGAACCATTTTAACTGGTTGGGGCGCCAGGATTCGAACCTGGGAATGCCGGAATCAAAATCCGGTGCCTTACCGCTTGGCTACGCCCCAAGGTGAACTGTCGCCGCGTTTACCCAATAATGGATGCCGGTTGAGCCCTTGGGCCACGAAGCCGGTAAACGGTTTGGGAATTCTTTCCAGAATCTGGCGGCCCCGATCCGCGTCCGTCACCCTCAGGAACACGCAACCACCGGAACCTGACATGCGCGGCGCGCCAAATTCAGCCAGCAGCCGCATGGCACGGTCCACTTCCGGATAGCGGCTTCGCACCACCGGTTCGAGGTCGTTTCGCAGGCCGCGCCCCTCGTGAAAGTCGCGTATTGTGAGGGGCGGGCTATAGCGTGTCAATTCGGGAGCGGCAAAAACCTGGGCCGTGGACACCTGCACCGGCGGCACCACCACCAGATACCACGCCTCTTCCGGCTCCACCGGGGTTAGAACCTCGCCAATTCCTTCGGCCCATGCGGTGTGTCCGTGTACGAAGACCGGCACATCGGCCCCCAGCTTCAATCCCAGCGCCGCCAGCTCCGGAATCGACAGATGCGCACCCCACAGCTCGTTCAAGGCCAACAGGGTCGTGGCGGCATCGGAACTGCCGCCGCCAAGCCCGCCGCCGATGGGAAGGTGTTTGGCGAGATGGATCTGCACGCCCCTGGTGACGCCGCATCGCTCCTTCAGCAGGTGCGCCGCGCGCAGCGTCAGGTCCCGTTCCTCGGACACGCCGGCCACCGGGGCCGCGCGCGAAATCCGGCCGTCATCGGTCACGACAAACGTCAATTCATCCGCGTAATCGAGAAACTGGAAAACCGTTTGCAGCGTGTGGTAGCCGTCCGCGCGGCGGCCGGTGACATGCAGGAACAGGTTCAGCTTGGCGGGCGCCGGCCAGGTTGTCATGCGTGAATCGTAAGCCGTAATTCGTGAACCGTAAATCGTGGCTCGTGAA
Source organism: Sulfuricaulis limicola (assembly GCF_002355735.1). Taxonomy (GTDB): domain Bacteria; phylum Pseudomonadota; class Gammaproteobacteria; order Acidiferrobacterales; family Sulfurifustaceae; genus Sulfuricaulis; species Sulfuricaulis limicola. The sequence goes on along the minus strand of NZ_AP014879.1, from coordinate 701,037 downwards.
TCGTTATCCGCAAGTGGCGCGATGGCCTGGAAACGGCTCACGGCTTGCGATTCACGCCTCACGATTCACGGCAGCGTCCACTGCTCGATGCTGAGCCGCACTTCCAGTATTTCACCCTCGGCAGGATTACCGTCCGCGTGACGGTCTTGCCTGGTGATATACATTTTGCTCGGCAGGTCGAAGGCGCCATGACGGGTGTATTCCAGAAACTGGATGTCCCAGCCCGACTGCAGAAGCCGCTTCAGACGCCCTTGCTCATCCAGCTGCAGGTTCGCCACGGGGCCCGGGGCGGGGAGACCGAGCACCCAGTAATTCAGGCCATCGAGCGGAACGATCCAGCCGGTGGCGCGGTACAGGAGACGTCCGGCATCCGCCGCGCGCCAGACACGCCTGTCGGCGTCACGCAATTCGGCTCCCTGACTGTCCTGGGTCAGACGCAGATGACCGCGGCCCAGCGGGCCGGTGAAATCCATGCGATGGCGCTCGCCATCGCGCTTCCAGCTCAGCGTGGCGTGTCCGCCCTGATCGGCGGCACGCAGGGCCAGCCTGCCGCGGAGTTGCCAGGCCGTGACCGACACCAGGGCGGCTTGCCGCGCCTGCCAGACGGGATCGAGGTCCGCGGCCGGCGGCAGCGGCGCGGTGGCGCAACCGGATAAGAGCGAAACGAAAATTATAACGAGGCCGGGGATCGGCCTCATGGTTTGAATTTCTTGATGACGCCGTTCAGCGCTTCGTTGTCCGGGGTCTCGCGCAGCGCACGGTCCCACACCGATTCGGCCTCGTGACGGTCGCCCGCCACCCACAACACCTCGCCGAGGTGCGCCGCGATCTCGGCGTCGTTGCGGATTTCGAGCGCGCGTCGCAGGTACTTCAGCGCCTCGGCCGTGTTGCCGCGGCGGTATTGCAGCCATCCCATGCTGTCCATGATGTAGGCGTCATCGGGCTTGAGTTCCATCGCCTGCTGCAGCAGTTCGGACGCCTCGTCATAGCGGGTGGTGCGATCCGTGAGCGTATAGCCCAGCGCATTCAGGGCGTTGACGTTCTTCGGGTCCTTCTTGAGGATCTCGCGCAGGTCGCGCTCGGTGACTTCCAGCAGGTTGAGTTTTTCCGCCACCAGGGCGCGTGCGTACAGCAGGTCCTTGTCGCCCGGGACGGTCCGGATCGCCGCATTCAGCATCTCGATCGCTTCACTGAACTGCCGGGCCTCGCGCAGTATCTGCTCGTGCGCCAGCGCCACCTGCACGCGTTGGGAATCGTTCTGGACGCTGATGCCATCCAGGTGGCGGCGCGCGCCGGCGAGGTCGCCCTGCCTGGCCATGACCACACCGAGGCGGGCCTGCGCCTCGAAATAATGTTCGCCGTCCCTTATCTGGAGATACCAGTCTATCGCCGCGCCATACTGCTTGCGCTGCTCCGCGACCTGCCCGAGATAGAGGCGCGCCTGATCGTTCTGGGGCCGTAGTTCCAGCGCGCGCTTGAGGTATTTGTCGGCCTCGTCGAGGCGGTTGTTCTGCAATGACAGCAGACCCACGGCATAAATGGTGTCGGCGTCATCCGGAACGTTGTCGGCCACACGCTTGAATTCCTCGAGCGCCTTCTGCCATTCTTTCTGGTCAACCAGGAAACGCGCGTAGTTCAGGCGCACCTGGTTGGCGCCGCGATTGTCGTTCAGGAACGCCTCGTAAAAAGCGCGCGCCTTCTGCGGTTCCTTCTGCGACAACAGGATGCGCGCCTTGAACAGCGCCGCCTCCTCCCAGTCCGGACGCTGTTTCAGGGCCGCGTCGGCGGAAACCAGCGCCTTTTCCAGATCGCCGCCACGAACCATCAGGTGCGCCATGGCAAAATGCGCCGAGGCCAGCCGCGGATTCAGCGCCACCAGCGACTGCATCACGTCAATGGCCGCGGCGCGATTGCTGGTGCGCCCGAGCACGGCGGCCGCGCGCAGATAGGCCTGATCCAGGTTGCGGCGGGTTTCCTCCGCGGCGAACAGCGTCTGAAAATGTTCCTTCGCCTCGGCGGCGCGGTCGAGTTCGAGCAGGGCGGTGATCAGGGCCTCCCGGGCCTCGGTGTCATGCGGGCGCAGTTCGGTCCACAGCCGCGCCGACTGCAGCGCCTCGTCGTAGCGCTTGGCATAGAGCGCGGCCAGCGTGGCGCGCTCGGCGACGCGCGGGTCGCGCGTCTGCTGCGCGACCTCGCCGAGGGTCGCAGCGGCCACCCCGATCTGCCCGCGTTGTCCGGCGATTTCGCCCAGCAGCAGGTTATAGAGAATCTCCGGCTCCAGCGCGACCCCGGGCAGCGCGGCGTCAGCCTTGGCGGGGCCGGGTGGCGGCGCCTCGGCCATCGGTTCGGGCTTTACCGTGCCGGCACAAGCCGTCAGCAGGGACAGAAACAGGATTGAAAATAAACGACGCAAGCGGGAAGTAATCATATATATAGATATAGTAAGTCCAAATCTGTGATGGCGATCCGAATACCCCTGTGACCGTCGCGGCGGGTGGATATTCGCCTACCGTGTAAAATAGTCATCAGAGCCTTTAACATCCAGAAAATAACGCGTGGCCTACGGGAAGAGATCGGAATGATCATGGAAATGGCATCCAGCAGCGGGAACAGGTCGTGAATTCGCTGTTTTTGCTGCTGGCCGCCGCTGTGGCCTTTGTTTTCGGTTACCGGTTCTACTCCAGGCTTCTGGCGCTCGGCGTTTTCCGCCTTGAAGACAATTATAGTATACCCGCCCCGGAACGCCCCGCCGAAGATGAACCCCGACGCTCCAAACGTCACCTGATATTCGGTCACCACCTGGCCTCCCTCGCGGCTGGTGCCGCCGTCATGGGCAGCCTGGTCGCCCTGACGTGGGGATGGATTCCGGCGTTTCTGTGGGTCGTGGTCGGCACCGTCACCGCCGCCGGCACCTACGGTCTCGGTTCCCTGTGGCTGTCGCTGCGTTATCCGGGATTGAACCCGGCGGAAATCGCGGCACGCCTGGTCGGCGCACCGGCGCACACCCTGTTCGCCCTGTTTGCCTTCCTCGTGCTGCTCATCATGAATGCCGCCAGCGCCACGCTCGCGGCGCAGCTCCTGTCCGGCTTCCCGCAGGCAGTCCTGCCTTTCTGGGCCGTTGCCGGGCTGGCCTGGTTCCTGGGAGTATTTCTGCGCGGCCGCAAGGATTTCGAAATCCTTGCGGCCGCGCTGATCGCGCTGATCCTGGGCCTGATGTCCATGTGGCTGCCGGGAGAGCTCCCGCTGGCCTTCACCGGCATGCTCAGCTTCGAGGCCGGGAATTCCTTCGTGGCGTTCGATGCCACCGTGGTCTGGATTCTGATCCTGTTCGCCTACGGCTACCACGCCACGCGCCAACCGATGTGGAAACTGATCCGGCCGCGCGGGTATCTCACCGCCCTGCTGCTGGGCGTCATGCTCTGCATTGCCTACACCGCCGTGGTGATCAATCACCCGATTCTGGTCGCGCCGGAATTCAACGCCATTCCGGATATTCCGGCGACGCTGCCGTGGCTGTTCGTCACACTGACCTCGGGCGCGGTGGCGGGTTTCCATCTGTTGATTGCCAATGGCATCACGGCGCGCCAGATCAGGCGCGAGACCGATGCGCGCTATGTCGGTTACGGTGGCGCGCTCGCGCTGGGACTGCTGGCGCTGAGCGCCGTCATCATCGGCAGCACCGGCTTCGCCGATTTGCAGGAATGGAACCGGCATTACGGAACGTGGCGGGACTCCCGCGACCTGCATCAGGTCCTCGCGCTCTATATCAACGGCTATGCGCGTCTCGCCGGCGGCATCGGGCTGGATCCGGCATTTACCCGCACGCTCGCCGCGACCGTCATGCTGGGTCTTCTGGTGGCCACGCTGGAAGCGGGGCTGCGCCTGCAAAAACAGTTTCTCACCGGGCTGACGGAACGCATGCCGTCGCTTCTGCCGGTCAATGAAAAATCGCAGATTACCTTCGTGGTGCTATTGTCGGCAGCGCTGGCGCTGCACCAGGCGCGCGGCCTCGGCGGCCTGGCGTGGTGGCCGTTGTTCGGCCTCGCCGACCAGCTGCTGGCGGTGCTCGGCTTTGCCCTGCTGGCGCTGGCGCTAAAACAGCGCGGGCGGCCCGTGGCATGGGTGGTCACACCGCTGTTGTTCATGGCGGTGGTGGCCCATTGGGCCTATGCCGTGCTGGCAGCACAGTGGTGGTCGGCGGAAAACTGGCTGCTGCTCGGCCTCGGCACCCTGTTGCTCGTGATCGAACTCGCGCTGGCCTGGCTTGCGCTTAACACGTTGAAATCATCCGTAACGCCCCCAGCTTGACACTGCATCCCGATGGGTCAAAATCCCGGGCATTGAGGGTCATTTCCGGTTTCCGCATGCATCTGCTCGCCTTTGGCATCAACCACCATACCGCGCCGGTCGATATCCGCGAGAAGGCGGCGTTCGCTGCCGACAAGCTGGTCGGCGCGCTGCACGAGGTCACCGCCGGCGGCGGCGCCGCCGAGGCCGCCATCGTCTCCACCTGCAACCGCACCGAGCTTTATTGCGGCCTGGATTCGTCGCAAGAGGACCACGTCATCGACTGGTTCTGCCACTATCACCGTCTCAACCGTTCCGACATTCATCCCTACCTGTATCGCCATCCGGACCAGGCGGCGGTCAAGCACGCCTTTCGCGTGGCCGCCGGACTCGATTCGATGATCCTGGGTGAACCGCAGATTCTCGGACAGATGAAGGAGGCCTTCGCCACCGCGCACAAGGCCGGCGCCACCGGCAAGATCCTGAACCGGCTGTTCCAGCAGACCTTCACCGTGGCCAAGCAGGTACGCACCGACACCGCCATCGGCGCCAGCGCCGTCTCGGTCGCCTCGGCTGCGGTGCAGCTGGCACGGCAGATTTTCAGCGAACTGTCGGAACAGACGGTGCTGTTGATCGGCGCCGGCGACATGATCGAGCTCTGCGCGCGGCATCTCAAGGAACATGGCATCGGCCACATTATCGTCGCCAACCGCACACTCGAGCGCGCCCAGCAGGTGGCCGCGCTCTTCGGCGCCGAGGCGATTGCGCTCGCGGAAATGCCGACGCGCCTGGCCGACGCCGACATCGTGATCTCCTCCACCGCGAGCCAGCTGCCGATCCTGGGCAAGGGCGCCGTGGAAAGCGCCCTCAAGGCGCGCCGGCACCGGCCCATGTTCATGCTGGACATCGCCGTGCCGCGCGACATCGAGGCCGAGGTCGGCGAGCTCAACGACGTGTATCTCTACACCATCGATGACCTCAAGGAAGTAGTGCAGGAAAACATGGAATCGCGCCAGGAAGCGGCGCGCGAGGCGGAGAAGATCATCGACACCCAGGTCGTGGATTTCATGCAATGGGTCAAATCGCTGAACGCGGTGCCGACCATCCGCGCCCTGCGCGAATCCGCCAATGCCCTGCGCGAGGCCGAGGTCGAGTACGCGCGCAAGCGTCTGGCCCATGGCGACGACCCGGCCAGGGTGATCGAGCATCTCGCGCGCGCCCTGACCAACAAACTCACGCACACGCCCACCGACGTATTGCGCAAGGCCGATCACGAGGGCAACAAGGCCCTGCTCGAGGCCGCCCGCCGGCTGTTCGACCTCAACGAAGACTAGCGACCCATAATAAAAAGTAAAATTTGACAGGATTTACAGGATTAACAGGATTTTTGTTTCACAAGATTTTTAATCCTGTAAATCCTGTTAATCCTGTCCATTTATTTTGTTAGAGTCTTTTTGAGACATGAACCCGTCCATCGAAACAAGGCTCACCGGCCTGGCGCAGCGCTTTGAGGAAATCGAACGCCTGCTTTCCGACCCGAAGGTCATCGGCAAACAGGATCAATTCCGCAAACTGTCGCAGGAATACGCCGAGATCAACCCGGTGGTGAAGCTGTACGGCGACTATCGCGCGGCCAGCGATCAGCTGGAATCCGCGCGCGCCATGCTGAAGGACGAAGACGCTTCGATTCGCGAAATGGCGCAGGAAGAGATTGTGGAAGCGCAGCAACTCATCGAAAAACTGGAATCCGAGATCCAGACCCTGCTGCTGCCGAAGGACCCGAACGACAACCGCAATATCTTTCTCGAAATCCGCGCCGCCGCCGGCGGCGACGAATCGGCGATTTTCGCCGGCGACCTGTTCCGCATGTACAACTATTACGCCGGCAACCACGGCTGGGATGTGGAAGTGATGAACCAGAGCCCCGGCGAACATGGCGGCTACAAGGAAATCATCGCCCGCATCGCCGGCAAGGACGTGTACTCGCGCCTCAAGTTCGAATCCGGCGCGCACCGCGTGCAGCGCGTGCCCGCCACCGAGGCCCAGGGCCGCATCCACACCTCCACCTGCACCGTGGCGGTGCTGCCGGAGGCGGAGGAGATCGACGCCATCGCCATCAATCCGGCGGAGCTGAAGGTGGACACCTTCCGCGCCTCCGGCGCCGGCGGCCAGCACGTGAACAAGACCGACTCCGCCATCCGTATCACGCACCTGCCCACCGGCATCGTGGTCGAATGCCAGGACGAGCGTTCGCAGCACAAGAACCGTTCGCGCGCCATGTCGATCCTGTCAGCGCGCCTGCTCGAGGCCGAGCAGCGCAAACAGCGCGAGCAGGAAGCCGCGACGCGCAAGAGCCTGGTCGGCACCGGCGACCGCTCCGAGCGCATCCGTACCTATAATTTCCCGCAGGGCCGGGTGACCGACCACCGTATCAATCTCACGCTCTACAAGCTCGACCAGGTCATGGAAGGCAAACTCGATGAACTCATCGACGCGCTGCGCACCGCCGACCAGGCCGAGCTGCTGGCGACGCTGAACGTCTGAACATGAAACCGGCTGCCCTGCGTCCATCCATCGTCAGCGTTGGCGCGGCCTTGCGGAGAACATTACATGAACTGGAAGTAACCAGTCCCACGCCGCGACTGGATGCCGAAGTACTGGTGATGCATGCCTGCGGAATTAACCGCAGCGAACTGATCACGCGCCATGAAACGGCTTTGACCAGCGAACAGCAACACAAACTGGAAGGTCTGCTCGATCGACGTAAACATGGAGAACCCATCGCCTATCTCACCGGCATGCGTGAATTCTGGTCCATGGAATTCAACGTCACGCCGGCGACGCTGATCCCGCGTCCGGAAACCGAATTACTGGTGGAAAAGGCGCTGGAGCTTATTCCGCGCGACACGCAATGGACCATCGCCGACCTCGGCACCGGCTGCGGCGCCATTGCACTGGCCATCGCCGAAGAACGCCCGCGCTGTCACGTGATGGCGACTGATAATTCACCTGCAGCGCTGGCAGTCGCCAAATCCAATGCCACCAAATTCGGTTTGGCCAATATTGAATTTCGCCAGGGTGACTGGTTCACTCCACTCGCCGGCGCGACCTTCGACATGATCCTGAGCAACCCACCCTACATCCGCGCCGGTGACCCGCATTTGAATCAGGGCGACCTGCGCTTCGAGCCGGCCACCGCGCTCGTTTCCGGCGCCGACGGACTCGATGCCATCCGGCATATCGCGTTGCATGCGAGGCAATTTCTCAAGCCCGGCGGCTGGCTGCTGTTCGAACACGGCTGGGATCAGGCCGATGCCATCGGCAACTTTCTGCGTCAACAGGGTTATCGTGATATCGTCTGTCACACGGACCTGACCGGACATGCTCGCGTGGCCGGGGGCCGCCGGTAATTCAATTCGGTTCAGCCGCAATGGACGACAAGCAACTGCTGCGCTACAGCCGGCACATCCTCCTGCCGCAGGTGGATGTCCGCGGTCAGGAAAAACTGCTTGCATCGCGTGTCCTCATCATCGGTCTCGGCGGACTTGGCTCGCCGGCAGCGATGTATCTCGCCGCAAGCGGTGTGGGTCATCTCGTCATCGTGGATCACGACAAAGTTGACCTCACCAATCTCCAGCGCCAGATCGTGCACGCCACCGAGCGTGTCGGACAGGCAAAAACCGTTTCGGCCGCGCATGCACTTGCTGCGCTCAATCCCGGCGTGCGTGTTACGACGATCAATCAAAAACTTGAAGGCGCCGCGCTTGAAGAGCAGATTCGGCAGGTCGATGCCGTGCTGGACACGACCGATAACTTCGCCAGCCGCTTTGCCATCAATGAAGCCTGCGTGCGCGCGGGCAAACCGTTGATCTCCGGCGCCGTGGTGCGTTTCGAGGGCCAAGTCGCGGTATTCGTTCCCGGAGGACCCTGTTACCGCTGCCTGTACGCCGAAGGCGGTGGCCCCGACGAGGCCTGCGCCACGCTCGGCGTGCTGGCGCCCGCTGCCGGTGTCATCGGTTCGGTCCAGGCGGTCGAAACGCTCAAGGTATTGCTCGGCATCGGTCAGACGTTGGCCGGCCGGCTGTTGTTGTTCGATGCGCTTAATATGGAATGGCGCGAAATGAAATTGCGCAAGGACCCGGCCTGCCCGGTATGCGGCAAACCATGAACGCCGTGCGCCTGCCGCGCCCGATCGTGAACCAGCTGCTGCAGCTGGCGCAGAAATCGCCGGACGAGGAAATCTGCGGCCTGATCTCGCGCGACAGCCGCGGCTTCCGGAATTGCTACCCGGTACCCAATCAGGCTGGCGACAGGAAGCGTTTCTTTGCGCTCGATCCCAAGGCGCAGATCGATGCCATGCGCGCCATGCGTGAGCGCGGCGAGGAACTGGCCGCGATTTTTCATTCTCATCCCGACTCCCCGCCCCTGCCCTCGCTGGCCGATGTCGAACAGCACGAATACCCGGCCGTGCTTTACCTGATTATTTCACTGGGCACCAAGGGTGTGCTGGAAATGCGCGGCTTTCATATCCACAACCGCACCATTGAAGAAGTCCCCATCGCCCTGCAGGAAGGGCCCGTGCGCTAGCGACGGCGCCGACGGCGTCTATACTCCTTTACTAAAGCCCTTTCAGGCTTCCAAGGAGCCATCATGTCCATCGCGACCTTCGTCTTTCTCGGCATTTTCGGCGCGCTATTTCTCTATGCCGTGACGATGTACAACAACTTCGTGCGACTCAAAAACAACGTCGCGCAGTCCTGGTCGAACATTGACGTGCTGATGAAGCAACGCCACGACGAGCTGCCCAAGCTGGTCGAGGCCTGCAAACAGTACATGAAGCATGAGCGCGGCGTGCTGGAAAAAGTCACCCAGGCACGCGCGGCGGTGAGCCAGGCGCGCGAGGCCGGTGACGTGGCCGCCGTCGGCGCCGCCGAGACCCAGCTGCGCGCCGGGTTGATGAATCTCTTTGCCGTCGCTGAGAATTACCCGGAACTGCGCGCCAATGAGAACTTCCAGCACCTGCAAAACCGCATCTCGCAGCTCGAGGCGCAGATCGCCGACCGTCGCGAGTTCTACAACGACTCGGTCAACGCCAATAACATCCGCATCGAGACTTTTCCCGACAATGTGATCGCCACGCTGTTCCGCTTCGAACAGAAGCCCCTTCTCCGGTTCAAGGAGAGCGAGCTCAAGGACGTCAACGTCAAAGCGCTCTTCAATACTTAAAAATGTCGTCCTCCGGTCCGCTGGCGCAGTGGTTGGCCGGGCTCGCCAGCAATATCCATCACAGCGATCCCGCCATGGTCGGCATTGCCGTCGTGGTGCTCGCGGGCGGTTGCGCCTTCTGCTCGTGGTGTACTTGGCGTAATGTCAGTCACATCCGCCTCATCGAAGACACTCCCACCGCCAAAATCCGCTCGGCGCCACAGGGTTACGTGGAACTCGAAGGCACGGGCAAACTCATGGACGGCCCGCCGATCATCGCCAAGCTCACCGGCCTGCCCTGTGTATGGTTCCGCTACAAGATCGAACAACAGGTCAAAACTAATTACAAAGGCCACACGCAGACCCGCTGGGAAGTAGTCGAAAAAGGCGAAAGCGCCGAGACTTTCTGGTTGCAGGACGACACCGGGCGCGTCGTGATCGATCCCGAGGGCGCGGACGTGACATCACGGCACAAGGACAGCTGGCGTTCGAGCTCCATGCTGGGCGGCCCGCTCCACCGACCGGCCGGTGTTTCCAGTTTTTTTACTTCGAACATAGGCAGCGGCAGCTATCGCCTGACCGAGGAACGCATCAATTCCGGCGAGCGGCTCTATGCGCTCGGGCTGTTGAAAAGCGTCAGCAGCTACACCAGCCAGCCGACTGTGGACGAAGACGTGCGCGCCCTGCTCAAGGACTGGAAACAGGACCAGCCGACGCTGTTGCAGCGCTTCGATCTCAACAAGGACGGCAAGATCGATGAAATCGAATGGCGCCTCGCCCGCGCGCAAGCGCGACGCGAAACCATGAAGAACCGCCAGGAACAGGTGATCCACTCCGCCGACGGCCTCAGCGTCCTCGGCCCGACCCGCGACGGCTCACGGCCATACATCCTGTCGGCGTTCACACAGGCGGAACTGACCAAGCGTTACAAGCTGTGGGCGGTGTTATATGCCGGGGCGTGTTTTTTGCTTGGCTTGGCGGCGGTATGGGTGTTCAACGCGAAGTTTGTTTAGTTTTCTCTATTCCTAGCGCGTCATTCCCGCGGAAGCGGGAATCCAGTCTTTTTTGTATCGCCTGCGGCGATGATGAAAAGCTACTTGTGGGTGGCTGACCCACGGCAGGTTACTTTTCTTTGCGCGAGCAAAGAAAAGTACCTCGCCCGCGGTGCGAGAACCGCAATTATTGCTTTTGAGTCGCGCGCAAAGCGCGCGAACCATTCAAGACCTGGATTCCGGCTTGCGCCGGAATGACACCTCAACCAAAAACACCCTTCCGCAATAAATCCCACTGCCTCTCCCACCCGGCTACGGGAGAAGACTGAAATTCGCTGCGCACATATCTTGTGATCGACCCTTCGACCACCGCCAGCAACAACGCCGCGGTGTCGGCAACAGGCACGCGCAAATTCTCGCCAGCTTCCGCCTCGCGCAGAATCTGCTTCAACTGGGTTTCAATGCGTTCGTAAATCTGCACCACGCGTTGGCGCAGGCGCTCGGTCTCGCCCACCAGCACGTCGCCGTACAGCAGGCGCGCCATGCCGGGGTTCTTGTCGGCGAAACCGAGCAGCAGGAACAGGATGCTCTGCACCCGCGCCTCAGCGCGGGATTCTTCCGCGAGGATTTTGTTGATGCGGGTGAACAGCGTCTCTTCGATGAATTCCAGCAAGCCCTCGAACATCTTGGCCTTGCTGGCGAAATGGCGGTACAGCGCGGCCTCGGAAACGCCGACGGCGCGCGCGAGCTGGGCCGTGGTGATGTGCTCGCCCTGGTTTTTCTCGAGCATGTGCGCCAGCGTCTCGAGAATGGTCTGGCGGCGTTCGCCGCGGCGCGGTCGGGCCATGGCGATCAGGACTTGATCAACGTACCGACACCTTCGTTGGTAAACACTTCCAGCAACACCGCGTGCTCCACGCGCCCGTCGATGATGTGCGCGGTCTTGACGCCGCTGCTGACGGCGTCGAGCGCGTAATTGACCTTGGGCAGCATGCCGCCGTGGATGGTGCCATCGGCGATCAGGTCCCGGACTTGCGTGATGGACAAACCGGTGAGCAGCTTGCCTTCCTTGTCCAGCACGCCGGTGGTGTTGGTAAGCAGCATGAGTTTCTCGGCCTTGAGCGTGATGGCGAGCTTGCCGGCCACCACGTCGGCATTGATGTTGTAGGTCTGGCCGTCCTCGCCCACGCCGATGGGCGCGATCACCGGGATGAAATCGCCGGTGTCGAGCAGCGCCACCAGCCGCGGGTCAATGCTGCTGACCTCGCCCACGTGGCCGATGTCGATGATCTCGCTCGGGAGGTTGGCCTTGTCGGGCGCCTTTTGCAGCACCATTTTCTTGGCGCGGATCAGCCCGCCGTCCTTGCCGGAAAGGCCCACGGCCTTGCCGCCATGCTGGCTGATGAGATTGACGATCTCCTTGTTGACCAGGCCGCCGAGGACCATCTCGACCACGTCCATGGTCTCGCGGTCGGTGACGCGCATGCCCTGGATGAATTCGCTCTTCTTGCCGATTTTCTCCAGCAGCTTGCCGATCTGCGGCCCGCCGCCATGCACCACCACCGGGTTCATGCCGACCAGCTTCATCAGCACCACGTCACGCGCGAAACCGCGCTTGAGGTTGTCGTCCACCATGGCGTTGCCGCCGTACTTGATGACGATGGTCTTGCCCTGGAAACGCTGGATGTACGGCAGCGCCTCGGTCAGGATGCGCGCGCGATCGGCGGCGGATTGGGGGGTGAGCGGCATTGTTGTTCCTTTTGCTGCAAGTGCCTTTGTTTCTGTACCCTCTCCCCTTACCTTCTCCCGCCACGGCGGGAGAGGAGGAGCAGGTTGGAGTTTTGGTTTATCACCCTCTCCCCATCCCTCTCCCGCTGGCGCGGGAGAGGGGGAGCTGGAGGGTGAATCGTCATTCTGATCGAAAAGTTAGCGCATATTCACGTTAAAGTCAGCATGCCGGAACAAAAGACCAAAAAAGAAAGGCCGCTTGCGCGGCCTTTCTGGTTCCGGGAATCCTTCCCGGTAATGACAGATTATGCTACGTCCACTGTAATCTTCTTGGGCTTCACTTCCTCGGCCTTGGGCAGGGTCAGTTCCAGCACCCCGTCCTTGTAGTTGGCCTTCACGCCCTTCTCGTCGATCTGCGTGCCGAGCCGCAGGCTGCGGACATATTTGCCGTAACGGCGTTCCTTGCGCAGCACGCGTTCGCCTTCCTTCTCTTCCTTCTCGCTCTTGGTCTCGGCGGTAATGGTGAGAATGCCGTTTTCCAGCGTTACGTCGATGTCCTCTTTCTTCGCGCCCGGAACGTCGGCGACGATGACATAGGCGTCATCGCGTTCCTTCACGTCCATGGCCGGAAACAGGTCTTCGCCGCGCGCCTCTTCCACCCAGCGCATCGGGCTCAGGAAGCCCTGAAACATCCGGTCGATATCGTTGTCCCACAAGCCCCAGCGGGTCAGCGGGGTCCGGTCTTCACGTCGCATCAGTCGCGTCATAAAAAACACCTCCAGCTCAATCAGTTGAATAATCGGATTTACGGCATTCGTTGAACCTGCCTCGTAATCCTCAGGTTCATTCTGCCGTATCGCGATTTTCTTAATGGGGACGACAGGGGAAATTTCAAGCGCGAAAAAAATCGCGGAAAATCAGGAAAATCGAAAACCGCCGGGGCGGCCGTCAGAGGATATAGCGCGCGAGGTCTTCGTTGCCGACCAGGCTGCCCAGGTGCCGGTCAACGTAGGCGGCATCCACCACGGTCGTTTCATTGCCGCGGTCGGCGGCCTCGAAGGAAATCGTTTCGAGCAGGCGCTCCATGACGGTGTGCAGGCGGCGCGCGCCGATGTTTTCGGTGCGTTCGTTCACCTGCCACGCCACCTCGGCGATGCGGCGCACGCCATCGGGCGTGTATTCGAGCTTGTGACCCTCGGTCGCCAGCAGGGCGCTGTACTGCTCGGTCAGTGAGGCATCCGGTTCGGTCAGGATGCGTTCGAAGTCATCGGCGTTCAGCGGATCGAGCTCGACCCGGATCGGCAGGCGGCCCTGCATTTCTGGTATGAGGTCCGAGGGTTTGGAAAGATGAAATGCGCCCGAGGCGATGAAAAGAATATGGTCGGTCTTGACCATGCCGTATTTGGTCGAGACCGTGCAGCCTTCCACCAGCGGCAGCAGATCGCGCTGCACGCCTTCGCGCGAGACATCGGGGCCGCGCCCTTCATTACGGCCGACAATCTTGTCGATCTCGTCGATGAACACGATGCCGTGCTGCTCCACGCGCTGCAAGGCCCGGCTCTTGATGTCGTCTTCGTTGACGAGTTTGGACGCTTCTTCCTCAGCCAGCAGTTTCCGGGCTTCGCGTATTTTGATCTTGCGCGGGCGTGCACGGCGACCGCCCATGTTCTGGAACAAGCCCTGCAACTGGCTGGTCATTTCCTCCATGCCGGGCGGGGTGATGATCTCCACGCCCATGGCCGGCGCCGACAGCTCGACTTCGATCTCCTGATCGTCCATCGATCCCTCGCGCAATTTCTTGCGAAACATCTGGCGCGCCGCGCCGTCGCTCGGGCGCGAGGTATCGCCCACCGCGAAGCCCACTTCACGCGCCGGCGGCACCAGAATATCCAGAATCCGGTCCTCGGCGGCGTCTTCGGCGCGGGTGCGAACCCGGGCCATTTCCTCCACGCGCGTCAGCTTGACCGCCATATCCATGAGGTCGCGGATAATCGAATCCACGTCGCGTCCGACATAGCCGACTTCGGTGAATTTGGTGGCCTCGACCTTGATGAAGGGCGCGTTGGCGAGGCGGGCCAGCCGGCGCGCGATCTCGGTCTTGCCGACGCCGGTCGGACCGATCATCAAAATATTTTTTGGCGTGATCTCGGCACGCAGGGCCTCATCCGCCACCTGCGCCCGGCGCCAGCGGTTGCGCAGCGCGATGGCCACGGCGCGTTTGGCGGCCGCCTGGCCGACGATGTGTTTGTCCAGTTCCTGGACGATTTCCCGCGGGGTCATTTCCGACATGGTCAACCCTGAAGCTCTTCAATGGTGAGGTTGCGATTGGTATAAATGCAGATGTCGGCGGCAATATTCAAGGCCTGCTCGACGATGGCGCGCGCATCGAGTTCCGTGTTTTCCATCAGGGCGCGCGCCGCGGCCTGCGCATACGGCCCACCGGAGCCGATGGCGATGAGCCCGTTCTCTGGCTCAATGACGTCGCCCTGACCGGTGATCACGAGCGAGGCGGTCTTGTCCGCCACCGCCAGCAGCGCCTCGAGACGGCGCAGGAGGCGGTCGGTGCGCCAGTCCTTGGCCAGCTCCACGGCGGCGCGCGTCAGCTGTCCCTGGTGTTTTTCCAGCTTGCCCTCGAAGCGCTCAAACAACGTGAAGGCATCGGCGGTGCCGCCGGCAAAGCCGGCGATGACCTGGTCCTTGTACAGGCGGCGCACCTTGCGCGCATTGGCCTTCATGACGGTGTTGCCCATGGTCACCTGGCCATCGCCGCCGATGACCACGTGCCCGTTGCGACGCACCGATAAAATCGTGGTTCCATGTAACAGCGGTTGTTGCAATTTGAATTCCTCGGATGAAAGGCGGGACAGGTTCGCGGCGACCGGCTTAAAGCGCCGGCTCGGCCGCGTGGGTCGCCGCCGTGGCCGCTTGACGCGGCGCCATCAGGCTCAGCGCCTGCTCCAGCAGCGGCTTGCGCTCGCTCGCGAGCGGGTAAACGACATGCACCTGACGGTCGATGACCGGGGCGTCATCCACGCGCTGCAGGCGTCCCGAGGCGAGATGCTCGCTGACCATCTGCTCCGCCAGATACGTGGCACCGCCGTGATGCAACAGGAACGCCAACGCCATGCGTCCCGGCCCCATGCGCACCGCGGGCGGCGGCATGTCGGGAAAGTGCCGGGCATGCGTGATGGCGAATGACGTGCCCCACTCGGTCATGATGTAACCGCTACCTACGGCCTCGCGCGCCGTCAGACTCGGGCGATCCGCCACCATGATCAATTTGATTGACGCCACCTCGCGCGCCTCGAGCTCCGCCATCTGCGGCGGCTCGAACATGAAAGCCACGTCGAGGGCGCGGTCGAGCAGCTTGCGAATGAGCAATTCCGGGCCATGCGCTTCGGCCTGCAAGGACACGCGCGGCATCGTGCCGTACAACCGGTGCATCCAGTCCTGGAGCAGAATATCCCACAGGCTGTAGGACGCGCCGATGGCGAGCGAAACCTTGTCTTCCTCGCCGAGCGCCGCGTCCTGGCGCGCGCGGTTCCAGGCATTGATGATGGCCTCGGCGTATTTCAGCATGCGCGTGCCGGCCGGCGTCAGCTGGATGTCGTTGCGCGCGCGAGTGAACAGCGGCGCGCCGAGCGTCTCTTCGAGCAGGCGAATACGGGCACTCACCGCCGACTGGGTCAGGTAGAGATTTTCCGCGGTCCGGCCAAAGTGACGGGTGCGATAGACCTCAAGGAAGGTCCTGAGAAGATCGATATCCATCGGTTATCAGATAA
The DNA here is from genome assembly GCF_002355735.1 of Sulfuricaulis limicola. Lineage (GTDB taxonomy): Bacteria > Pseudomonadota > Gammaproteobacteria > Acidiferrobacterales > Sulfurifustaceae > Sulfuricaulis > Sulfuricaulis limicola. The sequence continues at coordinate 685,043 of NZ_AP014879.1, read as the reverse complement.
TTTTTTTATCAAGGCAAATCATTTCACTTTGCCCTGGGACTGGCAAGCCTGCCCGCGGCCGGTCCGACTCAAACGCTCGTTTCTGAAAGCCCGCGTCTGGAGGGAATTCAGCGAACGGCGCCGGAAGGGATCACATCAGGCGTCCGGCGCCTCCTGTCCCACAGCCGGAACCCGAGCAACAGGGCCAGCACGACACCGTAAACCAGCGGTTCACGGATGTCGGATTTCACCAGCCACAGAAAGTGCACCACGCCGCCGATGCCGATGAGATAGACCAGTCTATGCAGTTGCTGCCAGCGTTTCGCGCCCAGGCGCCGGATCATGGCGTTCGTGGAAGTCAGAGCCAGCGGAATCAGCATCAGGAAACTGGCGAACCCGACCGTGATATACGGCCGCTTGATTACGTCTTTAATGATATCCGCAAGCACGAAATACTGGTCGAGCCAGGCGTAAGACAGGAAATGCAGGCAGGCGTAAAAAAAGGCGAACAGTCCCAGCATGCGCCGGTAACGCAACAGCCCGTTCCAGCCGGTCAGGCGCCGCAACGGCGTGACGGCCAGCGTGAGCATGAGAAAGCGCAGCACCCAATCGCCGGTGTAGCGGTTGATAGTTTCGATGGGATTGGCGCCGAGATCGTTGGTCAGGGCGCGATAAATCAGAATTGCCAACGGTATCAACGCGAGCATAAAAATCGCCGGCTTGATAACCCAACGGATTTGCTGGTTTCGGTCGAACACGATTTTCCTGGCGTGCCTGGCGCCCTGGCGGTGAAAATTATTTAGAAAAATTTCTTCAGATCCATGCCGGTGTAGAGACTCGCCACCTGCTCAGCGTAACCGTTGAACATGAGCGTCTTGCGCTTCGGCGAGAACAGCGAATCCTCGCCGATGCGCCGCTCGGCGGCCTGGCTCCAGCGCGGGTGGTCCACGGTCGGATTCACGTTCGAATAAAAACCGTACTCGCTCGGGCCGGCCTTCATCCAGGTCGTCAGTGGCTGTTTCTCCACGAAGCGGATTTTTACGATAGACTTGATGCTCTTGAAACCATATTTCCACGGCACCACCAGCCGGATCGGGGCGCCGTTCTGATTTGGCAGCATTTCGCCGTACAGCCCCACCGCCAGGATCGTAAGCGGATGCATGGCCTCGTCGAGGCGCAGTCCTTCGACATACGGCCAGTCGAGACCGGCGCCGAACAGGCCCGGCTTCTGGCCGGGCATCTGTTCCGGATCGTGTAGCGTGGTGAATTCGACGTACTTCGCGCGCGAAGTCGGCTCGAGCCGGCGGATCAGGTCGCGCAGCGGAAACCCCACCCACGGCACCACCATGGACCAGGCCTCGACGCAGCGCAGGCGGTAGATGCGCTCTTCCAACGGGAAATGCTTGAGAAAATCCTCGAACGGGTACACCGCGGGTTTTTTCACCTCGCCCTCGATGGCGACGCTCCAGGGAAAGGTGCGGAAATTCTGCGCGTTGCGTGCCGGATCTTTCTTGTCCGTGCCGAACTCGTAAAAATTGTTGTAACTGGTGATGTCCTGGACGGAAGTCGGCTTCTCGCCGGTGGAAAGCGGACTTTTGCGTGCATTGGGAATTTTTTGCCCGGCCTGCGTCACGCATGGCAGCAACGCGGCACTGGCCCCGGCGGCGGCCACCGCGGCCGCCTCGCGCAGGAACCGCCGGCGATTCAGATAAATTTCTTTTGGCGTGATTTCGCTCGGCTTGATGTCAGCAGGTTTGCGGATGATGACCATGCCTGTTCTCCCGGAAGTCATGGGGGCCCCATGATGTCGGTATTGCGACCGCGCTTTTGAATATTAGTTGCTGTCGGCCGGCTGCATTCTCGCCTGAAAACGAAAAACCCGCTGCGTTTTCACGCAGCGGGTTCCGGTTCACCAATATGTCACGCTCAGCGCGCCTGTTGCAGGGCGGCGATGCGCTCGTCCAGCGGCGGGTGCGACATGAACAGATGCTTCCAGCCGCCTTCCCGTCCGCCGGAAATGCCGAAGGCAGCCATCTGGTCGGGCAGTTGCGCCGGTTCGTGCGCCGCCTTGAGGCGTTCGAGCGCGGCGATCATCTTCTCGCGGCCGGCCAGTTTGGCGCCGCCGCGGTCGGCGCGGAATTCGCGCTGGCGGCTGAACCACATGACGATCATGCTCGCCAGGATGCCGAGCACAACTTGCGCCACCATGGTGCTGACATAAAAGCCTATGCCATAACCGCGCTCGTTCTTGAGCAGCACGCGGTCGACGAAATAACCGACCACGCGCGACAGCACGATCACGAAGGTGTTGACCACGCCCTGGATCAGCGCCAGCGTCACCATGTCGCCGTTGGCGACGTGCGTGATTTCATGGCCCAGCACTGCCTCGGCCTCGTCCTTGTCCATGGACTGCAACAGGCCGGTGCTGACCGCGACCAGCGCCGCGTCCCGCTTCATGCCGGTGGCGAAGGCATTGATGTCCGGGGCGTCGTAAACCGCCACTTCCGGCATGCCGATGCCGGCCTGCTTGGCCTGGCGCCGCACCGTCTCGAACAGCCACTGCTCGGTGGCGTTGCGCGGCTGCTCGATGACCATGGCGCCGGTGGCGCGCTTGGCCATCCATTTGGACATGGCGAGCGAGATGAACGAGCCGCCGAAACCGAGCACCGCGGCGAAGACGATGAGTGACTGCAGATTCAGTCCGCCCGGCATCTCCTCGATGCCCAGCGCGCGAATCAGGATACTGGCCGTGATGCTGAGCACCAGCAGGACGGCGATGTTGGTCCCCACGAACAGCAATATGCGCTTCATAAGATTTGGATTCTCCAGTCAGTTAAACCATTTCCGGCTGTTAGATGGGGTCGGCGCCGCGCAAGTTCAATCCCCGTGATCGCCGGTGCCAGCCATCTGCTTCGTTATTCCGGACAGCCGGTAACCCCGCGTAAGTGCTCTATAATTTATAATGAAGCGCCTGGACAAAGCCAGTCCGCACTTTTCAATCACCCTGTCTGGCTGTGCCATTCCAGGAATGCCGTACTCGCCGCGCCACCATGAGACTCGAAGACAAACCGGCCGAACCACAGTACCGCGAGGCGCTCGTCTCGATGACGGCGCTGGCCTTCATCGAGGAACACGCGCTGCTGCGGCCGGACCAGCTGGAGGATGCCAAGAACAGCCTGCAGGCGCTGTTCCTGCACACCAGCGGCGAAGAGACCATGCTGCGCAAGCTGATCGACATCCTCAAAACGACCAAGCAGATTCATCAGTCGTTCGCCAGCATCTCCAGCGTCCTGTCCGGCATCACCCGCGGCGTGCAGACGGTGGACGCCAGGGTCGTCGCCTACAAGCAGGCCCTGGCCACGATGACCCTGAGCGCCGAGGAAAACGCCGCCTTCGCCGGTCCGTTCCTGTCGTTCTCGCAGGCGCTGTTGCAGAAAATGGGGTCCTTTGACGACAACATGCGCCAGTACGTCGAGTTGCGCGAGACCGAGGCGCGTTACGCCAGCATCTACCGCATCGCCATGGACGCGCGCGAGCGCCTGAAGCAGCGTCTTTCCGGCGTGCTCGGCTCCAAGGCCGGCAGCGAGGTCGAAAACCGCATCCGGCGGAACGTCGTCAGCTCCTTCGACTACAGCGAGGCCGAGAGCAACCTCCAGTTCGCCCAGCGCGACGCCCACAACAAGGCCGAGGAAATCCTGGAGCAGCTCGAAGATATCCGGGCCATGTGCCAGATGGCCAAGAACCCCTCGATGCGGGAAAAGAGCGAAGATTCCAACAGTATCTCGATGACGGTTTCATCGTATTCGGTCACGCCGAAGAACAAAAAACCAAGGCCCAAGGTCGAGTACGACGACGTGTTCACCCTGTTCTCCCGGGCCCTGCGCGCGCACCCGCGCCTGCTGCACCTCAAGGACATCGTGCTGGAGTTGTTCAGGCTGTATCAGCATTCCTACGGGATGCTCAGCCTCGACTGCAACAACCTCAACAAGGCCATCGAAACCATGTTCGACAATTCGGAGGCGTATTTCGAGGCCAAGGAGGAGGACAAGGACATCCGCAGCAAGCGCGAGAAGCTGAAAATGATCGAAGGTCTGATCCCCTTTCTCGAGCATACCGCCGCGATCGTGATGCAGGACGGGACGCTGAGCTATGGGCGATTCTCGCGCAGGATATCCGACGTCATCTCGGAAAAACGCACGCCTTGGGTGCATATCTCCGAGTACCTGCTGCGTTCCAAGGTGCAGGCCGAGGCCGACCTGAGCACACGCCTGTGAGCTGTGAGCCGTGATCCGTAAACCGTGAATCGTAAGTCGTAAATCGTGTTTGGTTTACGATTCACGGATCACGATTTACATCTCACGAATCACGACCCAGAGGTTTGCCGCACTGCCAGCAGATTTCAAACCCCGGCGGATTGGTTTCGCCGCAGCCCGCGCACCGCATCGGGGCCGAGGATGCGGGCGGGCGCTCGAACTCGGCGAAAATTTCGCGCGCCCGCGCCTCCTGCTCCGGTTCCATGATCCAGATCTCCGGATAAGCGTGAGTGAAGGGGATTTCCCCAAGACCGCCTTGCGCGTGCTCGTTGAGCACGCGCGCCTCGATGCCGGCATGCGCCAGCCGGTGCAGGAGCAGATAGGCCTCCGGCAGGTTGGCCGCGGTACATAAACGCAACATATCGCTCCGCTTAACCGCCATATCCGGTGGCGCCGCTCACGGGGGGGCCGGGCGCTACGCCTCCATGCGGAACCCGACCTTGATCTTGACCTGCCAGTGCGCAATCTTGCCGTCGGCCAGGTGGCCCCGGGTCTCGACCACCTCGAACCAGTCCAGATTCCGCAGGGTCTTGGCGGCGCGGGCGATGGCGTTCTGGATGGCCTTGTCCGTGCCCTGGGTGGACGAACCCACCAGTTCCACCACTTTATAGGTATGCTCGCTCATAACTCGAATTCCTCCATGGAGTGTAGGGACAGGCCCATTGTGGCAGTTTCTCCCGTTTCTGTCCGCTGCCGGCGAAAACCCGGAATGGACGGGTGTCTTCCTTGGGGGAACGGAATATTCTGTCCTACAATTACTGTCTATATAGCTGTGGCAGCGGTTTCGCACCGAACGACGAAAACGCAGGGAGCCGGCGGGTTGCCAAAATGACTAAAACGAAACTCGACGTACAGCAGCTCAGGATCGGGATGTATGTCCGGGAACTGGACCGTCCCTGGCGTGAAACCTCTTTCCTTTTCCAGGGATTCGAAATAAGCAGCGAGGACGAAATCCGCGAGCTGCAGCGCTTCTGCCGGCACGTCTACATCGACATCCCCGAGGCCTACCAGAAACCGGCCCCGCGCACCCCGGCGGAACGGGCCGTCACCGAGGAACTGCTGCAGCACAAGCATGTCGAGCGCGACCTGCTGATCAAGGTCTCCAGCCACCCGCTGCTCAAGCCGGTCTATCACGATCAAACCAGCCTGGAAGAGGAAATCGAGGTCGCCAGCGAGCTGTATCGCGAAGCCCGGGCGCTGGTCTACACCCTGCTGGAAGACGTCCGCCTCGGCAAGAACATCAACAGTCTGACCGCCAAAAAGATGGTCGGCGAGATGGTGGAAAGCGTCATCCGCAATCCGGACGCGCTCACCAGCTTCGCGCAGCTGAAAAAGAAGGACGAATATACCGCGCAGCACAGCATGCGCGTCTGCATCCTGGCCCTGTCCTTCGGGCGCCACCTCGGGCTCGACCGGCATGAACTGAACCTGCTTGGCATCGGTGCGCTGCTGCACGACATCGGAAAAATGAAGGTACCGAACGAAATCCTGAACAAGCCTGGCGCGCTCAATGAATATGAGTACACGCTGATGCAAAGCCACGTGCCGCGCGGCGTGGAAATCCTCGAGAAATCCTCCGGCATCCCGCGCCCGGCCATCGAGGTGGCGCGCTGCCATCACGAGCGCTACAGCGGCAGCGGCTACAGCGGCGGCCTGAAAGGCGACGAGATCGGCATGTTCGGCATGATCGGCGGCATCGTGGACTGCTACGACGCCATCTCCAGCGACCGCGCCTATCACACCGGCATGTCGGCGCATGCCGCGCTGAAAAAGATGTACGAGTGGCGCCACCGCGACTTCCACCCCGGCATGGTGGAGCAGTTCATCCAGTGCATGGGAATTTATCCCATCGGTAGCGTGGTGGAACTCAACACCGGCGAGATCGGCGTGGTCGTGACCATGAACCGCGTGCGCCGCCTGAAACCGCGGGTGGCACTGGTGCTGCAACCCGATTACCACCCGGTCCCGGGATCAACGACCGTGGACCTCATGGACTACAAGACACGCGATGGCAGGCCGTGCGAGATTGACCGCGTAATCGAACCGGGCCTGTACGGCATCAATCCGGTCAATTATCTCCCCGTTGCCAACGCCGCCACCTGATCGCGCCGCCTTCAGACCGTCAGCATCTGCGACGCGTTTTCCTCGATCAGCATGAAGCCCTCCTGCCAGCCGTTCAGCACGAACTGAACCGCCAGTGCCGCCAGCACCACGCCGAGCACGCGGCTGACGACGTTGGCACCGGTCTCGCCCATGAAGGCCATGATGCGCGCCGAGGCCAGCAGCGAGACCAGCGTGACCAGCAGCACCAGCAGAATCACCGCCAGCACCGTTCCGATGACGAAGGGATCGTCACCCTGCTCGCCGACCATGAGCAGCACCGACGTCAGCGCGCCCGGACCGGCGATGAGCGGGATCGCCAGGGGGAAAACCGAAATGTCCTTTTTCGTTTCCGCCTCGCGCTGTTCGCGTTCGGTGGTGGAACGCAGCCCCGAATGGCGGGCGAACACCATGTCAACCGCGAGCAAAAACAGCAGCGCCCCGCCCGCGATCTGGAACGCCGGCATCCCGATGCCGAGCGCGTCCAGCAGCGTGCCGCCGGCCAGCGCGAATACCACCAGGATTCCCGCTGCGATGGACGTGCCGCGGATGGCGATGCGGCGTTTGGTGGCGGCGGACTCACCATGCGTCAGCGCCGCAAACAGCGGAGCGACGGCCACCGGATCAACCACCACGAGCAGGATAATCAGCGAATCCACGAACAGATTGAACATGGCCTCCCCTTGGCGCCAGGAATGAGTCTAACTTTACTGCCTGCGAGGCATTCCGCAAAACCGGATCGTGGAGGCAGGAAAGCCCGCGAAATAGAGGGAAAAACACAGGCAAAAAAAATTCCGCCGCCCAAAATCAGGCCACCAGGGAGAAGTGATGACCGTGCGGAGACGCCGGGCGGCGGATTGCCCTACTGAGGCAATAACGCGCGCACTCTGGCAGAAACAAAACACCGATACATTGACACAGATCAAGAAGACATGGCGCTGTGGTTCTAGAATAATTTTAAATCAAGGAGGCAACCATGCTCGTCGGAAAAATCTGTAACCGCGAGGTTGTCTTTGTCGAACCCGACACCTCGGTTGCGGAAGCCGCGCGGCTGATGCGCGAACATCACGTCGGCGGTCTGGTGGTGGTACAGGAAAAATCCGGTAAACGCGTTCCCGTCGGCATCATCACGGATCGCGACCTCGTGATCGAAGTCATCGCCGCGGGCGTGGACATGAGGGAAATTACCGTCGGCGACATCATGAGCGACCAGCTGGTGACGGCGCGCGAAGGCGACGATCTGCTGGAAACGCTCAAGATGATGCGCGCCCGGGGCATCCGGCGCCTGCCCGTCATCGACGACGACGGCGTGCTGGCCGGCATCCTGACGGTGGACGACCTGATCGACCTGTTCGCGGAACAGATCGCCGATCTCGCCCGGCTGATCGCGTTCGAGCAGAAGCGGGAACAGGAGAGAAGAAGATAATCCGTATCGCTACTGGCTCAGCTTGAGCGTGATGCCCGCGCCCCAGTCAGGGCTGCCGTCGGCAAAGCCCGCGATGAGATATCCCGTGAGCCGGGTTTTCGGTCCTTGTTTGCCGCTCAGAAACAGCGTCAATTCCGACTTTCCTTCCACACCGGCCAGCGGTGCCTCCTGCGCATACCATTCCGCGCCCATGCTGCGGCTGGTATCGAGCCGGTAGGACAGGCCCACCGATCCGTAAAAGACATTGTCGTAATCGATTCCCGGCGGATCACCGAGAATCTTGTAACCGGCGGTGCCGAAAAGCGTGTTGTTGCCTGAGGTGTTTTCGGCTTCGAGCTGAACGGCCACATCGTCTTCACCCGTACTCAGGTTGTCCTGTTCATCGGCGGTACCGAACTTGATCAACCCGCCCACACCCAGGCGCCAGCCGGCATCCTGCGCGATCACATGCGAGCCCGACAGTTCAATATCACCCAGCCCGGATTCGGTCCGGCTCGTCAGGTTTGTCGTCGCGGTACGCATTCCACCCATGCCGCCACCCGCCACGACATTGCCGGTACCCTCGACGACGACATAAGGAACGGTCAGTGCCAGCATGTAACGGTCGGTCTCATACCGGAGCGTGGCCGGGAAGTACCACATGCTGGTGTCGCTGGAAGTACCGTAATCACCAGACGTGTATTCCGCGCCCAAGGTGACGCTGGTTTCGGCAGCGGTTGCCGCCGGCAGCGGCGACATTACGCCGCAGAATACCGTTAAGGCCAGAACGCCAATCCGATGGTTCCGATGCCAATATATTTTTTTCATGGTCAGGGTCCGGGAAATGAATACTCCGTCTACAGGCGATTCAGGCTTCATGCCGACATCATGTAACGCAATACTCCGGCAAATCGTTGACGCGGGTCAAAAAAAGAAACAACGCCCGCCCGTCAGACGGCGGAAGCCAGCCGATGCGCGTGCCGCGTGGTTTCCGGCAGGCGGTAGCGCGTCGTGCAACGCAGGACATAGTCGATGGCAGTGGCAAGGCTGATCCGGTGCCCGGTGGAAACATAAACCGGCTTCACGCCCGCGCGCGTGCGCAGCACCGCGCCAATGATTTCACCTTTGTCTTCGAGCGCCGCCCAGCCACCCTTTTCATCCGGCACATCACCATGCGTTCCGATCAGTCGCGACTTGGCCACGCCGATACTGGGAATATCCAGCAACAGACCGAGATGACAGGCCAGCCCGAAGCGCCGCGGGTGGGCCAGCCCCTGCCCGTCGCACAGCAGCAGGTCCGGCCGGGTGCGCAGCTTCTTCATTGCCGCCAACACCGCCGGTGCCTCGCGAAACGACAGGTAACCGGGCACATAGGGAAAGCGCGTCGCCCGGCGGGCGACGGCCTGCTCCACCGGCGCCAGGCCGGGGAAGTCGAGCACCACCACGGCCGCGCGCGTGACGGTACCGTGGTTTTCGAAACCCACGTCAATCCCCGCGACCGTGCCGATTTTGCCGAGCCGATCGCGCGCCACCACCTTGCCACGCAGCGATTCCTGGATCGCCCGTGCCTCGGCAATGCTGTTTGGCCATGTCCGTGTGTGATGGGCTTTCAATGCCGCTTCCCGCCGGGCGAGTTTGCCTTTTGTGTTTCCGGTGGATATTGTATTCCGGCCTGCTGATCAAGCTCACTCGCCCGGGATGAGCTAATCAGAGGGCTCAATCAATTACTAAAGCGTCAACGCTGCGACACGGGGTATAGCAAGATGTATCAGTGTCCTCATTGCGGAAAACCCGCAATCACCTCTCTGCGCAAAGCCTTTCTGGGCCCGGGCGCTCCCGTCCCCTGCCAGGCCTGTCAAAAGTCCGTCAAGGTCAGCTTCCCGGACTGGCTCAAGGCCACCCTGCCGGGCGCAGCCGTCATGATCGCCGCCCTGTTCTTCGATTCCGACCTAGCGGTGTATGGCCTGAGCCTGATCGGCCTGGTGTTGATGATCGGTCTGCATTTGCTGAGGGTTCCGCTGGTCAAGGAATGACGCGCCGCACCATGCCTGCGAATGCGGGCTGGCTTTTCTCCGGGTATTCCTGTATGGTTCGCGCCGGCTGAGTGATCCCGACGGTTTTAGTAAGTCTGATCCTGCCCAAGTTCATCGCTCTCTGACCCACCTTCTGGTTTCAGTTTCCCTGGAATTTCAGTAATCAAACGGTTGGCGACGATGTGTTCGCGCCAGCAGTTTGTCACCACCGTTGCCTGATGCAGGTAATCGGTTGCGCTTATCTGCACGCGCCTTTTATCTCATTCAAGGAAATATCGTGACTTTTGAAAAACTGACGTTACATCCGTCCATCCTCAAGGCCATCAGCGAGAGCGGCTATACCGTTCCCACCCCGATCCAGGCGCAGGCGATCCCGCAGGCGCTCGAAGGCCATGACCTCATGGCCTCGGCCCAGACTGGCACCGGCAAGACCGCGGCCTTCGTGCTGCCGTCCCTGCACCGGCTGGGCACGCCGTCAACGAAAAATTCGCGCGGCCCGCGCGTGCTGGTGCTGACACCGACGCGCGAGCTCGCCAATCAGGTAACGGCGGCGGCCATCAAGTACGGCAAGCACATGCGCTTTCGCATTGGCAGCGTCGTCGGCGGCATGCCCTACCCGCCGCAGATGCGGCTGTTGTCCCAGCCGCTGGATATCCTGGTGGCGACGCCCGGACGGCTGCTGGACCACATGGAACGCGGACGCATCGACTACTCGCGCCTGGAAGTGCTGGTGCTGGACGAAGCCGACCGCATGCTCGACATGGGTTTCATCCACGCGGTGGAGGAGATCGCGGCCGCCACGCCGGCCACGCGCCAGACGCTGCTGTTTTCCGCGACACTCGAAGGCAACATCGCCAAGCTGGCGAGCCGCCTGCTGAAAAATCCCAAACGCATCCAGATCGCAACGCAGCAGGAACGCCACGAGAACATCGAGCAACGCCTGCATCACGTCGACGACGGCGCGCACAAGCATCGTTTGCTCACGCACCTGCTGGACGACATCAACATGGACAAGGCCATCGTGTTCACCGCCACCAAGCGCGGCGCGGACCGTCTGGCCAAGACCCTGCACGCCAAGGGACACCCGGCGGCGGCGCTGCACGGCGACATGAACCAGAACCAGCGCAACCGTGCGATCACCAACCTGCGTTCCGGCACGGTGCGCCTGCTGGTGGCGACCGACGTGGCCGCGCGCGGTATCGATGTTTCCGGCATCACGCATGTCATCAACTTCGATCTCCCGAAGAGCGCCGAGGATTACGTGCACCGCATCGGCCGCACCGGCCGTGCGGGCGCCAAGGGCATCGCCATCTCGTTCGCCGCGCCGGACAATTTCCAGCAGCTGCGCGACATCGAGCGTTACACCCGCCAGTCGATTCCGGCCCATGTCGTTCCCGGGCTGGAGCCGACCATCCGCCCGCGACAACAGGCCCCCTCGGGTCACCGTCGCGGTGGTCCGTCCAGCCACCAGCCACGTCGCCCGGACGGCGCGCCGCGCCATTTCAAGGGAAAAAACGGCGCAAATCATCCGCGGCACGGCCAAGGCCAGCGTCACGGTTCAGGTGGTGCCGGTCGCGGCGCCAAGACCTGGGGCTAGCCGGCGCCGGCAGGCCAAAGATCGGCTGACGTGCTTCAGGTGCTTGGACGCCGGAGAAACTCCGGCGTATGATCTGTCGTGGATGCCGAAGAAGCTGGGTCACTGAAACCCACCCTTCCTTACGCTGAAACCAAGGAGCTGGTTCACGCCCGATCATTCGCCTATCCGGCCGCGCACTTTCACTGCCACTGTTTCCGAAAGCGAAGCACGGTCCTCGACGCCTCACCCTTTCAATCCAGGAGTAAGACATGAATATCTTCGTAGGAAACCTGTCGCGTGACGTCACGGAAGAGGATCTGCGCGAGGCCTTCAGCGCCTTCGGGCAGATCAGCAAGGTCACCATTCTCAAGGACAAGTTCAGCGGCGAACCGCGCGGCTTCGGCTTCGTGGAAATGCCGGCCAAGGCCGAGGCGCAGGCAGCGATCAACGGCATGAACCAGAAAGACCTGAAGGGACGTGCGCTCAACGTGAATGAAGCCCGGCCCAAGACGGATCGCCCCGGCGGTGGCGGTGGTGGTGGCGGTGGTGGTCGTGGCGGTTTCGGGAATCGCGGTGGTGGTGGCGGCGGTGGCGGCTGGGGCAATCGCGGTGGTGGTGGCGGCGGTGGCGGCGGGCGACGCGGTTACTAGCCCTCCCGTTCGGCGCATTTTGGCCGGATAGTCGCAACTCATCTTTCCTTATCTGACGTCGAAGCGGGGGCAATGCCAGGCAATGGCTTGTCCCCGCAAGTCGGTTATTCAATTACAGCAAGCAGAGCCAGCGTGTTGTCACGTTGGCGATAGTCAGGTAGCTTATTCCGACCGACACGGCTCCGACGCGTTGGTGGAATCGAACCATGTCAGACCAGTCAAATAATGGCGCGCTGCTGCTCAGCCTGACGCGCGCCGCCCGTCTCGTGGGTATCACACGCGGCGCTCTCCAGAACAAAATCAAAAAAGGCGAACTGCCGACTTTCGAGGGCATGGTCAGGCCCGAGGACCTCTTGCGCGTGTATCCGGACACGCAGCTGGACAACAGCAGCGAACTGGAACGTTTCACGCACATCAAGGACGAGGCCTTTGCCCACCGCGTGCGCGAGCGCCTGCTGCCCGAGCCCGAAGTACTGGCGGAACGCCTCTCCGGGCTGGGGAAGGAGCTGGCCCGGACCCGGGCGCAGGTGGAGCGCTACAAGACCATCACCGACTGGCTGTATGACAAATTCAGCGAGTACGAACGGTCGGGCGATAAGGATATCCGCCTCATCATGGGACCGCTCAAGCTGTGGCTACGGCATGAACTGGAGAAGCAGTCGCCCAGCGACTATCTTCAGTCCTACGTCGTCAAGGAAAGTTTTCTCCGGCTCATGACCGCCCATGTCCGCCTCGTTCCGGGCCAGCGCGAATTCTTCGTGGAAGGCTCGGACACCATCCTGGATGCCGCGCTGCGCGCCGGCGTTTCCCTGCGTTACGGATGCAGCAACGGCAATTGCGGCCTGTGCAAGGCCCGGGTGGTTTCCGGAAAAACACTGCCGATGCGCCATTCCGACTATGTCTTCAGCGATGCCGAAAAGGCCCAGGGTTACGTGCTGCTCTGCTCCCACACGGCGGTGACCGACCTGGAAATCGAGGCGCCCCGGATCGGCGGCGCGCAGGACATCCCGGCACAGCAGATCGCCACGCGCGTCAAGAAAATCGAGTCGCTGGGCGAAGACATGGCGCTGCTGCATTTGCAGACACCACGCACCAAGCGGCTGCAGTTCCTCGCCGGCCAGGCGGTGACGCTCGAAACCGCCAACGGCGCCGAGGCGGATTACCCCGTGGCCAGCTGTCCGTGCGATGACCGCAATCTCCAGTTTCACGTGCGGCGTCTCCCCGGCAACCGCTTCGCCGATTACGTGTTCAAGAAACTGAAAAACGGGGATATCGTCGCGCTCGCCGGACCCAAGGGGGAATTCACGCTGAACGAGGAATCACCGCGTTCCCTGATTTTTCTCGCCCACGGCACCGGCTTCGCCCCGATCAAGAGCCTGATCGAACACGCCATGGCGCGCGACGTGGCGGAAACCCTGCACCTGTACTGGGCCAGCGACGATGGCGGCCATTACCTCAACAACCTGTGCCGTTCATGGACCGACGCGCTGGACAATTTCCACTATACGCCGCTGGTCGCGGACGTGGCCGAATCAGCCCCGGCGCTCCGGCAGATCGCGACGGATCATCCCGATCTCGGCGGCTTCGATATCTATGCCGCCGGACCCGAGGCCTTCCTGGCGTCGGTGAAAAAACATCTGCGCGATAACAATTTCCCGGAAAACCAGCTGGTCACCAGCCGGGTGGATTGACTGGGTGTCTCTAACAAAATGAATATGGTTTTGAACCGCCAAGACGCCAAGGGTGAGGCGGGGTTTTCACGAAAGTTCAGTGAATCTTCGTGCCGCCGAACGGGTGCAACGAGTTTTGTTGCACCCCGGGCCGCAATCAACAAAAACTTGGCGTTCTTGGCGGTTAATTTTATTTTTTGTAGTTTCGGTCAGAAATTTTCGATCATTACCGGCGCTATGGGATCGGCCGGCGTGAAACCGAACAGCCGGGAATAAAACCAGAACTCCGCCTCGAGCGCGCGCTGAATGTTTTCCGCACGGCGAAAACCGTGTTGTTCGCCTTCAAACGCCACGTACGCCACGGGGATGTTCCGCTTGCGCAAGGCATTCACCATTTTCTCCGTCTGATCCGGCGGCACGACCTTGTCTTCCAGCCCCTGAAAGAAGATCACCGGACAGGACAGGCGATCCACATGATGAATCGGCGAGCGCTCGTGATACAAGTCACTTCTTTCCGGATACGGCCCAACCAGACGGTCGAGATAACGCGCCTCGAACTTGTGCGTGTCGCGCGCCAGCGCCTCGAGATCGCTCACGCCGTAGTAGACCGCGCCGGCGCGAAACAGCCGGTGAAACGTCAGGGCGCACAGCGTGGTGTATCCGCTGGCGCTGCCGCCACGGATGGCGAGACGATACTCGTCTGCCAGGCCATGCTCGACAAGACAGCGCGCCCCGGCGATGCAATCCTCCACGTCGGCCACGCCCCATTGGCCGTCCAGCTGGTGCCGGTAGGCGCGTCCATAACCCGTCGAACCGCGGTAGTTCACATCGAGCACGGCAAACCCGCGGCTGGTCCAGTATTGCGTTCTGAGGCTCAGTGCCCGGGAGGCGGCTGAGGTCGGACCGCCGTGGCTCATTACCAGCAGCGGCGGCTTCTCTTCCCCGGGTGCGCGGAAATCACGGTTCGCGGGCGGGTAATACCAGGCATGCGCCGTGTCACCGCGGCTCGTGGGATACGCCAGTGCCTGCGGCGCGGACAGATAGCCGGCGTCGGGAACATCGTTGGTGGAAGCGCGCAGGATTTCATATCGGTGCGTCGTCAGATCGAGACGCACGATGGACGCCGGCAAATTGGGCGAGGCCCCGGCAAAAACCGCTTTGCCATGACCGGCGACGACATGGCTGATGTCACTGAACGGCGTTTCGATCTCTTCCAGCCTGAGCGTGTCGGTGTCGAGCATGGCAAGCTGCCACGCTGCCCCGCGATTGAATGCACACACCAAATGCTGTGTCGAGTCGAAGGCATGGGTGGACATCCCGAAAATCCACTGCGGCAGGCCGAACTCCGCGTCCATGGACATGAGCGCCTCGATGCGGTTTTCCCGCAGGCGATAAAGATTCCACCAATTATTGCGGTCGGAGACGAAATAAAGCGTACCGTCGGGCGCGAATTGCGGCTGAAAAACCGATTCCTCGCGGCCGCCGGCGACGTGGCGCGGATTGGCCGGCAGGCCGTCCGGCCCCATGTCCGCGAGCCACAGTTCGGTGCCGTCCCAGGGCATGTCCGGATGATTCCAGGACAACCATGCCAGTTGCCGGCCATCCGGGCTCAGGCGCGGCGCGGCGTAAAAATCCTGTCCCGACAGCAATACATGCGGTTCGTGACCGCCTTCCAGGTCAATGGCGACAATGGTGTTCACCGGCTCGCCATCGGTGCCATGGTCTTCGCAGACACAAAGGAGACGACGACGCTGGCGGTCAATCACACCATCGGCATAGCGCCTGTTTGCGCCTGAAGTAATCGCTTGTGGTGAACTGTCCGGCGCGAGCCGGTACAAAAGCTGATCGCGGTCGTTGCTGAAATACAGCGTTCCATTATCCACCACGAACGCCCCGCCGCCATACTCGTGCGCCCGCGTGCGGGCGCTGAAGGGCGCGGGCAAAATTTCGTCCACGGCGCCGTCGCGCCAGCGCTGAATGACATGACGCCCGCCTTCCGCCGGCCGCATTTCATTCCAATAGATGTCGGAGCCGTCGAGAATGATCTGTCCCAGACCGACGGCGCTGCCGGCGACACGCTCCGTCGTGATCGGCGATTTCCAGGAACCGTACGGCGCGATGGCTTGGTGGACGTTCACGCGCCCAGATGCACCACGATCCGGCGCGCGCCGCGGCTGCGCCGGTGCTCCCACAGGTAAATCCCCTGCCAGGTCCCGAGCGCGAGGCGTCCGCCGGCGACCGGGATGGAGAGGTGCGTCGCCGTCAGCGCTGACTTGATGTGTCCCGGCATGTCGTCCGGGCCTTCGTTCTGGTGGGTATAAAGCGGGTCGTTTTCCGGTACCAGCCGGTTGAACCAGTGTTCCAGATCGCGCCGCACCGCGGGATCGGCGTTTTCCTGGATCAGCAGGCTCGCCGAAGTGTGCTGCACGAACAGCGTGCACAGGCCCTCTTTTATTCCAGCCTCATGCACCGCCGCCTGAATACGGTCGGTGATTTCATGCAGGCCCTGCCCGGGGACGTCAATGCTCAGATGTTTGATCATGCCAAAACAAAAGCTGTCTTAAAATAATTTTTGAAGCCACAAGACCTTTTTCACGCGGGATTGCCTGCATTCATTCCAGATCACGCCAACGAAAATACACGTGGCAGTATAAGCCGGTCCGGAAAGGCTGTCGCGCCGGTGCCCGGAAAAATCCCCCCGCGCGATGGGTGTTACCGGTCCTGCTTGGGTGACGGGCCCAAACTGCGATATAGTGGCGGGCTATTCCCACCCAATCTCCATGAGGATTCCACAATGAAGGCAGCCCAGGGTACGGTTGTGTCCATGCATTACACCCTGACCGACGACAGCGGCGCGGTACTCGACTCGAGCCGCGGCGGTGAACCGCTCAACTACCTGCACGGCCACAGCAACATTATTCCGGGCCTGGAAAAGGCGCTGGAAGGTGCCGCCGCCGGCTTCAAATCCAAAGTCACCGTGGCGCCGGCGGAAGCCTATGGCGAGAAAAATCCGGAGGCCATCTTCGAGGCCCCGCGCGAACACTTTCCGCCCGACATGAAGCTCGAAGTCGGCGCGCGCGTCTCGGCCGACGGGCCGAACGGTCCCATCACCTTCGTCATCGTCAATCTGACGGAAACCGGCGCAGTGCTCGACGCCAACCATCCGCTGGCCGGGAAAACCCTGCACTTCGATGTTGAGATTACCGAGGTCCGGACCGCCACGAAAGAGGAAATCGAGCACGGCCACGTGCACGGCGAAGGCGGCCACCATCACTAGACCGCCTCCCGCAGATAAACGCGAATTTACTCTAATTAGGTTTGCCACAGAGATCACAGAACACACAGAGCACAGGGAAAGAAACTGTTTTTACTCCGTGATCTCTGTGCGCTCTGTGGCTGATTTTGTTTCTGTTATGGGTTCTTAGTCAGGAAATCATCACCGGCTGTTCGTCCGACAAACCCAGCACCTTGGCCGCCACGGCAAAGGCTTCGGCGCAGAAGACATCGAGCTCGGCCCACGCATCCGAGCTGGCGATTTCCTCGTCCAGACCCTGTGTGATCACACGCAGACGATGGGATCCTTCCTGCGCGCGGCGGCGCGGATTTTTTTCCGCCGTCACGTAAAACGACGGCCGGCTTTCGCCCTCGCGCACGAGCGCCAGGATGTACCGGTACTTCACGTCATCACTGCTCTCGATATCGCCGAGCACCACCCCGGTGTACTCGCCGAACTGGTAGCGTCGCTGTGGAATAGCCGTCTGGATTTTCGGCGCGTCCATCACCCTCTCCTGAAAAAACCGACCGGCCACCCCGGTGGTTGCGTGACTGTCACAATACTGCCGGCCGCGCCAATCATCAACGGGTGCGCGCGACGGCGGAGGAATGGCGGGCTCTTTGCGGAGTAAGCGGGCTGTTAGCCGGACGGTCCCGGACGCGGGCGGCGGCGCAGTGCCACCACGGAGCTTCCCTTCCCATCGCGGCCGGAAAAGCTCGGCCGCTGCTTGGCGCTCCAGGCGGAATTGCTCAGCCACCGGATCAGTTCGTCATAGGGCAGCGGCCGACTGACGAAAAAACCCTGCACCACGTCGCAACCGAGCGCGGTCAGCAGCCGCAGGGTCTCCGGGTTTTCCACGCCCTCGGCCACCACGCGCAGACTCATGTTGTGCGCCAGGTCGATGGTGGAGCGCACGATGACCGCGTCGTTGTTGTCCAGCTTCATGTCGATGACGAAGGAACGGTCGATCTTGATTTCATCCACGGGCAGCCGCTTGAGGTAGGCCAGCGACGAATACCCGGTGCCGAAATCGTCGATGGAAATCCGCACGCCCATGGCGTCGAGGCGCGACAACACCTCGAGCGCATGGCTCGGATCAGACATGACCGCGCTTTCAGTCACCTCGAGCGAGACCCAGGACGGCTCGACCTCCCACTGGCGCAGCGTGTTCATGACGTAATCGACGAAGTCCTGCTCGTGCAGGTTCATCACCGACAGGTTCACGGACACATCGAACAGAAAGCCCGCCCGGCGCCACTGGGCGCACTGTTCCACCGCGCGATTGAACACCCAGCGGGTGAGCGGCTGGATCAGGCCGCACTGTTCGGCGACATGGATAAACTTGTCCGGCGATGTCAGATCGAGGTCGGGGTAACGCCACCGTACCAGGGCCTCGACGCAGCTCACCTTGGTGGTACGGATGTCCACCATCGGCTGGTAATACAGCTCGAGACCGCCGTTCTCGATCGCCTGGCGCAGGTCGCGCTCCAGCGTCAACAGCTGCAACTTGTGATGGTCGCGCACGCTGTCGAAGAAGGCGTAACCGCTTTTGCTCTGCTTGGCCTGGTACATGGCGACATCCGACTGTCGCAGCAGCGTCATCGGATCCACGCCATGTTGCGGGTACAGGGCGATGCCGATGCTGACGCCGACATTGAAACGGTGCATGCCGACGATGAACGGCTGTTGCATCACCGCGATGAATTTCTGCGCGATCAGGATGGCCGATCTGTCGTCGGCCACGCCCGGCACGATGGCGGCGAATTCGTCGCCGCCCAGACGCGCGATGATTTCATCCTCGGATTTTGCCGCGATTTCCTGATCCAGCCGCAGGAAGACGTCGGAACGACGCAGCACCCCGTGCAGGCGCGTGCTGACCTGCTTGAGCAATTGGTCGCCGATATCGTGGCCGAACGAGTCGTTGACCTCCTTGAAACGGTCGAGGTCCATCACGAACAGGGCAAACGGACTCCGGGCCGCACGCACTGGCGTGGTGCATTGCTGCAGGCGTTCGTGAAAATGACTGCGGTTGGGCAGTTCCGTGAGCGTATCGGTGAACGCCAGGCGTTCGAGCATGCGGTGCAGGTCCCCGAGTTCAGCGCTGAGGGCGTTGAAATCCTGTGCCAGTTCCTTGATTTCGAGAGTGCCGGACGGTGTCAGGGTCTCGCTCAGGCGCGTGCGATCCTTGCGCACGCTGCGCAGCTGGTCGTGCAGAGCCAGCAACGGTCGCAACGTCGTGTTTTGCAGCACCAGCATGGCGATGGCGATCACCAACAGGGTGACGAGGCCGGCGGCCATCATGACCATGTAACGGGTCATGGAGAGCCTTTCATGGAGTGCCTGAATGTCCTCCATGACGCCCAGCGTCATCACCCTGCCCGAGGCGGGCGTCTCCAGCGGATATTCCGCCACCAGGGTGCGTTCCATGGCATGCGGAGGAAACCACGCTTCGGATTTGTATATCACCTGCCCGGAAGCCAGCGTGATCTTGACCGGCATGCCCAGGGCCTTTTCGGTGCCGGCAAGGCTGCGCGTGGGATCGGTGAATATCTGCAGATATCCCCTGGGCCGCAACCCGCCGATCGGAACGATCACTGCGTGATACAGGCGGTCAGCCACCGGACACAGATCGGAGATCGTTTGCAGGCGCGCCGGTCCCTGGCGCGTGCGCGCCTGCTGGATCAGTGCCGGACAGAAGACCTTGCCGTCCGCCAGCAGAGGGCTGCCCTCCGTGGATTCGGCCACGAATGAAAAATTGATGTCGAACGCCCTCAATTTCTCGATCTTGATGACATTGGCGGTTTCGAAATACTGGTGAAACTGTTTGTCCATCAATCGTGGCAGGGAGCGCGTGTCACGCGCGTCGAAGGCGCGCTGGAACCCGGGCTCGTGCTGGATGGCCAAAGCCAGATCGCGCGACTTGGCTTCGAGCTCACGCAACAGGTCGTCCGTCTTGAGACGCAGCAACTCCGCCATGGCCGCACGCTGGTTATCCAGTGTCTGCTGCCGGTATACCTCCCCGGTCGCCAGTGCCAGCGCGAGACCGAGCAGGCCCATGATCACGATGGTAAGGCTCAACGAGGCGCGCATGGTCAGATGCTGTGTCAGCATGACGAAATCTTCCCTTGGTTATTTTTTCAAGTACGGATAATTCTTGTTCTTCCACTCTTCGAACCCGCCGCGGTACCAGTAAACGCCGGTATATCCGCAGTCGAGAGCCTTGCGCGACGAGTGGACGCTGCGTCCGCATTTGGGACCGTTGCAGTAAAACAGGACCGGCGTCGACTTTTGGGGGATGATCCTGGCGAGCGATTCGCAGCTGGTATCGACATCGGGCAGGCTTATGGAACCTTCGATATACCCTTGCAGCCGGTCCTGGCGGATGCGTGCATCCACGATAACCAGCTCGGGATTTTTTTCGGCCAGATCGAGTACGCCCTCGGCGTCCACTTTGGTGGTGCCGGGGATGCTGTCGGGTGAAACCACGCCGTTGTCCGCGGTCACGGGCCCCGCGAATGCCGCCAACCACGCCAATACGACGACAACCGGCAGGTGCCTTCCAGCCATGGTGGATACCCTCTTTTCGATATTATCCCCACCAAGCAGCAATTTTTGTGCCATTTTGGTGCACAAAGGCTCATGGTTCGCACGAGAACAGCTTCCATCGGCAGGTTTTGCCGGGGCCCGCCTCGGTCCATGTCCGCTCCCGGCGGCGCCGTAACGATTTCAGGAACCGCCCCGGTTTTGTATGATGCCGCGCAGGCTCCCGGCGTCGGCGCCGTATAAACCAAATAACTATCACACCCAGGAGAACATCATGACACCCGTTAAATCCACGCGACTGCTCATCGCGTCACTGCTGCTGGCCGCCTCACCGCTGGCGCTGGCGGCGGAGACGCCCACCCTCAACACCGCCAACACCGCCTGGCTGCTGACCTCCTCGGTGCTGGTGCTGTTCATGACCATCCCCGGGCTCGCGCTGTTTTACGGCGGACTGGTGCGCACGAAAAACGTACTGTCCGTTCTGATGCAGTGCTTCGCCATTACCTGCATGGTGTCCATCGTGTGGGTGCTGTTCGCCTACAGCCTCGCCTTCGGCGACGGCGGCGGAGCCAACGCCTGGATCGGCGGCATGGCCAAGGCGCTCATGGCCGGCATCGGCGTGAACACCCTCAAGGGCGACGTTCCGGAAACCGTGTTCGCCATGTTCCAGATGACCTTCGCCATCATCACGCCGGCGCTGGTGGTCGGCGCCTTCGCCGAGCGCATGAAGTTTTCCGCCATGATGCTGTTCAGCCTGTTGTGGCTGCTGCTGGTTTACGTGCCAGTGTGTCACTGGGTCTGGGGCGACGGCTGGCTGCAGAAAATGGGCGTGATGGATTTCGCCGGCGGCACCGTGGTGCACGTCAACGCCGGCGTCGCGGCGCTGGTGGCAGCGCTGGTGCTGGGCCGGCGCAAGGGCTTTCCGGAGACGGCGATGCCGCCGCACAACCTCACCATGACCGTCATTGGGGCTTGCATGCTGTGGGTCGGCTGGTTCGGTTTCAACGCCGGCAGCGCGCTGGCGGCCAACGGCACCGCCGGCATGACCATGCTGGTCACGCACATCGGCGCCGCCGCCGGTTCGCTCACCTGGATGTTCTGCGAGTGGATCCGCTTCGGCAAGCCGTCGGTGCTCGGCATCGTCACCGGCATGGTGGCGGGTCTCGGCACCATCACGCCGGCCTCGGGCTTCGTCGGCCCGCTCGGCGCGCTCGTGATCGGCGTCACCGCCGGGCTCGTGTGCTTCGTGGCTACCAACTACATGAAGCGCTCGCTGCACGTGGATGATTCGCTCGACGTGTTCCCGGTGCACGGCGTGGGCGGCATCATTGGCACGCTGCTGACCGGCATCTTCGCCGCCACCACGCTTGGCGGCGTCGGTTTTGCCGAGGGCGTTACCATGGGCAAGCAGGTCACGACCCAGATTACCGGTATTCTGGTCACGGCCGCCTGGTCCGGCATCGTCACCTTCATCCTGCTCAAGCTGATCGACGCCATGCTGGGCCTGCGTGTGACCGTGGAACAGGAAACCGAGGGCCTCGACACCGTGCTGCACAACGAGACGGGTTACAACCTTTAAACGTTTGTCTTGATCAGGGATGGAAAGCGGGCGCTCCAGGCGCCCGCTTTTTATACAACCGAATTCATCAAGGGTTGTTCCAGACGATCATGACCACGCCGGCGAACACCAGCAGCCCGCCGATGATCACGCTCGGGTTGATGTGAATCTCGCGGAACAACAGCCAGGCGAACAGCGCCACGAACACCGGATAAGAGATCTCTATAAGACTTGCGAGCGTGGCGTTCTTGCCGGCGATGGAGAGGAATAACAGCACCGATCCCAGCAGGCTGGTCAGGGCCAGGGCAAGCACCCTGGCTCTCGTACCCGTGCCCAGAGTCGTCCAGACGGCGTAGTCCGCGGCGAGGGTCCGATGAAAAAAGAGCCCCAGGACGACTATCGGCAGGGCCGTCAACAGCAGCACGGAAACCAGCGACAGCTTTTTCAGCGCATGATCCACCAGCGGGTAATGCACGCCCCAGACCAGGGCGGCGCCGAGTGCCGTGACATACCACGGGATTTGCATGTTCAGCCCTCCTTGTCAGAAATATTTACACTTTTCACCAGATGAAGCGCGGTTTCGGCAAGTTTCATGCCGGACTTGACGAACCCGCGCACGGTGTTTGGATGTACACAAATAGCAAATTCGTTATACTGAAACGGCAGTGCTGCACTGCCGTTTGTTGTCATGCTGGTATTTACAGGCATCCGCGGTTGGTCCTGGCGAACTCCACCATTACAGCACGTACAAAATTTTTCATAAAAAATTAATTTTTAGTGAGGTCATTCGTCATGCGCATGGGTACTGTAAAGTGGTTCAACGAGGCTAAGGGTTTTGGTTTCATCTCGCCACAGGATGGAAGCGCGGATGTGTTCGTACACTACTCCGTGATTCAGGCCGAAGGCTACAAGAAACTGGCCGAGGGTCAGCAGGTGGAATTTGAAAGCCAGAAGGGGCCAAAGGGGATGCAGGCCACCGTGGTAAAGCCGCTCGCCTGATCCGGACCGGCCGCGGTGCCGGCCGGTTGAGAGATCAAAACAAAAACCCCGCCATATTGGCGGGGTTTTTGTTTGCATCATGTCATGCATCCTACCCGGCGGGTTTTTTCCGTACCGCACGCACCACCTTCCAGGCGCCGGCATCCTTCTCAAGCTGGAACTGTTGCGCGGCAGGTGAGCCCTGACCGACACGGTACTCCACCTCGATGGAACCGGTCATATTCTTGCCCGGAGCCGACGGCTCGGCATAACGTCCATTACGGAACGAGATGACTTCGAGCGACTTGTTCGGATCGTCCTTCAGCAGTTCACGCAACGCCAGGTACTGGAGCGTGTCCACCGAGTCGACGGACAAATCGGGTTTGCCGTCCACGATGCGGAATCCCCGGATGTCCGCCTCGAAAGTCCCGGCGACATGGCTTTTCGTCTCGTCCGGAAGATTGAGCTGGATTTTTCCCGGCAGCTTTTTGTCCTTTTCCTGTCCGAACTCGAGCATCATGCTGTACTTGTCGGTGAATTTCTGTTCCGAAGGGGCGCTCTGGCCGTCTTCCTTCCATGCCAGCACCACTTGTGGCGTGCCGGCGCCGCCGGCTTCCATCACCTTGAAATTTTTCCCGGCCGGCGTTTCCCACGGCGAGCCTGGCAACATTATTTTCACTTCCAGATCGGCGGTCACGTCCTTGCCCAACCGCAGGGTCAGCACGCCGTTCTCGATATAACTTTTCTCGACCTTGAATGGTTTCCCGTGAATCTGTCCTTTGGCGGGCGTCGCGGACATTTCAGGCTCGGCCGGTTTGGCAACGGCCGGCGCGGCCGGACCCGGCGCGGGTTTTTTGGCGGCAGCGGATGTCGGCGCCCGGATGGTGGCCGGCTTGCTCTCGAACAGGCCGCTGACGAAATCCAGTCCGCCGTCCTGCTGCGCGAGATAGGCCCCGGCGCCTCCGATGACGAGCACGATGAGGATGACGATTTGAATCAGGGATTTTTTATCGAGCTTCATTTGTAACCACCTTCCTGTGATTTCCAATTTTTTATTGACCCGGCACAGATGCTGTTGAAACTAAGGCAAGCTGTGCCTGCAGATTGCCCCCTTGGTATTCTGACGCGCCGGAGCAACAATAAAACCTCCTGAGAACTGCCGATTATTGCGACTTCAGGCTCTTCCTGCCCGGGGGGCATGCCCCGGCTTGAACCGGGGCAAGACTTCAGGCGGTTTCCTGCCGCCGCAATTATCCCTAAGGATAGTATGCCCGGCGTCGTCCGCCAATCGCTATTATCGCGCCAACCAGTCATTCCGGCCGGGTTCCTCAGAAACCGAAGTAAAGTCCCAGTCCCGTGTAACGCAGGGATTCGAGGTAAAACTGCCCATTGGGCGAATGGCCGCGGAAATGCTCCAGCATGAGGCGCGCCCGCCGGGGGCTGCGGCTGCGGAGCTCAAACCCCGCCTGGTATGAACGACTGCGCCGCCAGTCGAGTTCCTCGGAGGCCTGTATGTCCGCCGCGGCAATGAAACTCAATCTCCCGGCCGCGCGCGGCCGGACGTATTCGACCCCGCCCTGGAGATGTTTGGGCGCCAGATCCGGCTCGCTGTGCAACATATAACCGCCGCCGCCATAGAGGCGCCAACGCTCCCATTCGTAAGACACGAGAAACTTCATGTCCTCGTAGCTCAGATTGACCCGATTGATGCCCGGGTTGCCCAGAATGAACTCGTCTCCCAGGTGCGAACTCTGGTGATAGATGCGCAGCAGATACGACCAGGGACCTTTGCGATAACTGACCGGCAAGCCGATCCAGTAATCCGCGTTGATCAGATCACTCGACGGCGCATCGAGATTGAACAGCGCGAACACCCCGCCCTGAATCCCGACTTGCGAGCTGCCTGACTTTCCAAAGACGCCGGAAGCCAAACCGAAATATTCTCCGAAAGCGGTGCTGGCGGCGGCAAATTCCTTCGTGGGGCTGCGATAGTGCAGGTAGCTCACGGAAAAACGCGGCTGCCGCGGGTCGGCCAGCAACGGCGCGAACAACTCCTGTTCGGGCAAGGCATAAACATCAATGGGAGTCTCAGGCTCGCGATCCGCTCCCGCTTTGTCCTGCCCCGCGGCATCGGACCTGTCGCAATCCGTGGACAGATCCCACTGGACATTCTGCACCCGGCCGGTGGTGGTCAGCAGATACAGCACGTCGCGTTTCTGGGAAGGGCCGAGACAGGTGTGCGAGGATAATTTCACCGTGCCGTCCGTCGAGATGACCTGCGAACGCAGGCCAAGTCCGGGGAAACGGCTGTCGAGAAGCGAATCGACATAACCACGCAAATATTCTTCCGGTCCGGCGGCTGACGCCGGCGCGAAAACAGCCGCCGCCATCAGGACGCCCGACAACAGCCGAAACAGAATTCCTGGGAAAAAAAGAATGCTGGCAACGCGCCGCCGGGATCGCATGCCGCCATTTTACACTCTATCCGGCCTTTCATGTGCTGCCGCGACCGGGCGGCGTGGCGACGCAACCCCGCCGCCTGTTCACGGGAATCTGACAGGAAAAACCGGCCCCGGAATGCGCGGCCGGAGGCGGGGCATTTGTAAAAGAACGCGGGGACAAGGTAGGATTAAAGGCGTCCTGAAGGAGCAAGGCCCGTGGAAAAGGATGCGCAGAAATCCAGGCTGACGTCGCTCAATATTCCGGCGTTGACGGGCGGAAGGGTTGGGTCCGGCCCGTTGTCTTCTTCGTCGCGGGTTTCGGTGCTGGATCGCTGGATGGCGCGCAAGCTGCTTGACCTGCTCGGTGACCCGCCGCTGACCTTCGTGTTGTGGAACGGTGAAACAATTCCCTCCGTGGACAAACCCTCCGTCGCCCGCGTGCATTTCCGCGACGGCGAGGTATTGCAGAAGCTGCTGGTGAATCCTGCGCTGCATTTCGGCGACCTCTACAGCGCCGGGCGCATCGAGGTGGAAGGCGACCTCGTGGAGTTCCTGGTGCTTGCCTATCGCACGGCAGGATCATCCCCCAAATACCAGAAACTCAAGGAGGCGCAGACGCGTCTGTTCAATCGTCCGCGCTCCAACCGGCTCACGGATTCACGCGACAACATCCATCATCACTACGATATCGGCAACGATTTCTACGAGCTGTGGCTGGACTGCGAGGCCATGCAGTACACCTGCGCCTATTTTCCGACCCCGGACCTGACGCTCGAGCAGGCGCAGCGCGCCAAGATGGATCACGTGTGCCGCAAGCTTCAGCTGAAGCCGGGTGACCGGGTGGTGGAAGCCGGCTGCGGCTGGGGCGGACTCGCGCTCCACATGGCACAGCACTACGGCGTCAGGGTCAGGTCCTACAACATCTCGCACCAGCAGATCCTGTATGCCCGGGAACGAGCCCGGGCCGCCGGCCTCGGGGACAGCGTGGAATACGTGGAGGACGACTACCGCAACATCTCGGGGGAATTCGACGTATTCGTGTCCGTCGGCATGCTGGAACACGTTGGCCGCGACAATTACGTCGCGCTGGGCGATGTCATCAATCGCTGTCTTGCGCCGCATGGACGCGGACTCATTCATTCCATCGGCCGCAACAAACCCGAGCGGTTGAACGCCTGGATTGAAAAACGGATATTTCCCGGGGGCTATCCGCCCGCGCTGAGCGAAATGATGGATATTTTCGAGCCACACGATTTCTCTGTGCTCGATATCGAAAATCTGCGCTTGCATTATGCCCGGACGCTGGAACACTGGTTCGAGCGCTTCGAACAGAGCGCGGAAAAAATTGAAAAAAAATATGACAGCGCTTTTGTGCGCGCCTGGCGGCTTTATCTCGCCGGCTCGATCGCCGGATTCACGGCCGGCACCATGCAACTGTTCCAGGTTCTCTTTACCCGCGCCGCCAACAACGACCTGCCCTGGTCACGCGCGCACCTTTATAAATTTGAATAGACAGGATTAACAGGATTTACAGGATTAAAAAGAGCACTGCGGTTGTGGCTTGTGTTTTATCCTGTTAATCCTGTAAATCCTGTCCATTAATCATTTAATATTTCAATAATAATGCTTGTGGTCCTTGCGCCGGCGGCTGGCGCGCTGCACCACCACCCCGCGCACCGAGTAGTTCTCCACCAGCTCCACCGCCGGATAGGCGCTGTTGAGCGCCTTCAGGTATTTCCTGCCGTTTTCCACGATGAACTGGCGGAACGTGGTTTCGCCCTGATAGTCGATGATCACGTAGGCGCCATGCTGCGGCGGCATGGCCGGGTCCACGATCAGGATATGACCGTCGAGAAATTCCGGCTCCATGCTGTCGCCAATGACCCGCAGCGCGTAGGGCTCGGCATCGGCGCAGCTGCTGATCTCGGCGTGCTCCTGGTTGCCGATGGTGGTTTTGATGGGAATATTCTTGAATGCATCGGCCATGGGCCGGACCTCCGGTTAAAAATTCGAATTCATGACTTCGGTGCGGAAAATGGCGGTGCACCGGCATTCCTGCGCGGCCCCGAAAACCCGGGCAGGGATTGCGCCAGACGCTCCGCCCGCCCCAGCAGCCGGTCGAGAAACACCGAGGTGCGCGTGGCACTTTCCGACTCATCGCGCATCCAGCAGAAAAACACCGCCAGATAAATCGCCGTCAGGCCGGTCTCCTCGATGGCGCGCCACGGCAGCACGGCATCGCGGTGCGCCGCCTCGCGCAGCCATTGTACCGTGCGGCTGACGCGCAACAGGCCCGCGAACTGGTAATGCACGTGGCCCGGCTCGAATTTTCCGTAAATCATCTGGCGCGTCACATCCCGGTGCGACGCCAGCGCCGCGAGCCAGGCCATGATCAAGCGGTGCAAGCGTTCGCGCGCCGGCAGATCGGAAAATCCGGTGGCGGTGCCGGCCTGCAACATGGCCGCGTCCGCGCGGTCGAACCAGGCATCGACGATGTCTTCCTTTTCGCGGAAATGCACGCGAACGTCATTCAGATCCAGCTGCAGTTCCGCCGCCACGTCATGCAGCCGCAGGCTTTCCCAGGACTGGCGCCCGGCGAGATCGAGCGCGGCATCCATAATTTTTTCCCGGGTTGATCGAGCCGCCATGCCGCCAGCCTCACGTGAACAGATGCGGCATTCTAAGCCATTCCCCGTATGGCGATAAGCGGCGGGGAGAATTCACCTACTGGGCCTAGGTGGAACGCCGGATCACGGCTTCGACGAAGGCCACGTTCAGCAGGTCGGGATTGATAAGCTCCGGCAGGAAATGCCGGACGTTGTAGAGTTTCACCGCCTGACGGCAGGCGGCGCGTTCGAGGCGGTCGCGCGTGGCGTGCGAGAGCCGGGAGTGTGTCAGCAGGTTGGGTGCCTGCCAGTCGTGATAATCGCTGACGAGTTTCTGTTCCTGTTCCACTTCCCATTGCTCGCGCAGCAGCAGTTCGGGAAAGGCATCGCGCCCGAGCCGGCGTCCCACCTGCGCGGCTTCGAGGCGGCAGCCGTGCAGACCGGTGCCGCTGCCGTCGTCCTCGCGGCGGAACCATTGCGCCCGCTCCAGCGGACCGGCGGCCTTTTGCACGCACCGGCTCAGCACCTGGCTGTGCGGGATGTGCGAAGTTGAAACAGCGCCGTTTTCCGGCGCGAGGCTTGGCGCGACGAAACTGTCGTCCTCCGCCAAGGTAGCGTGCCAGCGGGTGTCGATGGAGCGCGGCGGCCGGATGCGACCCAGCGTGCTGGCCAGGATCGCCAGCGGTTTCTGCTCCCGGGCATCCAGCAGCCACAACTCGAGATTATCCTGCGATGGAAAAGGAAACGGAGGATGGCTCTGCAGGGCCCGGATCAGGCCGCCGGTGTACGGGGTTTCGATCAGGTTGCCGCCGCCGTCGGCGCGCCACACGGCGTGGCCGGTAACGCGCGAACGCTGGTTGAGGAATTGCACGCGCCAGGCGATGCCATCCGAGGTCACGGCCCGGAAATCCGGCAATTCCGTGATCTGCACCGTGCCCTGGTAGGGCGAGAGGCGGCGCATGCTGTAATAGCGCGGCGCCGTCATGCCGGGGTCTTCTTGCGCGCCCGCGGGTGGGCCTTGTCGTAGACGCCCGCGAGGTGCTGAAAATCGAGATGGGTGTAAATCTGGGTGGTCGAGATGTTGGCGTGCCCCAGCATCTCCTGCACCGCGCGCAGATCGCCGCTCGATTCCAGCACGTGGCTGGCGAAGGAATGGCGCAGCATGTGCGGATGCACCGGCACTTCCATCCCCTGGCGCCTGGCCCACTGTTGCAGCCGCGCCTGCACCGCGCGCGCGCCCAGGCGCTTGCCATTGCGTGCCACGAACACAGCCGTTTCTTCCGTCCGGGCAAACTCCGTACGCACCGCGAGCCAGTCACGCAGGGCCGCGCGCGCCTTGGCGCCCACCGGCACGTCGCGCACCTTGCGGCCCTTGCCGGTGACGCGCACCTGGCCGGCGGCAAGATCGAGTTCCGGAATATTGAGATTCACCAGTTCCGACAGGCGCAGGCCGGAGGAGTACAGCAGCTCCAGCAGCGCGCGGTCACGCGCCGCGAGCGGATCGCGCGCCTCCAGCGACACCAGCCGCGTGGCCTGGTCGGCGGTCAGCGTGTCCGGCAGACGGCGCGCGGATTTGGGCGCGCTCACGCCGCTTGCCGGATTGTTCGTGACGATCTGCTCGCGCAACAGGTAACGGTAAAAGCTGCGCAGCGCCGACAGCGCGCGCTGGATGCTCTTGCCGGAAAGTCCCCGGCGATGCAGCGCCGACACCCAGCCGCGCACCTCGGCGGGGGTCAACCGCTCCCAGCCGGAGATGCCGGCACCGTCGCAATAGGCCATGCACTGGGAAAGATCGCGCCGGTAATGCGTCAGCGTCAGCGGCGACAAACGCCGCTCGTCGCCGAGATGGCGAAAAAAACCGTCGAGGTGTTGCGTGGCGCGCGGTAGCACCGTGGCGCGCGATGAATTTACCCGTGGTGACGGGAGAGACTGTGCGTCAACATCTCGCCCAGCCGCGTGAGGTAGACCGTGCCCATGCCGGGATGGAAGCGGTAAGGGTCCTGGGTTCCGAGGCCGAGCACGCCGTAAGGGTTTTTCTCTCCCAGCGGAATCAGCGCGGATGACTTGATCTCGGCGGCGCGTCCGCTGAAAAGATAACTCATCAGGCTGTCCTCGAATTTGCCGCCGCAGATGGGCTTGCCGCCGCTGAACTGCTGGAACAGCGTGTTGAGGCGTCGATCATCCTCGGGGACCAGCTCCGCGCGTCCGCCCTGGACGGGACGGCCGCGCAGCAGGATCACCACGGCATCGAGCTTGAATTCTTGGCGCAGCAGGTCGTAGGTCGTGTCCAGCACGTCGTCGAGCGAGGCGCAGCCGATCATGGCGGTCGCGAAACGGTGCAACCGGCCGCTCAGCACGTCGTTTTCACGGGCATTGTTGACCAGCTCCCGCAACTGGCGCTGCAGCGCCTGGTTCTGTTCGCGCAGCACCTGCACCTGGCGCTCGATGAGCGATACCGCCTTGCCGCCGGTTTCGTGCGACAACAGGATGCGCGAGAGCGTCTCCGGGTAACGCTGGAAATAATCTGGGTGGTCCTCGAGGTAGCGCGCCACCGCCTCCTCCCAGGAAAGTTCCGTCTGAATTTCTTCGCTCGGCAGTTTTTGTTTCATAGTTTTTCCAGGTCGATGGTTCCCTCAAAAACCGTGATCGCCGGTCCCGTCATCCACACCGGCTGCCCTTCTCCGGCCCAGGACACGCGCAGCGTGCCGCCGGTCAGCTTCACCTCTACCTTATCATCCAGCAGACCTCTTTGGCGACCGGCCACCATCGCCGCGCAGGCCCCGGTCCCGCAGGCCAGCGTCTCGCCGGCGCCGCGTTCGTAGACCCGCAGCCGGATGTGCCGGCGGTCCACGATCTGCATGTAACCGGCGTTCACGCGCCGCGGAAAACGCGGGTGCCGCTCGATTTGCGGCCCCTGCGTGTTCACCGGCGCCGCGTCCACGTCCGGCACCAGCTGCACCGCGTGCGGATTGCCCATGGACAGGATGCTCGCCTTCACGATACGGCCGTCCACTTCCAGATCATAGACGTTTTCACGCACGGCCGCCTCGAACGGGACTTCGGCGGGCTCGAAGCGCGGCACGCCCATGTTGACACTGACGTCGCCGTCTGCTTCCAGGCGCGGGTAAATCATGCCCGCCAGGGTTTCGACGGCGATTTCGTCCTTGGCCGTCAGCCGTTTGTCGCGGACAAAACGCACGAAGCAGCGCGCGCCGTTGCCGCACTGCTCCACCTCACCGCCGTCGGCGTTGAAAATCCGGTAGCGGAAATCGGCGCCGGCCGTCGTGGGCCGCTCCACCAGCAGCACCTGGTCGCAGCCGATGCCGAAGTGCCGGTCCGCAAGCCGGCGGATCTTTTGGGGTGTGAGCTGAATCGGGCGGGAGACGCCGTCGAACACCACGAAGTCGTTGCCGGCGCCGTGCATCTTGCTAAAGGGAACGGACATGGCGGCAAGCTTACCGGTTGGCGTGTGGCAAATAAACCGCGGGCGTGTTCACGGATGCGGCACCGGTCCGAACAGGCGCAGATACTCCCGGTAAACACAACGGTCCATGACCACGGTCAGGCCGGCCTGCTGCGCCCGCTCGGCCGCGGGAATATTCACCACGCCTTCCTGCAGCCAGATCGCCGGGACGCCCAGGGCGATGCATTCCTCGACGATCTGGCCCACGTATTCCGGCGCACGGAACACGTCCACCAGATCGAACGGGTCCGGCACCTCGCGCAACGAGGCGTAGGCCTTCTCTCCCAGCACCGTATCCACCGCGGGACGCACCGGGATGATGCGGTAACCGAAGCGCTGCATCTGCGCCGCCACGCCGTGACTCGGACGGTTGGTGCGCGGCGACAGGCCGACGACGGCGATGGCGCGGACGCGCCGCAACAATTCCCTGATTTCCTCGTCCGGCGGATTCTGGAAAATTCCCATGCGTCATCACCCCATCTTGCCGTGCACGATGATATGCCGGTCACCCGCGGCCTCGACCCGGAACGACGTCAGCCCGGCCTGCGCCAGTTGTTCCCTGATTTCTTCCGGCCGGAACGCCGCCAGCAGCGAATTGAAAAAATCGCGCCGCAATATCTCCGGTTCCATGCCGGCATGCTCATCCACGAAAGCGCCGGCCCGTTCGCGCGAATCGGGGCGGTGCAGATCCATGATGAATACCGCCGCGCCGGGCGCGGCGTATTGCGTCACTGCGCTCCACAGTGTCTGCGGATCGTGCAAGTGATGCAACAGGCTGTTGCTGATGACGGTATCGAACGCGTGCGGCGGCAAGGCCGTTTCGGGAAGGCGCGCCTGTTGCAGCTCAATACGATCGTCCAGATCCGCCCGGGTAATCGCTTCGTGCGCAAATACCAGCATGGCCGCGGCGCCGTCCACGCCGGTCAGGCTGCATTCGGGACAGGCGCGGGCAAAACGAATGGTGATATCCGCCGCACCGCAACCGAGATCGAGTACCTGCCGCGGACGATGACCGGGAAAACACTGGTGAAAACGTTCGACAAAGGCCTGGTGCGGTTCGGCGAAATCGGCGTGGGCGTAGGCGCGCGCCTGCTCCGGCTCGTCCATCAACTCGGGTTCGGGAATCCGCTGCATTTTGAAATCTTACCGCAGAGAGCGCGGAGTACGCAGAGAAATGAAGAATTCAACAAAACTCTGCGATCTCTGCGTCCTCTGCGGTGAGATTTATTTTGGCAAAATGGACTCGGAGGCGAACAGCTCCGCCACGGTTTCGCGCCGACGCACGACCTGGAACCTGTCCCCGTCCACCATCACCTCGGGCGCGCGCGGGCGGGTGTTGTAGTTCGAGCTCATGACGGCGCCGTAGGCGCCGGCGGAAACCACCGCCAGCAGGTCACCGGCCTCGATGCCGAGTTCGCGGTCGTGTCCGAGAAAATCGCCGCTCTCGCACACCGGGCCGACGACATCATATTTAAGCATCTTGCGCGGCGCGTCCACCGCCACCGGCGTGATGTCGTGCCAGGCCTCGTACAGCGCCGGGCGCAGCAGGTCGTTCATGGCGGCATCCACCACGGCGAAATTCTTTTCCGATCCGTGCTTGAGGTACAGCACACGCGTGAGCAGCAGGCCGGTGTTGCCGACAATCGCCCGGCCGGGCTCGAACACGAGACGGAGTTTCCGGCCATGGCCGCCCTTCGACGCCAACCGGTCGAGGATGGCGCGGATATAAGCGTCCGGCGACGGCGGCTGTTCCTCGTTATAACGGATACCGAGCCCGCCGCCGAGATCGAGATGCTGCAACGTAAAGCCCTTATCGAGGAGGGTATTGGCGAGACCGAGAACGCGGTCCAGCGCCTCGACCACCGGCGCCAGGTCCGTGAGCTGCGAGCCGATGTGGCAGGCGATGCCCGTCACGCGCAGGTGCGGCAGCGATCGTGCCCGCTCAAAGGCCGTCATGGCCTGTGCGATATCGATGCCGAACTTGCTCTGCTTGAGGCCGGTGGCAATGTACGGGTGCGTCGCCGGGTCCACGTCCGGGTTGACGCGCAACGCCACCGGCGCCGGCTTGCCCAGCTCGCCGGCGATTTCGTTCAGCACTTCCAGCTCCGCCTCGGATTCCACGTTGAAGCAATAAATGCCGGCCGCCAGCGCGCGGTGCATTTCATCGCGCGTCTTGCCGACACCTGAGAAAACCACCTTCGCGGGATCGCCGCCGGCCGCCAGCACGCGCTCCAGCTCGCCGCCGGAAACGATGTCGAAACCCGAGCCCAGGCGCGCCAGCAGGTTCAGTACCGCGAGATTGGAATTGGCCTTGACGGCGTAGCAGACGAGATGATCGCGGCCTTTCAGCGCATCCGCGAACGCCTGGAAGCGGTCTTCCAGCGCGGCGCGCGAGTAGACGTAGCAGGGCGTGCCAAGCTGCTGTGCGATGTCGGCCAGTCGCACATTCTCGGCATACAGTTGCCGATCCCGGTAGCTGAATGAATTCATGATAACGGTGATGGAATTATTTTTTTTCGGGCGGCGTTGCTGCCGGGACCACGGCCTGCTCACGGGTCTTGTCCGGCGCCGCGGCTTCGTCCGGCAGATACAAAGGGCCCTTCTTGCCGCAGCCGCCCAGCGCGACAATGCCGAGAAGGAGACATAAGGGCACGAGCCACCGCCAACCGAAACGCCGCATCAGACGATTTTCTCCATAATAAACACTGCTAGCTTACCCTGCCCGCTCACTCTGCATCCAGCCTCGTCAGGCGCGCACCAGCACGATGTCGTAGCCCATGAGCTCGTTACGCACCTCCGGCCAGTCGAGCAGACCCACGCAGGGCGTGACCCCTGCGGTGGACACGCCCTGGCGCACCCATTTCCTGACGAGCGCGACGGTGGGCGCGGCAGCGATAGCCGGGGTATTGCCATCGCGCACCACCAGGAAAACCGAACGGGTCAGCGGCACACCGCCCTTGTCCCCGCGCAGTTCCACGCCCAGTCCACCGTTGGGATCGCCGAAACGGGGCAAGGTGCTGATGGCACGGAGCGAGACCCTCACGGGTGACGGCAGGCTGCGCATCATGCCGCGGCGCTTGAGCCAGCGGCTGAATGACAATACAAAATTGCTGGCGCGGGAGGACAGCGCGGTGCGGAAGGTCACGGTTTGCGCCCCGTAACGCTTTGGAAAAATATCGAGATCCAGTCCGTCGCACAGGTAGCCGCGGCGGCGGCCCACCGGCGCGGGAAAATATACCGACTGCGGGCGGGTCCAGCCCTGAAACTCGCGCCAGCGGCCTTTTTCCTTCATGCGCGACACCAGATCGACAT
This sequence comes from Sulfuricaulis limicola, assembly GCF_002355735.1. Classification (GTDB taxonomy): domain Bacteria; phylum Pseudomonadota; class Gammaproteobacteria; order Acidiferrobacterales; family Sulfurifustaceae; genus Sulfuricaulis; species Sulfuricaulis limicola. The sequence continues at coordinate 650,142 of NZ_AP014879.1, read as the reverse complement.
ACCCCAGGATCGCGCGCGCGATTGCAAAATCCCGGCAATCGTTTTTGCCATGCGCCAGGCAGGCATGAATTTCATGAATGTGGTCGAATTCCGGCGCCAGCATGTCCACCAGCAAGGCGGAAACCGTCGGCGCGGCGGCCGCGCCCGTCACGATCAGGCTGCCGTGCTTTTCCGCCTTGCGCGCCAGGCGAGCAAGACCACTGACATAGTCGTTCGAATCCGCCGGATCCACGTAGTGCACACCGCGCTCGGCGCACTGCTCGGCCACCGTGTAATTCCTGGCCAGAAAAGGCCCGCGCGCATTGATCACGGCAAAAACATCTTCGAGGGCGCGCCGGATCGAATGCGGATCATGGGGAACGGCGACAACGGTCTGGCCGGTTTCCCGCTCGAGCCGCGCGCGACGGCGGGCGTCGGCCACGCCAATGACGCACTCGATGTCAGGAGATCCGGAAAGAGCGCGGCAGATTCGCTGGCTGAAAGCCCCATATTCGCCGAGGAGCAGGATTTTCTTTTTTTGCATCATGCCGGGATGAGTTGACGCCCCTGTAACGACGCCGCGCTTCCTTGTAACATGGGCCGCCATTATAAACACCCGCCACCGCCACAGCCATGAACGAATCCGAATTCGACAAGCGCGCCACCGACACCCTGCTGCGTATCGAGCAGGCCATCGAGGAAAGCGGCGCGGACATCGATTTCGAGGGCGCCGGCGGCATCCTGACGCTCGAATTCGCCAATGGCTCGAAGATCATCATCAACAAGCAGGGCGCGGCGAAACAGATCTGGGTCGCCGCCCGCTCCGGCGGCTTTCATTACGGTTACGTCAACGGTGAGTGGGTCAACGATCAGGGCGGCGGGGAACTGTTCGCCGAGCTTTCACGGCTTGTGCGCGAGCAGTCGGGCGAGGACGTGACGCTTGGTTCGTAAACCGTAAACCGTGAGTCGTGAACCGCATTTACGACTCACGACTCACGATTCACGCGCTTATTCCCAGCTTCCTTCCTTGGACGTGATAACCCCCGGTTCGCCGCACTTGGGGCAGTTCACGCGCCGGGTGTCCTCCGGCAGTATGGTGAGCGCGTCGTCATAGCACTGGCTGCAGCGGGGGATTTTGTTTTCATATATCCAGGTGCTGCCAATGGTGTGACAGTGGTTGCAGCGGTACAGCGCCAGGAACGGGAACCCGGCCTTGCCGCGGCCGATGCCGATGCCGGGTTCCTCGTACTGGCAGAATTGGCACTTGAAGCCGACAAAACTTCCCACGGAATCGCTCTCCCCTGCTATTTCTTTTTCGGAAACACAACTTTCGCCACATCCCGGTAATGGCTCGCGAAATGCGTTTTGATTCCCTTGCGGATATGCGCCGGCAGCTCGTCGAAATCGCCGCGATTCGCCTCGGGCAGTATCAGCTCGGAAATCTTCGCCCGGCGCGCCGCGATCACCTTCTCACGGATACCGCCCACCGGCAACACCTGGCCCGTCAGCGTGATCTCGCCGGTCATGGCGACCGGGCTGGCAATCCGGTTACCGCGTGCGAGCGAGAGCAGCGCCGTCGCCATGGTGACACCGGCGCTCGGGCCGTCTTTCGGAGTGGCGCCGGCCGGCACGTGCAGATGCACGAAGGCCTTCTCGAAATAGTTCGCTTTGGCGCCATAATCCTTGCAGTGCGAGGAAATGTAGCTGTAGGCGATTTCCGCTGATTCCTTCATCACGTCGCCGAGCTGGCCGGTAAGCTTGAAGCCGCGCGTCGCCTGGTGCACACGCGTGGCTTCAACATCCAGCGTCGCTCCGCCCAGCGGTGTCCACGCCAGACCCGTGACCACGCCGACGCCTTGCTGGGGTTTTTCGGGCCTGAACAGCGGCTTGCCCAGATATTCCTCGAGATTCTTCACGCCCACGCGGATGGGCGGCTTGGTGCCGCCGAGAATCTTCACCACCGCCTTGCGCATAATCTGGCCGAGGCGTTTTTCCAGACTGCGCACGCCGGCCTCGCGGGCGTAGCGCTCTATCACCTCGCGCACCGCATCGTCATCGATCCTGATCTGGCCCGGCTTTAGACCCGCTTTTTCGATCTGGCGCGGAATCAGGTGATGCTGCGCAATCGCCATTTTCTCGCTGGTGATATAGCCGGACAGCCGGATGACTTCCGTGCGGTCGAGCAGGGGCGCGGGAATGGTGTCGAGCTGGTTGGCGGTGGACACGAACAGCACCTTGGACAGGTCGAAGCGCACGTCCAGATAATGGTCGAGGAAATCGCGATTCTGTTCCGGGTCCAGCACCTCCAGCAGCGCCGAAGCCGGGTCGCCCTGGTAGGAAGCACCGATCTTGTCGATCTCGTCCAGCATGATCACCGGATTGGCCGTGCCGACGTCCTTGATCGCCTGGATGAACTTGCCCGGCATGGCACCGATGTAGGTGCGCCGGTGGCCCTTGATCTCGGCCTCGTCGCGCATGCCGCCGAGCGAGAAACGGTAGAACTTGCGCCCGAGCGCCTCGGCAATGGAGCGGCCGATGGAGGTCTTGCCCACGCCGGGCGGCCCGACCAGCAGCAGGATGGAACCCGCGATCTCGCCCTTCATGGCGCCGACGGCGAGGAACTCGATGATGCGACCCTTGACGTCCGCGAGTCCGTCATGGTCGCGATCTAGAATCTTGCGCGCGTGCCTGAGGTCGAGCTTGTCCTTCGAACACTTACCCCACGGCAGTTGCGTCAGCCAGTCGAGGTAATTGCGCGTCACGCCGTACTCCGGCGAGCCGACCTCGAGTACCGACATCTTTTCCATTTCCTCGTCGATGCGCTTCTGCGCCTCTTCGGGCAGCGTCAGATCCTTGAGGCGCGCGCGGAACTTGTCGAGCTCGGCGGTGCGATCGTCCTTGGCGATACCGAGTTCCTTCTGGATCGCCTTCATCTGTTCGCGTAGCAGGAATTCACGCTGGCGCTTCTCCATGCTTTCTTCCACGTTCTTGTGGATCTGCATCTGCGCCTTGGCGACCTCGACTTCCTTCTTGAGCAGCACCAGCACCTTTTCCATGCGCTCGCGGATGTGGGTTCTCTCCAGCACCTCCTGGAGCTCCTGCTTGTCGGAAGTCGTGAGGCTGGCGGCAAAATCCGCGAGACGCGCCGGATCGTCCGGGCCGAAGCGGTTCAGGAAGTATTTCAGTTCCTCGCCGTACAGCGGATTGAGCGGCAGCAGTTCCTTGATGGTGTTGATGACCGCCACGGTGTAGGCCTTGAGTTCCGGCACGTCCTTGTAGCTGGTCTCGGGAAAATATTCGGCGCGCACCGCGAACGGGCGCTCGCGCGTCACCCACGAGGCGATGCGGAAACGTTGCAGGCCCTCGACGAACAGCTGCAGCTTGTCGTCCAGCTGCACCACCTTGTGGATGCGGCTGGCGGTGCCCATGGTGTAGAAATCGTCGGGCCCGGCAGTTTGCGGGTCGTCGCCGCGGATCAGCACCAGGCCGACGTGCTGACCGGACTCGACCGCCGCTTCCACCGTGCGCTGCCACGGCTCGCGGTCCACCACCAGCGGCACCATCTGCGCGGGGAAAAACGGGCGGTTGGCGAGCGGCAAAATATGCAGCAGCCCCGGCAGCACATCGCTCGGGCGCGCCAGCGTGCCGCCCCCGGTTTCAGCGGCGGCGGGGGTCTCGTTGACGCCTTCGGCGTCCATTTTCAATGGTTCTTCTTCCTTGGGCATAGCGTCTTCATTGGGGCCAGGCCGCGATGATTCAAGTGTCTTGCGCCGGCCCCGGGTCCGGATAAGGCGGCTGCATCGTCAGACGCGTGTCGATGACGGCACCGCCGACGGTAAAATGGTACAGGCTCTGGTAACTCCGGTCCCTGAGCCCGAGCAACTCGTGCACGGGATCGTCGAAAAAACACCCGATGCCGGTGGCCTGAATGCCGTAAGCCTCCGCCTCCAGATACAACAGCTGGCCGATGACACCGCATTCCCAGTAAAGCCGGCGGTAAAACCACGGGCCACAGGTCTTAAGTGGAGATTCAAATCCGGCGAGCATGCCCACAGCAAATACGCCGTCGGCCGCGATTTCCTGATGGCAACTCACGCGTTCGGCAAGTTTCCGGCAATCGCCGCCGGCCAGACGGTACAGCGATAAATCCTCCGGGCAGCCGTCGGGACGAGCCCATTCAAACTCCTTGTCGAATTTTTCCTGCAGGTCTTTTGCCTGTGCCGGATCGCGCACCAGCAGATAAAGCCCGGGCGGAACATCCTGCACCCGGTGCACGAACAACAGGAGATGCACCACCGGCGGCCACGGCAGCGCATTGAAGGGAAATCTTTTCATCCCAGGCAGGCAACGCGACAGCATCGAATAAAATCCCGTGGCCAGCAGCCCGGTGTGACCGTCCATGGCCACCGCGCTGCGGCGCTGATGAATCAGGCGCCGCAAAAGAACCGTGGCATCGATCGGGGCCGGCTCAACCGGCTCTGGTGATGTGCTCCCTATATAAGGTGTGACGGTGTCGGGCTTGCGCGTGGCCGCATCGGCTTCGTCAATGATCGGCCAGGGGCGATGGGAGGGGCTTAATACATTAGGCGTGCCGTGCCATTCGTTCCCGGCCATCACCGTCATCGTCGCATGCGGGAGTGTGCGCACATCACACGCATGAGCCTGCGAATACACCGCCAGCAAACATTCCGGCCGTTCCGCCTCCGGTTCGTGCCCGCGCGGGAGACCGAGCATGCCCGCGATGGCCTCATCGCCCAGGTCATCCAGCAGCATCGTCTTCCAGCCGAGCGCGGCGGCGGCAAAACCGACGGCGGCGATGGCGTGACCGGCGTCATGCTGGCAGTAGCGGAAGGCGCGGGCGCCATACTTCCAGGCCTCGCGCCAGTATATGGATGACAGGCCGATAATGATCGTTTGTGGCGGGAGCCCGGCAACCAGATCACGCCATGTCTCGATGGCGAAACGGGCGCGCACTTCCAGCGCATGAAGCTTCGGCGCGTAGTGACACACGGCGGGCACGTCGAGCAGGCCGGCGACCGGGCCGCTGATGACATAAACCTCGGTCGGATGCAGATTGCCACTGGAAGGATTGACGCGCAGCGCCCAGCGATTGCCGCCCGCCTGCTTCCAGGCCGACAGCGCCATGCTGTCATAGAGCAGGCGCGAAACGGTTTCGCGCGTGAGCGTCGCCGGTTCGACGCGGCCTTCGATCAGTGCCTGTTCGTAAGACGGGCCATCAGTGAAGGGATATTTGTCGAGATGTAAAAGTTCCGTGCCGGCATAGCGCCGGAACGGATCGGGCTGGCTCGCCCAGTCGAGCATGCCTGGCCCCGGGGCATAGGCGTGATAATGATGCTTGGTAGCTTCGTGGCAGGCAATGACCTTATCCAGCTTGTCGGACATGACGCAGGATTGTAGCGTTCCCCGCGTGTGCAGTCCGCTGCGTCATGCCCGCTCCCGGTCCGGGAACGGCCGGCAGCCGTCAGCGGCTGCCGGCGGTGAGCTTGCTAACGTCTCTTCTTTTTCAGGGCAGCCAGATCACGCTTGAGCCGGTCACGCTCGGCCTTGACCTTCACGAGCTCGGCCGCCTGGGTGTCCACGGTGGCCTGCAGCTGCCTGGCCTTGGCGCCCGCTTCTTCCGCGGCCTTGCTCTTTTCCGCCAGGTCCGCGGTGACAGCCGTCAGGTCTTTCTGCAGCAGCGCCACCTTGGCATTCAATTCCTCGATTTCCTTCTTTCCGCATCCCATCGGGCCGGCCACCAGCACCGCCGCCAGCACCGCCCACAGTACATAACGCTTCATACACGCTCCTGATAGATTGACTATTATTGATAGAGACTTGGTCGCCACGCGGAATACCCCCCACGCGGCGCGCAGATGATACGCGGGGCTAGGGGCGAGTCAATGCGCGGCCACGGGCTGTTTTCCCCGGCCGGGCATGGAGCACACGGAATCCGCGACGCGCCCGATGGTCAAAGCGCAACAGGAGGATGAATGATGCGGCTGCCTTCGCTCTATCAATTCTTCCGGCATCAGGTGAGCCACGGCTTTCACCGCCATGGCATCACCGAACCGGCCACCGTGGATTACGTCAGCGACATCCTGGCCCGTTTCGCGCAGCGCCGGCAGTTTCACGCACTGCGTGATGCCGATGGCCGGCCGCTCGAATACCTCGTGGACTTGCTCGAAGCCTGGCAACAGGGCGAAGCCGCCAGTCCCGCCCACGGGCGCTTCATCCTGCGCCATCTCGGCGAATACACCCTGTTCATGAGCGGGATATTCCGCGAACGCCTGATGGTGCGCGGCGAACTGAATTACTACCTGGCGCACGGCCGCAGCGCCTACTGGCGCTGCGCCGACTGTGAGCTGAATCCGCGCCAACGGCAGGTGTACCGGCATCTGCATCTGGACTTCGGGCGCATCTCGAACACGCTCGACAACATGCGCCGCGAGCAGTTCCCGCTCCCGCCCTCCGCCGACAACATGCTGACCGCCTTCTGGCGGGTTTGAGGGCCTAGCGCCCGCGCGCGGCGGCTCCCGCCTGTCGCCGGTCCCTGCCGAGGCGACGCTCCTTCATCTGCGGGTCCCAGCGCAGCACGCCGCGCCGGTCGAGATTCTGCTGGCGACGGTCGGCCTTGCGCCGATCGCCGTGCACGAGGAAATCGTAAGGAAGATTGTTGTAATTCTGCACCACCGCCCACCCCATCCGATACGAGCGGTCCAGGCCGCCTCTTTGACCGCTAATGTAGCATTCCAGCCGGCCCGGCCAAAATCCCCTGTACGTCAACCGAAACCGGCGCCGGGCGTTGTTATAGCCGATGCAAGGGCGGTGTCGCCTGAGGCTGGCAGGGTGACCGGTGATGGCCGATGATACGGCTCCAACGCCGGAGTAGCCGGCGGCAAACCATATTAATGAGGAATCTCCGCTGGAGCCATTGCCTGCCCTGGATCGTTTTCTTGCCGGCGTGGAACGGCGCGCCTTTGTCATGGCACGGCTCGCGACCGGCGACGCGGACGATGCGCACGATATCGTGCAGGACGCGATGCTGACGCTGGTCCGCAGTTATGCCAGCCGCGGCGAGCAGGAATGGGGGCCATTGTTTCATACCATCCTGCAAAGCCGGATCACCGATTGGCACCGGCGCAACAAGGTTCGCAACCGGCTGCGCGTCTGGTTCGGCAAGCGCGACGAAGACGACGAGGACGATCCGCTGCAGAACATCGCCGACGGCCGCAGCCCCGATCCGCCGACGCAGATGAAGGACAAACAGGCGATGGCGGCGCTGGAGACGGCGATACACACGCTGCCAGCGCGACAACAGCAGGCCTTCCTGCTGCGGGTGTGGGAAGGACTGGACGTGGCGCAGACGGCGCGCGCCATGAGCTGCTCGGAAGGCAGCGTCAAGACGCATTACTCGCGCGCGGTACACGCGCTGCGCGAACAGCTGGAGGATCATTTGTAACCATGGCAAGCGAAGACAAATTCCTGCGGGACGCGAAACGCGCGCTCGACGCGACCGGGAACAATCTCGACGCCGGCACCGTCGCACGCCTGCGCGCCGCGCGCCGTCAGGCCATCGAGCAGGGCCGGCACAGGCCGGTGCATGCGCGTCCGGGCTGGCTGCTGCCGGTGGGCAGCTTCGCCACCGCCGGCATCGCGCTGGCCGTGGCCGGGCTGCTGTGGTTCTCGGCCCCGAATGGCAATTTCATGCAGACCAGCGTGGGCGACATTGAACTGCTGACGGCGCAGGAGAATCCGGATTTCTTTACCGAGCTGGAGTTCTACGAATGGCTCGAAGGCAGCGAGAATGCCGTTTAAAACGTGGATCGTCGGCGTAACGCTGGCGTTGCCCTTGGCGGTGGCCGCGGCGGACAAGCCGGAAACCGCCGACATGGAGCTGATCGAATTTTTGGGAAGCCTTGAAACCAAAGGCGACTCGGGAAAGGAAGTCCTGAGCGCCATCGATACCGGATTGCTCCCGGATTTGCCGGAGGAACCGCCTTATGATGAAGCCAAATAGACGCCTGATTATTGGATTGCTGTTGCTGTGGCCAGCCTTTGCGCTGGCTGCCGAGAGCGGCACCGCCCCTGCCTGGGACCAGCTCAGCAAGGAGGAACAGCAGACCCTGAAACCTTTTCAGGAACGCTGGGACAGCCTGCCGCCGGAGCGGCGCGAGCGCCTGCAGCACGGCGCCAAGCGCTGGCAATCCATGACACCCGAGCAGCGCGCCCAGGCGAAGAACCGCTTCTCCCGCTGGCAGCAAATGACGCCGGAACAGCGCGAGATGGCGCGCCAGCGCTACGAGCGTTTCCACCAGTTGCCGCCCGAGCAGCAGGAGCGCCTGCGCCGCCGCGCCCAATGGTTCAAGAATCTGCCGCCCGAGCGGCGCGCCGAACTGCGCGCGAAATGGCAGAACATGACGCCGGAGCAACGTCAGGAATACAAGGAAAAATGGCGCCGGGACGACAGCGGTCCGGGTTTCGATCGCGGGATGTCGCCGCGTCCGGAGCGGCCCGGGCGGATGGGGCCGAGATAAGCAGTTATCTCTTGTCTGCTTTCCCGCGCACTTCGTGCGCGGGATATTTTTTTGCATTGTGTTCCATCTTGCGCCGGGCGGCGTCGAGCAGGTCGATGCCCAGCAGATCGGCCATGCGGTTGAGATAGATAAAAACGTCCGCCATTTCCTGCTCGACCTCGCGCAGGGTTTTTTCGGGCAGCTTTTTGCTCTGCTCCTGCGTCAGCCACTGGAAATGCTCGACCAGCTCGGCGGCCTCGACGATCAGCGCCATCGAGAGATTCTTGGGCGAGTGAAACTGCTCCCAGTCGCGCTCGCGCGCGAACTGGCGCAGGCGTTGGCGCAACTCGTCCAGCGTCTTCATGGGGCCGCTACCGCCGGCACGACCTGACCCACCTGCAGGATACCGCCACCTCCGCGCACGAGTTTGCTCCGGTACATCGCCTGATCGACGCGCTCGATGACGGCCTTGAGGTCGGCCCCGTGATCCGGATATTGCCCCAGGCCGACCGAGAGGCTCAGGTCGACATTTTCACGCCGCGACCAATCGGCCAAGGTTTTTTGCAGGCGCTCGGCCAGCACGCCGGCCTCGGCAAGATCCATGTCACGCAGGATCAGGAGGAACTCGTCACCGCCATAACGCGCCACCAGGTCCGTATCTCGCACCGATCCGGCGAACAGGCGACCGATATCCGCCAGTACGCGGTCGCCGACGTGGTGACCGTGGTTGTCGTTGACCGCCTTGAAGCGGTCGAGGTCCGCGAACAACACCACCAGCGGCTCGCTGCCGGTGGCGGGATCGCGGAACAGGCGCTCGGCGCGCTCGTACAGGGCGCGACGATTGAGCAGGCCGGTCAGGTGATCGCGGTCACGCTCGTCTTCGGTCCGCCGCCGGCCCTTCTCGATGTTGGCGGTAAGCGAATAGGAATACAGCACGATGATGACGAAGAACAGCAGGAAGAAGGCGGCGCTCACGGAGATCGCATCGAGGTAGTCGAACAGCCGCAGACCGATGATCAGCAGCGCGCACAACAGGCTGCCGGCGACCGCTTCGGCGAACAGCCTCAGCCCATAGCGCATGCCGTTGCCGAGGATCACCATCAGGTAGACGAGAAAACCCGGCGAGATCGCCGCCGGGTCGGCGAGGATGGCGAACGAGGCCGCCAGCAGATCGACCCACATGGTGACGTGCCAGCGCCAGCGAACGTCGAGCCGGCGCGCGGCGTGACGCATGAACCAGGCGATCTCAACCCCGTAGAACAGGAACACCGCATTGAAGACCGCGAGGCTGACCCAGGCGCTGGTCTGCGCCGCGCCGCCGAGATTGAAATAGGCGAGCCCCAGCACCCAGAACAGCAGACGGGTGAGATACTGTGTGCGCTGCTCCTCCCACGGCGGGACACGCATGGCGTCAAGAGTGGCACGGTGTTTCGTGTCCTGTTGCCAGTCGGTCTTGCGGCGTCGACGGCTGTCCGCGGTTTGCTCTCCGGCGGTGTTCGGGCTGGCTGACACGACGAGCGTTTATTTCCCGCCCTTGGGCATCGATCGTTGCATCCGCTGGCGAGCGCGCTTGATCGCGGCCTTCACTTGCGAGGGCGCAGTGCCGCCCAGATGGTTGCGGGCCTTAAGCGAACCTTCCACCGTCAGCACGCCGTACACATCCTTGCCGATGGCGGGACTGAGCTTTTTGTACTCGTCGAGGTCGATCTGCGACAGGTCGCGGTCGGTGTCGATCGCCAGTCGTACGGCCTTGCCCACGATTTCATGGGCATCTCGGAAGGCGACGCCCTGGCGCACCAGGTAATCGGCCAGGTCGGTGGCGGTGGCGTGGCCCATGACCGCCGCGCGCAGCAGCTGGTCGCGCCGCACCTTCATGGACGGGATCATGCCGGCGAACACGCGCAGGCTGCCGAGCATGGTGTCGAGGGTGTCGAACACCGGTTCCTTGTCTTCCTGGTTGTCCTTGTTGTAGGCCAGCGGCTGCGCCTTCATCAGCGTCAGCAAGGCGACGAGATGGCCGTTCACGCGCCCGGTCTTGCCGCGCACCAGCTCCGGCACGTCGGGGTTCTTCTTTTGCGGCATGATGGACGAGCCGGTGCAATAGGCATCCGACAGCTCGACGAAGCCGAACTGGCTCGAGGACCACAGCACCAGTTCCTCGGACATGCGCGACAGATGCGTCATCAGCAGCGCTGCGGCTGCGACGAATTCGATGGCGAAGTCGCGGTCGGAAACGGCGTCGAGCGAATTCTCCGCAGGCGAGTCGAAGCCGAGCAGTTTGGCGGTCCAGGCGCGGTCAATGGGGAAACTCGTCCCGGCCAGCGCCGCGGCGCCGAGCGGCATGATGTTCATGCGCTTGCGGCAGTCTTGTAGGCGCTGCGCGTCGCGCGCCAGCATCTCGAACCACGCCAGCATGTGATGGCCGAAGGTGATCGGCTGCGCCACCTGCAGGTGCGTGAAACCGGGCATGGGTGTCGCGGCCTCGCGCTCGGCGATATCGAGAATCGCCTGTTGCAGTTGCCCGAGGCCATGACTCACGACGTCGATACCGTCGCGCAGGTAGAGGCGCAGGTCGGTCGCCACCTGGTCGTTGCGCGAACGGCCGGTGTGCAGCTTCTTGCCGACCTCGCCGATGCGCTGGATCAGGCGCGCTTCGATGTTCATATGCACGTCCTCGAGCGCCACGCTCCAGTCGAACTTGCCGGCGTCGATCTCGGCCTCGATTTCCTTCAAGCCCCTGACGATGGCGTCACACTCTTTTTTCGTGAGCACACCGACCTTCGCCAGCATCTGCGCGTGCGCGATCGAACCCATGATGTCGTAGACGTACAGCCGGCGGTCGAAATCGACCGAGGCGGTGAAGGCCTCGACGGCGGCGTCGGTGGGTTCGGTGAAGCGCCCGCTCCAGGGTTTTTGTTTTGCCATGGTTCCTTTCAACGACGAGAGTGCGCGACGGCGATCAAGACCGTTGTTCCGGTAAAACCCTTTATCCGGCGCCGCTTGTCCGTATGTGGGTCACGATTATCGGCCTTTTATTGTTGTGGCGAAACGATCCGGCTATGTTTTCGCTTGTAGCGCCTGATTCGGACTCTCCTTTGTGCACCCCCACCCCGAATTCCGGATCAGGATTAGGCCCCCCGCCTCAAAACGGGGGGTTTTTTTATGCCCCGCGCGGCCGAAAGTATACTTGAGAAGCCGCCCAAATAAATCGGCGTTTTTCCCCGCCTGAACCCCATCCGTTCGCCGTAACTTATATAATTAAGCTATAAATTCAGACGGTGGGGCGCAGTGGTCCCGTCGTGCACCAGCTGCTCAGGTCCAAAAGCAACATTGATCCGGCGCGGAAGCACGCCGGATAGTCGTACGTTCGAGCGGATTCCATGTCCAACACTAGCGCAGAAAAACACTCGTTCCTTCCCGAATTCGGGAGCTTCAGCATGCTCCTGCAGTTCGTCATCCTGGCCGAACTGATCGCCATCATCATCACCATCGGGCGCAACGCCGACTTCAACGAGCAGGCATGGCAGGATTTCTCTCTGCTGTCCGTATTCGCGGTGTCGATCGCGCTGTGCAGCATCATCGTGCTGAAAATCATCTCGCCGCTGCTGCGACGCGCCTCGACCGTCACCGGCTCGGCACTGGTGATCACCATGCTGCTGCTCGTCACCTCGGTCGGCATCGACGGCATCATCTACCTGCTGCATCATCTCTCCATCATCGAAGACCGCTGGCCGGCATGGCGCGAAACGCTCCTGATACGCAGTCTCATGATCGCTGCCATCGTCGGCACGCTGGGCCTGCGCTACCTGATCATGCGCGAACGCTCCGACACGCACCACCGGCTGCAACAGGAGTCCAAGCTGCAGGCGCTGCAGTCGCGCATCCGTCCGCATTTCCTGTTCAACAGCCTCAACAGCGTGGCCTCGCTCACGCGCAGCGATCCCTCCAAGGCCGAGGCGGTGCTGCACGACTTGGCCGACCTGTTCCGCGTGCTGCTGGCGGACGCGCGCAAGCTCGTGCCCGTGTCCGCCGAGCGCGAGATCTCGCGCCAGTACCTGGAGGTGGAGAAAATCCGCCTCGGTGACCGGTTGCAGGTGAAGTGGAACGTCAGCAACATCCCGCGCGCGGCGCTGATCCCGGCGCTGACCCTGCAGCCGCTGCTGGAAAACGCCATCTACCACGGCATCGAGCCGCGCTTTGCCGGCGGCACCATCAAGATCGAGATGTGGGCCGAGGGCGAGATGCTCAACATCATGATCAGCAACCCGCTCCCGGACGTGCGCAAGGAAGGCCACAACAAGGGCAACAAGCTCGCGCAGGAAAACATCCGCCAGCGCCTGGCCACGCAGTTCGGCAGCGCCGCCAGCATGCAGGTCATCCAGGAAGGCGGCCAGTATCACGTGAAAGTGAAAATACCGATCGTGCGGGGTTGATCCATGGAACTCGCCGCCAAAACCCGGTTACTGCTGGATCGCCTGCGCGGCGGCGCGCGCGCGACCGGGCAGCGCCTGTTGCCGGCGGCCGAAGCGCCGCCGGGCGAGAAACCCGAATTCCTGCCGAACTTCTGCACCGGCGAGGTGGTGTTCAACGTGGTCGTGGTCGCGGAAATGCTAGCGATCGTGATCAATCTCATCATCCCGCGCAATTTCCTGGCGACCACGGCGTGGAAGGACCTGCTGCTGATTTCGATTTTCATCCAGTGGGTGGCGCTCGCCGGCACCGCCGTGCTGTGCTACACGCGCAAATATCTCAACCGCCTGCCCAACCTGCAAGCGCTGGGCGCGGCCTATCTGCTGCTGCTGCTCACCACCTTCGTGGTGAGCGAATGCGTGGTCTGGCTGCTGTGGGCGCTGGGCCGGCTGAACAGCACGCGGCCGGCATGGTATGCGGATTTTCACATCATCAATCTCACCATCAGCGCCATCATCAACGGGCTGCTGCTGCGGCTGTTTCTCGCCAAGCACGAATTGCAGAGCCGCACGCTGTCCGAGGCGCGCGCCAGACTGCAGGCGCTGCAGTCACGCATCCGCCCGCATTTCGTGTTCAACAGCCTGAACATCATCGCCTCGCTCACGCGCAGCGAGCCGGAGAAGGCCGAGGCCGCGATCGAGGACATGGCCGACCTGTTCCGCATGATGCTGTCGCAGGACGAAATGCTGGTGCCGGTCAAGAACGAAATCGACGTCACCAAGAAATACCTGGCGCTGGAGGCGCTGCGCCTCGACAACCGGCTCACGGTCAACTGGGACATCGGCAAGTTCCCGCGCAAGGCGGTGATGCCGGTGCTCACGCTGCAACCGCTGCTGGAGAACGCCATTCGCCACGGCATCGAGGAGTTGCCGGGCGGTGGCGCCATTGACGTGCGTCTGTGGGAAGACAGCGACCGGATTCATATCCGGGTCGCCAACCCCCTCCCCAAAACCCGCCCGAAAAAGGCAAAATCAACCCCCGGCCAGTCGCTGGACAACATACGCCAGCGGTTCCAGAGCCATTACGGCGAACAGGCCGCGCTTACGAGCGCCGAGGAGAACGGTTTGTTCACTGTCACGGTCGTACTGCCGATACGCGGAGACAACTTATGAGAGTATTGATCGTAGATGACGAGAAACTGGCGCGCGACCGTCTGCGTGAACTGCTGAACGACATCGGCGGCTACACCGTGGTCGGCGAGGCCATGAACGGCACCGAGGCGGTGGAGAAGTCCTCCGAGCTCAATCCCGATGTGCTGCTGATGGACATCCGCATGCCCGGCATGGACGGCCTCGAGGCCGCGATGCACCTGATGGGCATGGAGAACCCGCCGGCGGTGATCTTCACCACCGCCTACGACCAGCACGCGCTCGACGCCTTCGACGTCAACGCCGTGGATTACCTGCTCAAGCCCATCCGCAAGGACCGCCTGGCCAAGGCGCTGTCCAAGGCGCACAAGCTCACGGCCAAGCAGATCGCCGAGATCAGCCAGGCGCGCCCCGAACCGGCCTCGCGCACCCACATCAGCGTGCACCTGCGCGGCAACATCCGCCTGGTGCCGGTGCCGGACATCCTCTATTTCCTGGCCGACAGCAAGTACGTCGTCGTGCGCACCGCCGCCGAGGAACACCTGATCGAGGACTCGCTGGTGAACCTGGAAAAGGAATTCGGCGACCGTTTCCTGCGCATCCACCGCAACGCGCTGGTGTCCACCGGCTCCATCAAGGGCATCGAGAAAAACCCCGCCGGCACCTGGCAGATCAGCCTCAAGAACTACGACAAGAAACTCGACGTCAGCCGCCGGCACACGGCGCAGGTACGGAGATGGGCGCGGAACCGGCCGATGGCCGGTTGATTATGTTTTCGTCACCCCGGCGGAGGCCGGGGTCCAGGGTTTAAATAACAAAGCCGCCCTCCGGGCGGCTTTTCTTTTTGTCCCCTCTCCCCGCAAGGGGAGAGGGCTAGGGAGAGCGATAGTTTTGTGTCGCCTTCGGCGACGCATACTTGTGGGTGGCTGACCCACAAGTAGCTTTTAAAAGTCAAAAGCCGCCGAAGGCGGCTTTTGATCATTCAAAACCTGGATTCCCGCTTTCGCGGGAATGACAGCAAGCCGAAAATCACGGCTGGAAATCCAAAAAAGACTATCTGACTGATTACTTATAAAATGGGCGAAGACTCCAGACTTCGCCCAAAAGCACAAAACCAAATGAAAACCCTCCGCCTCGGAACAAGAAAAAGCCAACTCGCCCTGTGGCAGGCGCATTACGTGCGCGATGCGCTCGAACGCCACCACCCGGGCCTCAAGGTCGAATTGGTCACCATGACCACCGAGGGCGATCGCATTCTCGACCGCAGCCTGGCACAGGTCGGCGGCAAGGGGCTGTTCATCAAGGAACTCGAAACGGGGCTGCTGGAAAATCGTACCGATATCGCCGTGCATTCGCTGAAGGACGTCACCGCCACGCTGCCCGACGGCCTGCACCTCGCCACAATCTGCAAACGCGAGGACCCACGCGACGCCTTCATCTCCAATAAATATCCAACACTCGCTTCGCTGCCGCGCGGGGCGCGCGTCGGCACCTCCAGCCTGCGCCGCCAGTGTCAGCTGCGCGAGGCGTTTCCGCAGCTCGAGATCGCCACGCTGCGCGGCAACGTCAACACGCGCCTGGCCAAGCTCGACGCCGGCGAGTACGACGCCATCATCCTGGCCGTGGCCGGCATCAAGCGCCTCGGCATGGAGGCGCGCATCCGCGAGCGGCTCGACCCGGCCGTAAGCCTGCCGGCCGTCGGCCAGGGCGCGGTGTGCATCGAATGCCGCGTAGACGACCGCGCCACGCACGAGCTGCTCGCGCCGCTCAACCACCGCGCGACGCAGACATGCGTCGCGGCGGAGCGCTCGATGAATGCCCACCTCGAAGGCGGTTGCCAGGTACCCATCGGCGGCTTTGCCGAACTGCACGGCGAGGAATTGCATCTGCGCGGCATGGTGGGCGAACCGGACGGAAGCCGCCTGTTGCGCGCCGAAATCCGCGGGCCGGCGGCGCAGGCGGAACAACTGGGTGAACGACTCGCGCAGCAATTACTCGCGCAGGGCGCCCGGGAAATTCTTGACAAGGTATACGGCCGTGCCTGAATCCCCTGTCCCGCCACGCACGCTCGCCGGCGTGCGCGTGCTCGTCACCCGCCCGCGCGACCAAGCGGAAAATCTCGCGCATCTCATTGAAGCACGCGGCGGCGAGGCCATCCGTTTTCCGGTGATCGAAATCGCGGAACCGAAGGATACGCAGGCCCTGCTCGCCGTCGTCGGACGCCTGAAGGACTTTGCGCTGGCAATCTTCGTCAGCCCGAATGCGGTCAAGCGCGCCATGAACCTGATACGCGCGCGCGGCGGGCTG
Source organism: Sulfuricaulis limicola (assembly GCF_002355735.1). Classification (GTDB taxonomy): domain Bacteria; phylum Pseudomonadota; class Gammaproteobacteria; order Acidiferrobacterales; family Sulfurifustaceae; genus Sulfuricaulis; species Sulfuricaulis limicola. The sequence continues at coordinate 633,782 of NZ_AP014879.1, read as the reverse complement.
CCACCGACGTTGCGCGTGGCCTGCGTCGGCCGCGGCAGCGCGCGCGAACTCAAACGTCTCGGGATCGAAAATGTGCTGGCGCCGACGGACCGTTTCGACAGCGAGGCGCTGCTGGCGCTGCCCGAACTGCAACAGGTGGCGGGCAAACGCATCGTCATATTTCGCGGCGACGGCGGGCGCGAGCTGCTCGGCGACACCCTCAAGGCGCGCGGCGCGGAGATCGAGTACGCCGAGTGCTACCGGCGCCTGCGCCCCGCCACCGACCCCACGCCGCTGCGGCACCGCTGGGAGCGCGGGGAGGTCGATATCGTCAGCGTTACCAGCGTGGACGGCCTGCGCAATCTTTTCGACATGCTCGGCACGGACGGCCGGCCGTGGCTGATTCGCACCCCCGTGGTCGTGGTCAGTGAACGCATGGCGCAGGTCTGCCGCGAGCTGGGCTTCACGACCGAGCCGCGGGTGGCGATGGCCGGCGATGAAGCCATTCTGGAAGCCATCCAGGCATGGCGGGACGGGCAAAACACCTTATAATCGTGTCAAGCACACAGCCGGAAATCCCATGACCGACACGGACGCCAATAATCCCGCCGCGGCGCAGGCTGCCGGGGCAACCCCGAAAAATCCCGAGCATGGCGCACGCCAGGGCCGCGTGCGCGGCGGACTGGCCGTCATTCTTGCCACCATCGCGCTCATCGCCAGCGGCTACCTGTGGTACGTCATGTTCTACCAGAACGCCGACCTGTTCACGCAAGATATCGTCGGCGCGCTCGACCGCATCGAGTCCGACTCCAACCAGGCCCTGGAAACCGTCGCCAACGCCGAAAAGGACATCAAGACCCTCAAGGAAAACCAGGACGCGATCAAGGCCTCGCTGGAGAAGCTCAACAGCGATCTGCGGCGCAACCGCATGGAATGGTCGCTGACCGAAACCGAACAGCTGATGGTGATCGCCAACAACCGCCTGCAGCTGGCGCGCGACACTCACTCCGCGCTGGCCGCGCTGCGCGCCGCCGACCAGCAGCTGCAACAACTGGCGATGCCCAAATTCCTGCCGGTGCGGCGCCAGCTGGCGCGCGAGATCACACTGCTGGAATCGCAGGACAAACTGGATATCAGCGGCATCGCCTTGCGCCTCGTGACACTGGCGGAAACCGCGGACAAACTGCCGCTGGCGCTGGATATCCGCCTGCGTGAAGCCGGAGCGGCCAAAACACCGGTCAAGGAAGGTAACGCACAGGTTGCCAGCACCGACGGCAACTGGCGCCAGACCGCGCGCAGCCTGTGGCAGGACATCCTTTCGCTGGTGCGCATCCGCGACGACATGGCTTCGCAGCGCCCGCTGCTGCCGCCGGACCAGCAGTACTTCCTGCGCGAGAACCTGCGCCTGATGCTGTACGGCGCGCAACAGGCGCTGTTGCAGGGCAGCGTCCCCACCTATCAGCAGAACCTCAAGGCCGCGCAGCGCCTGCTGAAGGACTACTTTGACGTCGAATCCCAGGTCGTCACCGCGATGCAGGCTGAACTCGACCACCTGCTGGCCATGAAGCTGATCACCGAGACGCCGGACATCACCGGATCACTGGCCGCCTTGCGGCGCCTGAACGAGCGGGGCGAGGCGCCGTGAAGACGCTGATTTTCATCATCGTCCTGCTGTTCACGGCGGCGCTGATCACCTTCTACGCCATCGACAATCCCGGTTACGTGCTGATTTCGCGCCCGCCGTGGAGCGTGGAGATGACGCTGACGGTTTTCATTCCGCTGATGGTCGCGGGATTTTTCCTGTTCTACCTGCTGCTGTTCATGATCGTGCGCCTGTGGCGCATCCCGCGCGACGTCGGCCGCTGGCGCGGAAAACGCCAGGCGCGCACGGCGCACGCTGCGCTCATCCAGGGCCTGACGAATCTGGCGGAAGGCAACTGGGTCGAGGCCGAAACACAGTTGCTTGCCGGCATGCGCCATGGCGACACCCCGCTGCTGAATTATCTGGGCGCGGCCATGGCCTGCGAAGGCCAGGGCAACAGCGAAAAACGCGACGAGTACCTGGCGCTGGCGCACAAGAACGCGCCGCAGTACGACCTCGCCATCGGCATGACACAGGCCTGGCTGCAACACCGGGCGCACCAGCTGGAGCGCTCGCTGGCGACCCTGAACGAACTGCGCGCCGAGGCCCCGAAACACCGGCAGGTGCTGAAACTGCTGGCGCAGGTGCACCTCGAGTTGCGCGACTGGACCGGCCTGATCAACCTGATGCCGGACCTGCGCCAGAGCTACGCCATGACCACCCGGGAGATCGACGAGCTGGAATTGCAGGCGCACCGGGAACTGCTGAGGCTCTCCATCCCCTCCGGCCGCCCGGGCGTGCTGGACAAGGCATGGAACGCGGTGCCGAAGACCCTGCGCCGCCATCCCTCGATGATCGCGATCTACGCGCGCCAGCTGATTCAGCAGAACGAAATGGCGCAGGCCGAGTCGGCGCTGCGCGCCGCCGTCGAGAACGGCTGGGATCCGGAGTTGGTGGAGCTGTACGGCCAGGCGCAGGGACCGAATCCGGCGGAACAGCTGGAAACCGCCGAGGGCTGGCTGGCCTCGCACCGTGACGACCCGAAACTGCTTCTTACGCTGGCGCGCCTGGCGTTGCGCAGCAAAGAGGAAAACAAGGCGCGCGGCTATTACGAAACCTGCCTGACGCAGCACGGCCCGGTGGACGCCTATCGCGAACTGGGCAGTCTGCTGGAAAAACTCGGCGAGAAAGACAAGGCACTCAACGCCTACCGCCACGGCCTCGAACTGGCCGCCAGCGAATCGCGCGCCACCCCCGCGCGTGGACTGGGATCAACCATTTCCCGCTTTCGCGCGGCGAGGTAAATAAAAGTTCAGCGTTCAGGGTACAAAGTACAAAGTTTGAAATTTGCCACCTTGTACTTTGTACTCGTAGCGCCCTGCCCTAGTTCGGCAAATCCCGGAACGCCTGTTGCGCCCGGAACTCGTCCATCGAATAGGTAAAATCGCCGACAAATTTCCCGCCGCGATAATCGATGGACAGCAGGTCCGGCACGAAGCGGCCGCGGTCGCCCGCCACCGGATAGTCGCTGGCCTCGGCACCGTTGTCGATGTCGTCGAAACTGCAGGCCTTGGCATAACGCGCCGGGCGGAACCACACGTTCAGCCTCGAATTCACCGCAACCGCGTTTGTTACCGGCTCATCCCGGAACCACACGCGCTTGGCGATCATGCAGCCGAAGATCAGCTGCACCTCGGCGAACAGGGGATTGGTGCGTTGCGCCAAGGCGCGTTCGGCGGCGGCGCTCAGTTCCACGCGCATCGGTTTGCCGTGCAACTGGATGGTGACGATCATCCCGGAGTTTCTCAATAACCCTTTTGCAGTTCCGCGCCGGCATCCTGTTCAGATGCCTTCACGGCTTCGCGGGTTTTTTCCGCACCCTCTTTTAACTTGTCCTCCACCGCGCGGGCCTTGTCCTTGGCCTGCACCGCCGGGGCGAACACCGTGTCCTTGAGCTCTTTCTTTTCGCCGCAGGCGGACAGCGTCAAAGCGAACAAGATGGTCACGAGAATCATGCGCATGGTTTTTCTCCCGGAAAAGCGGCTCCCTTACGGAGCCGGCAAGTGAGCAAACTCAAAAGAATCATAATACAAGCGGTCCTCGGGCAGGCCATGTTTTTTCACCACGGCCTTGAGCGCCTCGATCATGGGCGGCGGGCCGCTGGCGTAAACCTCGTAACCGCTCAAATCCGGGTAATCCGCCGCCACCGCCTCGTGCACCCAGCCCCGGCGCCCGTCCCACCGGTCCTCCGGCCGCGGCTCGGACAGCACCGGTGTGAATCTGAAATTGCCGTGTTCCCTGGCCCAGGCTTGCGACAGGTCGTGCAGGTACAGATCGCGTCTGGCGCGCACGCCCCAGTACAGGTGCAGCGGGCGCGTGGCGCCCTTGGCGAAGGCATATTCCAGGATGCTCTTGATCGGCGCAAAACCGGTACCACCCGCGATCAGGATCGCCGGGCGATCGTTGTCCTCGCGCAGGAAAAACATCCCGAACGGGCCCTGAAAACGCAGCAGGTCTTTTTCCTGCATCTTGGTGAACACGTGTCCGGTGAAAAAACCGCCCGGCACGTGACGGATGTGTAATTGCAGCAACTCATCCGAAAGCGGCGAGGTCGAAAGCGAAAAGCTGCGTCGCTGGTTACCGCTCAGGAGAATGTCGATGTACTGCCCGGCGAGGTATTGCAGGCGCTGGCCCTCGGCCAGCTTGAGCGACAGCCGCATTACGTCGTCCGCGAGCTTTTCCATTTTCACAACGCGTGCTGGCATGATACGGATGGGGATGTCCCTGGCGGCGGCAATCTCTTTCGCCTCGATCACCAGATCGGACAGCGGCTTGGCCTGGCAGAACAAGGCGTGCCCCTGTTCCCGTTCCGCCTCGCTCATGGCCTTGGTTTCATACGTCCCGTAATCGACCCGGCCCGAGAGGACTTTGCCCTTGCAAGTGCCGCAGGCGCCGTTACGACAGCTGTAGGCCAGCATCACACCCTGGCGCAGCGCCGCGGCGAGCACGCTTTCATTTTCTTTAGCGGTGAATTCACGACCGCTGGACTGGATGCGTATCTTGAAGGTCATGGGAACGGGATTCGATGATTATTTTTTCGATGAACCCTATTGTTCCCCAAAATGCGGAGGATAAAAACCACGGGCAGAAACCGGGTTTGATGCCGCCCAAAAACACAATGCCCGCTGACGCGGGCATGGGGTGAATCGGTTTGCGGGAGTGCGGTGGGCTGATCAGATCCAGGAGACGCCGCCGACGTTTTCCCAGATGCGCACGGCGCGATCGACCTGTTTCTGCGCGATCGCCTCGTTGGCCGCGTGACGGCATTCCTCGCGCGTCCCGCATTCCGTGCCGTCCACGTTATAGACCAGGCGGCTGGCGGTGCGGTCGTAGGTCTTGCCGTTCCACTCGTAGCGGCTGTAGGCGCCTTCGGTGGCGGACATGCCGGTATAGCTTTCGATCACCGGGTAACCGCCCTTGACCTCGTGCAGACGGAAGGTGGCATCGAAGCTGGCCAGTGTGGTCGCGGCGGCTTCGGTCTTCTCCACCAGCCAGGCGCGGCAATCACTGCCGGTGCAGCGTTCATTCGTTACGATAAACAGGTCGCCCCGGACAGTCTTGGCCACCCAGCGGCGGTCGAAGGAGGATTCGTGACAGATCCCGCTGTCCGCGGCCTGGGTCAGCGCGCAGCTGCTGACGATGGCGGCCGGCATCTCGCGGTCGGCGAGCACCGGGTCGGAGCTTTCACCGGTGTCGGTCCAGACGACGGCGGCGAAACCGATGATCAGCGTATTCAGTAGTGTCAGGGCCTGTTTCATGGATCTTTCTCTTCTCTCACTGGTATGAAAAGCATATTCCGTGCCAGGGATTCCAGCCTTGGAAAATCCATTATTTACAGCGAATTACATCGAGGGCGACGGGCCACTCCCAAGCCAGCCGCGGACCGTAAGCAGAACCACCGTTACGGGCTGCGTCACTCTGCGCCAAAACCCGCTGGTATGTCAAACCACAGGTATATTTGACATTCCCGCCCCCGCTCCCTTAAATGCGGCCCATGCTTGAACGGACCCAAAGCACCGGTTTTGACGCTTGATGAGCCATAACACGCTGGTCGAAATCAGGAATCTCTCGCGTTTCTACGGCGCGTTACAGGCGGTCAGGGACGTCAGCTTCACCATCCGGCAGGGCGAAGTGCTCGGCTTCCTCGGCCCCAACGGCGCCGGCAAAACCACGACGATGCAGATCATCAGCGGCAACCTCGCGCCCTCGGGCGGGAGCGTCACTATCGCCGGCCATGACCTGCTCGAAGACCCGCGCGCCGCCAAGAGCCAGATCGGCTACCTGCCGGAACAGCCGCCGCTGTACCGCGAGCTGACGGTGGATGAATACCTCGACTACTGCGCGGCGCTGAACCATGTGCCGCGCGCGCGGCGCGTGCAGGCACGCGACAACGCCAAGGAACGCTGCGGCCTGCACGGCGTCGGCCGGCGCCTGATTGGCAACCTGTCCAAGGGCTTCCAGCAGCGCGTCGGCATCGCGCAGGCGATCATCCATCTGCCGCCGGTGGTGATCCTGGATGAACCCACGGTCGGCCTCGACCCGATCCAGATCCGCGAGATCCGCGCGCTCATCCGCGAGCTGGGAAAAGAACATGGCGTGATCCTGTCCACGCATATCCTGCCTGAAGTGCAGGCCACCTGCGACCACGTGCAGATCATCAACAAGGGCGAGCTGGTATTGAACGAAAGCATCGAAGGGCTGGAGCACCACATGAAATCGGCCTCGCTCACCGTCGCCTTCCACCGCCCGCCGGCGCAGGCGGCCCTGGAAAAGCTGCCGGGGGTGAAGTCGGTGCGGCTGGAAAAAGAGGGGCGCATGCACGTGTTCCACGAGCCCGAAAAAAATCCGACGGATGACATTCTGCGCCTGGCGGTGGATAACAACCTGGGGCTCTATGAAATCCGCCCCGGACGGCTGTCGCTGGAGCAGATATTCCTGGAACTGACCACGGGCGTGGCGGACGGCATCGTAAATGAAACGCCCGCCATCCCGGCAGAGCTGGCGACATGATCCTGACCGTCGCCCTGCGCGAGTTCAAGTCGCTGTTCCTGTCGCCGCTGGCATGGTCCATCCTCGCCGTGGTGCAGCTGATCCTCGGCTTCCTGTTCCTGAGCCGGCTCGAGGTGTTCCAGTTGTACCAGCCGCAGCTGATGGCGATGGACAGCGCGCCGGGGCTGACCGAAATCGTGCTGCCCGACCTGCTTGGCAACGCCGCCGTGATCCTGCTGCTGGTGGTGCCACTGCTGACCATGCGCCTGGTGGCGGAGGAACGGCGCAACCGCACGCTGGCGCTGCTGTTCAGCGCGCCACTGTCGATGACCGAGATCGTGCTGGGAAAATACCTCGGCATCCTGCTGTTCCTGCTGGTGCTGCTGGGCATGATCGCGCTGATGCCGCTGTCCCTGCTGGCGGGCGCGAGCCTGGACCTGGGCCTGATGGCCTCGGGCTTTCTCGGTCTGGCGCTGCTGCTGGCGGGTTTCGCGGCCGTGGGACTGTTCATGTCCACGCTTACGCAATACACCACGGTCGCGGCCATCAGCAGCTTCGGCGCGCTGCTCCTGTTCTGGATACTCGACTGGTCGGGGCATGGCACCGCCGGTGGCAACTGGCTGGCGTATCTGTCGCTGTTCAATCACTACAAGCCCTTCCTGGAAGGCATTTTCGACAGCGCCGACGCCGCCTACCACATCCTCCTCATTGCCACCTTTCTCGTGCTCAGCATCCGGCGTCTGGATGCCGACCGGCTCGGAGGCTGAGATAAAAATGGAATCCGGAATCTGACCGATGTACCACACATCCAAAACCCACTGGCAATTGCGACTGATGAATATCAGTTTCGTGGTGCTGTTCCTGCTGGCCGTCGGGCTGTTGCAATGGCTGGCGAAGGAATACCACCTGCAATTCGACTGGACCCGCATGCACCGGCACTCGCTGGCGCCGGCGAGCGTGACGGTGACGGAGCGGCTCAAGGAACCGCTCAAGATCACCGCCTTCGCCAGCCAGCGCGGCGAGGCCCGACGGCTCATCCAGGAAATGGTGGGGCGTTACCAGAAATACAAACCCGACATCACGCTGGAATTCGTCGACCCGGACACGGCGCCCGAGCGCGTGCGCCAGGCCGGCGTGCAATTCGACGGCGAACTGGTGTTTGAATACGGCGACGCGCGCGAAAACCTGCCGCCGAGCCAGTTCAACGAACAGAATTTCACCAATGCGCTTACGCGTCTCGGTCATCGCGGCGAGCGCTGGGTGGTATTCCTGAGTGGGCATGGCGAACGCAGCCCGGACAAGCAGGCGAATTTCGATTTCTCCACCTGGGCCGGACAGCTGCGAAGCCGCGGCTTCCAGACCCGTACGCTGTCACTCGGCGAGCACCCGCGGATTCCGGACAACACCACGGTTCTGGTGATCGCCGGGCCGCGCACGCGCCTGCTCGCGGGTGAAGTCAGGGAAATCCAGAACTATCTCGATCGCGGCGGCAACCTGCTGTGGTTGCACGACCCTGGCCTGCTGCTGGGGCTGGAACCGCTGGCGGAAAGCCTCGGCATCGAATTCCACCCGGGCGTGATCGTGGACCCGACCTCCGAAAATATCACCGGCAACGCGGCGGCGATCGTGGTCACCAAATACGGCTCGCATCCCGTGGTGCGCAGCTTCGGGGAGAACACGGTGTTTCCGCAGGCCGCCGGCATCAGTCTCCGCGCCCCCGAGGGTTGGCAGGGTTCGGTGCTAATGGACACGCGCCCCTCGAGCTGGTCCGAGACCGGTCCGCTCGACGGACCGATCCAGTTCAACAAGGGCCGGGACATCCGTGGCCCGCTCAACCTCGCCGTGGCGCTGACACGCACACTGGACAACAAGCGCGAGCAACGCGTCATCGTCGTCGGCGACGGCGACTTTCTGGCGAATACGTACCTGCCCAATGGCGGCAATCTCGAACTCGGCATGAGCCTGACCAACTGGCTGTCGCAGGACGACGCCTTCGTCAATATTCCGGTCAAAACCGCGCGTGACCGCTCGCTGGATCTGTCGCGCGGTGGCCAGATCGCCATCGTCGCGGTATTCCTGGCGCTGTTGCCGATCGCGCTGATCGGCAGCGGCGTCTGGATCTGGCTGCGGCGGCGCAAGCGCTGAAGCAAGGCACACATGCCTGACATCGAAAATAGCGGCGAAACCGGACAGAATCAGGCCCCTCCCGCCGGCCCATCGGGTCTGCGACAACGCTGGCTGCTGAATGCCGCCCTGTTGGTAGTGATCGGACTGCTCGCCTGGCTCGCGCTGCATCGCGCCGGCCAGGAAAATGGCGTGGCCACCCCGCCACTGACGACACTCGCCGCCGAAACCGTTTCGCATGTAAGCATTGAACAGCCCGGTCACCCGGCCATCGCGCTGGAAAAAACCGGCGCCGAATGGAGGCTCACGGGCCCGGTGCAGGCACGCGCCAACCCGTTCAATGTCGAGAGCCTGCTGCGCATTCTTGCGGCCCCGGGCGAGACGCGCTTTTCCGCGGGCGGGCAGGACCTCGCCAAATTCGGCCTGGATCGGCCGCGGTCGCACGTACGCTACGGTGACGCGGAAATCGCCTTCGGTTCCCTGCATCCGCTCAACAACCGGATCTATGTCCTGCACAACAACGAGATCGTGCTGATCCCCGCCCATTACCTGGCCAGCGCGGTTTATCCCTATACCAATTTCATCGACAGCCGTCTGTTCGAAGAACAACGCAAGCTCACCGCGATCAGGCTGCCCGACTTCACCCTGGCGCAACAAGACGGCGCGTGGCACAAACAGCCGCCGGACAAGCGGCTGACCTCGGACCGGCTCAACGAGTTCGCCGCCGAGTGGCAGAACGCGCGCGCCCTCGGCGTCGAGAAATATTCGGGCAAGGAGATTCTCGACCGGATCGAAGTCACTACGATACGCGACGACAAAACCGAAAAATTGGCGCTCGGCATACTTGCCTACAAACCGGATTTCGTTCTGTACCGCCAGGATGAAAATCTGGAATACCACTTGACCGAAGACGCTGGCAAGCGCCTGTTGAGCATTTCTTTACAGTAATAATTTGTAACCGCAGATGAACGCAGATTTAAAAACCACCTTTGCTTCCAATCTGCGTTAATCAGCGTTCATCTGCGGTTTCATTTTCATATAAATAATGCCGGAACTCCCTGAAGTTGAAACCACTCGCCGCGGCATCGAACCGCACACGGTCGGCCGCACCGTGGTCCGGCTGGTGGTGCGCAACCCGGCGCTGCGCTGGCGCGTGACGCCGAAACTGGTGCAGGAATTTTCCGGACAGACGATTCGCTCGGTCACGCGCCGCGGAAAATATCTGTTATTCGCCACCGACGCCGGCGCGGCGATTCTCCATCTCGGCATGTCCGGCAGCCTGCGCGTCGCGCCCTGCACGCAAGCGGCGAACATCCATGACCATGTGGACATCGTGCTCGACAACGGCGATTGCCTGCGCCTGCACGATCCGCGCCGCTTCGGTTGCCTGCTGTGGACTCGTGACGACCCGCAAAAACACAAGCTGCTGCGCGATCTCGGTCCTGAACCCCTGGCGGCGGATTTCAGCGGCGATCACCTGTTCGTAAAATCCCGCCGGCGCAAACGCGCCATCCGCGATTTCCTGCTCGACAGCCGGGTGCTGGCCGGAATCGGCAACATCTACGCCAACGAGGCGCTGTTCGCCGCCGGCCTGCGCCCCATGCGCGCGGCCGGGCGTATCAGCAAGGACCAGTATGCGCGGCTGACCCAGGCCATTCGGGCAACGCTGAACCGCGCCCTGAAAGCCGGCGGCACCACCCTGCGCGACTTCCGTAACGGCCGCGGCGAACCCGGATATTTTCAGCTGTCGCTGAATGTCTATGGGCGTGGCGGCGAGCGCTGCCTAGTTTGCGGCACGGCCATCAAAGCGAAACGGTTGGGGCAGCGCAGCGCGTTTTTCTGCCCAAAATGTCAGAGCTAGGCTAGACTTAAGGTATCAAGGTATGTAACTTAGCGAACCTGTTGAATGGGCTTGGTTTTTCGCATTGTGCAGCCAGCAGGCCCCGAAAAAGTGCGAAAAATCAGGCCAAAAGGGAGGAGTTTCCCGAAAGGGAATCTATATTTCTAGGATGCAGTCCGCCAATCCAACCCGGAATCTGGAACAGCATTTCGAGGCCTACAGCAGCTGGCGCCAGTCGCTGGCCACCGCTGTCACCGAACTCAAGTCCTGGCTGCAACAGCAGGAATTGAGCGATACCCAGGTCGATCAGCGTCTCGAACACGTGCTGTCCACGCTGCGCGACGACAAACTCTATGTCGCCTTCGTGGCCGAGTTCTCGCGCGGCAAGTCCGAACTGATCAACGCCATTTTCTTCGCCAACTTCGGGCAGCGTATTCTGCCGTCGAGCGCCGGCCGCACCACCATGTGCCCGACCGAAGTCATGTACGAACACGGCAGCGAGCCGAGCCTGCGCCTGCTGCCGATCGAAACCCGCAAGACCGGCACCACCATCACCGAGTTCCGCGGCTTCCCGGAGGAGTGGCAGGTGCTGTCGCTCGACACCAAGTCACCGGACAAGATGATCCAGACGCTGCAGCACATCACCGAGGTCAAGCACGTCGCACGCGAGGAGGCCCAGACCATGGGTTTCCACGTGGCCGAAGAGGAATCCCAGACCGGCATGCGCCTCGCCGAGGACGGCCTGGTGGAAATCCCGAAATGGCGTCACGCCATCATCAACATCCCGCACCCGCTGCTGGAGCAGGGACTGGTCATTCTCGACACGCCCGGCCTCAACGCCCTCGGAGCCGAGCCGGAACTGACGCTCAACATGCTGCCGTCGGCGCACGCGGTGCTGTTCATTCTCGCCGCCGACGCCGGCGTGACCAAATCCGACATCGACGTGTGGCACGACCACATCGGCGTGCGCAAGGACAGCCCGAACAAGGGCCGCCTGGTGGTGCTGAACAAGATTGACGGCCTGTGGGACGAGCTGCGCGACTGGAACGAAGTGAATCGCGAAATCGACCGCCAGATCCGCGATACGGCGAAGCATCTCGCCATCCCGGAACAAAACGTATTCCCGGTATCGGCGCAGAAGGCGCTGCTGGGCAAGGTCAAGAAGGATGACAAAATCCTCGAACGCTCGCGCATCCTGGCGCTGGAGCAGGCGCTCGGCAGCGAGATCGTCCCGGCCAAGCGCGAGATCGTGCGCGACAACATCAGCGGCGACATGGAGGACGTCATCAAGGCCATGCGCCTGATCATATCGCAGCGCACGAAGAACGTGTACGAGCACATGGATGAACTCGGCGGCCTGTCGGGCAAGAACATGGACGTCATCGAGCACATGATGAAGAAGGTCAAGGCCGACAAGGAAGTTTTCGAGAAGAGCCTGCAGCGCTTCCAGGCCACGCGCAGCATTTTCTCGCAACAGACCAACGTGCTGTACACGCACCTGAACCTGAAAAACCTCGACACCCAGATCGCCCAGACCAAGAAGGAAATGGAAACCAGTCTGACCACGGCCGGGCTCACGACCTGCATGGACAATTTCTTCAAACACGCCCGCGAGACCATGGAGGCGGCCGCCAAGCAGGCCCAGGAAATCAAGGCCATGATGGAAGGCGTGTACAAGAAATTTCAGGAGGAGCACGGCCTCGGCAACATCAAGCCGGGCGCTTTCTCGGTCACGCGCTACCTGCGCGAAATCAAGCGGCTGCAGGACCGGCACGACCAGTACATGAAAGGCGTGTCGCTGGTGTTCACCGAGCAACGGGCGCTGACGCGCAAATTCTTCGAATCCTCCGTGGCCAAGGTGCGCGCCATCTACAAGATGGCCAACCGCGACGCCGACAACTGGCTCAAGACCATCATGTCGCCGATGGAATCGCAGGTGCGCGAGCACCAGGTGCAATTGCGCCGGCGGCTCGAATCCATCAAGCGCATCCACCAGGCGAGCGACACGCTCGAAGAGCGGGTGCAGGAACTGGAGCAGATTCGCGACGGCATCCGCGAACAGGAAAAGAACCTGGAAAGCCGCGTTCAGGCGGTGATGCAGGTCATCAACTTCGATAAATCCGGGGAAGAGCGCGCCGCGGCTCACGAATCCGCCTGATTCCACCAATTCCGCAGTAATTCACTCGGCTGTTACCGCTTCCTTGCCGTCGCTGTCCCGGCGGCTATCCTTGAAATTCAGGGTTTTGGCAGGTTTTTTCCTCCCTGTCGGCTCTTTGGCAAAGTTCCTTCGTCCAGTACGCCGGCAAGCCTGTCACCTGTCATCAAGGCAGGAATCTTGCATGCTTTTTACTCGCAACGGCGGAAATTCAAGGGACCATGAAACGGGCCAAGGGCACAGAACATGACGACCGGCGCAAGTCTCCCGGCGTGGCGCGAGCGCGCCGCGCGGCGGGCGCGAGCGCCGGTATGCGCGACCCGGCCCCGCTGAGCGCCCGCACGCTGGATTACGAGGGCCGCATCGCCGACCTGCAGCACAAAATCCGCGAACTCGATGAAAGCCGCGCCACACTCTCCTCCCAGTTGCGCGCGCTGGCGACCAGGGAAGAACATATCGAGCACATCCACCATGGCTGGGTGGAAATCTTCGACGCCATCGTCGATCCCATTTTCATGCATGACCACCAGGGTCGCGTCGTACGCGCCAACCGCGCGTATGCGGAAATGGCCGGCATGGACATCAGGCAGGTCATCGGCCGGCCATATTGGCAGATGTTCCCGCTGCACGACGGGCCGCTTTCATGCTGCAGATTGATTCTCTCCGAAAAACTGGATACAGCGGAGGAAGATCTCACGCTGGAGACGGGACAGACATACCGTTGTCGTTTCTTTACGCTCCGTAACCTCGCCGGTGAATATCTCGCCTCGCTGCATATCATGACCGACGTCACCGAGCGCCGGCACATGGAAAAATCGCTCAAGCAGGAACGCGATTTCACCGCGACCGTCATGGATACGCTGGGCGCGCTGGTGCTGGTACTCGACCACGAGGGCCGCATCATCCGGTTCAACCACGCCTGCGAAGAAGCGACCGGATATTCCTTCGCGGATGTTCAGGACAGGCCGGTTTGGGACATCCTGCTCCTGCCCGAGGAACTGGATTCGGTGCGCACCGTCTTCAACAACCTGCGCAGCGGCATGTTCCCCAACGAGCATGAAAATTACTGGCGTACCAAGGATGGTGGCCGCCGCCTGATTAGCTGGTCCAATACCGCCCTGACCGGCGAGAACGGGGGCGTGCAATACGTGCTCGCCACCGGCATTGACATCACCGAACAGCGCGCCATGGAACAGGCCCTGCGCAACAGCGAGGCGCGCTTCCGCACGATGATCGAGAATTCCTCGGACATCACCGCGCTGCTCGACTGTGACGGGGGCGTGCGTTACACCAGTCCGTCAATCGGACGCGTGCTGGGATACGGCGATGACGAACTGATCGGCCAGAATATATCCGCGCTGATTCACCCCGATGACCTTCCCCGGGTAAAGAATGCACTGGCACGTGCCGCAGAAAATCCCGGCGTTGCACAACATGTTGAACACCGCTTCAAGGACAGGGACGGCGTCTGGCGCCATCTTGAAAGCGTCGGAAAATATTTCCTCAACGAATCCCCGGTAAGCGGCGTCGTCGTCAATGCGCGCGACATCACCGCGCGCAAGCTGGCCGAGGAAAAAATGCGCGCGGCCGACGAATCGCTGCGCAAGCTCAATCGCGCCCTGAAAACCCTGAGCGCCTGCAACGAGTCGCTGGTGCACGCCATGCACGAACAGGAGCTGCTCGCCGCCATCTGCCAGGTGATCGTGCATACCGGAGGCTACCGATTCGCCTGGGTGGGTTACGCCGAAAACGATGAGCACAAAACGGTGCGTCCCATGGCCTTTGCCGGCGCGGAGACGGGCTTCCTCGACGCGCTGCGCTTCAGCTGGGCCGACGACGAATTCGGGCGCAATCCCATCGGCGAGGCCGTGCGCACCGGCATCCGCCAGGGCATCCACAATATCGAGGAAACCTCGGCGGCGCTGCTGCCGCGCGAGGAGGCACTGCGCCGCGGCTTCTTCTCGTGCACCGCCCTGCCGTTGCGTGACGGCGACCGGGTCATGGGCGTGCTCTCCATCTACGCATCCGAGGCCGACGCCTTCGACGAGGAGGAGGTCAAGCTGCTCATGGAACTGGCCGACGACCTCACCTACGGCATCGTCGCCTTGCGCAACCAGGCCGAGCGCGAATACGCCATGGAGGAAAACCGGCAGAACGCCGCGCGCATGCAGAAGGCCCTGCTCGAAACCGTCGAGGCCATCGGCTCGGCGCTGGAGAAGCGCGACCCCTACACCGCCGGGCACCAGCGTCAGGTCGCCAAACTGGCGCACGCGATCGCGCAGGATATGCACTTGCCGCAGGAAGCCGTCGAAGGCATCTACATGGGCAGCCTGATCCACGACGTCGGCAAGATCTACGTGCCGGCCGAAATTCTGAGCCGCCCCGGAAAACTGTCGGAGGCCGAATTCAATCTGATCAAGGCCCACCCGCAGGTGGGTTACGAGATCATCAAGGGTATCGAGTTTCCCTGGCACGTGGCGAAAATGATCCTGCAACACCACGAGCGCCTGAACGGCTCCGGTTACCCGCAAGGTTTGAAAGGCGATGAGGTTTGCCTGGAAGCGAGAATTCTGGCCGTGGCCGACGTGGTCGAAGCCATGGCCTCGCACCGCCCCTACCGCCCCAGTCTCGGACTGGACGCCGCGCTGGAAGAGGTCAGCCAGAACCGCGGGGTGCTTTACGATCCGCAGGCGGTGGACATCTGCCTGCGCCTATTCCGGGAAAAGGGATTTACCTTCGAATAGAAAATCCGGTTTATTTGACTTGCGCGCCGCCCTCGCCGCGCGGGTCTGAAGCCGCTTCCAGCCTGCCGGTTTTCTTGTACCACGACACCAGTTGCATGTTGCCGTAGCTGCCGCGCACGGCATCGAGCCGGTGCCCGAAGCCCTGCAATGCGCGCATCTCACCGGCATCGAAGGCATGCGCCTCGTGCGTCACCGCATCGGGCAGATACTGGTGGTGGAAGCGCGGCAGGCTCATCCATTCTTTCGGTCCGCCATGGCCGTGCGCGAATTCGAGCGTGGCGAGCAAGACCATGCTGATGATGCGGCTGCCGCCGGGCGTGCCGAGCACGACGATGGCGTCGTCGGTTTCCAGAAACGTCGGCGTCATGCTCGACAACGGCCGCTTGCCCGGCGCGATGGCATTGGCCTCGCCGCCCACCAGGCCGTAGGTGTTGGGGGCATCGGGCTTGACGGCGAAATCATCCATCTCGTTGTTCAGCACCACCCCGGTGCCGGGCGGCATGAAGCCGGAGCCGAAGGGCGTGTTCAGGCTCAGCGTGGCGGCCACGCGGTTGCCCTCGCGGTCGATGATTGAAAAATGGGTGGTATTCGCGCCCCCGCCCGCGGCCTTGGCGGGAGGACCGACAGATGCCGGTTCCGGCCGGCGCATTTCGTCCCGAAGTTTGGCGATGTAGGCGGGATCGAGCAGGCGCGCCGCGTCCACGCGCACAAAATCCGGATCGCCGAGATGACGCGCGCGGTCGCGATAGGCCAGGCGCATGGCCTCGATCACGGTGTGATCGCGCTGCGCCTTCGGCATGCTGTCCAGATCGAAGCCCTGAAGCAGGTTGAGCATCTGCACCAGCACCACGCCGCCCGACGAAGGCAGCGACGCCGAGGTCACGCGGACGCCGCGGTAAGTTCCGCGCACCGGCGCGCGTTCAATCACGCGATATTCGGCGAGATCCTTCATGCTCCAGATGCCACCTGCCGCGCGCACGCCCTGCACCAGGCGCTCGGCCGTGACTCCGGCATAAAACCCGGCCTGTCCCTTTTGCGCCAGACGCTCGAGGGTTTGCGCCAGTTCCGGCTGTTTCGCGATATCGCCCGGGGCCGGGATCAGTTCTTCTTTCAGATAGGCGCGCGCGGTTTCTGGAAACTGGTCGGTCAGGCGCATGTGCTGGCGCAGAAGAATTTTTGAATACGCCGGCGTTGCCGGAAAGCCGTCGCGTGCCAGACGGATCGCGGGCGCCAGCGACTGGTCAAGACCGAGTTTTCCGTATTTTTTGGCCAAGTGCGCCAGCCCCGCCGGCGTGCCGGGGATGCCGGCAGCGAGCGCGCCGTCGATGGAAAGCGCGGGCACCGGACGGCCGTCGCGCAGATACATGTCGCGCGTCGCGGTCAGCGGCGCGCGCTCGCGCGCGTCGATCATGGTCTCGAAGCCATCGCGCGCGCGATGCAGCAGGAAAAATCCGCCGCCGCCGAGACCGGAATTCCAGGGTTCGACCACAGCCAGTGCCGCAGCGACGGCGACCGCGGCATCGAAGGCATTGCCGCCGCGCGCCAGGATTTCATGCCCGGCCCCGGTCGCCAGCGGGTGGGCGCTGGCGATGGCCGCTTGCGGCGGGCGCGGCTCCGCCGCATATGTTGTTGCCAGGGGCAACAGCAGGAGAATGATTAGCAGGCGAGTTAGATGGAACATGATGGGTGAATATTAAACTATCGCGCGCGAAGCGCGCAGTTCGTATTTATGGAGCGGGCTTCTCCCGCGTATTGCTTGTGGGTGGCTGACCCACGGCAGGTTACTTTTCTTTGCTTGTGCAAAGAAAAGTAACCAAAAGAAACACACCCCGGATGGCGCGAATACCCCCTGCGCTTCTCACCGGTCCCGGCGCGCGCCTCAACTCGCCGGGCGCAAACAACGCGCCTCGGGCTCGAACACGGGGCGCGCGACTACTCCGGGACCGGCTGCGATGCTCGGGCGCGCCATACGGGGAGGTGAGCAACCCACCTCAGACCGATACGCGGAGATTTTTTCAACACCCAGCTCATCGTTTGCAGGGAAGCCACTTATAGGGAGGTTTTTTAGGCCCCGTAGCGCGCGCCGAGTACCGCAGCCCGAGCGGGAGCTTTCAAGCGAGCCCCTGTTTGAGTCGAGCCGCGTTTTATGCGGCCGACGAGTTGGCGAGCGCCCGCTCGGGCGAGGAACGGAGGGGGCTGTCGCGCGCTCCGGGGCCACGTGTTTCTTTGGTGACTTTCTTTGCACGAGCAAAGAAAGTCACCCTGGGTCGGGGGCGGAGCATCCCAGATTCAAATAACGCGGGCGCAGCCCGCTCGAGTATTTATTTCCTGGATTCCGGCTTTCGCCGGAATGACGACAAAGAGCACTATCGCGGGAATGACAGCAAGTTATAGAGACGGAGTCCGCTCGATATAAATAAAACCCAAAATAAAAAGGCGGCTCATGGCCGCCCTTTTCGAAAAACAAAAAATCCAATTACGCCGTCTTCAGGATCAGCGCCTGATATTTCAATTGCAGCTGGTCCTTGGATTCCGCGTGATGGGGATCGGGAATGATGCAATCCACCGGGCAGACGTCCACGCACTGGGAGGTCTCGTAGTGGCCGACACATTCGGTGCAGAGGTCGGGGTTGATCTGGTAGATCTCCTCGCCCTGGGTAATCGCGCCGTTGGGGCACTCGGGCTCGCACACGTCGCAATTGATGCACTCGTCGGTAATCAGCAAAGACATAAAATACCTGTTAAATATACGGTTAAAACACTGTCATCTTAACGTATTTTCGCCACCATCGCAGCCGCCACGCGCGCGTCCACGAATTGCGACACGTTGCCGCCCAGCAGGGCGATCTCCTTCACCAGCGAGGCCGAGATGAACATCTCCTGCTCCGACGGCGTCATGAACACCGTTTCCACTTCCGGCGCCAGGCGCCGGTTCATGCCCGCGAGCTGGAATTCGTACTCGAAATCCGACGCTGCCCGCAATCCGCGCAGGATCACGTTGGCCTTGTGCTGCCGCACGCAATCGACCAGCAGGTTGTCGAAACCGGTGACGCTTACGCCCTTGACGTCAGCCAGCACCGTGCGCGCCAATTCCACGCGTTCCGAAAGGTTGAACAGCGGCTGCTTCTGCGGATTCGCCGCCACCGCGATGATCACCTCGTCGAACAGGCGCGCGGCGCGGCGCACCAGATCCGTGTGGCCGTTGGTGATCGGGTCAAACGTGCCGGGATACAGCGCGACGACTTTCATTCAGCCCCTCGGAATGGAACCAAGCTTATCATTGCCAATAGCCGCCTCATTGACGGAAATCAAGAACACCCAGGGCTCATGCGGTCTTTCGCGCCAGATGATACCCCACCTGCCCGGCCTTTTTGCTGCGAATCAGCTCCCATGTCGCCGGCAACGCCAGTTCACTCATCCGGCTCGGCGCCTCGACATAAATCAGCCCACCGGGCCTGATCCAGCCGTGTGCCTCCACCAGCGCCGCGCAGTCGGCGATGAGATTGCTCTTGAAGGGCGGGTCGAGAAAAACGATATCGAATGCCCGCGGGGTTCGTCGCAGAAAATCCACGGCATCGGCCAGCACCACCTCGGCCCCCGTGGCCTCCAGCCGTTCCACGTGCTGGCGCAAACGTTGCGCGACAAGCGGAGCTTTTTCGATCATCACCACGCCCGCCGCGCCGCGCGAGAGCGCCTCCAGGCACAGCGCGCCGGTACCGGCGAACAGGTCGAGGCAGCTGGCGCCCGCGATATAGGGTTGCAGCCAGTTGAACAGCGTTTCACGCACGCGATCGGGCGTGGGGCGCAAACCCTCCGATTCGGAAACGTCGAGGCGCCGCCCGCGCCAGCGCCCGCCGATGATGCGCAGCTTGCGCGGATAGGATGACTTGGGTTTTGCGGAAACTGTCTTCGGTCCGGCGGCGGGCGCGGCCGGCATGCGGCGCGCGCGCTTGCGCTCAGCGCGCGCCACCGACGGTCACCGTCACCATTTGATCCGGATGCACGCGACGCCGGAAGGCGTCACGGATCTGCTCTGCCGTCACGGCCTCGATACGCGGAATGAATTCATCGAGATACGTGAGCGGCAGGCCGTAGAAGGCGATCACCGCCAGGTTTTCGGCGATCTTGCCGTCGCTGTCGAGCCGCAACGGGAAGCTGCCGGTGAGGTGTCTCTTCGCGGCCTCCAGCTCCTGGTCCGTCGGACCCTTGGCGACAAAATCCGCAATGACCTGGCGCACCAGCTTGAGCGCCTGATCGCGCTGGGTGTTTTTCGTTTGCAGGCCGATGAACAATGGACCGGGCAGACGCAAGGGATAAAAATAGCTGTAGACGCTGTACGACAGCCCGTGCTTCTCGCGCACCTCCACCGACAGGCGCGACACCAGCCCGCCGCCGCCGAGAATGTAGTTGCCCACGTACAGCGGAAAATAATCCGGATCGCCGCGCTGCACACCCGGATGCCCCATGTTGATGTGGGTCTGGGTGGCGGGGAAATCCACGTGCTTCTGCCAGCCGGCGTCGAGCATGCGCACCGGTGGCAACGGATCCGGCGCCTTGCCGGCCGGCAGTTTTGCGACGACACGCTCGGCGATACCCTGTGCCTGGCGCCTGCTCGCGTCACCGACGATCACCACCCAGGCATTGGCGCCGACATAATGGCGCTGGTGAAAAGCCAGCAGGTCCTCGCGTGTGATCGATGTGAGACTTTTCTCGTTCCCCGGCGGGTCGCCGGCATAAGGGTGCTTGCCGTAGAGCTCGCGATAAAACGCCTTCTCGGCGATTGCGCCCGGCGATTGCGCGTCTTTCTGCAACGCCACCAGCACCTGCGCCCGCAGGCGTTCCAGGTTTTCCGCCGGAAACGCGGGCTTGGCCAGGATCTGCGCGAACAGGTCGAGCGCCGGGTCGAGCAAGCTGGGGTCCGACAGGCTGCGCAGATTCACGCTGGCCATGTCGCGATCGACACCGGCGCTGAATTCAGCGCCCACGCCCTCAAAACGGCCGGCGATATCGTCCGTGCTAAGGCCGTCGGTGCCTTCATCCAGCATGGCGGCCATCAGGTTGGCCAGGCCCGCCTTACCCGCGGGATCACGGCTGGAACCGGCGTCGAACACCACGCGCACTTGCAACATGGGCAACTCGCGGCTTTCGACGAAAAAGACGCGTGCGCCGTTCCCCAGGGTCCAGTGCTGGATTTTGGGGCCGGCGAAGGCCTGAGGAACGAAGGCGAGAAGACAAAGCACCAGTATCGATGCCTTGAGACACTTTCTTATCCCTGTGTTTGCCACCCTCTCCCCTTGCCCTCTCCCGCGAAGGCGGGAGAGGGGGAGTCGGAAGAAAATCCAATTTCTATCGAACATGGCTGCCTCCCATGCGCGGGGCGGGACGCGGCTTGTTCTTGTCCATCGGTTGCGGGTCGAGAATGGTGACCGTGAGGTTCGTGTCCACGAGGTATTTGCGCGCCACCGTCTGCACCTGTTCCGCCGTCACCGCATTGAGATTTTTCACGTAGTCATCGAGCAGGCGCCAGTCGAGGCCGACCGCCGCCAAACGTCCGATCTGCATGCCCTGATAGAACACCGAGTCGCGCGAATAAACATTGCTCGCCACCACCTGCGCCTTCACGCGCTTCAGTTCTTCGGCCGATACCGGTTCGTCCCGTACGCGTCCGATCCGGGCGCGGATGGCCTGTTCCAGTTCCTCGGCGGTGTGTCCGTTGGCCGGCGTGGCCTCGATCAGCAACATGGCGGGAGAGCGCGAGACAGCCGAATAATCCAGGTCGATGCTGGACGCGATCTTGTTCTCGCGCACCAGCTCGCGTTCGAAACGCGCCGCCCGCCCGCCGTCGAGCACGCCTCCCAGAACGCTCAAGGCGTAAGGCTCCCATTCCGCGATGTCGCCATGCCCGGCCGAGGCATGCACCGGCGCGTGCCAGCCCATCAGCAGGTAAGGCACCTCCGCCGGCAGCGCGATGCGCGCGCGGTGCTCGCTCTTCTGGGGCGGTTCCGTCACGGCGTCGACCTTCGCCGGGGGGCGCGCGGGTACCGGCCCGAAATATTTCTGCGCCAGCGCGAACACTTCCTTCGGTTGCACGTCTCCGGTCACAACCAGGATGGCGTTCGAGGGCGTGTAATAACGGCCGTACCAGTCGCGCAGGTCCTTGACCGTCATGGATTGCAGGTCCGCCATCCAGCCGATGACCGGGTTGCGGTAGGGATGCGCTTCGTAGGCGGTGGTCATGAATTTTTCACTGGCCAGCGCCTCGGGCTGGTCCTCGGTACGCAGGCGGCGTTCTTCCATCACCACCTTGATCTCCTTGCCGAACTCCTCCTCGGTCAGGACCAGATTCTGCATGCGGTCGGCCTCGAGCTCGAAGGCGATCGGCAGACGCGATTTTTCCAGTTGCTGGAAGTAGGCGGTGTAGTCGTAACTGGTGAAGGCATTTTCGCGCCCGCCGTTCTCGGCGATGATGCGCGAAAACTCGTTGGGTTTGTGTTTGGCCGTGCCCTTGAACATCATGTGCTCGAGCACGTGCGAGATGCCGGTGAGGCCCTTGGGCTCGTCCTGGCTGCCGACCTTGTACCAGATCTGCGAAACCACCACGGGGGAACGATGATCTTCGTGCACGATCACCCGCAGGCCGTTGTCGAGGGTGGTTTCATGCGTTTGATTGCACGCTGTCAGCCACAGGCTCAACAGCAGGAGCCATGAAAATTTATGTGACATGGGGTTTCCTGAATGATTCTCTTGTAATATTGTGCCATAGCTTAGAGCCGCCCAACCGAAAAAGTTTCGATTCAGGATCATCGCTTGAGCCCGTCGCACCCATCAGGCCAGACAGAAAAAAACCGTTCGACCGGCCTGTTCGGCCGTCTGCGCGACAAACTGGCCGCCACCCAGCGCAGCTTCACCCGCGGGCTTTCCGATCTGCTGCTCGGGAACCGCGCGCTCGACGACACGCTGTTCGAAGAACTGGAAACACTGCTGTTGTCCGCTGATGTCGGCGTGGAAACCACCCGGCACCTGGTGAGCAGTATCACCGACCAGGTCTCGCGCAAGCAGTTGAAAGACGCGCCTGCCGTGTACGGCGCGCTGCGTCAGGGCATGCTGGCGATCCTCGAACCCTGTGACCGGCGGCTGACGATCGCCCCGGAAAGGCCTTTTGTGATCATGGTCGTGGGCGTCAACGGCGTGGGCAAAACCACCACCATCGCCAAGCTGGCGAACCACCTCAAAAACAAGGGGCTGACGGTGACACTGGCGGCGGCCGACACCTTCCGCGCCGCTGCCATCGAGCAGCTCAAGACCTGGGCCGGACGGCTCGACATCCCCGTCATTGCCCAGCACACCGGGGCCGACGCGGCAGCGGTGGTGCACGACGCCATGAATGCCGCGGTCGCGCGCAAGGCCGATGTCCTCATCGTCGATACCGCCGGGCGCCAGCACACGCAGGAAGGCCTGATGGACGAGCTGCGCAAAATCCGGCGCGTGATCAATAAAACCCGCCCCGACGCCCCGCACGAGGTGTTGCTGGTGCTCGACGCCGGCACCGGGCAGAACGCGCTGTCGCAGCTCAAGCATTTCCGCGAGGCCGTGGGCGTGACCGGCCTGGCGCTGACCAAGCTCGACGGCACCGCCAAGGGCGGCATCCTGCTGGCCATGGCGCGCCAGACCGGGCTGCCCATCCGCTTCATCGGCGTAGGCGAAGGCATGGATGACCTGCGCGAATTCAATGCGGCCGAGTATGTCGATGCGCTGCTGCCCGCCCCGTGACACGTCCGCGACATGATTGAGTTTATCCACGTCTTCAAGCGCTATCCCGGCGGCTTCGACGCCCTGCGCGACATCAACCTGCGCATCGAGGCCGGTGAAATGGCCTTCATCACCGGACATTCCGGCGCCGGCAAGAGCACGCTGCTCCGTCTCATCACCGCCATCGAACGCCCGACGCGCGGCGAGGCCGCCGTCAACAGCAAAAACCTGACGAAACTCCCGCGCCGGCGCATCCCCTGGTTCCGGCGCGAGATCGGCGTGGTGTTCCAGGACCACAAGCTGCTGTTCGACCGCACCGTCTACGACAACGTGGCGCTGCCCCTGATCGTCACCGGCACCGACGACAAGGAGATCCCCAAGCGCGTGCGCGCCGCGCTCGAGATGGTCGGACTGCTCGACAAGGAACGCATGCTGCCGGTGACGCTCTCCGGCGGCGAGCAGCAACGCGTCGGCATCGCGCGCGCCGTGGTCAACAAGCCGCCGTTGCTACTCGCGGACGAGCCCACCGGCAACCTCGACAGCACGCTCTCGGATGAAATCCTCGATCTGTTCCTGGATTTTCACCACCACGGCGTGACGGTGCTGATCGCGACCCACGACCTGCATCTCATCGACCGCGCGCGCCGGCGCGTCATCGAGCTGAATCACGGCGAGCTCGCGCGCGACACGGGGGCCAAAACGTGATCAAGAATTATTTCCTGCGTCACGCGCAGGTCTTCTTTTACGTCCTCGGCCAGCTGTGGCGCACGCCCGTGGCCACTTCTCTCACTGTCGCCGTCATCGGCATCACGTTGGCACTGCCGGCAGGGCTTTATGTCGCCATCGAGAACGTGCAGCGCCTCGCCGGCGGCTGGGAGGACAACGGCCAGATCTCGCTGTTCCTGAAGCAGGATCTCTCCGAACCGGCCATCGAAAAACTCTCCGACAAAATCCGTAAACTGCCGGCAGTCTCCTGGGTGGATTATGTCTCGCGCGAGGCGGCGCTGGCCGAGTTCAAGAAGCTCTCCGGCTTCGGCGAGGCACTGGGCGCGCTCGAGCGCAACCCGCTGCCTCCGGTGCTGGTGGTGCATCCGGCCGCCAAACACGCCCGCCCCGAAGCGCTGCAAACGCTGTTGAGCGACCTGCGCCGCTACAATGAGGTCGAACTGGCGCAGCTCGACCTCGAATGGGTGCAACGGCTCTACGCCATGCTCGACCTGGCCCGGCAGGGCGTGCTGATCCTGACGGCGGGGCTGGCGGTGGCGGTGCTGCTCATCATCGGCAACACCATCCGCCTCGCGGTCCTCAACCGGCGCGATGAAATCGAGCTCATCAAGCTGATCGGCGGCACCAATGCCTTCATCCGCCGCCCCTTCCTCTACAGTGGCACGCTCCAGGGCCTGTTCGGCGGCGTCCTGGCCTGGCTGCTGATCGGCCTCGGCCTGCTGCTCCTGTCCGGCCCGGTACACCACCTCGCTAGCCTCTACGGCAGCCTGTTCACGCTCGAGAACTTGGGCTTCCTGGCGACCCTGGCCCTGATCGGGACCGGGGGACTGCTGGGCTGGCTGGGCTCACGGCTGGCGGTCGGCCGACACCTGCGGGCCATCGAACCACGCTAAACTCCTTGAATTCCCCTGCATCCGCCCCATAGAACCGGTAACCAAGCGAACTTTTCCTCCGTTTGGCACTCACAGGGCATGAGTGCTAAAATTCTTTACCCAAGAGAACCCGGAAGGATGAGCAGCAGGAGGTACCCAAACATGACACAGGCCATGACCCAGGCACTGACATTGCCCATCAATCTCTACCCCGAAAAGGGGCTGTCGGCCTATTTGCGGGCCGTCAATGCCCTGCCGGTCCTCAGCGTGAGCGAGGAACGCAAACTGGCGCGGCGCTACCACAAGCACAACGATCTCGACGCGGCGCGGCAGCTGGTGCTGTCGAATCTGCGCTATGTCGCGCGCATCGCGCGCGGCTTCTCCGGCTACGGCCTGCCGCAGGCGGACCTGATCCAGGAAGGCAACATCGGCCTGATGAAGGCGGTCAAGCATTACGACCCGGCGCGCAAGGTGCGCCTGATGTCGTTCGCCGTGCACTGGATCAAGGCCGAGATCTACGACTACATCCTGCGCAACTGGCGCATCGTCAAGGTCGCGACCACCAAGGCGCAGCGCAAGCTGTTCTTCAACCTGCGCAAATCACGCGATCGCCTCGGCTGGATGACGCGCGGCGAAGTTGACGCGCTGGCGGAAAATCTCGACGTATCGCCGGAAGCGGTGCAGCAAATGGAAGGCCGCATGAGTCACTTCGACGTCGCGTTCGACGCCGACAACGACGCCGATGATGACAATTTCCACGCCGCGCCGGCCGGCTACCTGCAGGACATGCGCTACAACCCCGAGGTGCTGGCCACGCAGTCCGACCAGGAAGATTCGCGGCACACGCAGCTCCGGCAGGCGCTGTCCACGCTCGATGCGCGTTCGCGCGACATCATCCAGCGCCGCTGGCTGGATGAGGACAAGCCCACGCTGCATGAGCTGGCGGCGGAATACGGCATTTCGGCCGAGCGCATTCGTCAGATCGAATCGAAGGCGCTGGATGTGATGAAGGGCACGCTCGAAGCGTAACGGGCGGTTTTGCATAGCAAATAAAAAGGGCTTCCGCGAGGAAGCCCTTTTGTTTTTTATCATAATCATCTCCGGAAGATCATTCTTCATCGTCCAGCCAGCACACCAGGTAATAGAGCCGGAAGCCTTCGGAAGAGCGGGACGGCCCGATGACGCGGGCGGGATAAAGATTCTTTTTGGGGTCAGCGCCTTCGAGCACGGCGGCCTCGGATTCCATTACGGTGACGCAATTCTCCGGAAAGCGGTCACGGCTGCGACCCGGCGCGTAGATCAGCGCGAAAACCTCGTTGACCACCTTGCCTTCCGGATCGAGACCGATGCGCGCCATGAGCGAATACCTGGAATCAGCTGTCGATGAAAGGATTATCACACCCGATCCCGGGGCTAACAACCATACAGATTTACCAGAGACACCGGGGCACGTAACATGCGCCCCCATCCCATGACCGCCACGCGCCCATTCTTCGCCACCTGTCCCAAGGGCATCGAACCGCTCCTGGCCGATGAGTTGCGCAGCCTCGGCGCCGAAATGGTCAAGGAAACCCGCGCCGGGGTGGCGTTCGAGGGTGCACTCACCATCGGTTATCGCGCCTGCCTGTGGTCGCGCCTGGCCAGCCGCATCCTGCTGCCCCTGGCCAGTTTCCCGGCACCCACGCCGGAAGAACTGTACGCCGGCGTGCAAACCATCGCCTGGAAGGAACATCTCGCCGCCGAGGGTACGCTGGCGGTGGACCTCACCACTTCGCAATCGGCCATCACCCACTCGCACTACGGCGCGCTCAAGGTGAAAGACGCCATCGTCGACCAGCTGCGCGATGAGTTCGGCGTGCGTCCGTCAGTAGACACGGCCCAGCCCGATATCCGGGTCAACGTCTATCTGCTGCGCGACCAAGCCACGGTCAGTCTCGATCTCTCGGGCGAATCGCTGCACCGGCGCGGTTACCGAACGCAGACGGTGCAGGCGCCGCTCAAGGAAAACCTCGCCGCCGCGATCCTGCTGCGCGCCAACTGGCCCGCCATCGCCAAACAGGGCGGCATGCTGGTGGACCTCATGTGCGGCTCGGACACGCTGCCGATCGAGGCGGCCATGATCGCCGCCGACATCGCGCCCGGGCTGGCGCGCGAATACTTCGGCTTTACCCGCTGGAAACAGCACGATGCCGCCGTGTGGGCGGGGCTGCTCGACGAGGCCCACCAGCGGCGCGAAACCGGGCTCACGCAGCTGCCACCGATCCACGGCTACGACCATGATCCGCTGGCGATCCGCGCCGCGCGCGACAACATCAAACGCGCGGGACTGGGCAATCTCATCGTCGCGCAGCAACGTGAGCTGAGTGACTGCACCCCGGAACAGTCCCCGACCGGACTCGTGGTGGCCAACCCGCCCTACGGCGAACGCCTGGGCCCGGGTTCCGAGCTGCCGGCGCTGTACACGGAACTCGGCACGCAGTTCAAGAAATGTTTTCCCGGCTGGCGCGGGGCGGTATTCACCGGCAATCCCGAACTGGGCAAGGTCATGGGCCTGCGCGCCGGCAGGATGCACACGCTCTACAACGGCGCCATCGAATGCAAGCTGCTGCACTTCGAGATCACGCCGGAAAATGCCGTGGTCGAACGCGCGCCGAAGCCGTTCGAGATCCGCCCCGGCTCGAGCGCCGAGATGTTCGCCAACCGCCTGCGCAAGGACTTGCAGCATTTCGGGCGCTGGGCGCGGCGCCAGGAAATCTTCGCTTATCGTTTATATGACGCCGACCTGCACGAGTACAACCTCGCGATCGATGTGTACGAGTCGGACAAGCGTTACGTGCACGTACAGGAATACGAGGCGCCGGACACCATCAGCCCCGACAAGGCGCGCCAGCGCCTGCAACACGCGCTCGGCGTGATCCCGCTGGTGCTGGAAATCCCGCGCGAGCAGATGTTCTTCAAGGTGCGCAAGCGCCAGAAAGGCGGGGCGCAATACGAAAAACTCGACCAGACCGGCGAGTTTCATGAAGTCCGCGAGGGACCTTGCCGCTTCCTGGTAAACTTTACCGATTATCTCGATACGGGATTATTCCTCGATCATCGTGATACGCGCACGATGCTGGGACAGCTGGCGGGCGGAAAACGTTTTCTCAATCTCTTCGGCTACACCGGCACCGCCACGGTGCACGCGGCGCTCGGCGGGGCCGTTGCCACCACGACGGTGGACATGTCATACACCTATCTCGATTGGGCGCAGCGGAATTTCGAATTGAACAAGCTGGCGGGAAACAAACATGAACGGGTCCAGGCCGACGTGCTGGTGTGGCTCAAGGAAAACCGGCAACGGCGCTATGGCCTTATCTTCCTTGACCCGCCGACCTTCTCACGCTCCAAGCGCATGGAGGACACGCTCGACGTGCAGCGCGATCACGCAGCGCTCATTGCCGACACCGCGGCGCTGCTCGAACCCGGCGGAGTATTGATCTTCTCGACCAATCTGCGCCGCTTCAAGATGGAACGGGAGGCATTTGCCGGCCTGCATGTCGAGGACATCACCCGCAAGACCATCCCCAAAGACTTCGAGCGCGATCCGAAAATCCACCAGTGCTTCCGGATCACCCGGAAATAAAATAACGCTCAGACCGTGGCGCGGCGGATGGTGCGCTTGAGGGCGTGAATCTGCCGCAGGACGCCGCTGAGTTCCTTGCGCTCCTTGGTGGCCAGGATTTCATCGCGCTTTTTCCGCAAGGTCCGGATTTTGATCTTGATCGCCGCCTTGTCGATGCCGACCACCTCGTGGTGCTCGTGCATCTCGATATTGAGCGCCGTGCACAGGCCTTTCAGCAGATGGTCCTTGTTCATCTGCGTCGCGCCCTTGACCGCCTCGTGCGTCATGTCCTTGGCGATCTCGCGCAACTGCGCGACAGTCATTTCCTTCAGTTCGTGATAGGTATGCGCCATGATGCTGCTCCTTGTCGGTGATGGGTACGGAGAGGACGGACACAGCTTATAAACCCCGACCCGCCGTATCAAGCGACACCCGCCGCCGCCCGGGACCGAAACCGCCGATCGGTGGGAGGCCCCACCGATGAATGGCGGTCGGGAGGGGAAATACGCCCCTGCCCGCGGCTTCACAAGACCCGTGCCGGCGGGTTAAGGTTGCGTCCTGCCAACAGACTACTAATATGAAGTGGTGGCAACGAAAAACCGAAAGGGAGGGGTAGTTATTTTGATGAAACCGACAAGGATTCTGGTCGGCCTGGCGACTCTCGTCGGGCTTGTTCTCGCCACATCACACGTTACCTCGGACGCCAACGTCACTCCGCCGGTTGAAAACAAGCCGGCGGCTTCGTACACCTCGGCGGCGGAAATTATCGAGTACGGCCAACCCAACCGGCTCACGCTGCAATCCGGCGTGGCCATGATCGTGGACGACCGCGAGGGCGTCATGCTCTACGGCCGCAACATCGAGCGCCAGCGTCCCATCGCCTCCCTGACCAAGCTCATGACGGCGCTGGTCATCCTCGAATCCGGCGTGCCGCTCGACGAACCGATCAAGATCACGCGCGACGACCGCGACCGCCTGCGCGGCACGAAATCGCGCCTGGGCTTCAATGGCGTGTTCACGCGCCATGATCTGCTGTACGCCGCGCTCGGCGCTTCCGACAACCGCGCCGCGGCGGCGCTGGCGCGCACCTACCCCGGTGGCGAAGAGGCCATGTTCCAGGCCATGAATGCCAAGGCGCAGCAACTCGGCATGACGCAGACGCGGTATGTGGATTCGAGCGGCCTGCACAACGGCAACGTCTCGACCGCCAACGATCTGGTGCGGCTGGTCAACGAGACGCACAAGCATGCGCTGATTCACGCCA
Source organism: Sulfuricaulis limicola (assembly GCF_002355735.1). Taxonomy (GTDB): domain Bacteria; phylum Pseudomonadota; class Gammaproteobacteria; order Acidiferrobacterales; family Sulfurifustaceae; genus Sulfuricaulis; species Sulfuricaulis limicola. Next base: position 604,094 of record NZ_AP014879.1, on the reverse strand, counting down.
TGACCACCACGCCCACGTTTCGTGTCACCGACCAAGCCTCGGGGCGGCAGATCGCGTTTCGCAACACCAACCGCCTGGTGCACCGCCAAAGCTGGGACATCGCCCTCAGCAAGACCGGTTATACCTCCGCGGCCGGCAATTGCCTGATCATGCAGACCACCATCGCCGAGCGGCCGCTCACCATCGTGCTGCTCAATTCCTGGGGCAAGCTCAGCCGTTACGGCGACGCGCGCCGCATCCAGCAGTGGCTGGAAAAGGCCGAGCGCCGCGTCCCGCCGACGATCACCGCCAGCGCCTCCCACATTTAATTCGAACAGTTTTTCCCAAAAACAGCCCGGCAGATGCCGGGCTGTTTCGTTATGCGGTGTATCCGGGAATTCTTCCGCTGACCCAATCAGGGTACATTACGGATTACACCTTCCGTTACCCGGAGACTGCCGATGGATGTCCTTGAAGCGATACGCCGCCGCGCCTCCACGCGCGCCTATCTCGACAAACCGGTGGACCGTGCCACGGTCGAGGCGATCCTGGAAACCGCGCGCTGGGCGCCTTCCGGCACCAACGCCCAGCCGTGGCAGGTCGTGGTAGTCACGGGCGAAACCAAACGGAAAATCAGCGCGGCGCTGCTGGCGGAGCGCCAGGCCGGCCGCCCGGAAAATCCCGATTATTCCTATTATCCGAAGCACTGGGTCGAGCCCTACAAGTCGCGGCGCGTGGCCTGCGGGCTGGCGCTCTACCAGGCCATGAAAATCGGGCGCGAGGACAAGGATGCGCGCCTCAAGGCCTGGAACAACAATTATTCCTTCTTCGGCGCGCCGGTGGGGCTGCTGTTCTTTCTCGACCGCGTCATGGAAAAAGGCTCATGGATCGACATGGGCATGTTCATCGAGAACGTCATGCTCGCCGCGCTCGGGCACGGCCTCGCCACCTGCCCGCAGGCCGCGCTCGCGGAGTATCCCGACATCGTGCGCAACATTGTGAATGTCCCCGACACCCGCGCCCTCGTCTGCGGCATGGCGCTCGGTTATCCCGACGCCGACGCGCCGGTGAACAACTATCGCACCGCGCGCGAGCCGGTGGCCGGTTTCACTGCCTGGCATGAGTAACAGTTTGTTGAAAAAATCCAAAAAACATCCGAATCTGTCATTCCGGCGAAAGCCGGAATCCAGTCTAATACTGATTTCTTTGGTTTTAATATTCTGGACCCCGGCTTCCGCCGGGGTGACGATACGTTTTTCAACAATCTACTAATTGCTACATCAACCTCCCATGAAAGTCCTCGTCCTCGGCGGCGGCGTGATCGGCGTCACCAGCGCCTGGTATCTGCGGCAGGCGGGTCACGAAGTCACGGTGGTCGACCGGCAGGCGGCACCGGGGCTGGAAACCAGCCAGGCCAATGGCGGCCAGGTGTCGTGGGGCGCGGGCACGCCGTGGGCCGCGCCCGGCATTCCGCTCAAGGCGCTCAAATGGATGCTGCGCCCGCATTCGCCACTGGTGCTGCGCCCGCGCCTTGATCCGGCCATGTGGCGCTGGCTGTTCAAAATGCTCGCCAATTGCACCTCCGAACGCTACACGATCAACCGCGAGCGCATGCTGCGGCTGTCGCGCTACAGCCACGAATGCCTGAAAGCGCTGCGACAGGAAACCGGTATCCGTTACGACGAACACACCACCGGCATACTTGAAATATTTCGCACGGCGCGCGATCTGGATGATGCGATGCGCGATGCCGCCCTGCTCCAACAATGGGGCGTGGATTGCCGCCTGCTCGACCGCAACGGCTGCGTCGCACAGGAACCTGCGTTGCATCCGTCGCAGGGAAAGATCATCGGCGGCCTGCATTTTCCCGGCGACGAATCCGGCGATTGTTTTCAGTTCACGCAGTCGTTGGCGAAGCTGGCTCAATCACAGGGCGTGAACTTCGCGCTCGATACCCGCATCGAGCGGCTGGAGGCCGACGGCGACCGTATCACGCGCGTGCATACCGACCAGGGCGTGCTGACCGCGGATGCCTGCGTGCTCGCCTGCGGCAGCTACTCGCCGCTGCTCGCGCGCCCGCTCGGCCTCCGGCTGCCGGTGTATCCGGTCAAGGGCTATTCCATCACCCTGCCGCTCACCAACGCCGCGGCGGCACCGGCCGGAAGTGTGACTGATGTTACATATAAGGTCGTGGTCTCGCGCCTCGGCGACAAGCTGCGCGCCGCGGGTACCGCTGAACTCGCGGGTTACGACCTGTCGTTGCCGCCCTCGCGGCTCGCCACCCTCCGGCACGTGCTGGCCGACCTGTTCCCGGGCGCCGGCGACCCGGCGCAGGCCCAGCCCTGGTGCGGGCTGCGGCCGATGACGCCGGACAATCCGCCCCTGTTGGGCCCCACCTCTTACAAAAACCTGTTCCTCAACACCGGCCACGGCACCCTCGGCTGGACCATGGCCTGCGGCTCGGGAAAAATCCTGGCCGACATCATCTCGGGCCGTTCCCCGGATATCGACCTCAATGGCCTCGGTCTCGCCCGTTTTTCCTGAAATGGAATGAGACTAACCCTGTTCGCGTCTATGTTCCCGATGCCGGGTCAACCCGGCCGCGCATGGGGGAGGCATGGTCAGGAAATTCATTGATTGCCGCGACGTTCCGGGCGTCCAGTGCACCATAGCCATCTTCGCCGAAAACGAGGGGGAACTGCTGCAGGCCGCGATCCAGCATGCCGTCAGCGCCCACGGCTGCAAGGACACGCCAGATCTGCGGGAACGACTGCGCCAGCTTTTTAAAATCGAGAAACGCCGCGCCATCTGCAGCTGATTGCCCGCCCTGAGCTGGTGTGTCCGGCTGGTTGGTACGCATTTTGACCTGAAGTCCTCAAGCTGTGTCGAATATTCTGACAGTTTGTCATCCCTGCCCCGCGCGTCATTCAGTCACAGGACAACACCGAGGACACGAGACCGTGTTGCTTGACACACCTCTCTCGAGGATTAAGCTTGGTAAAGGACTCACGAAATGGATGTGGGGGGTCCTGAATTGGCTGGTCTTTTCCGAAAGTTAAACTCGAAACAATAAAATGGAGGAGCCATGATCAGGAAGTTCATAGACTGCCGAGATTTTCCCAGCGAGGTTAACTGCACCGTCGCCATCTTTGCCGACAGCGAGTCGGAACTGATAGAAGCCGCCGTGCAACACGCCATCACCGTCCACGGACATGAAGACACGCCGGAGCTGCGTGCACACTTGATGCGGGCATCCAAGATCGAGAGGCGGCGCGCGGCCTGAGCGCAGCGTCGCAGGGGTTTATTCCGCGGTGTGAGCCAGTTCGGCGGCGCGCGTCAGCGCCGCCGCGCCGAAGCGCGCCTGGATCCAGTCGCTGACGGTATCGAGCCGGACGTTTTTGGCCCGCGCCGGTTCGCTGAACAGGTCCGCCTGCCGTGATTCATCGCCCTCGAACCCGCTCACGCTGAAACCGATCAGGCGCACGCCGCGATGCCGCAGCGGAAGGTTTGGCAGCAGCAAGGCCAGTCCGGTGTCCCACAGTTCCTGCGTCACGTCCGTGGACTGCGGCAAGGTGCGCGAGCGCGTGATGGTGCGGAAATCGGCGAAGCGGATTTTCACGATGACGACGCGCCCGCGCAGATGATTGCAGCGCAAACGCGCGGCCACCTGGCGCGTCAGGTCCAGCAGCCAGCCGCGCAGCGCCTCGGCATCGGTGATGTCCTCGGCGAAGGTGGTTTCGTGCGACAGGGACTTGGCCTTGTGGTCCGGAATCACCGGGCGCGAATCCCGCCCGTGCGCCAGTTCCCACAGCGTCTCACCCCAGCTCCCGAACAACTCCTCCAGCAGCGCCGGCGTGCTGGCGCGCAATTCGCCGACGGTGTGGATGCCGTGTTTCTGCAAGCTGCGTGCGCCGACCTTGCCCACGCCCCACAGCTTCGTCACCGGGAGCCTGTCGAGAAAGGCCTGCACGCCTGCGGGATTGACCTCGAGAAAACCGTCCGGCTTCCCGGCCTCGCTGGCCACCTTGGCCAGAAATTTGTTTTGCGCAATGCCTACCGACGCGGTGAGTTTCAGTTCATCGCGGATCTCGCGCTTGATGCGCCGGCCGATTTCG